>NZ_AP035987.1:0-522307 GCF_059730705.1 Pantoea sp. X-Soil-ISGK-259
CCACCAAGGGCTAAAAGGGTGATCGTGTTCACTATAATCAGTAAAGTGTTCACTGTAATCAGTACTTTATTCACTGTACCAGGTAGAATGTTCACTGTAAACAGTGCTAATGTTCACTGTAGTCAGAAAACGATCCCTTTCATCCACAGAATGAAGATCTTACGCCATGGCAGATAAAGACAACGAAAACAAAGCGTTACTAGAACCTTTTCTGTCTGTGACAAAAAACAGTGGTGAAGTTATCCAGCTTCATCCCAACAAGAATAATACCGTTCAGCCCGTCGCATTAATGCGTCTCGGGCTCTTTGTGCCAACGCTGAAATCGACCGCTCGCGGGAAATCCGGGGCGATGGCCTCAACAGATGCGACGAAAGAGCTAAAGAACCTGACGCTGGTGAAAGCGGAGGGTTACGAAAAGATTACCATTACCGGCGCGCGGCTGGATATGGATAACGATTTCAAAACCTGGGCAGGTATTATTCAGTCATTCTCGCGTTATCCGACCAAAGGCGACACGGTCACCCTGCCGTTTATTGATTTTGTGAAGATGTGCGGCATTCCCTCTGCTAACTCTTCTGCTGCGCTACGAAAACGCCTTGATGCCTCGCTACGACGTATTGCGACCAATACCCTCTCCTTTGAAGGCAATGGCAAGGCGTATCATACCCACCTGGTGCAGTCTGCTTATTACGACCGTGAAAAAGATATCGTCCGCATTCAGGCTGATCCTAAGCTGTTCGAACTTTATAATTTCGACCACAAAGTACTGCTTCAGCTCCGGGCCATCTCCCGCCTCAAGCGTAAAGAGTCTGCGCAGGCGCTCTACACCTTCCTGGAGAGTCTGCCGACCAATCCGGCACCCATCTCCCTTGCACGTTTGCGCATGCGTCTTAACCTCGGTTCAAAGACCACTACGCAGAAAACCACGTGGTAAGGCGCGCGATGGAGCAGCTAAAAGAGATCGGTTATCTGGATTATTCAGAAGTGAAGCGCGGCCGCTCTGTGTTTTTCATTATTCACAGTCGCACGCCTAAGCTTGATGGTATCGGTAATCTGGAGAGCATTGATTCGCTGGATGAGATCGAGTTTGAAGATTAACGCCTGACGTTCACTGTAATCAGCATTCCTGCGTGGCAGTGTCACTTCCTCTGAGCAGGATGACATTGCTTCCATCACTTCACCCTTCACTGTAATCAGTACTCCTCAGGCATTCACTGTAATCAGTATTGTTCACTGTAATCAGTAAAGGCTATGTGATGACCCGCGCCCCGATGTTAACCTGCAACTCTCTACTCGTTTATTTATAAGGCTTTTAGAGTGAGTGTGTACTTACATACTTCTTTGCGAGTATCTGTCTTTGCCCTGTTTACTGATTACAGTGAATGTATGGATTCAGGTTAAGGGCACGTCTCTCTTTTACCGATTACAGTGAACGCTACTGATTACAGTGAATGTTAGTACTCTGTTGTGCCACTCAGGCTCATCGCGGGATCGTGCCTCCCAGTCAGTGATGACGGACAGGCCAGGCTGTTGATCAACGTGACACTGTTACTGATTACAGTGAATGTATGCAGGCTGACATCGTCCTCTTTCCTGCGCATTGCTGCCATCCCGTTTGCCATCTGGTCTACTGATTACAGTGAACGTTTATACCTGAAGCCCCATTCAGGGCAGTCCAGGTTGCTATGATTGAGCAGCGACGTCCTGCTGATTACAGTGAACGGTCTACTGAATACAGTGAATCTTTGTTGAGAGAATAGACGAGTTGTTGCGTCGGCTACTGATAACAGTGAATGTTACGTCACAAGAGTCATGCCCTTATTGATGTACAAAAGCAGAGGACCGCCTGCTCCAGGCTTGTCAGTCATAGCGTACACGTTGAAAGTCATAGTTTGTTTGTCACGGCTGGGCACCGGTTGGCGCTGTAAGAACGCGCACTCTCGACTGACTACAGTGAATGTTTGTGAAGTCCTTCCTGTGTCTACTGACTATAGTGAATGTCGTTCGCTTCAGTCAGGATTTACTGATTACAGTGAACGCAGACGAACCCTTATCCTCTTCACCACCGACCTACTCTGGCCTGGAATTTGGCGATGTCTGGCCTTTCATTTGGTCCCAATGCTTTATGACCCACTCACATTTAAATAGCCGGATATTGCTGACTACAGTGAACGTTTATGTCGCCCTACTCTTTCACGCTGACACCTGACAGACGCACCTACTGATTACAGTGAACGTTTTCTTTGGTAAGACTCACACCGGGGCAATGCTACTGATTACAGTGAACGTTTATACAGACAACGTTAAAACTCAGCATAGTGGGTGGCGCAACTGGCTACGTACCCACTAATCTCTTTAAAATACAGCTCATGACTGACTCACAAATCATCTGATATGACGTGGATTTGCTGATTACAGTGAACGCTTAGTGAGTATTGAGAGATACCCTGAACTCGTCTGCTCTCGTTTTGCATCAGGTTTTCGTATTCCACTCCCTGTTTATCTGCTCACTACAGTGAATGATCTGCTGATTACAGTGAATGCTCTGCAAATTTTATCTGCAAAGGCTATTCATACAGAATCAATAATGTGATGAAGCTCACCAAAATCCGTGTACTCACATAAAAACGCATATCATGTTGAGATGATAATTTATTGCCTCACGTGCAGGATTTCTGTATAAAGTCATAAATCCTACATGTTTGGAGCAACCATGGCTAACGATGACAAACAGGTGATGAAAGTTGCACAGCGTTCAGAACGCATGCTTCTTAGCCTTACCGACCAGATTCAGGCGCAGAAGCAGGAACTGCATGAAAATACGTACTATCAGGTCTATGCCAAAGCGGCGTTAGCAAAGTTGCCCAAACTGACCCGTGCCAGCGTCGATTACGCGGTGAATGAAATGGAAGAGAGCGGTTATCAGTTTGATAAACGGGCTGCCGGTTCTTCTGTTAAATATGCCATGTCGATTCAGAATATTATCGATATCTACCATCATCGTGGCGTGCCGAAATACCGGGATCGTCATAGTGATGCTTTCACTATTTTTGTGGGTAATCTCAAGGGCGGCGTTTCCAAAACCGTCTCTACGGTTTCACTGGCCCATGCGCTTCGTGCCCATCCTCATCTCTTATATGAAGATTTACGCATTCTGGTTATTGACCTCGACCCGCAGTCATCGGCAACCATGTTTTTGAATCACGAGCGTTCCGTTGGGCTGGTAGAAGCCACTGCCGCACAGGCGATGTTGCAAAACGTCTCCCGTGATGAACTGGTTAATGAATTTATTGTTCCGTCGATCATCCCTGGCGTGGATGTGCTGCCTGCTTCGATTGATGATGCTTTCATCGCCTCAAGCTGGGACCAGCTTTGTGCTGAGCATCTGCCAGAACAGAACGTCCATGCCGTGCTGTACGACAATGTGATTGCAAAACTTAAAAAAGATTATGACTTCATCTTTATCGACAGCGGCCCACATCTTGATGCTTTCCTGAAAAATGCGATTGCCGCTTCAGATCTCCTGATGACGCCGGTGCCACCCGCTCAGGTTGACTTCCATTCAACATTAAAATACCTGACACGTTTGCCGGAACTGATTGCGATTATCGAAGACTCCGGCGCCACCTGTCGCCTGCAGGGCAACATTGGCTTTATGTCAAAGCTCTCTAATAAAGCTGACCACAAACTCTGCCATAGCCTGGCAAAAGAGATTTTTGGCGGGGATATGCTCGATGCCGCCCTACCCCGCCTGGATGGGTTCGAACGTTGCGGTGAATCGTTTGATACGGTTATCTCAGCCAATCCGTCAACCTATGTCGGTAGCAGCGAAGCGTTGAAGAATGCACGTTCCGCGGCAGAGGATTTTGCAAAAGCCGTCTTCGACCGTATCGAATTTATTCGCCTGAACTGAGGTTTGTATGAGCGCAAAAAGAATTACGATTGGCAGAACCTTCAGCCAGACTCCACTGGAAAATGACACGAATGACAGCCAGCATAACCAGACATTTGTACTGGCAACGGGCAAGCGCGCCCAGTTTCGTTTTGAACGTATTGCGGCAAGTGATGTTGAAAGTAAGACATTCGTCACGATGGAAACGAATGGCCGCGATCAAACAGGACTGACACCTGACTCACTGCGCGACATTATTCGTACCATCAAGCTGCAGCAGTTTTTCCCGGCTATTGGCGTAATGCGTGATGAGCGCATAGAAATCCTGGATGGCTCTCGCAGACGTGCAGCCGCGCTTATCTGTAAAACCGGGCTGGACGTGCTGGTTACTGATGCTGCAATTACACCGGATGAAGCACGCAGACTGGCACAGGATATTCAGACTGCTCGCGAACACAATTTGCGTGAAGTGGGAATGCGACTGTTAACGCTTAAAGATGGCGGTCTGTCGCAGAAAGAAATCGCAGAAAACCAGGGCTTATCGCAAGCGAAAGTCACACGTGCGCTTCAGGCCGCCAGTGTGCCGTCAGATTTAATTGCACTCTTTCCTAATCAGGCTGAGCTTACCTATCCCGACTACAAAGCACTGCTTCAGGCTGCTGACAAATTGAGTGAGTCCGGACAAAGCACAGAAGCCCTGATTAAATCGATCTCGCGAGAAATTGATGTCGTCTGCGCCCGTGACGGGCTGGCTGAGGATGAGCTTAAAAATCACATTCTGCGTTTGATTCGACAGGGAAGTCAGACGCTGATGAAAGAACCGGAAAAAGACAAAACGCAGGCCACTGCGCTATGGTCATTTGCTGATAAAGATCGCTTTGCCCGTAAAAAGGTACGCGGTCGTATGTTCAGTTATGAATTTAACCGGCAATCAAAAGAGTTGCAGGAAGAGCTTGATAAAGTCATCGCTGAAACGCTCAAGAAATACCTTAACCGTTGAATCAACCTCACACCAATCAGCCAGCGCTTAACGCTGGCTTTTTTATTGGGACTGAGAGCAATTAAAGGGGATGCAGAATCATGAATTTCAGGCTGAAATCGCCAGCCCGGAGCAAGGTGGTTCTTGTCTAAGCTTATGATTATTATTGGTTTTATAGAGTTTTCCCAGTTTTGCTGGCGCCTGAAATCGCCATATTATGTTGTCATGTAGTCAGAGCTGAAAATTATGAGTTAGCCGACCGGAAGACAATGAATAACAAAAGCGAATTTAATCTGATATAACAATAATCAACTTGCATCGATGTCAGCCTTCACTGAAAAAATAGTGTTAATGCAAGCACGTATTTTTCTGCTGGTTCATTAGTAACCAGTAACCTGAGATTTAACTTCTCCATAACTCGCTCCCTGAGGATAATGCGTAGGTCCCGCTGCGAAACTTTTGTCTGCAAAAGCCTCCGCCAGTATAATGTTCTATTAAATCATTGTTTTTAAATGTAAATTGCAGTTAATTTCAGCCTGAAATCGCCACTTGGTTAATGGCTATTCTTTGTTGAAACTGCACATGCCTGGAAAAATGAGCGCCTCTATGAATCTCACATTACGGTCAGAGAGGTCATGGAGAGTGCATGAAAAAAGATACTCATAAAATATCCCTCACTTATCCACAGAAAAAGTGGATAACTTTTTTCTCGTAACAAACTTATTTTCTGAGCAATAGCATGTTCACGGTATGGATCTCAGCGTAAAGGTATCAGGAATGGATTAGAGCACTGAACGCGTCAGTGTTGAATCACAACCTGAAACCCGGTAAGCATCAGATTCACTATGTTGTGTAGACTAACTGAGCGTCGCCAGCTAAACCCTATGCAGATGTCATTAAGCAGCATGAAAACAAAAACTATAAACAATCGCTGTTTACAGTGAATCTGGCATTACGCCGTTCTCAACGTAACCATCCCCTTTATCAGTGCCAGTTTACCCGCACTATCAGAATCAGGCGGCAGATAAACCCGCTGACCACTGCAATCAGTAAACAGAGTGTTGTGCAGCGTTGCACCACAGCACTTTTTATCATCCTGTGATATTTCATAAAGCAGGCTTTAAAGTGGCGAATAGATTTTAATGCTCAGCATCTCAAAAACATCTGACTTCTATATCCCACCAATATGTCTATTCCTTTACCTGCTTTGAGCTCACCTCGCGACCTTATCCCAGTCAGCAAGCAGTAATCAGTAATCAGGATTGTTGATTTGATTCGCTCGTTGCTAAGGACTTCACCACTGATTAAGCGGCGAACCAGGCAACCGTCACGTCTTCAGTAGTGGATGGTTAGCTGAGAATGAGCTGCGCAGCGGCACTCAGCAAACAAGAAACGGTATGGTCAGCACATTCAATAGAGCTGTGAACACAGACCTGTACTGCTTCACAGCATGGCGAGTCTGTGGCGCATTCCAGTCGGTACGTCAGGGATTCGAAGTCAGAAAAGACGTTCAGGTGGTCACGGTTACTCCAGTCTCTTTCTTTAATTATTTATCTCCCCCTGAAAGGCGTATTGCTAAAGCTAACTTTCAAATACCGTCTACACTTCGTTGCCCAATCGGTAAATATGTTCCATTTCTATTCCGTATGAAATGTAATCAAACGGATGTTTAACTTATTAATGGCAGGAATATTATGAGTACGAATACACCAGACTCTGGTGAAGCAGGCGATCACGCGCCTGCGGATACGGTACGCCAACGCATTTTTCTCGTGGTGCTGGTTGCCACTATGGGCGCGCTGGCTTTTGGCTATGACACCGGGATTATTTCGGGTGCGTTACCTTATATGAGTTCACCACCCGGTCAGGGCGGCCTGGGACTGAATTCATTCACTGAAGGCCTGGTAGCTTCTTCGCTGGTGTTCGGCGCGGCCATCGGTTCTTTCTTGAGTGGTTTCTTTTCTGATCGTTTTGGCCGCCGTATTACGTTACGCAGCCTTGCAGTCATTTTTGTTCTGGGTTCACTGGGAACGGCGCTGGCGCCCTCGGTGAATATTATGGTGGCGATGCGCTTCCTGCTGGGGATTGCTGTCGGCGGTGGCTCTTCAACTGTACCGGTGTTTATTGCCGAGATTGCCGGACCGCGCCTGCGTGCACCTCTGGTAAGCCGCAATGAGCTGATGATCGTGACCGGACAGCTTATTGCCTATGTCGCCAGTACGCTTCTGAGTTATCTGCTGCATGATGAACATCTGTGGCGTTACATGCTGGCGATTGCGATGGTACCGGGATTCCTGCTGTTCATCGGCACGTTCTTCGTTCCTGCGTCCCCACACTGGCTGGTGGCGGAAGGGCGCTTAAAAGAGGCGAAAAAGATTCTGAAGTATCTGCGTGAAACGCCGCGCGAAGTGCGTCATGAGATGGCGCAGATGAAGAAGCAGGCGAGGGCGGCAGAACGCGGGCCGGATGCGAAAACACTGATCCGTGAGAAGTGGGTTATCCGTCTGATGATTATTGGTGTAGGACTGGGCTTTGTCGCGCAGTTTACTGGCGTCAACGGCTTCATGTACTACACACCGATCATTCTGAAGTCGACTGGTCTGGGGACCAGTGCCTCAATCGCCGCCACCATCGGTAATGGCGTGGTTTCTGTTCTGGCCACGTTTGTCGGTATCTGGGCCATTAGTCGCTTCCCGCGTCGCACCATGCTGATTACGGGTTTATGTCTGGTCATCACGGCACAGATCATGCTGGGCAGCGTGCTGACCTTTATGAGCTCCAGTGTGATGCAGAGCTATCTCGCCCTGGCATGCATTCTGATGTTCCTGTTCTGTATGCAGATGTGCATCTCGCCGGTTTACTGGCTGATGATGTCGGAGCTGTTCCCGATGCAACTGCGTGGCGTATTAACCGGTGGTGCCGTCTCACTACAGTGGATATTTAATGCTGTGGTGGCATTTGGTTTCCCACCTGTTATGGAATATGCAGGCAGCACAACCTTCTTTATCTTTGCTGCAATTAATGTCGGGTCGCTATTCTTTGTGATGGCGATGGTTCCCGAGACGCGCGGCAAGAGCCTTGAAGAGATTGAGTCCCACATGAAAGAGAAGTTCGGTGAAAAGCGCAGAGAGGCTGAAGCGTTATAAGCCCTCAACGGATTCGGCCTGACGGTCGGATCCGGTTTTACGCCGTTACCATTCCCCGCTAATTCATCCCTAATCGCTTCCCTTCATCTCCAGGCCGCCAAAGCATTCACTGTAATCAGCAAATATTCTGTTCTATTTTTATACAGCGCTGGCGATTTCAGGCTGAAATCGCCAGCGTCTCTCTCTGCATTTTTCCGCTAAGTCTTTCTGTAAATCCGGATTAAGCTAGCATGACTACTGACAATGATCGCATCCCACTCTCCGCTATAATCGCAGCTTTTTATTCGCGTGGTGTCATTATGTGTTTTAATTTTTCAGGAAAGGACGTATGAACCGGAAGTGGAAAACGGCTAAACGCAGACTCTGGCGGCTGGGGATAGTGACGGGGCTGGTATTACTGCTACTTCTGATTATCCGCATTTATGAAGCCGAGCGCGGACCGGAGTTAAAGCGCTGGCACACCTGGATTCCCCATGAGCTGACCGCGAGCCAGCTGGATAACGCAACTTATGCTGATTATCTCAATGCCGAAGACCATCTTTTTAATGAGATGAAGCAGCAGGTCAGCAACAAACTTGAAGCTGAAGACAAAACGCCACTTAATCGATATTACGCCGGCAGCATGATCTATCCTGGCCGTTTCGTGCAGGACTGGAATCGTTCTTATATCCTGCGACCAACAGGCACCCCGCGCGGTGCCGTTGTCCTGTTACATGGTCTGACCGACAGTCCCTATAGCCTGCGTCATGTGGCAGACGTTTATTATCAACAGGGTTATGCGGTCGTCGCGATAAGGTTACCGGGTCACGGTACGGTGCCTGCCGGTTTGACGGATGTAGACTGGCAGGACTGGATGGCCGCCACACGTCTCGCAGTGAGAGAAGCGACCCGTCTGGCAGGCACGCAGACGCCGCTGCATCTGGTCGGTTTCTCTAACGGTGGGGCGCTGGCGGTAAAATACGCGCTCGACAGCCTGGATGATCACACACTGCGTCGTCCGCAACAGCTCATACTGTTATCGCCGATGATTGGTGTAACGCGTTTTGCCCGCTTTGCCGGTATTGCCGGGCTGCCCGCTGTATTTCCGGCGTTTTCAAAAACCGCGTGGCTGAACATCGTGCCGGAGTTTAATCCCTTTAAATATAACTCTTTCCCGGTTCACGCTGCCCGTCAGACCTATTTGCTGACGCAGGCGCTGCAGAAAGAGATCCAGCTTTACGCACGGAATAAACAGCTGTCTGCCTTCCCGCCGGTACTCACTTTCCAGTCGGTTATGGATTCTACTGTCAGCACATCCTCGGTGATCCGCTCGTTGTACAATTTCCTGCCGGAGAATGGCAGTGAGCTGGTGCTATTCGATATCAATCAGGCGGTCAGCGTCAGTCCGCTATTTCGTCACTCCTCATACACCGCGGTAAATCAGCTTTTGCCCGCTGCCCGTCGCCGTTATGCCTCAACGGTTATCACTAATGCCTCAGCGACGTCGCTGGAAATGGTAACGAAAAGCGTGCCTGCCGGTGAGATTCAGGAACAGATTAAACCGCTGGCAATTGATTATCCGGCAGGTCTCTACTCGCTGTCACATGTTGCCATTCCATTTCCTGCTGAGGATGGTTTATATGGCAGTGCACCCGCTAAGAAGAATGAGTTTGGTATTAGTTTTGGGACGCTGTCACTACGCGGAGAGAGTGCCGTGCTGATTGTCGGGCTGGACTCGATCATGCGTGCTACCTCCAACCCGTTTTACCCTTACATGATTGAACAAATTGATCACCAAATCAGTTGCAGCGACAAGCCGCCACTGGCAGCCTGCCTGAGCCATTTCTGAACCACCAGAGAATCAGGCCCGCAAATTGCGGGCCAGATGTTATATCGCGTTCAGCTTTTCCATCACCTCATCTGACAGTTGCAGACTGGCACTGGCGAGGTTTTCTTTAAGGTGTTCCGGCGATGACGTACCCGGAATCAGCAGAATATTGGGCGAGCGCCGCAGTAGCCACGCGAGTGCGACCTGCATCGGCGTAGCCTTCAGGGATACTGCGACCTCATTAAGCCGATCCGATTGCAGCGGGGAGAAACCGCCCAGTGGAAAAAACGGCACGTAAGCGATGCCCTGTTGCGCCAGCTGATCCACCAGTTCATCATCCTGTCGATGCGCGAGGTTATACATATTCTGCACGCAGACAATCGGTGTGATGGCCTGCGCTTCTGCAATTTGTGTGGCAGTGACGTTGCTCAGGCCAATGTGCCGAATCAGTCCCCGAGCCTGTAACGCCAGCAACGCCTCCAGCTGTGGCATCAGGGAGCCCTCTTTAGGTTTAGCCGGATGCAACATACTGCGCAGGTTCACGACCTCAATCACGTCCAGCCCAAGGTTGCGCAGGTTATCTTCCACTGCCTGCGTCAGCGCCTCGGGTTCCATCGCCGCCTGCCAGCCACCTTTCGCATCGCGACGGGCGCCTACTTTGGTGACAATGCAGAGATCCTGAGGATAAGGATAGAGCGCCTTTTTGATTAACTGATTGGTTTCATGCGGCCCGTAAAAGTCGCTGGTGTCGATATGATTGACACCAGCCGCGATAGCGTCGCGCAGAACCTGTATTGCCCTGGCTTCATCTTTCACTGGGCCGAAGACACCTGGCCCGGCTAATTGCATCGCGCCGTAACCAAGACGGTTGACTTCACGATCGCCTAACGGATAAGTCATGGTGGTATTTGACATGAAAACCTCCTGCGTGAATGTAGATCAATTGTAACGGTGATTTAGCTGTGCAACTATCGGGTGAAATCAGGACGGACTGTACGGGGTGGTGCACAATGGCGATCGATATGGCGCTGCTTGATGCTGTAGTCGCGGTAGCAAAAGCAGGAGGATTTCGGGAAGCGGCGCGCGTGACCGGAAGCAATGCCTCACGGCTCAGCGATGCGGTGCGCCGGGCAGAACAGCAACTGGGTATCCGACTGTTTCACCGCACCACCCGCACCGTCGTGTTAACCGAAGCGGGCAGGGCGCTGATGGAACGTCTGCTGCCTGCGATGAACGAAGTTAATGCTGCACTGGATGCGGTCAATCGCTACCGTAATACGCCTGGTGGGACGCTGCGTCTGAATGTCCCGGTTAGTGCCACCCGGCTGATACTGCCCGCGCTGGTACCGGAATTTCTGCAGCGTTATCCTGATATCCGGCTGGAAATCGTTGCGGAAAGCAATGTACAGGATGTTTTTCGTGACGGCTGTGACGCCGGGATTCGCTACGATGAGCGGCTGGAGCAGGATACGGTGGTGATACCCATAGGCCCGCGTCTGCAGCGTTTCGCGCTGGCAGCCTCACCGGCCTATCTTGCTGAATATGGCCGCCCGGAACATCCACGCGATCTTATCCATCATCGCTGTCTGCGGGGTCGCTACGCCAGCGGCATCATGGCGGAGTGGACCTTCAGCCGCGAGGGTGAGGAAATCAGTGTTGAAACCAGCGGGCCGCTGGTGGTCACCGTCGGGGGTGCTATGGATCTGGCGGTAGACGCGGCCATTGCCGGAAGCGGCATAATTTATCTGTTTGATGAGTGGCTCCGTCCAGCCCTGGACAGCGGCAAACTGGAACCGCTGCTGCAGTCCTGGTGGCTGACCTTTTCCGGCCCGTGGCTCTACTACAGCGATCGGCGTCTGATTCCGGCGCCGCTTAAGGCTTTCATCGACTTTGTACGCGAAACAAACGAGCGCGAAAAAACTCAGCTATACCAGCTGAAGCCTTGCGGCACGCGTGAAAATCCGGCGTGACGCAGTGCGTTAAGCAGCGATGACTGCATCACCGGTTCCCCATCTACCGTTTCCAGGGTAAAACTCGCCGACTTATCCCGTTTCAGCGCCATGCCCAGCACCGCCACCGCCGTCTGAAGCCGCGCGGGCTCTTCACTGAACGTCAGTAACTCTTTACCTGCTGGGGTCAGATAAAGTATCAGCGCACCGCCTGCGATCACAACCCGGCCACCCTGACGACGGGTCGGGCGAATACCGCTGGCATGGACCGGCCAGCTCAGCATTGCCCCAAACGGATTAGCCGGGTCGAGTGCGCTGAGTGCTACAGCCTCTGTCAGCGTTTCCGGGTTATCGGCCAGCACCCGAAGCCGCTCAATGGTCGGTTGGTCGGCAAACTGCGCACCGCCTGCCCCGGCGACAAACTGACCGCGCAGCAGCCGACCGGCATCTTCCATGCCACGTAAAACCGGCTGCAAAGCCGGAAATCCCCCGGGGATCTGTTCCGATACCGCGCAGCCACGGGTGATCACCCCGTAACGGTCGAGCAGGTTTTCTGCCAGTGACAGGCCAAGCCGGGCAGGCGTAATTTCCTGTCTGCGAATCCGCGACCAGCGACCCGCCAGCATATTAACCGCAGGCCGGCGGGCGGGAAGCGCGCCTGGAGATAAGCGCTGTCCAAATCGGGTGCGCAGAGAACGCGTTGGGCGCGAACGGGTCATGACTGGTGTGGTCAGTAATCCACGTACCGCAATCCAGCTGTCGGAACTGACGTAGCCCTGCCACACCAGCTGCCACAGGGCATCATTGATTTCAGTGGGATGGGTCTCCTCATTTTCCATCTGCGCCATGATCTCATGAACAAACCACGAGCCACCGCGGCTTAATGCGTCGATAGTTGCTTGTTGTATCGATGTAAGGGGCTGGGTTGTGTCAATGACCGGCAGCGTTTCATCAGCAAATTCAGTCAGGTGAAACGAGATCAGACCATCACTCTGGCCCAGCGCTTTATGTCCGCACCAGATTACTTCGCCATTGGCTAACAGTTCGTCGAGCATCGCAGGCTGATAGTCGACTATCCGGGCGCGCAAAATTTGTGACTCCCACAACGAGGCAGGCAACGGCACACCCGCCAGTTGCTCGATCACCCGTAATAGCCCGTTGGTGCCCGATAGCTCTTCACGCTGCGCGCTAAGCAAGCCGTGACGCTCCAGCAGCAGACTGCCCCAGGCGGTGGGTGAAACAGGTCGGGTTGCTTCGCGTGCTGACTGCAGTGAACGTAAGCGCAGCCGTTTGAAGATGTCTGAGGAGACCCACTCTGTTTCCGATTTGTCCGCTACTGTGCCCATATTCAGCAGGCTGCCCTGCTGAAGCAGGGTAAACAGCACCTCATTCACTACGGCCACTCCCAGTCCAAAATGTGTAGCCAGCTGTTGAGCGTTAAAGAGCGTATGGGTCCGTGCGTAGCGGTTAATCAGATCGTGTAGTGGAGCAGCTTGTGGCACCAGAAATGTCGCGGGCAGGTCATCAGGCAATACCACGGAAAGCGCATCACGCAGGCGAGCCGCATCTTCAATCACCGCCCAGCGCAGTTCACCCGCGAGGATAACCGGAATGATTCGCCGGGCCGCAGAAAACTGCGCCAGTGCTTCTTTGATCTGCGTATCGTTGCCGCTAAAACGTGCCGCGATATCAGCAAGGGAGAGAGGACCGAGGTCGCGGAGCAGGTCGATGAGGCTTTCGGCATGCTGTGCGTGATAGCGGGTGTCAAAACGCTGCAATTCCTTTTCAACCTGTTCAACAACGTCTGGTGCCAGTAAATCACGCTTGCTGGTCTGGCCAAGCAGTTCACCCAGTAGATTACTGTCCAGCGCCAGCAATGACGCGCGCCGTTCTGCCTGAGGTGCATCGCTGGCATAGATAAACTCGGCGACATAGCCGAAAAGCAGTGGCGCAGCGAAAGGGGAGGGGTGTTCGGTCGTCACCTCTACCATTTTTATCTGGTCCAGAGCCAGCTTTTCCATGAGCTGGTGCAATGCAGGCAGATCGTAGACATCCTGCAGGCATTCGCGGGCGGTTTCGATCAGGATCGGGAAGTCGTCAAACTGACGGGCGACTTCCAGCAACTGACCTGCACGCAACCGCTGCTGCCAGAGCGGCGAACGCTTGCCCGGATTACGCCTCGGCAGCAACAGCGCGCGTGAGGCACATTCCCGGAAGCGGGCGGCAAACAGCGCCGACTGGCCGACACTCTGAGTGACCTCCTGAGTAAGCGAGTCGGCATCGAACCGGAACAGGTCAGCGGCGGGTAAATGCCCCTCACTGGCAGGAAAGCGGGCTACAATGCCGTCATCGCTGGCCGCAACAGAGGCATCGATACCCATACGTTGCTGGATACGAGCAGCAATCGCCAGCGCCCAGGGCGCATTAACCCGTTTTCCCCACGGCGAATGCAGGATGACCCGCCAGTCGCCGATTTCATCACGGCAGCGTTCTATCAGCAACGTGCGATCATCCGGTAAGACACCGGTAGCCGCGCGCTGTTCAGCCAGTAAAGTCAGCAGATTCGTTACTGCACGGGCATCGAGTCCCAGCGCGTGAAGCTGTTGCTGTGCATCGTCCGGTGATGCCGCGTTTAGCTGACGCAAAAACATTCCCAGACTTGCCCCCGAATCCGCCGAGCGACCCACGCCTTCTCCTCTCCAGAAGGGCAGACGAGCGGGACGACCAGGTGCGGGCACTACCTGCACCTGATCATGGGTAATCTTCTGGATTCGCCATGACGTCGCGCCCAGGGTAATGATGTCGTTGACCCGCGACTCATAAACCATCTCTTCATCCAGTTCGCCAACCCGGCGGGATCCCGCCTGTTCTTCACCTTCTGGCAGAATGACGCTGAACATACCGCGATCGGGAATGGTGCCGCCGCTGGTTACGGCCAGATGCTGCGCGCCAGGTCGTGCCGTGAGCATTCCACTCAGGCGATCCCATACCAGTTGCGGGCGCAGCTGAGCAAAGGCATCTGAAGGAAATTTCCCCGCCAGCATATCGAGAGTGGCATCAAAGAGACGTCGTGACAGCGTGCGGAACGGATCAGCACGGCAGACCTGCGCATACCATTCGTCGGCCTGCAGGGGATCCATAGCGACGGCGGCCAGCGTCTGCTGCGCCAGGATATCGAGCGGGTTACGCGGCGGCGCCAGCGCATCAAGCTGACCCGCCCGCATCGACTCTATTATGACGGCGGAATCCAGCAGATCGCGTCGGGTGCGCGGAAACAGAATGCCGGTTGATACGCCGCCCACCTGATGTCCGGCGCGACCCACACGCTGCAGTGCACTGGCCACTGACAAAGGTGAGCCCACCTGGACTACCAGATCCACCGGCCCCATATCAATGCCAAGTTCCAGGCTAGACGTCGCCACCACGCAGCGCAGTCTGCCCTGTTTCAGCGCGGCTTCAATCTCGCCTCGCTGTTCTTTGGAGACAGAACCATGGTGCGAGCGGGCAATTAGATCGTCGTCAACTGTGCGCTCTGCATCCTGAACCTCAGCAGTTGCCTGCTGCGCCAGATAGCGCGCATTGAGCCGTGCAGTCAGTTTCTCTGCCAGCCCTCGCGAATTCACGAACACCAGCGTAGCGCGATGGGCCATGACCTGCTGCAGAATGCGCGCTTCAATGTGCGGCCAGATCGATCCGCTGGCAGAGGTGACGTCATCTGTCAGGTTATCAGCGCTGGCAATATCAGTCATATCCTCAACCGGCACCTCAATCGTCAGATGCAGCGTGCGATTGGCAGCTGGATTTACCACCTGCACCGGCTGACAGCCGCCCAGGAAGGCCGCGATCCGTTCTACCGGCCGCACAGTGGCGGACAGGCCAATGCGCTGGGCGGGCTTCGGCAACAGCGCATCCAGCCGTTCCAGGCTCAGTGCCAGCTGAGAACCGCGCTTTGATCCCGCGACTGCATGCACCTCATCGACTATCACCGTGGTCACGCCCTTCAGTGTCGTGCGCGCTTTTGACGTCAGCATCAGAAACAGTGATTCAGGTGTGGTGATCAGGATATCAGGCGGGCGACGCAATAATCTGGCGCGCTCAGCGTTGGGCGTATCGCCCGACCGCATGCCAATATTCAGTGTGATTTCGGGCTCATTCAGTGCCTGCCGCTCGGCGTAAACGCCTGCCAGCGGCAGATTCAGATTGCGCTGCACGTCGGCGGCCAGCGCTTTAACCGGAGAGATATAGAGTATGCGGGTAGTGGTTTCACGCGTGGGTGCTGGCTGGCTGGTTCTGACCTGAAACAGCGTGTCGATGGCGGTGAGGAAAGCCGCCAGTGTTTTTCCTGAGCCGGTAGGCGCGATGACCAGTGCATGTTCACCACGGACAATCGCCTGCCAGGCCGCCTGCTGTACCGGTGTCGGCGCAGCAAACGCTCCTGAAAACCAGCGTCGGGTGGCGGGAGAAAACCTGGCTAAAACGGTATCTGATTGGGATTTCGACATCATACTCACGGTATTACGCAACCACTGCGCCTGAAATTTATCCGTTGAGTGTAAGTGAAAATCACGGTTTCAGGACGACAAGGCAGACATCTTACCGCCGCGGGCGTCAGGAACTGGCCGCGCCGGCCGGATCGCGACCTCTGACAGCCAGCAGCGACACCAGCGCCAGCACAATAATCGTCATGCCATAGCACCATGCGGTCTGATTCAAGCCGATATGGGGTGCAGCAATGCCTGCGGCAATAGCAGGCAGGGCAAAGGCAAGATAGCTTTTTATTAAAAAGGCGGCGAACAGCCCGGCACGCTCATGGCTTTCGGCTAACGGCATAATGATCTTCAGCACACTGGCGAAAATCGATCCAAAACCCTGACCCGCAATGGCGGTGCCCGCATAAAGCCAGACCACGCTATGCAGAGAAAGGCCCGTCAGAGTTACGCTGACACCCGCCATCAGCATCACTGTACCAATGACTAAAGCTCGTGCGGCGGGTAAAAGACGAAAAATGAACACCGCAGCCGTCGCGCTCAGCATCAATGTCGCCACAATCGAGCCACCAATAAACGGCGATGTCAGGCCTGTTGCGTTCGCGACCATCGTGGGCATCAGTGACAGATAAAATCCGCCCAGCATCCAGGTCGCAATGTTAACTGGCGTCACTTTTAGCAAAGGTCCCAGCGCGCGTCGCGGAATGCAGACCTGAGGGCGCAGTGCGGCCAGGACGCCAGGCTGGGGTGCAATCGTTTCAGGTATCAGCGGTAACAGTGCAATTGCGGCCAGCATCAGTAATAGCAGCAGCGCATAGAGCGTCACGGTAGGATAGGGCGCAAAAGTGACCAGGATTCCCCCTGCCAGCGTGCCCAGCGTCATTCCCAGAAAGGCGGTAATTGAGTTCAGAAGTGGACCGCGGGTTTTACTGGCGTCAATCAGGCTGGCTCCAAAGGTCGGCAAGGCGATACCGGTAGCAAAGCCCTGCACCAGCCGGGCAGCAATTAAGGTTGTGGCAGAGCTGGCAGTCATGAAGATCACTAGCGCAACCGCATTGATCCCCAGCGCCATCAGCATTAGCGGACGGCGGCCGGTAAAGTCTGACACTTTACCCACCGTCAGTAGCGCTGCCAGCAACGCGAAAGCATAAGCGCCAAATATCAGCGTCAGCATGGTCGGCGTGAGGTCAAACAGGCTGCGATAAAGCGGGTAAAGTGGCGTGGGCGCACTGCTGGTGGCTGAAATCAATGCCGCACCGGTAAAACTAAAAAGCGTGGTCCGGGTTGCGGCCTGAGGTGTCAATGCAGGATTCATAAAAATAACCTTAATGCAAAATATTAGCTTTTGCTAAGGTATACGACTACCCGCGTCTTAATGCAATATCTTTGCTTTAACGATTCCTGCGATCGTTACCAGGGTGTGCCTGTGTGCTTTTGAGGATCAGGACGTGTTGAGAGCACACATTGTTTTTTGTCAGCAGCAAAATAGCGTCGAATAAACTACTCTCATGACGCTCATCGATGAGTCTTTTATTTGTTTTGCGGGTTGTTTTACAACAACATTTCGGTGAGTCTCTCTGTGAATAATAATCAGGGAGTCAAAGTAATGAAAATAGCTGAGATCGACCATATTCATCTTTACGTTGAAAATATTGAGCAGGCAGAGACGTGGTATAACAAAGTCCTTGGCTTTTCCCGCGACAATGCACTTTATTTCTGGTTCGAACAGGGTGGACCGCTGGTTATAAGGAATAACCGGGCATCACTCTCTCTTTTTCTCAGAAGCACTCAGCTACCCGGTCACACCGTGGCCTTTGGCGTGGCAGCATCCTCATTTAGCGAACTCATCCCTGTTCTCAGAGACAATAAGATCCCATTCACCGTCAGTGACCACGCTGTGTCGATGTCCGTCTATTTTCGCGATCCCAGTGATAATAAAATTGAAATCACCTCATACGACTACGTTGATGCAAAGCAGATCCTTGAGGACCTGGCATGACGCCATCGCTGCCTGGCTTACTGACAGGATCTACTGATCCTGAACAGCATTCAATAAAGTGTGTTCTTCAGGCGTTCAGGCAGTGCTTTGTCGTAGGCATCGCCATCAATTTCTGCAATCTGTTTAAGAATTGAGCCGGTGCTGGGCAGTGACTGGCGGGATATTTGCGTTTCGGCATCCCACAATCCGGAGCGGATAATCGCCCGGCTGCACTGAAAGAAAACACTCTGCACGCTAATGCGTAACACCGTTTTAGGGCGCTGGTTGTTGACGGCGAAGCGCTCAAGTAGCGCCGGATCGGTGCTGATCACCGCCGTGCCGTTAACACGTAATGTCTCACCAATACCAGGAATCAGAAAAAGCAACGCGACCCGATTGTCATGCAGAATATTACGCAAGCTGTCGATGCGGTTGTTGCCGCGCCTGTCGGGTAACAGCAGGTTTTTTTCATCGTCGATTTCAATAAATCCTGCCGGATCGCCGCGTGGAGAAACATCCAGACCCTCCTGCCCGGACGTTGCCAGCGCGACAAAAGGCGAGGCAGCAATAAAAGGCCGATAGGCGGGGTGAATATGATCGGTCACCTTAGCAATTGAGGGCCTGGCAACCGACCCATAAAGATGCTCAAGTTCAGTCAGTTCAGTGATGATGTTGTGCTGCTCAGCCATTTTCATCGTCCTTTCATTGATAAATTTCCAGAATACTCACGACGATACGACACAGATCTTAAGCATGAAGCTAACGTCTGAAACGCGTCACAGAGTCCGGTTATCGCCGAGGAATAATAAACCGATACGTGCCGTAGTGTCAGCGACGAAATAATTTAATACCGGTCGTGTCTACATGTTTTCCCTTCTCTGCCGATACCAGGAATACATTACAACCTTATTACAACCGTTCATGAGACTCGCCAGTGAAAATTTCAACTCGACTGTATACCGGCTTTGGCCTGCTCATTTTGCTGTTTATTCTTTGCAGCGGAATTGCGTTACATGCCCTCAGCAGTGCCCGTAATGGCATGAATGATGTGGTCAATGTAAAGATGAAACGCTATCAGATGGTACTCGACATGCGCGGCAGCTTGCGTGACATGGGCATTGCGGTGCGCAACATGGCGCTACTGAACGATACCAAAGCAATGGAGCCGGAATGGAAACGGTTACTGGCCCAAAAGGCAATTTATATCACTAACCGTGAGAAGCTGGCCCGCATGATGGATGATGCGACTCCCGCTGCGCGCCAGGCTTTCGATAAAAGTCTCTCTGCCGAAAAAGCGACACTCGACTCACTTGAGCAGGCTGGCCGGTTGGGGCTGGAGAATAAGTCGCAGGAAGCTACTGCCTATCTTCTGACGGTGACACGCCCCGCACAGCGTACTCTGCTTGATGCACTTAATACCCTTTCAACGATCCAGAGTGAGGAGGGGCAGAAAGCGGTGGTAATGAGCAGCGACTCCTCGGCGCGTACCGGCTTCACGCTGATGGTTCTGGCGGGCATTTCCATCCTGCTGGCTCTGGCGACCTGTCTGTTCACTGTCCGCACGCTCATGCGTCAACTGGGCGGTGAACCCGCTCAGGCTCAGGTGCTTGCTGCCGCTATCGCCTCTGGCGATCTTACGACGACGGTGGCATTGCGTCGCGGTGATACCCAAAGCCTGCTGGCTTCACTGGATAGTATGCAGACCAATCTGCGTGAACTGGTCTCCCGCATCAAAGAATCTGCAGGCTCTGTTGCGCTGGCGGCGGATGAGATTTCCCGTGGCAATAGCGAGTTGTCTTCGCGCACTGAAGAGCAGGCGGCGGCATTGCAGGAAACGGCTGCCAGCATGGAGCAGCTTACCGCCACGGTGAAGAGTAATACGCTGGGTGCACAGCAGACAGCAGGCTCGGCCCGTGAAACCGCATCACTGGCACGCAGCGGTGAAAATGATGTTCATCAGATGTCCGAGACCATGAATGGTATCTCACTCAGTGCTGCAAAAATTCGCGATATCACCAGCGTAATCGAAGGTATCGCTTTCCAGACTAATATCCTGGCACTGAACGCGGCCGTTGAAGCCGCAAGGGCGGGAGAAGATGGACGTGGATTTGCGGTTGTGGCGGGTGAAGTCCGTTCCCTTGCGCAGCGAAGCGCGACCGCAGCACGGGATATCAAATCACTGATTGAGCAGACTGTTGGTCAGGTAGAGCAGGGCGTCTCGGTGGCAGCCGGAACCGGCCAGAGCATTCTGAAGATTGTCGGCATGGTAAGTGAACTGGCTGAAGCGATGGATAATATTTCCCTCTCCTCATCTGAGCAAATGCAGGGCATTTCTCAGGTCAGCATCGCCGTGAGTCAGATGGATGGCGTGACGCAAAATAACGCCGCGCTGGTGGAAGAGTCTTCGTCAGCGTCTCAATCGCTCTCTGAACAGGCCCATGCGCTGCGTGGCATGGTCGATTCGTTTCGTGTTCACAGTGCAGCTTAATTGTCAGGCGTAACAAATAAACGGACGCGAGCAACAGGCGCGTCCTTTTTTTTATCGCAGATTAACGGCCTCGATCCAGCGTGCTCGCCTCAGTCGGGCCACAACTCAGCGTGTTTATCGGGCACAGAAGCGTCGTAAAAGTTGGTCTCAGAAAGGGCTGATGCTATAAAAGGGTATCTGATCAGTACCTAAAAGGAGCGCAGGATGGGCTGGGAATCAGAGCGATTACTTTACAGATTTACCCTACGTGAGGATCTTGACGACCTCTTCAGAATCTATGGTGACCCTGAAACGCATAGGTTTAATCCACGAGGTCCCTGGCCTGACAGGGAATATGCTGTGCAGACTATGGAGCGTATACAGGAGAGTTATCGGGACCAGGGTTTTGGCGACTGGACGATATTCAAAAAAACGCATCCGGAAAAAATCATTGGTTTTGGTGGGGTATTCCGAAGCCAGTTCGATGGCCGTCAGACCAATAATCTCGGATACCGGTTTGAGCCCGCGGCCTGGGGAAAAGGGTATGCCACAGAGCTTTCCCGCAGAGCTATTCGTTATGGCTTCGAGGAAGCCGGACTCAGCATTATCACCGGTGTAACGCGCGAAAACCACCTGGCTTCACAGCGGGTGTTGGAGAAAGCGGGCTTAACCTTTTTGAAAAGAGTCGAGGATGCAGAGGGCTTGCCAGCCAGCCTGATGTATACCCTCAGCCGATCCGACTGGATTGCGGCGGGCAACACTGTCGCCAAACCTGTCTGATTCTTCTTTATATCACCGGGCGTGGTCAAATCTGCGCCATCTTTTCGTATCTGGCGTCTTTAAAGCACCGCTAATCCCGCGATTGACTCTCCGCAGCATGAATTATTTTATTCACCTTATTCCGGGGAGGATTTATGGATATTCGAACAATTTTTATTTCAGCGGTAATGGCAGTCGGTCTTTTATGGATAGGAGCATCGGATAATTCATCGTCCCATCTCACTACAGAGCCGGTCAGTTCAGTCCTGAGTAAAATTCAGCCCTGATAAGACCTCGCCTGATAGCACACTTTAACGCCTGTTCAGCCTGAGATGCGGTACACTGTCAAATTCCGTTAACGCAATTTTGTTGCTTTAACTGTGACGTTATCACTGACAAAAGCGGGAGAAAGATGGCACGGGAAATGATTCGTCAGGGTGGGCGCAGCGCACGTATTCAGGCAGAGGTGCATAACACCGTCAATCGATTGCTGGAAACCGTTGACCGTTCGGCTATTACCGTTCCGATGATCGCCGAACAGGCAGGCGTAACGCCCTCTACAATTTATCGACGCTGGGGTGATCTGGCCCAGTTGCTGGCAGATGTCGCAGTAGCGCGGATGCGGCCAATCGCCGAACCGGAAGATACAGGATCGATGATCAGCGACCTTACTTTGTTCCTCCAGCAATACGCTGAAGAGATGTCGTCTAAAGTCGGTCGTGAACTGCTAGCCGATGTGATCGGCAGTCATGCTGAAGAAGCCAGCCAGAAGTGCTGTGGATTCACCTATCAGCATCTGGAAACTTTGAACATCCGCGCACGTGAACGTGGCGAACCCGGCTTTGATGTTGATCGCATGGTTGATGTGGCCGTGGCTCCCGTTATGTTCCACATTCTGTTCGGTGATCGCGATATTTCATCAGCCTACTGTTCTTCGCTGATTCAGCGGGCATTTAGTCAGGCCTCTGGCGCTGAACAAAGGGCAGGGCAGCTTCCGTGATGAGATGCTCCAGCAGCATACGCGCCGGATCGTTGCCCTGATCTGAGCGGGCCAGCGCGATTCCCAGATAGCCGGGTTGTGGCAACCGGTCTGACTCCGTCACCAGCTTTTCTGGCATACCTGCACGGGTGCGCAGGGTTATACCCAGCCCGGCCTGAACTGCCGCCCAGATCCCGCTAAGACTGTGACTGGTGAACACGATCCGCCAAGGAATGCCTGCCTTATCCAGTGCCTGGGTGGCGCGCGTTCGCATCACACAGGGCGCATCAAATGCCACCAGCGGCAGCGCTTCGCCGCGCCACAGAAACCCTGCCAGATCAAATGCCGGATGCTGAATCCAGGCTAACGGACATTGACCAATTAACTGTGTGCCAGTCTGCTGCTCCGCCTGCCAGAGCAGCGCCAAATCCAGCTCATGACGCGCCAGCGCCGTGTGTAGCGGCTGATTTCTGTCGACGCGAGCGGTCAGCCTCACTTCCGGATGCTGGCGATTAAATGCGCCGAGAATGGCAGGCATCAACGCCTCGCCAAAATCCTCCTGCATCCCAATACGTATTTCACCCTGTAACGCCTCGCCCTTCACCGCCCGCAATGCCTCATCGTTCAGTGACAGCAGCCGTCTGGCGTAACTCATAAGCTGTTCACCACTTCGTGTCAGTTGGAGATGCCGCCCTTTTTTCAGCACCAGTGCCGTGCCGCATTGCTGCTCCAGTTTCTTGAGTTGCGCACTGACAGCCGACGTTGATCGACAGAGATGCTGTGCTGCCAGCGCGAAGCTGCCAGCATCGATTCCAGCAACGAAACTGCGCAGCGCATCCATATCCAGTGACTCTGGTAGTTTATTCATTATCGTCCTGTAAACGCGGATGGTAAATGCTGATTAATTTGATTTTCAGGATTGAGACTATGAATAACACTCTCTCTGACCACTGAGGAGTGTGCAATGAAAAATTCACTGGATCGGGAAACACTGGCGCAACGCGCGCCAAAACTGGCCGAACTGACACAGCAGCTGCTGTTTGGTGATATCTGGCAACGTCATCTGTTGTCACCACGTGAGCGCAGCCTGCTGACGCTGGCAACGTTAACCGCGATGGGGCGCGTTCAGCAGCTGCCGTGGCATATCGATTTTGCCCGTCAGAACGGGCTGACACAGGATGAGCTGGTGGAGAGCTTTACACATCTGGCGTTTTACGCTGGCTGGCCCGCCGCCGTCACCGCGCTGGGCTATCTGGAGGATAACTGCTGATGCCATTCACCCGAATCACGTTGCGTCAGGGCTACAGCGATGCGGCACTGAATACGATTTCAACATTACTCCAGAAAGCACTGGTGACGGAGTTTGACGTGCCTGAGCATGATTGCTTTCAGGTGATTGAGATGTTGCCAGCCTGTCAGCGGGTATTTGATATTCACTATCTCAGTGGCGGGCGCAGCGACAATTTCGTGCTGTTTCAGGTGACAGCAGGCCGACCGCGATCCCGGGATCAGAAGCAACGGTTTTATCATGCCCTTTGTGCGGCGCTGCAGGTGGAAATGGCGATCGATCCCGATGATGTCATGATCATTATTCAGTTCAACAGCACCGAAGAGTGGAGCTTCAGCGGTGGCCGGATGCTGGCACAGGAGGCGTTATGATTATCATGCACTACCGTTTTACCCTGCCTGCGGACTACGATATAGGCATCATTGAACAGCGCATCAGGCTAAACGGTGCCCGGCTGGATGGCTTTCCGGGGCTGGTGGCGAAGGCGTATCTCTGGGCCTGCCGTGATGATGGCGGACTGAATGAAAACCGTTATGCACCCATCTATTTCTGGCGGGAGGCGAGTGGTATGCAGCGTTTCCTGCAAAGTCCTGGCTTCGCGACGCTGGTCAGAGATTTTGGCTGGCCGATCATCGAAAGCTGGCTGGCACTGGAAGGGCAGAACCATCTTCCGAATCTGGCCGACGCCCGGTTTATGACGCTGAATCGCTGGACGATCCCCCGGCATTCGGACCTGACTACAGTGCCACTGACGGCAGGATTAAGTGCCTGGGATGTGACCCGCTGGCAGGGATTAAGCATTGACGCGTCACAGCAGCGTTCCGCAGACCCACAGGAGGTCTACCGCATCGGTTACCTGGCGCGGGGTTCCGCTGCTGCTGATCTTCAGCTATAGCAGCTGAGAGATCGCGGTTTGCGACTTATAAGGCAAAAATGGCTTCAATCTCGATACGCAGATCTGTGGAGAAAAGGCCGCTGACCTGAACCAGCGAGCTGGCAGGCAGATACTCGCCATAATGGCGATAAAGCACTTCCCGCAGCGCGCTGATTTCAGTGAATGAAGTAATGAAGATCGTGACCTTGAGCAGCGCAGCGAGGGACGTCTTCTCAGCAGCGGCAACAGACTTAAGTTGTTCAAAAATAGCTTCTGCCTGTTCAGCCATATCGCCCTGCTGAGCGGGTGTGCCAGCCGCAGTGATCCCTGAAACATAAAGCGTGTTGCCATGCTTAACGGCATGCACATAAGGTGCTTTTACTTCGCCCAGTTCTGCGTAATTTTTGCGTTCTGGCAGACTCATTTTTTTTCCTCAATGATTCGATCATCACATAATTACACCCGCCGGAAATCAGCGCGTCAGCAGTTGCTGGCAGGCTGCATTATCCTGGGCGGCTCGCTGTTGATCATCCGTCGTCAGTTGCTGCCAGCGGCCAATCACACGGTCGCCCAGCGCTGACTTGTAAGTTATTTTTTGCAACGCATAGTCAGAATTGCCGCCTTCTATCACGTTGCGCATCTGCGTATCAAGCGGCTGCGCACTGTGATGATCGATCGCGCAGAATACCGCGACGTAATACGCTTTATCCTCCTCACTGTCGTGCGGGATCAACCACCAGCCAGCCAGAGCCAGGATCAGCAGCAGCGGGAGAATATATTTTACTTTAGCCATTATAGTCACCGGTTGTATGCAGTTCAGTCAGCCGGGTATGGCCAGACGCAGGGCGCGTATCCTGCCACAGATTCTGGCCAACGTTAACCCTGCATCACCGGTGTTGGGGCAATGTTCAGATGGCTGGCGCGTCGATCAGCGTTGCACTGATCTGTGCCCCTGGCATCATCTGCTCTAATCCCGAGATCAGATCGTCACTGGCCTGTTGCAGCGCAATGAGCGGCATAGCCGGAAGACTTTCCAGGATAAACCACATCTGGCGTGCACTGGCATCCAGTCTGGTCCGCACACCCTGACGCCAGTTCCAGCGGCGGCAGGTTACGCCCTGATCGTCTCGCCAGATCACTTCGCCGGGTTCTGGTGACTCATCAACCACCTCGCCCTCTTTGACGGTATCGAACCGTTCACTGCCGTCAGCAATCACCAGACGTGGCGCACCAATATAAGCCGCAATATTTTCGCCTCCAACTGGCAGGGCGTAGCGAATGCTGATGGCATTGTAGAGATCGACAACCGGATCGATAGCAGGCAATGCGCCATCCCGCAGCACTCGCTTGCGCAATGCTTCAGCAGAACAGGGTGTGCGTTTCGCTTTAGCACCAAAGGCTTTGAAAACCTCGGCCCAGGCTGCCAGATGCGCATCTGCCCAGGCCACATCATCCTGCAACACCTGCTGGCAGGCACTCTTCAATGCTTCGCTGGCGACCTCAGGTCGTGTTATCGGCGTAGCGTCTACCACAATGCTCATAGCACGAAAGCCGGGGGCGAGCGCGAGAACCGCAGGATCGATTGACGGATGAACAGATAACATCGGATACTCTCTCATTGACTAATTTATTCCATAGTAATGACCGATGACCAAAAAAGTCAATATAACGACCGATGCGGGCGCTGATGTTGCCAGTGTTAATCAGGCTGTCTCAGAGAGCATCAAAAGATGGCGTAAAAGCCAGAAACTCTCACTGGATGCGTTATCCCATCGTGCAGGGATCAGTAAAGGGATGCTGGTTGAAATTGAAAAAGGCGCCGCCAATCCCAGCATTGCCATCCTCTGCAAAGTGGCTGCCGCACTGGGTGTCTCGGTGGCGGATATCGTCAATGTCTCGCATGCACCTGACGCCTGGCTGATTGAGAACAGCGAAATGCCCGTGCTGTGGCAGGGTGAGCAGGGCGGAACTGCGCAGCTGCTGGCGGGGACACGCGGACCTGATATGATCGAGCTATGGCGCTGGAAAATGTTTGCGGGCGAGGTTTTCAGCTCCACGGGTCACTCGTCGGGCACGCTTGAACTGCTGCACGTTGAACAGGGCAAACTGGCATTAACCGTGGGTGAGCAGACAATGGTCGTGCAGCAGGGGTGTGCGGCGGTGGCGCGGACAGATATGCCGCATTCTTATGCCAGTGCCGATCACCAGCCGGTTATTTTCACCATGACGGTGGCCGAACTACAGCGCTAATAACGCTCGTCTGTAGTGATAGCTTCGCCGGGAAACGCCAGCAGCAGGGTTTTCAGCAGCCTCTCCAGTTCGGCACGCTCTGATGCGTCCAGCGGCGCCAGCACCGCCGCCTGCGTCGCGGTGTGGACACGAAGTGCATCCTCAATCTGCTGCTGCCCGTGCGGGGTCAGCCCAACCAGCATGCTGCGCTTATCATCCGGTGCAGCCACACGTTCAATCAGATGCTGCTGTTCCAGCCGGTTCAGCCGATTTGTCATCGCGCCGGAGGTTACCAGCAGCGCCTGATAAAGTTGCGTGGGCGACAGGCGATAAGGCGAGCCCGCCCGCCGCAGCGTTGCCAGTACATCAAACTCCCCCTCCTGAAAACCAAACGGCTCCAGTGCCTGACTGCGCGCTTTCGCCAGATGTTTCATCAGACGCAACACTCTGCCGAAGATGCGCATGGAAGAAGCATCCAGATCGGGCATAGCGTTGTCCCATTGGCTGACAACGAAATCAATATGGTCATGCATAAATCACCTGTAAATGCTGGGGTTATGTTGTCGGGTTGTGCTGCACCTCTTAACAAGGCGGGATATTTATCTTAACGTTAAGATAAATGGTGGCAGCCCAATGCTGTCATCGTCAATCCTCTGTCAGAGTGTCAACGATGAAAAATAATCTCTTCCCCATTCTGTTTGCTGTGATCGTCTTTCTTATCGGGCTAAACCTGCGTCCGATGCTGGCTATTATCGGCCCGCTGTTTCCGGTGTTGCAACAGCAGGCTGGACTGTCAGCTACCTCGTTCAGTCTTCTGACCACGTTGCCGGTGGCGATGATGGGTCTGGCGGCACTTTCCGGGCCGTGGCTGATCGTCCCTATTGGGCCGGTGATGGGCATCGCCTCGGGTTTGCTTCTTCTGACGGCGGCCTGTCTGTGGCGCGGGGTTAACCTGACCTCTGCTCAGCTGATGCTCACTGCGCTGGCGGGTGGCGCAGGAATTGGTGTCATTCAGGCGCTGATGCCTGCCCTGATTCGGCAACGCTTTACAGCAGCCGCGGCGACGCTGATGGCGCTGTTCAGCACAGGCATTATGGCGGGTGCGGCACTGACTGCGGCGAGTGCTGAGCCACTTTTTACCCTGCTGGGCCTGCAACCCACGCTGGCACTCTCCGGAGGATTAGCGCTGGTGACGCTGCTGATGTGGCTGTCCTCGGTCAGGCGGTCGTCGCCGGTGAGTGTAGCGGTTGATGAAGCGATACTGCCTGTGCGGCGCACACTGCTACTGATGCTCTTTTTTGGCATTGGCACCGGGGCCTACACACTGGTACTGGCCTGGCTGCCGCCATTCTATATACAGCTGGGCTGGAGTGCGCGTCATAGCGGATATCTGCTCGCCGCGCTGACCTTAACCGAAGTGGTGGCAGGATTTATTGTCTCAGCGACGTTACATCGCTTTTCCGACCGCCGTCCTTTGCTGCTTGGCGTGCTGACATTGTTACTGGCGGGGCTGCTGAGTCTGGTGTTCTACCCGAACACGATGCCGGTACTCTCTGTGTTGCTGCTGGGTACAGGAATCGGCGCACTCTTTCCGCTGTCACTGATTGTCACACTGGATCATGCGCGCAACGCCAGAGAGGCAGGCATTCTGCTGTCACGCGTTCAGGGTGGCGGATACCTGATTGCAGCACTGATGCCGCTGGTGGCCGGCTGGGTGCGCGACAGTGGTGCATCACTGACGCAGGCCTGGGTGATCATGAGTGCTGGCGTGGTGGTGTTAATGCTGATTGCCCGGCGATTCAGGCCGCAGAACAGCTCAGCCTGATTAAATCCGTTGCCGAACAATGGCAATCTGGCATGCTGAGAGTAAAACGTTGAATCAGGAGTGCAGCATGAAAGTTATTGGTTTGTTAGGCGGTATGTCATGGGAGTCAACTGCACTCTATTACCGCATACTCAATCAGCAGGTTAAACAGCGGCTGGGCGGTCTGCACTCGGCGGAGCTGGTACTTTATAGTGTTGATTTCCAGCATATCGAGCAACTTCAGGCTGCGGGCGAGTGGCAGCAGGCGGGCGAGATACTGGCTGATGCAGCACGTAATCTGGAAAGGGCGGGTGCGCAATTCATCGTACTCTGTACCAACACCATGCATAAAGTGGCCGCGCAAATCAGCGCCGCCACAGACATCCCGCTACTGCATATTGCTGACGCCACCGGACGGCGTATTCAGCAGGCTGGCGTGCATAAGGTCGGGTTACTGGCAACGCGATTCACCATGGAACAGGATTTCTATCGCGGGCGACTGCATGAGCAGTTCGGTCTTGAAGTGATCACGCCTGATGAAGCGGATCGCCTGTTTGTGCACGAGGTGATTTACCATGAGCTTTGCCTGGGTGAAATCAATCCCGCCTCGCGTCGTCGTTACAGGGAGATCATGCAGCAGCTGGTGGCACAAGGGGCCGAGGCCATTATTCTGGGCTGCACCGAAATTACCTTGCTGGTTGACGCTACCGATGCCAGCGTGCCGCTATTTGATACCACGCTCATCCATGCTGAAGAGGCCGTTTTCCAGGCTCTCTCTTAACGCTCATCTTCAACGCAGTCTCAGGGACATCGCATGAAAATAGATAATTTGCCGTTTGGGCTGACGGAATGGGATCAGGTTGAAGAGACGGTTCATCCCGGCGACCAGGGAGAGGCGAGATGGCGAACTGTGACGTTTAACGATATCCGGGTTCGCATGGTCGATTATTCGCCGGGCTATGTGGCCGATCACTGGTGCACCAAGGGCCATATTTTACTCTGTATGGCGGGCGAGCTTCACACAGAACTGTCCGATGGACGCCGTTTCGTACTGACACCGGGCGTCAGTTATCAGGTAGCAGATGATGCTGAACCGCATCGTTCGTTTACCTCCACCGGCGCGAAGCTCTTTATCGTTGACTGAGTTTGCTATCTGCCTCTTTTGTGGTCATCAACTGGTGAATCATCGCGTCGTTGACACTTTTAAAAGTAAACTGAATCTGCTTTATAAAAATCAGCAAAATTAATGGCTTATTTCTTCAGAGTTATCTGGTTCTGACGGGAATAATTTTATCAGGTTGTATGCTTGAAACCGTATTAGAACGTTTTTTGCATTCACCTGATGTGGGGAAGCCTGTGCTGATAAAAAAGAAGAAAGTTCGTTCGCATACCGAAGACCGCTTACTGGCGCTGGTGCTGGCCACCACTGCCGGTATCCTTAATGCCATGGCGCTGGGCGCCTTTGGATTTTTCCCGTCACATATGACTGGCAACACCTCGCAGATCTCCCAGGAGGTAACGACCAGCGACCTGCACACCATGCTATTTTTAATGGCACTGATTGTGGCCTTTGTGCTGGGCTGTACCGTCGCCCGGCTGGCAGTGGTGGTAGGTATCAGACATAAGTTACGCACCATTTTCTGTTTGATTATTCTGGCGGAAGGGGCAGCACTGACAGCGGCATCGTTCTTTGAGATCGTGTTCTACCGGCCAAGTTTTAACGGGGAAGTGCTGGTGATGCTGGGCTTTTTAATGGGGATTCATAATGCCACCTCGACGCAGCTTTCCAATGGCCGCGTCAGATCGACTCACATTACCGGCACGCTGACTGATGCCGGTATTGCACTGGGTTCCTGGATTTTTGCTCATACGTCACACGCGGTGCATCTCGAAACCGACGACCGTCGATTCTTCCAGAAGGTGCTGCATACCCATCTGACGACGGTGTTCTCCTTCCTGAGCGGTTGTATCGCCGGTCTGCTGCTGTTCAAAGCTTATGGCTTTAATGCAATGGTGGGTCTGGGGATCTTTCTGATGCTGGTGGCCTTAACGGCGATCGCCGTTACTGTCCAGCGTACCCGTCGAAGCCTTTACTGATAATACGGCCCGATGCACTCAGCGCATCGGGCCAATGGCTTAATGCTGGGTTCGGGTTGGCCGCACCACAATTTCATTCACATCTACCTCTTCAGGCTGCTCAATGGCATAGCGCACGGCGCGACCAATGGCGTCCGGCTGCAACGCGATAGCGCGATAGTGTCGCATCGCCTCAGCGGCTTCTGGATCGGTAATCGTTGATGCCAGCTCACTCTCGACCACGCCGGGATGAACACAGGTCACCCGCAGCTGGCTGTTCTCCTGCCGTAAACCATCGGAAATCGCCCGTACCGCAAACTTAGTGGCGCAGTAGACCGCCGCAGTGGGTGACACCGCCAGAGCACCAATTGAAGCAATATTGATGATGTGACCCCGCTGTTGGGTCAACATGGTCGGCAGCACCGCCGCGATGCCATACAGCACCCCTTTGATGTTCACATCGATCATCTGATCCCACTCTTCCACCTTCAGCGCCGCAATCGGTGAGAGAGGCATAATACCGGCGTTATTGATCATCACATCAATGCGGCCCCATTTCTCCAGTGCATAATCAACAAACTGCGTAACGTCTTCACGGCGTGTCACATCAAGCGCTTTGATCGCCACCTCAGCACCATTGAACCTTAGCTCTTCAGCCAGCGCGGCCAGACGGTTTTCACGTCGTGCACCCAGCAACAGAATCGCATTCGTTTTCGCCAGTTCTCGTGCGATGCCGGCACCGATACCGCTTGAAGCGCCGGTAATTAAAATCACTTTCTGAGTCATCGTATTTCTCCAGTAAGGTTGTCACTGGCGATCATACGGTGGCTGGATTATAAAGATAATCCACCAAACACTTCACACTCTGGTAACGCAATCTAACCTATGAATGCCGATAAAAATGCTCTCGAAGTCTTTGTGATTGTGGCGCAGACCCGAAATTTTCGACTCGCAGCAGAAAAGCTTGGCGTCACGCGTCCGGCAATCAGTCAGAGTCTGCGACGGCTGGAAGACAGGCTTAATATCACGCTGATGCAACGCACCACGCGTTCGGTTCAGCTGACCGAAGCTGGCCAACGGCTCTATGCCGAGGTGGCTCCGGCGATCAACCAGCTTAACCGTGCCGTCACTGATCTCACCGAACTGGCCACGGAGCCGCGCGGTCAGCTTCGGCTGGCGATCTCATCAATTGCGGAGCGGATGCTGGGAGGAGAGCTGCTGGCGAGCTTTATCACCGCTTACCCGCAGGTTGAGCTGGATATCACCGTTACTGATGAGGAGTTCGATATTGTCGGGCAGGGCTATGACGCGGGTGTACGGCTGGGGGAGGTGATTGCTCAGGATATGATTGCCGTGCCTGTCTCCACCGCACAACGTCAGGTTGCGGTGGCATCACCCACTTATCTCGCGCGTGAAGGCACACCACAACACCCCGAGGAACTGGTCAATCATCGCTGCATAGGCTGGCGAAAAGGCCCAGGATTAGCCCCTTATCGTTGGGAGTTCGCTGAGCAGGGGCGTAATTTTGATGTTGCCGTCAATCCGCAGCTCACCACCAACGACATGGGGGTGATGATTCGCACCGCCTGCGCCGGAGGCGGCATCAGCTTTGGCATGGAAGAGACTTTCCAGCCTTACATCGCGCGTGGCGAACTCATTACTATCCTGGATGAATGGTTGCCCGGTTTTGCCGGGTTCTATCTTTATTTCCCCAGCCGCAAAAATCTGGCCCCCAAGATGAGGGCGCTAATCGATCACGTCAGGCTCTGAACAGGGTGAGCGGCTATGTTTAGTCGCGCTGGTATTGCTGGTCGCTGACCTGCTCCAGCCAGTCAACCGGCGAGCCATTCAGTGACTCGGCGATAGCAATATGCGTCATGGCATTGACCGGCGTTGCGCCATGCCAGTGCTTCACATTTTCCGGGATCCAGACGATATCTCCGGCGTTCATCACCTGAATATCTTCACCTTCACACTGAATCCAGCCTTGTCCATGCGTGATAATCAGGGTCTGCCCCAGTGGATGAGTATGCCATACAGTGCGGGCGCCCGGCTCAAAGGTCACCGTCGCACCGCCCACACGGGCCGGTTCGGTTGCCTGGAAAGGGGCATCAATACGAACGCTGCCGGTAAAATATTCTGCAGGTCCTTTCCGTGAAGGCTGCGATCCGTTGGCAATAATTTTCATAACTGACTCCTGCTATTAAGGGAAAGCTTAAGTGTAACCGCCTGGCCGGTGCCTGATTACCCTGTTCAGCACGTATGTGGCTATAAGCAGACGTTATTAATAGCCAGAGCAGATGTCAGGTCGTCATGTTATATCGGGTGATAATATTGATTTTTGAGTAGGGTGCAGGCGGTTCGGTTTCGGGTATAAAGCCATGAAAGGCCAGCAGGGTTCGGAAGGCGTGCAGCGCATCGAGCTGTAAATTATGCTCAATCAGCGCATCAATTTTACCTGCCTGAAGCAGGTCGCAATTTTCCTGATCGAGATCGTGACCGATAAACGCATTTACAGGGCGCTTCTGTTCTTCAAACGCGCGCAGTATGCCGGGATTACCGCCGCCCACGGTGTAAACGGCATCCGCGTCCGCATGGCTCCGCAAAAACGCCGTTACTGACTGATGCATCCTGTCATCAATACCATACCCGCCAGCCAGCACGCTCACCTGATGCTGAGGCGCAAACTGTTGCATCGCTCGCTGAAAACCCAGAATTCTTTCCTGTTCACCAATGAAATCGTGACTGCCGGTCACTGCCACAATATGCGATCGAGTAACCCGCAACCATTTTGACATCAGAAAAGCTGCCACCTTGCCAGCATCAAAGTTGTCCATGCCGATGTAACGCAGACGCGCGCTGTCGGGTAAGTCACTCATCATGGTGACTACCGGAATACGCTGCTTCAGCATCAATTCAATAGTGGGATTAAGCTCGCCAGAGCAGGCCGCTTTCAGAATGACACCGTGGCTGTAAAGCGCTTTTTTATTCAGCAGCGCGTTAATCGCTTGTGCCGTAAGATTCGCACCAAAGTGGAAGCGCAGCTGAATTTTAAAGGCAGCAAAGCTGGCGATCTGACTGCTGAGCGCTTCTCGTATCAGTGGCTGAAAGCGATCAGGCGTATGCATGATCACGTCGAAAAAGAGTGTTCTGCCTTTTGCCAGCCCCGCCTTTTGCATCAACTCCAGGTCCGCTATTGCCTGTTGAATTCGGTGCAGCGTTCGGGCATGAACGTTACCGCGCTGATGGAGAGCACGGTCAAGGGTTGCGAGGCTAAGTCCCGACTGGGCAGCAATCTGTTTCAGGGTAAATTTAGCCATGTGCTACTCGGGATGCCGGCGAATGAAAGTAGTTTTATCACACTGCGGGCTGTTTTCGGATGGTGATTTGACAATCGCAGTTCAGGATATTCCAGACCCTCAAGCCTGCGGCGATTCGAGAGAACATTTTTTATAATCAGATTCTGCCAGGATTCTGTTTTCGGGATAGGGCGCTTTGGTTAAGGTCAGTCACAGTGAAATTAGATTACGGCGATCATAACCCCATTTTAGCAATTTATAAGTTAAGGGTTACAGCGGGCAAATATAAAGCAAGATAATATCCCGTGAGTGTATAAATAGTAACCTCTTTGCCGCTTCGCTTATATTTTTACAAAAACCACTTTTTTGTTTTTTACCTCCTGCTAGTGATAGACTGTATATGCATACACCGTCGGGAGGTCGTGTGAAGTACGACAACGATAATGAAATCCGTGCGCTGGTTGGCGCGGTAGTTAGTGATTTGATCAAGGCGGGAGAGCCAGTTCATTTTCACGATATTACGGACGCTCTGTTCAGACTGAGCGAAGAAACCCGTGACAGCAGGCTTAAATCACTGTGTCAGGAAGCGATAGCCTTTTTCACCCGCAAGATGCATTGAGGTTGATGGCGCCGGTTTTTGGCGCCATCCCTGACGCCTGGCCTGTTCATTCACCGGCATCGATTCACTTCAGCGAGAATAAGGTGCCCGAAATCCGTTTTCTGATGATTATGGCTGCCCCTGGTTTTGATCTTCAGGATCATATAAAACGCTTTCTCACCTTCTGAAAAATATAAATCAAAAAGGCTATTGAGATTGCTGGCCAGAGAAAATGGCAAGGGTTTAATTACTGAAGCGGTAATCTGCTCTATTATCGTTATTATTTTCGGAATGCTTATTTTCGTCAGGAAATAGGTTTAACGGTAATCATTAATATGAAGTTCCTGCAACATCACTGGACGCACTCTTTTTACAGGTCGATTATGGGAAATAAAATCGTGAGAAGGGAGAAGGAGAATGACGCAGGGAAATGAATGAGAATTAGCGGTTCGACAAGCAGTTAACCTGACCTGCGTTACCGCAGGTCAGAGAATCAGAAGCCGGTATCGTCAGGTGTTCGGCCAACAACGATTTCCAGCGTTTTACGCAGCACATCCATTCTGACCACATCGGAGGTGCATTCAAGTTCAGCAATCAAATAAAGGATAATCGCTTTATTCGTTACGCGCCCCTGGTCGGCCACAATGTCACGAATGACACCGCCCAGCAGTTCTGTTTCGGGAGCAAGTAAATCGCCTTCGCTACGAAAATAATCAATGATGGTTGAATCTGATGAAGAGTGTTGCATGATTTTTCATTCTCTGAAGAAAATTAGTCAGAAGCAATGTGAATAGTCAAAACGAGTGTAGACGCTGTTTTCGTTTTGCCCAACCAGCCGTAAAACATTTCTTTTTCAGGCTGCCGCTTCGGTTAAACTAGCCGCGTAATTCAGGTATCTAACCCTTCAATCAGTGTTTTTTCGAACCATCGGGCGGGCCATCGCTGTTCATGCGATGTGACTTATTATCACGCTCAGCGCTGTCACCCTTAACGCGTTTGCGCGCAGCAACCATGCCATTACGGACTTCAGTGATGGCTTTGCGAATAACGGTCACTTTTTCATTGTCATCAGCATCCGCAGCCATGAGTTCAAGCTGTTCTATCAGGGCATTACTGGATACCGATTTGTCTGACTTGAGTAATGTCAGGACGGCTTCACCTATCATGACATCTGTCAGTTTCTCATCTTCACTTCTGTACATACTGGCTTCTCTGATTGCGAATCAATGGCCATGCTGCGGGTCCGTATCTCTCTGCAGGTGCGAAGAGATGCACCTGATACGGGAAGGCAGTACTGGGCTTTTTAACTAGGGTAAACCATCCTGGCGGCGTGACTAAATCGGGCATCCTGAAAAACTGTAATGACTATCACTGGCGACTATCAATCCGTGTTTGCATTAGCTTTCACGACGGAAAAGCAATGCAATGAGCTCGTGCAGATGACGCTCTTCTTCAGGTGTTGGGGCAAGTTCAAGGCGTCGCAACAGTTTACTGCAAATCGCTTTACGACTCAGGCTATGCCCTGCACGCAGAATTTCCACAACAACTGAGCCCAGCGTCTCCTGTTGCGAAGGGGAGTTAGCCTGATTGAAGTAATGGGCAATATCGCTAATTGCTTCAATTGCTTCAGGGGCTTGTCCGTTCTGGCGCATGTGGGTGTCCTCAGGTGGTTAAAATGTATCGCACACAGGTTGTGCAAATTATACATCTTTAGAATTCTTGTACAGAATTTTGGGTTTTTGAGGTTAGTTTTTTTGTGCAAAAAGTGCTAATTGATTTAAATCAATAAGTTAAGAGAGTGTGTGGTGAGGGGAAAATTGTACCAAATACCTGTACGGTTTTCACTGCTAAAGTGCTCCGACCTGTACAGGCAGGTCGGTAAACAGGCGTGGGTAAGGTTAATGCTTCAGGAAAATGTCATCCGCGGAGAGCGGGTCAGCAGGTTCTTTACCAAATGTTGTTGATAACCAGTTCGCGGGGCTGGTGCTGCGGGAACCGATAGTTTTGAACCCCATCAGCCATTGACGCGCATGCTGTATCTGCTCAAGACGATTATCATTAACTTCAGATCCAGCCATCACTTTTAGCTCATTAATCAAAAGTTCAACGTTCACTTCCTGACCGGCATTAAACAGGTTCATTGCAGCTTCGCCAATGATGACATTCGCTTTTTCGTCGCTGGAAAAATACAAAATATCCTCCTGTGTGATTGCGGTGAGTAACATTAACTGTAGCAAAAAAATTCACGTAACTTAATCAATTCTACCTATCAATAATATTATTTTAATCGTTGAGGGTTGCATGTGTCATGCCTGTGCAATTCGCTAATACACCTGCCTCTGTTAAATGCGCAGGGTGATTGCTTTTATCCTGACACGTTAATCGCTTCTGCATTTATTTTTGCTGGCGTGAAAAAGCAGAGAGTCGCCAGATAAATTCACTGTGCACGCGTTCATGAAATAAAAAAATTATTGTATATCAATAAAATAAAGCAACTTCTTACAGAAATTGACATTCAGGCTTCACAACTGAAGAAACTTCACATCCACGCGCTACATCAACGGTATAGCCTGTGCTATAAAGAATAGCCTATGCTAATTATGCTCTTTTCTTAATCAACTCTGGAGACCGCTCTGATGACGACAATAAAACCAATAGCCACCTTGTTACTGAGTGCTTTGCTGACTCTGGTGACGGCTGCCAGTTGTAATGCAGCAGAAAAATTTAAGGTTGTGACAACGTTTACGGTCATTGCTGACATGGCGAAAAACGTGGCGGGCGAGGCTGCTGAAGTCACTTCCATTACTAAACCGGGTGCTGAGATACATGAATATCAGCCTACGCCCGGCGATATTAAGCGTGCCCAGGGTGCGCAGCTCATCATGGCAAATGGGCTGAATCTCGAACGCTGGTTTCAGCGCTTCTACCAGCATCTGGATGGTGTTCCGGAAGTCGTGGTCTCTGCTGGTGTAAAACCAATGGGAATTAGCGAGGGGCCCTACAACGGAAAACCAAATCCTCACGCGTGGATGTCCCCGGACAATGCACTGATCTATGTCGATAACATTCGCGACGCACTGATGAAATATGACCCCGCTAATGGGGATATCTATCGTCAGAACGCAGCAGCCTATAAGCAAAAAATCACCGCAGCGCTGGATCCATTACGGCAACAGATTGCCGGGATTCCAGCGGATAAGCGCTGGATGGTCACCAGCGAAGGCGCTTTTTCCTATCTGGCACGTGATCTGGGTATGAAAGAACTCTATCTCTGGCCTGTTAATGCTGACCAGCAAGGCACGCCGCAACAGGTAAGAAACGTCATTGATCAGGTGAAAAAAAATGCAATTCCGGCGGTGTTCAGCGAAAGCACGGTATCGGATAAGCCCGCCCGACAGGTCGCCAGGGAAACCGGTGCGTATTACGGTGGCGTGCTCTACGTTGACTCACTGAGCACCGCTCAGGGACCGGTGCCGACTTATCTTGATCTGCTTAGCGTCACCACAGAGACACTGGTCAAGGGCATTAAAGCGGGGGAGAGAGCAAAATGACCGATACCATCGTGGTTTCTGATGTCACCGTGACCTATCGTAACGGTCACACCGCATTGCATGGCGCCAGTTTCCGCGTACCCGGCGGATCGATTGCGGCATTGGTAGGCGTGAATGGCTCAGGTAAGTCAACGTTGTTTAAAGCGCTGATGGGTTTTGTCCGGCTTGCCAGCGGCAGCATCTCGGTGCTGGGTATGCCGACGCGCCAGGCACTGCGCAAAAGTCTTGTAGCCTATGTGCCACAGTCGGAAGACGTGGATTGGTCTTTTCCGGTGCTGGTTGAGGATGTCGTCATGATGGGGCGCTACGGTCATATGGGCCTGCTACGCCGGCCTAAACCGCACGACCAGCAGATTGTCAGCGAGGCGCTGGCGCGGGTCGATATGCTTGACTACCGCCATCGTCAGATCGGTGAGCTTTCTGGCGGGCAAAAGAAAAGGGTATTCCTGGCACGCGCCATTGCCCAGCAGGGCAGCGTTATCCTGCTGGATGAGCCGTTTACCGGCGTGGACGTTCAGACAGAGGCCAGAATCATCAGTCTGCTGGGTGAGTTGCGCGATGAAGGCAAGACCATGCTGGTTTCCACACATAATCTGGGGTCCGTTACCGAGTTCTGCGATTACACCGTCATGGTTAAAGGCACTGTTCTGGCCAGCGGCCCGACCCGGACCACCTTTACTGCCGCAAACCTTGAGCGCGCATTCAGCGGCGTACTGCGTCATGTCATGGTGAAAGGGCTGGACGATCAGATCATCACTGATGACGAACGGCCTTTTATTGCGCCTCGCACGACACGTGAAGATGGGAACTGACCATGGAACTGCTACTGGAGCCTTTTGGCTATCACTACATGCTCAACGCGATGTGGGTCTCCGCTATGGTTGGCGGACTCTGCGCATTTCTCTCCTGCTACCTCATGCTGAAAGGCTGGTCGCTGATTGGTGATGCCCTTTCTCACTCTATCGTGCCGGGTGTTGCAGGCGCTTACATGCTGGGGCTGCCGTTTGCGCTGGGGGCATTTCTCTCAGGTGGTCTGGCGGCGGGCAGCATGCTGCTGCTTAATCAGCGCACCCGATTAAAAGAAGATGCGATCATCGGTCTCATCTTCTCTTCATTCTTTGGTCTCGGGCTGTTTATGGTGTCGCTCAATCCGACTGCCGTGAACATTCAGACAATTGTGCTGGGCAATATTCTGGCGATTGCGCCCGCGGATATCCTTCAGCTGGCGCTGATTGGCGGACTGTCGATCATCATACTGCTGTTTAAGTGGAAAGACCTGATGGTCACCTTTTTTGATGAAAATCACGCACGCGCCATCGGATTACGGCCTGAACGCCTGAAAGTTCTGTTTTTTACGCTGCTGGCAGTCTCAACCGTGGCGGCGCTGCAAACGGTCGGCGCGTTCCTGGTGATCTGTCTGGTGGTAACACCGGGCGCAACGGCGTGGCTGCTCACCGATCGCTTTCCGCGTCTGCTGATGATTGCCGTCGCGATTGGCAGCATCACCAGTTTCCTCGGTGCCTGGGTGAGTTACTACTTAGATGGCGCAACGGGCGGCATCATTGTGGTGGCGCAGACGTTGCTGTTCCTGCTGGCGTTTGTGTTTGCGCCGAAACATGGCTTGCTGGCTAACCGGCGTCGCAGCTGCCAGCAACCTGATGAGGAGCCTGGCTGATGTGGATTTTAGAACCTTTCCAGTTCGCTTTTATGAACAGTGCGTTACTCATCGCGCTGGTGGTAGCCATCCCCTGTTCGTTGCTGTCAGTATTTCTGGTGCTGAAAGGCTGGGCGTTGATGGGCGATGCCATGAGCCATGCGGTGTTTCCCGGCATTGTGCTCGCCTGGATGGTGGGGCTGCCGCTGGGGGTGGGCGCGTTCGTCGCGGGTCTCTTCTGCGCTGTCGCCAGCGGTTTTTTGCAGGACAACAGCCGTATCAAACAGGATACGGTGCTGGGCATCGTCTTCTCTGGCATGTTCGCTGTGGGGCTAATCCTGTATATCGCCGTGAAACCTGAAGTGCATCTCGATCACATTCTGTTTGGGGACATGCTGGGCATTACTGGCGCGGATATTTTTCAGACATTTGTTATCGCAGCGGTCATCGTAATGGTGATTGCGGTGAAGTGGCGTGACTTCATGTTGTTCAGCTTCGATCCGCAGCAGGCTCAGGTCTCTGGCTTACCGGCGCGCTGGCTGCATTACGGGCTGCTCTGCATGGTTTCATTGACCATTGTGGCGACGCTGAAAGCGGTGGGGATTATCCTGTCAATTTCTCTGCTGATAGCACCTGGCGCTATTGCGGTGCTTCTCACCCGTCGTTTTTCGCATGCGTTACTGGTGGCGGTCGTGGTTTCGGTGTTGGTGTCGCTGAGTGGGGTTTACCTCTCGTTCTTTATCGACAGCGCCCCAGCGCCAACCATCGTTGTGTTGTTTGCGCTGGTGTTTGTTGTGGCGATGGTGGTAGCGGGGCGAAAATCCCGGCAGCTGGCACGTCTTACACTTCGCGAAGGCGGCCGGGCTGGGTAAGATGCTGACCACGAAGAAAGGAGTAAGGCACTGATTTGAGTGCAGGCTTCCCGTTCTCATCAGGCTAAAATCTATCTGAAGTGACTTTATGTGAATAAGGTCACTTTTTATTTTGGAGAAACTTTTGGGGGCGACCTACCCTGTGCCAGAAGCGGACATTGGTGATATTGAACGGTCTTAAACATGGGTGTGCTCCTCAGGCATATCTGCTTATTCATCGGAATAGAAGATGCGGTATGTACTCCCATCCCTGTGAACACGGGCAAATCCTGCCTGATTTAAATGCATGCCTGCAATGAGCAGTTTCTCGCTGACCGCTTGTTCCATTATTTTTTTACGTGTCTCCCCGGCCTGAGCAGGATCGACGTCGAATAAAATTGAAACAGCCGGTTGTGCTGACTGAATATGCGGGTAGTGGACAATATCGCCCCATATTAATAATCTCTCATTCCCGGAATCGATGCGAAAACCGGTATGCCCAGGCGTGTGGCCTGGTAAAAATACTGGAAGAATCTCTTCAGCTATTTTCCCACCGTTGAAAAAGCGGATGTTTGGGGCATAAACATTTAAGGTTTGCCGTACCAGCAAAAAATTACGCTGCCCGCGCTCATTCGCCATTTCGCGTTTTTTATCATCCCGCCAGTACTGCGCTTCGAGAGGGTGCAGAATAATTTCAGCGCATTTAAAAACCGGCTCTTTTTCAGCATCGAGCAGGCCTCCAATATGATCCGGATGGCAGTGCGTTAATAAAACGGTATCCACGTCATCAGGGCGGACGCCCAATGCAGCAAGATTTGCCATAAGGTGTCCCGGCGCGCCGGGGCCAGCATCAACCAGCATCACCCGTCCACGGCCGCGAATAAGGTAACAGTTAATATGGATATCACCGGGTTTATCGATTCCGGCACGGTACTGAATAGCGCCCGCATCAGCGTTTTCAATACCTGATAGCAGCTCCAGACTGGCATTTATCGTGCCGTCACTTAGCGCGGTTATCTGAAAATCGCCAACCTGGCGGAACGGAAAAGGATTGATCATCACGACCTCGGGGTCAGTTGCGGGCGAAAAGGTGTTCTGCTTGTGAGCCAAAGCAGCGTATTCGGGCCGTCAGACCAGAGGTGTGTTGGGTGACAATATCCAGTTCTCGCATAAAATTCTCCATCACTTCAGGGGTTCTCAATGTTGTCAGCCGATAAAAGAGCTCGGCGTACACCGGCTGCCCACAGCCCGGTTTTACAACAATAAAAATGATATGCACATTTTCGCGGTCTGCCCCGAGGATGTCACAGCAGAGGGCGCTGCATGCGTCGGTAAAATCGCAGAGATTTTTGAACCGGTCAGCGTGGTTTTCAGAAAAATAAAAAGTCAGATTAGGCATGATGTTATCGCATCCCTTTTTCAGTGCTCTGCAATTGCGGAATAAGGGACTCGTAGAGGTACACTCCGGGCATATCCATGAAGGGCGAAGCAATTTCATAAGGCAGGGCATAGATAACGCGATGTAAAGGTGATTTATCCAGCGCCACCGCATCCATTTCAAGTCCGTGATAGCCCAGCTCGGTCTCCAGGACGTCAATTGTCTTAGTGCTGATAAGCAGAATCTCATCGGCAGAGAGCCCTGGGATCAGGCCTTCGCCGGCATACAGGTTACGATGCCAGTCAGTAATGAAGGCCTGCCAGCGGGAGAAATTACCGCCTCCTTTTAAACGGTACTCCTCACTGCTGAGCACCTCCGCATCATTGACGGTGTGAATAGCAAGATAAGCAGGGCAGCCAGATTTGAGAGCACGAAAACGTTGAGAGGTAGTAAAGCCAGTAACAGAGATTAATGCGGGTAACTTTTGTTGGCTGTAAAACGCATTCCAGTCAGCCTCGCTTTCAGCATCGTTATATGAACACTCTACGGTATAGAACATCAGCCCATCTCCACATGAGTTATCAACGCAAGCAAACAGGTTTGCTCAATGATTTTTCATCATGCTACAAGCTGGTTTAATCGCTTAAAATCGATAATATGTCATGTGTCAGTGATATTTAGTCACTAAAGGCAAGAGCAAAGAGCTTTTATATGCGCAGAAAAATACCCAGTAGTGCGTCGCTTCAGGCTTTTGATGCTGCAGCGCGACACGGAAACTTTGCCCGGGCGTCAGAAGAGTTATCCTTAACAGAAGGGGCGATTAGCCGTCAGATTGCGCGCCTGGAAGCGTTGCTGAACTGTAAACTGTTTGACCGTGTGGGAAGCCGGGTAAAACTTAATCCGGTCGGCGCGCGCTACGCGCATCACGTGCGTGAAATCCTTGAGCGCCTTGAAAGAGATACGCAATACATATTGGGCCTGCCACAAGGCAGTCAAAGCCTTGATATCGCCGTCCTGCCGACCTTTGCCAGCCGCTGGCTTATTCCCCGTTTGAACAGCTTCAACGCATTGTTTCCGGCAATAACGTTAAATATTGCCGCCAGAACGGATCCTTTTATTTTGCCTGGCAGTGGTTATGATGCGGTGATTCATTTTGAGCATTCCGCGTGGGCAGGTATGCGTGTGCAATTTCTGTTTCAGGAAAATCTGCTGCCTGTCTGCCATCCTGCTTTGTTAACTGATGATGACGTCAATCAGCAATTAAATAAACTTCCGCGCATTCATCGGCGGCAGAATCCTGATGCATGGCATCGCTATGCGCAGGAGAGTGGAATAGAGCTTGATAACCCGGCGCAGGGGGCGCGGTACGATCTGCATGAAATGGCCATCGCGGCCGTAATGGCGGGGCAGGGAGTCGCATTAGTTCCTCGTAAGTATATTGAGAATGAATTAAGTTGCGGCACACTTGTTTCACCGTGGCCTGCATCAGATAGCCTGAGCAAAAGATTCTGTTTAATAAAACCCACGGACACGCATATAAGTGAGCCAGCTCTAAACAGTTTTGAGCGCTGGTTGCTGGCTGAAATGAATACGCACACAAGTAACACAAAAATTTGGTGATGTCCGCTTCCCGCTCAGTTTGGACCTCCGGTCTCAGCGAAGACGTTATGTGAGTACCAGATCAACGATCTAATAATCAACATTTGCTGTGGAACGGCGATTCGCACAGGCAGTGTGGGTATAAAGTCTGTGCTGTTGAACAGATTGTATGCTGGCAATTCCGCCATAATGTTGAGAAAACTCTAAGCATTGTTTCTAACGTCTTTACCCAAAAATTATTGTTATTAAGGCTGGCTTCCTGCCAAAGCGGCCATCGAAATCACCAGATCGTTAAAGAGCTGAAGAAAATATCTGTCAGTGATTATGATCTCTCAGGAAAACTGTCAGCACATCTTTTGGCGGAGTACCCTTGCACTCAGAAATTAACCAGCCCACCGCCCCGCGATGGTAAGAACCATGAAAGAGCATGTGATTTATCATATCTGCAGCAGTCATTTCTCCTTCACTACCATCGACAAAGCTGAACTTAATTGTTTCTTTTAAATCGGCAGGAGACATCGAACTTACGCGCTGGATATACCAGTTTATACAGTCGTTCATTTTAACTTCAAGTTCATCTGCTGAGGGTGTTTCAGGGGTGTTGAGGGCAGTGTAGCCATGCTTATGCCCCGAAATATTTGCTCTAAAGATCATATCAACCACATAAATATGGTTCATCAGTCTAAGCATCAGATGACGCTTTTCTGCATAGGCAGATTCACTGATGCCTTTAATCACCTTTAGCGTTTCAGCATCAATCCAGCGTTTAAATTTTAAGAGTGTAACCAGCGAAGTGTTGTCCATGAGTTTTTCCGTGATTTTCCCGTTCCGATAGCATATCGATTATGCACGTAATGTAGCCGAGCCTCTGATTCTAAGGCATACGTATAAACAATGCTCGCTCCTCGCAGACGTCAGCCTGACGTCAGTCCGCAGAAATGCTCCATGAGGCTCAGTAGGGGAGCGTCAAAGAACGCTTATGATAAAAGCTTTCCCTCACATACAGTACAATGTGCATGCTTGATGTTAGAACTTCACAGGCAGTGAATCTTGTTAATAAGGAATTCAAACGTGATTGATTTCACCCGTTTTATCGAGCGCTTTGAACAGCTCAATGCTCAGTTACTTCCTCCTGCTAAAGTCATCGAAAGACAACTCAATGGGTTGTATATAAGGAGATATGAGCCAAAAACGATCGTGGATGAGGTTCTCATCGTATATCACGGTGGTGGTGTTAACTCTGATGCTGGTTACGACATTCTTGCAAGACAGTTGAGCTCCGCTCTACCCGTCTGTGTTTATCTCATTGATATCCGTGGGCACGGTCGCTCAACGGGAATCCGAGGGGATGCTTCAAGCCCTGAGCAAATCTGGCAGGATGTTGATGAAGTCATCGATTATGCTCGCGCTTCTTTTAATGATGCCAGGGTTCATTTGCTTGGTCATTCCAGTGGCGGTGGCATGCTGATCAACTACTTTACGCAATATTCTCTATCGCGGAAAGTTGAAAGCCTGATTTTGCTAGCCCCAGCGTTAGGCCCTTTTTCACCCCCGAATCTGAACCGGGATTCTTCCATTCCCTTTGCATCGATAAACCGCTGGAGCTTCATAATCAATGCAATGAGTGGGGGTTTTCTTTGTGGTCATTCTACGGGAGTAAGGCTTAAATTTCCCTGTGAGGTGCTCAATTCGAGGCCGGACTTCGTTCAGACTTATAGCGTTAATATGGCTAATGCCCTTACCCCTCGTAATCCAGCAAGGCAACTCAAAGCGATTTCGATTCCACTAACAATCATGCTTGCTGAGCATGACGAACTGTTTGATGTAAGCAGAATGGATGAGTTTTTCAGGAGATGCGGCAATCCGCATTTAACCAGGCGAATTGTTGAGGGCAGCACACATCTCGAGTGTATTTTTGAGTTAACAGATATCCTGAGAGAACACTTCAGACGGCTGTCTTCAATGACGGATTACAAACATGAGTAGTTATCTTTTAAAGGGCAGAATTGCCTGATCGTCATGAGGCTAACTCATGTTTTTCCTCGTCTCGGATAACTATAATCGTCTCTCCTGACTCCTTGAAAGTTTTACATGACAAGCTCCTGACGTGCTTCTCATTCTCATCTGACCAGCACCTATCCAGGGTGACTTTATGTACATAGGGGCATTTTTTTACAAACCTCATTATGTATCAGCAGTTATGTGCCAGAAATGGACGCTTCACACATCCAGTTTCAAAGATGATCAATATCTGCCTGCCTGAAAAATTAATTTAAGAAATCATTCATAAAGACGAAACTTTATTTATTCAATATTAGTTGTTTGGCGTTCTCGATTCATTTTAAACGGAGTCTTAATGCGTCTTTTTCATTTCAGTGATAATTCTGATATTACTCTATTTAAACCTCGCCAGTTAAGGGTTCATGTTGATCGACCTGCCGGGCAGGAGTGGTTAAACGGCTCACTGATATGGGCTACGGATGAAGCGCATGAATTACTTTATCTTTTCCCTCGTGAGTGTCCACGTATCATTTACTGGCCACGACCTGACACAAGCAGAGTGGACATTGAAAAATGGATGGGCAGTGACTCTCAGGCTACGGCGATTGCCTGTATTGAACATGCATGGCTATCACGTTTTCAAAGCGGGAAAATTTACAGATATGAATTGCCAGTAGATGGCTTTGAACCAACAGGAGAGGTCGGTATGTGGGTATCTCAAAATAATGTTATCCCAACTGACTTGAAAGCGTTTTCCAACCTTGATACTGAACTTGCATTGCGCAATATAACGCTTCGGGTAATGGAAAGGCTAACGCCACTCAAAAGCGTATGGCTGACATCACTTCACGCCAGTGGGATAAGATTGAGAAACGCACAAGACTGGGGCAAGCCTGGCTGGACGCATTCCAGGCCGGGTCGCCAGATTTTTGTATAAACGTGTTACCGGCAGGTAAGGCCCTTACATCGGTGATGCCTGATCATCGTTAATAGCAGACCTTAGCCTGACGTCAGTCCGCTTGATACCGTAAGCGGACCGGTAAAATGCTTTGTATCTGAGCCACGCCTTAAGGGCTGGTTGGTGGCTGCGTATTAATTTAAATGACTGAGACCGGAACACTCGTGCTGGTTCAGAACGTTACGAAGTCAGAAAAGCGATTCTTTAATGCTGATTTCATCCACGCGAAGGATTGAAGACATATCAAAGCCGTCCATGTCAGACATGAACTCCTTGCTGGTCATATATTTCTGATTTAAGGCTTCTATTTCGGCCCCTTCCTGATACGTCACTGTTGCAATGACCTGACATTCTTTCCCCAGATAAACATGATTGACATATATACCAAAGGCCGGAAGAGAGACCATGTGTCGGGGCCAGTGTCTGTGAAAATAAATTTCTGCTGACTGTCTGTCTTTGAGTGTATAGATTCTGACCTGCTTCATGATATCCGTCCCCCTGTGAGAGTGTCATTTAGAGGAAAGCCAAAGCATACCAACTCTGTTACTGAGTAATTAGCAAAAGACTGCATTTAGCCCTTAACCGACATTGTTCCCGCACGTGATGCAAACGCCATTCTTCGTTACATATCGAATGTCACACTTACTTTCTAACAGACCCAGGCCATAAGACCCGAAACGCCGCTTCTGGCGGTTCGGCGAAGTTAAGCTGTCTGCCAGTTAGCGTAATCAGGCCAACGTCCCGGTGTGCCGGAGAGCTTAAGGTGGCGGGAGATCTATTCTGACCGCCGCGGTGTGCCGGAAGAGGCCACCGGTGGCTTAAGCTGCAGGGATATTGTCTGGAGCAAACCAGCCGCCGCTGCCAGACAACTTTATCCGGAAATACTTAGCTGATTTCATCTTTTGCAAAACCAGCCTGTAGTCTTTTCAGTATGACACTCATGCCCCTGCTGACAATCCGATCCTCTCGCATTACTGTCCCCAGAGTTCGATGAAGCGAGGGCGTCACAGAGTAAAGACTCAGACCCTGCCTTTCATCAATATTTGCAACAGACATACGGGGAACGATGCTGTAGCCCAGACCGGAACGTACCATCTTTTTAATGGCCTCAATACTGCCAAGCTCCATCATGGGGCTGACAGTTAGCCCGGCATTATGAAACCATTCGTCGATCAAGGCGCGTGTCCCGCTCCCAGGTTCAAAAACAATCAGCGGCAGTGACAAAAGGGCATCGGGAGACAGCGGTTTCACGCTCTGATCTGGTGCATCCTTTTCCATGATCACAACAAACTCATCAGTGCCCAGCGGGCTTACTCTCAGGCATTTGCCGTTAGCTGGAAGTGTTACAAGCCCAATATCTATACGATTCTCCTCCACGCTCCGGACAATATCGGAAGTATTGCCCGTGCGGACGTCTACTTTTAGCAGAGGATGTGCCTGTCGCAGCTGCTGCAGTACGGGAGGCAGAAGATGAATACAGGCCGTTGCCCCCATGCCGACAGTAACGGTGCCGGTTATGTCGTCTGAGTGCAGAGACACTGACTCAATGGCTGTATTGATTACTGAATCAATTTTTATACAGTGCTCAGAAAAAGTCAGCCCCGCTGGAGTGGGTCTTATTCCCCGGCTGGTTCGCTCAATCAGGCGGACCTGGAGTGTCTGCTCCAGCTGTCTTATCTGCAGGCTGACAGCAGGTTGTGAGAGTCCGAGAGCGTCTGCTGCGCCAGAGAAACTGCCCCGGCTGATGACCATCCTGAAAGTCGTAAGGTGATCCAGGTTCAGGTTTGCCATGTCAAAGTTTTCCTTATACCGCTGATAAGTCCCGCAGTCTGACTGAAATTATTTACCCGGGTTAGTCTTTGTTTCTCAGAAGAAAAAGAGCCTTACCGATGGAAATAACAGAAGCAGATAAAAAACATATTCCTGCTATCCAGCAGATTTATGCTTACCACGTATTACAGGGCACCGCTACTTTTGAAACCGAACCGCCGGATGCAGCTGAAATAGCAGCCCGACTGGAAAAGGTGCGTTCAGCAGGACTGCCCTGGTTTGTGGCGGTTGAGGACGGACAGGTCCGGGGGTATTGCTACCTCTCCTTTTACAGGGAACGTCGCGCCTACCGTTTTACCCTGGAAGATTCCGTCTATATGGATGTCAATTATCAGGGACGAGGCACCGGTAAAATGTTGTTATCCCATGCGATAGCCTGGGCAGAAGCCCGTGGCTTTCGCCAGCTCGTAGCCGTGGTGGGAAATAGCGAAAACAGGGGCTCTCTTGCTCTGCATAGTGCCGCAGGCTTCAGCATCACCGGCACACTCCGGTCGGTAGGATTTAAGCATGGGCGCTGGCTCGATACGGTCATTCTGCAGCGCACGCTCGGACAGGGCGACGCCACGCCTGCGGAGAGCAATTGATGACAGACGGACATCTGACCGGGCGCAATATTTTCTGCGTTGGTATGGCACAGCTTATCAACTGGGGAATTACGTTCTACATGCCCGGCGTTTTCGGAACCGCCATCATGGCAGAGACGGGCTGGTCTCCGGTGGTGACTTTCTCTGGCCTTACCGTTGCCATGCTGGTCATGGGGCTGGTTTCGCCGCTGACAGGTTATGTCATGGCTCGGACCGGCGGACGATTAATGATGATGGCAGGGACCGTTGCTGAAAGTTTCTGATGCAGCCTGCGGAAATTGATGTTCTGGAGGTATCTGCGTCGATTAAAGTCTGACTTGCGAGGGCTGCAACTGCAGCCTTATTTCAGGAGCGGACATTACTTATGTATAAAATCCAACATAACAGAGCATTTTTATGTTACAGGGACATATCAGCGATATTTGCCAAAGACTAATCGATAACTGGGTAAAAGAAACAGGAGTGCTTTTTACAAGGAAACCTTTCACACAGTAATGATGAGATAAGAACATCTGATTGCAGTCATCTTATTAGCCATTTAAAGCCGGAATGATTGATGAAGCGCTTTTGAAAGCAGATCTACAGCTTCGTCCCCATATGATTGGGCGCTTCGTATGAACACGATATTATGGTCAGGAATAGTAGGCATATTCTCAAGAATAACCATGTGGCCTGATACCTTTCCCCGATCCATTAAACTTACGGCCAGTCCTGCTTCGACACATGCCTGGACCGCCTTACTTGAATGGCTCTCCAGCACGATGCGCGAACGTCGACCTGAAGCTTTGAGCGAGGCGGTAATAGCCTTACGATAAATACATGGCGCTGCGTAGACAGCCAGAGGCAGGGGGGTTTCAAGCGCCACAGTATTGTTCAGAGGACCTACCCAGACGGGCGTGGTTGACATTAACAACTGCGCATCGGGACTGGTTTTTTCTTTAGGCTGGACGACCACTGCCGCATCCAGTTTTCCTCGATCTATCCACTCTTCAAGCTCGTTACTGGGCCCCATTTTCAACTCCATTACAACGTTCGGCCACGCCGCACTAAATGGAGGAAGTATCTCCCGGATAACCTGAGCAGCATACTCATCAGGCATGCCAAGGATGATTCGCCCGGTGAGATTCGCCCCATGAAGGTCAGCCAGTATCTGATCATGCGAGCGCAGGAGCTCTGCTGTTGAGCGCAGAAGCTTTTTCCCTAGTGCAGTCAGCATTACGGACTGATTATCGCGTTGCAGTAACTGCCCACCTGCAACGACCTCCAGACGCTGAATGTGAATGCTCACTGCCGCAGGACTCTTATGGAGGAGTTTAGCTGCAGCGCTGAATTTTCCTGTTCGTACGACAGCATGAAAAGTGCGAAGTAGCTCGATAGAAAGCGTTGTGGTCAATGTTTACCTTCTTTAAACCAGTTGTACATATCATTTTGATTTACCAGATTACACCCATCTATTACCTTTTTGGAATGAGCAAAATAAATCAATTTCAAAGAAAAAAGTCGTTAAGCCTTAACTGGCTTTATACCATTCCTTTGCCCCTGCTTGAGGTTGCCTTACTGTTTTCCTGGAGTTCAGGTTTTATCGGCGCACGCTTTTCAATTAATTATGCCCCGGCATTACTGGTCGTGTTCTGGCGCTATGTTTTGTTAACGCTGCTCCTCTTACCCTTCGTGTACCGACCCCTGTTAAAAACACCTCCCAGAGTGCTAATGATAAATGCCGGAATTGGCCTGCTGGCCATGGTCGGATATATGATCGGTGTGACCCAGGGGATTGCATTGGGTGTCCCGGCGGGACTCGCAGCCCTGTGTGCTGATCTGCTTCCGTTGGGAATGGCGCTGCTGGCGACAGCATTTTTGGGGGAACGGTTAGCCACCCGGGTCTGGCTTGGGCTACTCACGGGACTGCTCGGCGTGATATGGGTGACCCGTAACGTGCTCACTTTTGGCAACGCCCCACTCTGGGCTTATGGTTTGCCGGTAGCGGGTATGCTGTCGCTTGCAGTAGCAACGCTTTGGCAGAAACGCAGTAATGATTCACAGTCAATGGATCTCTTGCCCAATCTCTGGCTCCAGTGTTTCGTCGCGGTAATTGCCTTTGCTGTAATTGGCGGCATTAACGGCGACCTGGCACCAATCCCCACATTAGGGTTCACGCTCAGCGTCTTATGGACGGCGACTCTGCCAACTTTTGGTGGCTACGGTCTCTACTGGATTTGTCTACGCCGGAGCTCAGCAACCCGTGTTACCACCGTGCTGTACCTCAGTCCACCTGTCACAATGATCTGGGCATGGGCTATGTTCAATGAGCCCCTTTCCTGGCAGATGGCTTTCGGTATGGCGGTTTCTTCTGTCGGGATCTGGATGGTCATACGTGGTGAGGCAGCAGAGAAAAATCCTCCCTCATGAGCACCCATTTTAATCCGATTTGCTAATTAGCCGGGAGTCACTCTTTGCGGGGTCATGAGAACATGGATCTGTGACCTGCTTTCCAAAGATTTATACATCGCGATATCTGCAATGTCCGATTCTCGCTCATAGCGGACCTCAGCTCAGTTAGCTTGTCCGCTTTGTGCCAGATGCGTATATCTATCAACGGGGAGCAGGTCAATCTTGCTGTTAAAATCAGCAATCACCTCATCCCTATCGATTGCCATTCTCTCCATTGAATATTATCTGGTTTCAGACACGCACCCTATGCCTGTCAGGCATCCCTTTACTGCTGTTCTTCAGCCTGGTGGCGAAAGCGGTTAGCGTTTCCCCATTCGCAAAGAGGTTGTAACGCCTGCGCCAGCGAACGACCAAACTCAGTGATGCTGTATTCAACCTTAGGCGGCACCTCCTGGAAATCATGTCTTACCAGAATGCCGTCCTCTGTTAAATTTTTGAGTTGCTGGATCAGCACTTTTTCACTGATACCTTCAACGAGTCGTTTGAGTTCTCCAAAACGACGCGGACCAAACTGAAGATGGAATAACATAACGGGTTTCCATTTACCGCCAATATAACGAAAGGCCACATCAAGGCCGCAGATCGGCTCCATAACTTTTTCCTTATACATACCTTTAGGTAGGTACTGTTACATAAGAAGGTATAGCGTTACTATCTTTTTTTACTTCGCAATTGGGACAAAAACATGGGCAAACTGACAGGAAAAGTTGTGGTTATTACTGGCGCTAACAGTGGCATCGGACTGGCATCGGCGAAGCGTTTTGCCGCGGAGGGCGCGCAGCTCTTTATGACGGGACGTCGTGCAGCCGAACTCGAACAAGCTGTTCTGGAAGTGGGCCATAATGCGGTGGGGATACCCAGCGACATCTCTAAAATGCAGGATCTTGAGGCATTTTTTCAGGAAGTTCAGCGGCAGGCCGGGCATATTGACGTACTTTTCGCCAACGCTGGCGGCGGAGATTTCGCCGCTTTGGCGGATGTTACTGAAGCGCATTATTACCGAATTTTTGACACCAATGTTAAAGGCACACTTTTTACCGTACAGAAAGCGCTGCCTTTACTGAAAGAGGGAGCTTCAGTCATACTGACCGGTTCTACCAGTGCCACGACCGGCGTGCCGGCATTTAGCGTTTACAGCGCCAGCAAAGCTGCCGTGCGCAATTTTGCACGGGCATGGATCCTTGAGCTGGCACCGAAAAAGATTCGGGTTAATATTCTGGTGCCAGGCGCAACCTCGACTCCAGGCTGGCATGGTCTTTCACCTGACGAGACATTCAACAGTGAAATGATCCGTGCGGTTGAATCCACCACGCCGCTGGGCCGGCTGGCTGACCCCGCAGAAGTGGCCGCTGCGGCACTGTTCTTGGCATCGGATGACAGCAGTTTCGTTAACGGAAGCGAACTGTTTGTTGACGGTGGCTCAGCGCAAATCTAGTGATTATCTACGCTTAATAAGGCTTTACAGAGGTTCGGTTTCTCCGGGCTTCTGTATCTAAAAGAATATCAGACCCTCTGTGGTGCTCAGCTTCTGATACACCTTCTTTTAGCAAGGTCCGTTCTTCGCTCTTAGCAGACGTTCATCTGACTCAGTCCGCTTTGTGCCAGAAGCGGTCGTACAAGCATCAATCCAGTCGTTCCCATGGTTGCGTGATGAAACAGATGACGAATAGTGTTTTTTTTACGTAAGGTAAATGCTGATTCTGCAGCCAGGTAACGGAAGTAAACATGGGAAGATTTCAGGGTAAACGTATACTGATCACGGGCGGCACCAGTGGCATGGGGCTGGCAGGCGCTCAGCGTATTGTTACTGAAGGTGGCCACGTAGCCATTACGGGGCTTAATGACGAAAGGCTGGAATGTGCACGCAGCTTGCTTCCTGTGACATCGCTTATTCTGAAAAGCGATGCTGCAAGCGAAACTGACATCAACGGACTGGGGGAAGCTATCAGCGGCTGGGGTTCACTTGATGGATTATGGCTTAATGCCGGCTATGCAGAGGTAGGCTCTCCGGAATCTGTTACGGCAGATTCTTTCAATCGTATGATGAACGCTAATGTGCGCGGTCCGATGCTACAGCTGGCAGCTCTCTCCAAATCACTTAATTCAGGTGCATCCGTTCTAGTGACATCATCCTCATCTGTATATTAAGGAGCGGCGATGACAAGCCTGTATGCAGCGACGAAAGGTGCCGTTATTGCTATGGTCAAAAGCTGGGCATCTGCGCTGGCTGAACGCGGTATCCGCGTCAACACGTTGGTGCCGGGTCCGATTGAAACCAACTTCAGGCACTTCATGCCGGAACAGTCACGTCAGCAGTTTGAAGATTTTGTGGTAAGCCATGTTCCTTTAGGCCATGCAGGAACAGCAGAAGAGGCCGCTGCAGTTGCACTTTTCCTCCTGTCCGATGACGCATCCTATGTTACCGGCAGCCAGTATGCTGTAGATGGCGGGCTGGTTCATTACTGAAGTTTTTTGAGAGCTTAAATTCATATGCGCATTCCGGATTACCCTTCACAAGATTCTGATAAATGGGCTCAGGTAGATGCCTGGTTTTCTGAAAAGCTAGCCCCTGAAGATTCAGATTTAAAATACACTCTCGCTAATAACTCAGATCAAGGTTTGCCTACGCATGACGTATCCTCTTTGCAGGGAAAAATGCTGGCTATTTTCATGCAAATGTCACGTGCTGTTCGGGTTCTTGAAATAGGAACGCTTGGGGGGTATAGCACCATATGGATGGCCAAAGCTCTCCCACCACATGGAAGCATCACGACAATTGAATTCAACGAGCATCATGCAGAAGTGGCCAGCCAGAACATTAATAAAGCGGGGCTGGCTGAGCGCGTCACGTTGCACAGGGGAGCTGCGCTTGAGGTCTTACCCACGCTTGATGCTCCTTTTGACCTGATTTTTATCGATGCCGATAAAGTGAATAACCCCCACTACCTTGAATGGGCTATCAGACTGTCGAAACCAGGCACTGTTATCGTAGGAGATAACACAGTGCGCGGTGGCAATGTCATTGACTCCACGAGTGAGGATCCTAACGTTTTGGGCCTGCGAAAATTTGTCGGGATGATTTCTGAGGATGAACGCCTTGAAGCGACGGCAGTTCAGACTGTTGGTGAAAAAGGATGGGATGGTTTCGTTATAGCTATCGTTAAAACCCTATGATGGTATTCAGGAAAACGCACTGACCTCAAATGTTCATTCACTGTTTCTGAACGATAAATAAAAACTGTACTGTTTATGGTGTCTAAAAGTTATATACAAAACGTTCGCTTTTCTCTCATAACGAACATTGTTTGTTGCACATGTCCGCTTTGTGCCAGAAGCGGACTCAGAGTAAAGCTATTCATCAAATCGTTATTCGATTCGTTCCACATTTGGATGACGCTCGGTTGAGGCTTCATGAAAAATATCACTTAGCCAGCCAGCAATCTCACCTTCTGTCATATCATCTGGAATAGCGACGTCATAAAGCCAGGAAAACTTCCTTTCCGTCAGGTCAGCACGAAACACCAGCCACCGATCATTCTAACGTTGAACGCCAAGATGTCGCCCAAAAACGTTATATACCAACATATGCAACCTCCGAGCATGCTGATGAATCTCTGAATTAATGGTATATACGTCTGGGCAGGTCAACGAGAAAAACGAAGATATATAAATGGCCTGCGTCCGATTTTCACTCAAAGCGAACATCAATAGAGTTGCATATCATGGAAATAAAGATTCCGGTAGAAGCTCTCATCCTTTCCCAAAGGAGATGCATACTCTCATTCAGCCGTAATCTTTCATAAGAAATAAAGTTTCTGATAAGCGAACCGATAAAAGCTATGCCTGTCGGTATGATTGCCTCTGTCACTGACAGCGTTTGTCCTTTTAGAAGTGGTTCCCGGCTTTGCCTCCCCTGAGCCGGGATTTTTTATTTCTGTCACCAGATCTGCCGGAGAAACGCTGGTTTTAATCAAAAAAAAATTATCAAACTATGAACAGGTAAGTGCATCGATATGCATTCCCTGTAGTCCGACATTTTACACAAGCCGCATACAGCAATGGCCCACAACTGCCTATGAATGACCCTACAAAAAAATAAAAAATTAGCGTTAACCCACATGTAAAGCTCTATTAAATAAACGTTATTTCAGCCAGGAACATTATGAACAACATCAGAATCGGCACGCGGCTTGGCGCTGCGTTTGCCTTCATCCTTCTCCTTTTGGTCATCGTTGCTTTTACCGGATTTACCCGCATTCAATCCCTCGGAGAGACGGCGGATACGCTTGCAGGCAGCCGCTACCAGAAGGCCTCAACTGCAACCAATCTGCGTTACTATTCAACTGACCTTAGCCGGCTGGTCCGTAACGTTGTCCTGGCGGATGCACCTGACCGTAAAGCCGTCTTTAAAAAAGATTATGACAGGGTACATGATAAAATTACCGCTACGGTTGATCAGGTTGACGCTCTGCTGAAGGCACCAAAAAGCCGGGAACTCATTGCGCAAATTAGGAGCACCGGCAGTCAGTATCTTGCTTTTTCTGATGATGTTGTCGCGCTGGGAATGGCAGGTAAGCGGGAAGAGGCCGCGCAACTTCTTCTTGGTCCGCGCTACCAGACCCAGGTTGACTACCTGAAAACTATTGCAGACCTGGTATCTTTTCAGGAACAACAGATGCAAACGGCGCGTATTGCTGCTGAAGATGAACAACATGCGGCCACCATTCTGCTGACCTCACTGAGTGCTATCGCCGTTCTGCTTGCAGCGGCCGCTGCCTGGCTGATCACCCGCAGTATTACCCGTCCGCTGAGCATCACGCTTGCTGCCGCACAACGTATCGCACGCGGAGACCTGAGTCAGGCCGTCCCTGTCAGCGGACGGGATGAAACCGGCATGCTGCTCACCGCAGTTGCTGAGATGCAGGACTCGCTGGCGCAGACGGTCAGCGCAGTACGCCGGAACGCCGAAAGCGTTGCCGCAGCCAGCCTGCAGATTGCGCATGGGAACACAGACCTGTCTCAGCGCACCGAGGAGCAGGCCAGTGCACTGGAGCAGACCGCTGCTACCATGAGCGAGCTCAGCGTCACTGTCAAAAACAATGCCGACAATGCCCGTCAGGCAGCACAGCTTGCCGTTAACGTGAGGGAGGTCGCCCGCCAGGGCAGTGAGGTGACTTCCGACATTTCCGGAACAATGAAATCTATTGGCGAAAGCTCAGGCCGAATTGCCGATATCACGTCAGTGATTGACAGTATTGCTTTCCAGACCAACATACTGGCCCTTAATGCGGCGGTAGAGGCGGCGCGTGCAGGCGAACAGGGACGTGGCTTTGCCGTCGTCGCCGGTGAGGTGCGCACGCTGGCCAGCCGCAGCGCCACGGCCGCCGGTGAAATCCGTCAGCTGATTGAGGCAAACTCGGCAAGCGTAAGTGCAGGCAGTACCCTGGCGAGCCGGTCTGTGACTACGATGGCGGATATAGTGTCATCAGTCGGTCAGTTAAGTGACACCGTTGAGGAAATTACCGCTGCAAGTGCCGAACAGGCCCGCGGTATAGAGCAGGTAGGCATTGCCGTAACCGGGATGGATAGTATGACGCAGCAGAACGCGTCGCTGGTCGAAGAATCGGCGTCAGCCTCACAGAGTCTGCGCGAACAGGCATCACTGCTGCTGCAGTCGGTGTCAGTGTTCACGCTTGCTGCAGTCTCACATCCTGCAGCCACCCGGCATGTAATCGCATCTGTACCAGCCACAGTGAAGAAAGAAGCGCCTGCTGATACAGACGGAAACTGGACTACCTTCTGATATCTGGCTGCGTCCTGCAAAGCGCAGCCTCACTCCTTTTCCGTATTGACTCTTAAGAACGTCCGCTTTGTGCCAGAAGCGGACATTAGTGATCATTGGTCGGCCACTTGCTGAGCAGCAACATGACATGCCCTATATGTCTGTTAGTATCCGCATATTACTAATGTTTCTGGGTAAGACTGACATGTCTCAAATAACCATCCATATTCTGAATGCTCAGGAAAAACTCACTGTTCACAGTAAATGGCTGAGAACTAACCTGACCGATACCTACGTCCAGGTCACAAGGTTGATGCCGACTCCTTCAGTAGACGTCATAGTTAAGTCCGGGAAGTTTGTTATCCCTGAGAAAGGGCATGTCGGTTTTTGTCCTGAAGCTGGAGTTATTTATATAACAGTCGATCCGGAAAATCCTGCATTCTGCAAAAACGTTGAGAACTCCCTTGAACGTATGTTTGCTCATGAACTTCACCATGCTGCGAGGTGGGCAGGACCGGGATACGGCTCAACGCTGGGCGAAGTACTAGTCTCTGAAGGACTTGCCGGGCATTTTTCTCTTGAGCTTTTTGGTGGTAAATCTGAGCCCTGGGAAAGCCTCATGACTGATACTGTTAAGCCCTACTATCCACTCATGCTTGAAAACTGGCATCGTACTGATTATGACCATAATGCCTGGTTTTTCGGAACTGGAGATTTACCAAGGTGGCTGGGTTATACGGCAGGTTTCAACCTGATATCCAGGTATCTCGCATCATCCCCAAACTTGAAAGCATCAATGCTGGCGAACATAAATGCTGAGGAGTTAAAGGCTTTTATATGAAGTACATACTTTTATTTCTCTTAAGCTTTTATTCAACTTATAAGCGAAAATCTCATGGTCCGCTTATCGCTCATAGCGGACGTTCATCTGACTCCATCCGCTTTGTGCCAACAGCGGACGTTAAAATTACATTAGCATGCTAATGCCAAGGGAACGGGTCCCCACTGCAAATTCCCGGCTCAAAGTATATTTCATAGTCATTACTGAACAGCGTACTGATCAAAGGGTACTAAGTTTTGTATGTTCAATAAGATTAAGAAGATGCTTTGCAAACTGCCTCGCTGCCTCTTCATTCGATATCATGTACTCCTCATGAAGCACGTTCCTGAAACGAATCGACAAGATTCCGTAGATGGCCCAAGGGATCGGATGATTATCATTAAAGCGCCTGTCTGGCCCACCATTTTTGTTCGCGTACCGCCACGTGTTACCTTCAACTTTGCTATCTGACGGAACGCTTTCGGTTTCAGCAAACCGTGTTCGCGCAAAGTCTAACTCCACGTCGGAAATTGAAACTACTGCGAACCGGGATTCGTTTTCGATTAGCAGAAAACCAGGGAAAATATAAACATCCCCCCCATTGCGGTTTTCCAGATGCGGAACCATTTTGAACTCGTCATTTTGGGAAGCTGGAAGACAGTTTGGTCGCCCCATACTGAACCGTACATCTTCACGTGAAACCTCTTTATCCGCCTGAGTGCGCTGCCTGACCTTGTCTGTTTCACGATATGACAGTATGTCCCAGATCTTCTTGCTTCGAGATACAGTCCCGAATGACTGAGTGAGCGCGCGATAATGCGCAAGAATTTTCTCGTCTCCTCCCCAGTTAAATATTAAGCCCGTGCTTTCTAGGGCAGCCTGCCCGCTCTCAATATACTCGGCAGTGGAGTGTACCTGGTCTCGAAGCTTACCAAGCTTTTTGCTAAATAGGCTTCGCAGGATAATCATGCTGTAGAAACTGGCCTTATTGTCGAGCTTTTGCTTCTTATTCTTTAATTCTCTGAGTTGTTTAGAAATTTCCTGACGTGTTGTTTCTGCCTGATTGATCATATCCGCGAGATCTGACATTCCCATTTCACCAATGGTATCAATGTCGGCGCTCACCACAGGAGTCACTGAAAGGTCAATATGTTCAAAAAAGGGAGGAGGAGAATGTTCGGATTCAAAAAAAACAGTTGGAGAGATCGAGTCATCCTGAGAGCTTGGTTTTTTTCCACCGATTTTATGGCTATATGAAATGCCAGAACCTGGAATACCAACAGTGGCTCTTGCTCCTCTCTTTCCCCCAAAATTGAGTGTTGCACCCGGTACACCTACTGACCAGCTAGTGCCGCCCGAGGACACGTTTAGATACAGGCCTGGCGCAATTTTTAGGCGCTTCCTAAAACTTAATCCCATAAACCCTCCTATGTATTAGGAATAATCCTAACATGTGGGTGTGTTAAAGGAAGTGATCACCAATATAAAAAATAAGGCATTTGCAGGAGATTAATGTCCGCTCTTCGCTCATAGCGGACCTTAGCCTGCCGCATTTCACTTTGCTGCCAGAAGCGGACGCTGAAGCCGTAATACCATCTTTGCATGATGTAACAGATGACGGTATGTGCATATTTTTCGTAAGGTAAACAAAATCTGATCAGGAATTTATTAACCAGTAAGGATGATTGCCTATGCTAACCCCCACACTTACAACAGATCAGTTGCTTTTAAAACCATTAGTCGCCGAAGATGCTAAGCAGATCCAGACGCTTTATCCCCGCTGGGAAATAGTCCGCTATATGGTGGCATCGGTCCCCTGGCCTTATCCAGAGAATGGTGCAGAGAATTACGTCAATAACGTTGCTCTGCCTGACATGGCGAAAGGAATTGCATGGTTCTGGACTATCAGAAATCGTGAGATACCAGATAAAGTCATGGGCTTGATCTGTCTTTACGACGAAGAAGACAACAATCGCGGATTCTGGCTCGCACCGGAATATCAGGGTCAGGGTTATATGCGTGAGGCTAGTATTGCGGCTACAGATTACTGGTTCAATGTGTTGAATAAGCCGGTGTTACGCGCACCTAAAGCAGCCCTTAACAGCCGCTCTCAGCGTATTTCGGTCACTAGCGGAATGCGGCTTATCAAAACTGTTAAGAAGGAGTATGTCAGCGGCCTTCTGGATTCTGAGCTTTGGGAAATCACCCGCGATGAGTGGAATGCTCTAAGAGTTCAATGATACCAGTAATACAAAGTCCGCTTCTCGCTCATAGCGGACCTTGCAGCACGTATGTCCGCTTTGTGCCAACGTTACGTAAGGAAGGAATTAAGCCATCCCGTAGGATGGCTTATGGAATACTGTTACTGAGATGACAGGCCTAAGAAATGCGCCTGGCAGCACGCCGTTTACAGACATATAAAAAGCACTTAACAGAAATTTTAACCAGCGTTTGTGCGGAACACGCTAACCGCGTCCCTCAGATTAGCGGCTCGACTTGCAAGTTCATCAGCAGACGATGCTGATTCTTCAACGAGCACGGCATTCTGCTGTGTGACCTGATCCATCTGAGTAACGGCAATATTTATCTGCGATACGCCTGCACTCTGCTCTTCTGAAGAAGATGAAATCTCTCTCACCAGCTGTGCTGTCTGTTCAATCGCATCCATACTCTCCTTCACTTTTTCACCTGCATCCCGGGCCATCGAAATGCCCTGCTCAGCATTCTCCACAGACTGTTCGATCAGTCCTTTAATTTCTTTCGCCGCGCCAGCCGAGCGCTGTGCCAGCGATCTGACTTCCGCCGCAACAACCGCAAAGCCCTTACCGTGCTCACCGGCCCGGGCAGCTTCAACAGCCGCGTTTAACGCGAGAATATTCGTCTGAAACGCAATCCCATCAATGACAGAAATGATTTCCTTAATCTGCCCTGCACTGCTGCTGATTTTCTCCATGGAACCCAGCACTGATTCCATTGCCTGACCGCCACGCAATGCCGCGCTGGTAGCCGAGCTGGCCATTTCTGCAGCATGGCGGGTGTTTTCAGCATTGTTGCCGATGATCGAAGAGAGTTGTTCCATACTGGCGGCTGTTTCAGCCAGCGATGCAGCCTGTTCTTCCGTCCTCGCAGAAAGATCGCCGTTACCGCGGGCAATCTCCTCAGATGAGGTGGCAATGGTGACAGCATTACTTTTAATGTTTTCTACCGTCACCGTCAGGCGCTGACTCATCTGCAGTAATGCCTTAAGCAGACCGGCTGTTTCATTGCGTCCTGTCACGGAAAAAGATGCGGTCAGATCGCCTTCTGCCACTTCAAGCGCAAGCTTGGACGCGGCACCGATAGGTCGTGTTACAGAACGGATAATAATCAATGCGAAAACGACAGAAAGCAGGACCATAAAGAGAAGAACGCTCAGCAAACCATACTGTGCATGCCGGTGGTCCGTAATCTGCTGGTTCAGCATGTCATTCAGTTCATTACCGCCCGCAATCGCGTAGGTGCTGAATCTGTTAATCGCGCTGGTAAAAAGTGCGGCATAGTCCTGAGGACTCTGATTCGTCATACTGCGGCTAATAAATAACTCACCTGCAGTTTTCAGGGCATTTTGGGCTTCCTGTACGGCCCCGTCGGCATCGGCACTGAATTTCTGCTTCAGCCCTGTATCAGACGAAAAAAGCTTCTCTGAGTCCTGAGCAAACATATCCAGATTATAGGCACCCGTGCTGATTAATGATTCCATACGGACAGAGTCAGCCTCACTAACGGCTTCTTTCCTGGCAAGCAGTGAAGTCCCGAACGCACGAATTTTACCCAGACTTTCGGTAAGCTCAGGCAATGATGAGAAATTGCTGGTAATCAGGCGGTACGTACTGATATCTGAATCAAGCGACAGACCGTAAAAATCCAGCACGTCGCGGTTTGTGTTAAGAAGTTTGCGGATGAGTTGCGCATGTGCGTCAAGGCTGGCCGTTTGATCCAGTTTCGAAGCATCAATGTCCTGCTGCAGCGCGTCCCACTGTGCACGCACCCCATTAATTTTATCGATTAAACCCGCACTGCCTTCTGTCTGCGCCATCTCTTTCTTGATGACATCGGTGATAGTAACAATGTCATCTCTAACACTTAGACGCGATGAGGTGGCAGGATTTTTTTGCGCAATAGCGAGGGCTGTTTCAGCGCGATGGCGCTGTATCAGATTCAACAGGGCAAGGATTTTGTTTTCAGCAGGCACTCCTGTTACTTCTTTCTGCTTGTCCTGAATATATTTATTACCTTCTGACACAAAAAGCACGGTAGGAACTGAAAAAAGAACAAGGCAAAACAAGCCCAGAATTGCAAACTTAGCGGTAAGATTAATATTGTTAAGAATATTACTCATTTTTACATCCTGCTGAATTAATTATTATAAGAACAAAAATAATGCAGATTGAAAGCATCTTAATCATCATTATCGGTTAACTGTTCATTAACTTTATAGCAGGCGTAAGAAAGGGAATGTTTAGGTTGAATTGCAACAAGGTCTAACCTGTCACCCAGTAATTAGCCCATGCTGATGTTACTAATTACCTCATAAGAGGTAGGAAAGATTGTTAATATCAATTTCTCTCTTAACGAGTTTTATACATGATTCATGTCCGCTTTGTGCCAAAAGCGGAAGTTGATCATGCGGCTTAAACGCAAACCATAAACGACAAACCTCTTGTGATTGCACCTAATGGCTGTATATTTAAACAGCACTTTAATCTATAAGGACATTTTAAATGAATGATATTTTTGAAGGGATAAATTTAGAGATCTGCGCAAATCCTAACGCCGAGCAATTAATCCCGATTGAAGAAGGTCTTAACAATTTCAATGATTTAATGACGGGAATGAGTGATCGCCTGCCATTATCTGTATTATTAAAATCAAAGACTAGCGGTGAAGTTCTAGGGGGAATGCAGGGGCGTTCTTCGTTGGGTCTACTTTTTATAGATCTCTTCTATCTACCACCGGAGTTTCGGAGTAAGGGGATTGGTACAGAAATCCTCTCACACTTCGAGAAGGAAGGAAGAAGAAGAGGCTGTACTGCAGCATTCTTATACACAATTAGCTTTCAGGCCCCTGAGTTCTACAAAAAGCACGGTTGGGAAGAATTTGGACGTATAGACTGCAAACCCGAAGGAACAAGCCGTATTTTTATGAAAAAGGCTTTATAAAAGGTCTGCTTTTCGCTCATAGCGGACATTGATCTCTGCATCAGTCCGCTTTGTGCCAAAAGCGGACGTTAAGGTTGCCAGCTCATACCTTAGCGCCACAGGTGCGTATATGGTTAGTTTCAATTATCAGCATCAGCATCAGCATTGGACGGATGAGCAGTCAGGCATCATCCGCTGGTCTTTGTCTCTTGCGGGGGCATGCCCGGAATTGATCAAAGTTGAAATTCCTGCGATGGGTGAGCTGACGATACCCGCTTCTGCAAATGAGCATCTTTCCGGGCAAACGTTTGGATGCTGAATGGCTACCTTGATTTTCATGTCAATCATCAGACACATCATCTACATGCCGGTGACTGTATAGCCCCTACCTTTGCAAGCGAGTACCGAATGAGCAATCCGGATAATGAGCAGAGCTGCTCTTACATCGTGGCTTTTAGCCAAAAAAATCAATAATAGTTTCTGTGTCACAATTGTTACATCTTATTAGCCATTCTTAAACGCAAAAGGGGGTATGGCCTTCCCTGATTATCCCGCTCGGAACGCCCTGAGACCTGAAACCCCATATGTTGATAAAATCCGACGGCCTGCTGGTTTTGTTCATTTACATCGATGCTTAACTCTGGATGCAGCGCCAGAGCATGTAAGATCAACCGTTTTCCGACGCCAAGTCCGCGAGCAGAGGCAGCTACAAAAAGTGCCTCCAAATGGCCCTCATGCAAAAACATAAATCCAAATAGTTGGTCATCATGATTTGTTGCAACCCATACAGGAGTTTCTGAGAAAAAACCGACAACTTCTTTTTCGATTTCTTGTCTGTCATGAGCTGTCAGAAAGTCGTGGGTAGCATCCACCGAACTCTTCCAGATTTGTATGATTTCTGACGCTTCAGATGGTCGTGACATTCTGATATCCAACATTTTTCAACCTTAACGTGAGCTTTATTTTGAGTAATAACGTACGAAAATAGCTCACTTAAATTTACTAAGGTGAAATAAAATTCACAATAGTAGTTTAATTTCTATGACTTATCATCGTGATGAGAAGTGCTAATACGCTGGTTAGTACGATTCCCTTTATCATCATCAACGACAATGCTCCTAAGCTTTTTCACATCGAACTTCCGCTTCTCGCTCTTAGCGGACCTCACTATGCTGACATATCTGCGCTATGCCTGATGAGGCACTTAAAGAGAGCCGTATAAGGTCAACTACCACGTTGTTTCTCTAATCGAATATAAGCGCCATCTAACGTTGTCATATTACCCCAGCCAAGGTGCAGGTAGAATTTAGCCGCACGGCTGTTTTTATCGGTTTCCAGCCAGGCAACTTCGTGATGTTTGAACAACGCCTGTTCCGCAATCTCTGTAAGTCTGCGACCAATGCCTCTGCCTTCATAATCAGGAAGGACAAAGAGACCAAAAAGAGAGCCTTTTTCCCTTAAAATCATCGAAAAGCCCACTGCTTTATCATTATCTGTCGCAACCCATGCGCAACGACTCTCTTCGATCATATTGCTCACGGTACTTTCGGCTATGCCCATCTCCTGCATCTCTTCACGGCTCAGGTGATTTTCGACAACAGACGTTCTGATAGTAAAAATACTTTCAACATCAGATAATTGAGCTGGTCTTATATTGATATTCATTAGTCTTATTCCACATATAAAATCGATAAATTTTGAGAGTGATATAATCCTGTCCTTTACAGAAGCATAGAACCTTGGGCGAGCTCAATACCGCACGTCATGTCCGCTTCTCGCTCATAGCGGACTTTACATCAAGTTAGTCCGCTTTATGCCAAAAGCGGACGTTGCCTGCATCATGGCATGTTAGTTTTCGGGGAGCAGGTCACTTTCTTTCTTCACTGCTTATGTGCAGTAACGTTTCTGCCGGTTGATTGAGTTCCGTATCGCTCGGGGAACTGTCATCTGCACGTAATAGGCGCATGCCATTTATGCACAAATTGACAGGCGATAAGGCGAGGCATCATTTGCCAGTAGAAGACATGTTACTGGAGAGGGGGATCAGGGTTGTTATGAAAAAGAATGTACAGGGTTCAGGGCCTGCAATAGCTGAGTGCATCCGCGATAGCAGCTCCCTTCGGACGCTCTTACGAATGCCACTTGATGAAACTGAGTTGGTGGTCCGTATTCTTGTGCGCATAACCAGCCTGTTTTCAACCGGGATACAGCCAGTCGTTACCCGGCATTTTTTCTTAGCAGCAATCCTGAATATTCTGCGTCTCGGGGTGCAGCCTGTCCTCCGCGGTGGTATGGGATAACGGCTTGTGTTTCCTGAATGGAGCTCATTTTACTGGTACAGCTGACCCGCCGGCCGGATATACGGCCTGATACTGGAGGTATAAGGCGCAACAGCAGGACTAATCTGCGCAGCATCAGTGCTACGCCGTTCACATGGTGTCTGCAGGATAAATCATTTTCCTGACACAAAAGAAAAGCGAGAGACATTACCATGCATAAGAAAACAGGCCTGCTGACGGCCATCATCATATTTGTGAGCTTTCCGGCAGCCTCCGCCGTCCGTGACGCTCTTCGCATCGGGGCCGACCTGACTAATCCCCCGTTTCAGTACAGGGACAAGAACGGGGAGCCGGGGGGGTTTGAAATTGACGTCACGAAGGCTGTATGTAAATCCGTTAACGTCAGATGCATCTATGTCGTCAATACTTTCGATGCACAAATTCCGGCGCTGCTGGCCAGAAAAGTGGATGTGATACTGCCACTCGGCGTCACCAGGAAAAGACAGGACGCTATCGACTTCAGCCGTTACGTATTTCATTTACCAACCCGTCTGGTAGCCAGAAAGGAAATTCATCTTCTGCCTGAGACGCAAAGCCTTAGGGGAAAAAATATTGCCGTACAGCAGGGCAGCATTCAGGAAGCGTATGCGGATAAATACTGGCGGCCTGCAGGTGTGTTTGTAAAAAACTATCCTGACCTTGAGGCTATATACGAGGACCTTTATGCCGGCCGGGTGGAGGGGGCCCTGGTACCTTCCGTTGCGCTGACATATGGCTTTCTTCGGACGCCCCAGGGCATTGATTTTGAACTGAAAGGGCCGGAAGTGACGGATGCGGATCTGTTCAGCAGGGGATCTGCTTACGGCATCCGTCAGGGTGACAGCAGCACGAAGCGGCTGCTCAATAAGGGTCTCGAAAACATTATCCGCAACGGCACCTATTCCGTCCTGCAGAAACGCTATTTCGACAATCAGGATTTGAGTGTAAAAAATCCATAGAAGCTGCTCCCTGAAAATATGCCGCTGCCGTAAAGCAAAAATAACCTGTGGCCGCGCAGGATAAGTACCTGATACTCCTGTGCGTACAAAGCCATAACTGCTTTGAACTGAACCCGCCCGGCTAATGACCACTTCTCAGATTGTTTTTATGAGCATTGCTACCGCCTCATTGCCCGGCATATGAAACTGCTCCCGGTGCCGGGCCACCAAGTCGAGCGCAAACACCTTTGTATAGACCTCGGTGGACTTCATGCTCTTATGAACCATCAGATTCTGCAGCGCTTTCAGCGGAATGCCCGCAAAGAGCATGTGCAAGGCGTAGCTGTGGCGGAAAGTATGCGGCGTCAGCGGCACGGAAAACGTGACTCCGTCACCAGCGGCTGCGCTGGCGGCCTGTACGGAGTCCTTTAACAGCGACATGAACGATAGCAGATCGCCCGGCCTGGTAACGGATCTGCCTGGCTTTCGCTTTCATGCTGGTCTCCGCGCCCGCCTTTCGCAGGACTATGCGTATATCAAGCGTCGCTGTATGACGACAAAGAACATCTCACCACGCCGGTCACAGTTTGCGTGCCAGCAGTCACACTGTAGGAAAATGCACAGCACATCAGATACCATATGAGCGCATAAAACGATACTCTTCTGAATAAAATGCAGGGATGTCAGGTTATCCTGAATGAGATTTACTTTTGACTAAAACGGAATTCGCTATGCCTAAACGTATCAAGAACAGCCGCTGGTCCGGTTACGATCCCCGCTACATCTATTCGCTCGTTGTGCGGCGTTATTTCGTGGAAATGAAAACGAAAACAGAAATTGCTGAGGAGCTGGAGATTTCGCGGTTCAAGGCTGCCCGTCTGATTGATGAGGCGATTCAGCAGGAGTATGTGAAGTTTCTGTTTCCGAAGCAGCAGATGCTGGATGAGGAAATTGCGCACAGTCTCTGCCAGAAATACGGCCTGCAGAACGCGGTTGTGCTTTCGGTATCTGAATCCTGGGCAAGTCAGGAGCAGCTCAATGAGAAGCTGGGTGGCATTACGGCCAGTTATCTCAGCAACTACCTCACCGCAGGAATGACGGTCGGCATTGCCTGGGGACGGGTATTATCCAGCACTGTGAACCAACTGACCAGCCTGCCGGCGCTGGATGTTGTGCAGCTGTCAGGTGTGCATCCCGGTATAGAATTCAGCCAGGGACCGATTGATCTCATCCACAGGCTGTCGACCATCTCGCAGGGAAAGGCGCATCCTATGTATGTTCCAATGTGGGTGGATGATGAAAGCCTGGCAGAAAAGCTGGCCAGCGATCCGGCCGTGATGGACACCCAGCAGTATTATTCCCGGCTGGATGTCGTGATCACGGGCATTGGTGCCTGGAAAACGGGATCGTCAAGCCTGTGTGATATTTTTCCGGAAGAATGGCAGGCGCCACTTTTCCGGGATGATATTGCGGCTGACGTCTGCATAACGCTCGTTAACAGCAAAGGAGAGATCCTTGACAGTCCGATGAGCCGGCTGGGGTTCGGGATTTCAACAGAGCAGCTGCGTAATACCAAAACCGTGATTGGCGTAGCAGGAGGAGAGCAGAAATATGAAGGCATCGTGGCGTCGCTAAAATCTGGCCTGCTTGATGTGCTGATCACGGATTTTGATACGGCAGTGAAGCTCGCTAACGCCTCATGATTACGACTTAACCGGCTTTCATTAAGGGCGCCGCAGGCGTCCTGGTCATGCTTTTCCATTATGCCGCGTCATTTCCCCCTTTATCCTCATCATCCGGGCGCTTCCTGCAACGCCAACTTTTTTGCCCTGCCGTTTGCCCGATGACCTCACGGATTCATTTTCATTCTGACGGCCCGCGGTATGCCACGCGTGCTGAACGGCGTGACGGCCTGTTCTATCTGCAGTAATTGCACTACCGGAGTGCAGACCTCTACTTCTGACACACATTATATTTAACTATCTGTTTTTAAATAAATAAGAATAATTTTTAAGGCAATCTTATAACTTTATTTTGCTCATATGAGCTTTTTTTATTTTGCTCTTTTGTGGTTTATTGTGATCGGCCTTTGAATTTTGCGCTCTGCACGTTTTTGCGTGACGGCGTTGTGCTATAAATTGCTCATATGATTTAAATTTATCGCTCATGTGAGCAATGGCGTGATGCGGGGAGGTATAATGACGACAGTAGCGGTAGACGTGGCAGACGGCGCGGCGTTCAGAAATTACGACGAGGTGCTGCAGCATATTCATCAGCGCCAGCATGCAGAAGGGACAGTAAAAGCGTCGTATCTGGACGCGCTGCGTGAGCGTGAGGCCATGTATCCGACAGGTATTCTGCTGGAAGGTTATTCAGTGGCAATCCCGCACTGTGACAGCAGTCATGCCCGCAGGCCGTCCATTTACATTATCCGCCTGCCTGAATCTGTTGAGGTTCATCAGGCTGATGGCGATGACAGACTGCCTGTCAGACTGGTTATCAATCTGGTCGTGACCGAACCTGCGGATCAGCTGCAGCTGCTCAGGGCCCTGTTTAATAATCTGCAGGATGGGGAGTTTTACCAGCAGTTGCTGGAGCTGCCGTCCGGAAAGGCGAAAGCGTTATTTATTTCAAAAATTATGCAATAACAACCCCGGAGAAAAATGATGATTAATATTCTTGTAGCCTGCGGAAGTGGGGTGGCCACGTCAACCCTGGCGGCCGACGAGGTTAAATCTGTGTGTGCTGAATATGGTATTTCTCAGTACAAAATTAACAAATGCAGCATGTCAGAGCTCCCCTCTGAATTACAGCATGCCGATATTGTTTTAACCACAAATAATTATAAAGGCGAAATCGGTAAGCCCCACATGAGCGTGGCAGGTTTTATCACCGGAATTAATGAAAGTACCTTACGCAAAAAACTGGGTGAATTGTTAACTGAGCTTGCCGGGAAATAATAACAGCATACCGAGGGTGTCAGGATGGAAACGTTAAAACATATAATGCTGACAATAACAGGCATGGGCGCAACCGCTATCCTGCCGCTTGTCATCTTTATTCTGGGCCTGGTTTTCCGGATGAAAGTGGGTGCCGCCATTAAATCAGGTATAACCGTAGGTATCGGTTTTATAGGTTTAGGCTTAGTCGTCAATCTTCTGAGCACCTCCCTGCAGCCGGCTATTGCGTATTATTCGAAAATCGGAAGCGGTTTTACCGTGGCTGACATCGGCTGGCCTGCCGTGGGCGCGGCGGCCTGGGTGGCACCGTTTGCTGCGCTGGTCGTGCCGGTCGGTATCATTCTGAACCTGCTTCTGGTCCGGCTTAAGCTGACCCGGACCCTGAACGTCGATATCTGGAACTACATGCATTTCCTGGTTCCGGGCGCGCTGGCGTACTTTGTATTCGACAGTTTCATGATCGGTTTTGGCGTGGCAGTGGCACTCAGCGTTATGGCACTGTTCATCGGCGATCTGATTGCCCCCCGCTGGCAGAAATATTATGGCCTGGAAGGCACAACCTGTACCACCGTGATCCATACAGGCTGGACGCTGCCCTTTGCGCTTATAGTCAATAAAATCATCGACCTTATTCCGGGCCTGAACAGAATAGATCTGGATCTGGAGGGCGTGCAGAAACGACTGGGCGTTTTCGGTGAACCCGCGATTATTGGCATCATTGTCGGCTGTCTGCTGGGGCTTCTCACGAAACAGCCGGTGACTACCGTAGTGCCTATGGCGATGGGCGTGGCCGCCGTAATGGTCCTGCTGCCCAAGGTGGTTGGCGTCCTGATGGAAGGCCTGTCGCCGATTGGCAAAAGCGCCAAAGAAATCATGCAGCGACAGATGGGGAAGGATGCTGAGCTGAACATCGGTATGGACTGTGCATTGGCACTAGGCGATCCGGCAACCGTCACCGTTACCGTCATTACCATCCCGCTGACCATGCTCTGTGCACTGGTTCTGCCGGGGATCATGATTTTCCCCATCGGTGTTCTGATGTCAATTATCTATATGACGACCATGACTGTTATGGCCTGCAAAGGGAACGTCGTGCGTTCAGTTATCACAACCCTGCTCTTCACTATCGTCGTGATGTATCTCGGCGGGTATGTGGCGCCGGGCGCGACCCGGTTCCTTCATGGGGCAGGTGTGGGCTTACAGGGTCAGGGAACCGACTTTGTATTAACCGGCCCCTGGGAAGTCCTGACGTACTGGCTGAGCACGGTATTCCATTGATCCCAAGAGATGAGGTTCGCTTACCATGGCACAGATTTTACCTTCAATTTTCGGTGCAAACATCCTACGCCTGGAGGATGAGATCCGGTTTTTAGAAGAAGAAAATACAGAAATACTGCACGTTGATTTAATGGACGGCACATACGTAAGTAATATCGCGTTCGGGCCTAACCAGATCACGGCGATGAAAAAAGCCAGCAGGATGAAGTTTGACGTCCATATGATGCTGGCCGATCCGGAAAAGCATATTGATGCCGTCATCGGTACCGGCGCGGAAATGATTTCCGTGCATTATGAATCAACGCCACACGTACATTATATTCTGCAGAAGATCCGTAAAGCCGGTCGAAAAGCGGGAGTGGTCATTAATCCAGGCACACCTGAAGGTGTGCTGAGCTATCTGCTGGACGACATTGATTACATCCTTATTATGACGATTAATCCGGGCCAGCCGGGGCAGACTTTTATCGAAAAAAGCCTGGAGAAAATCAGTAACACCCGAAAAATGATTGCGCAACGGAATATTCAGATTGAGGTCGATGGCGGCATTAATCTGACCCTTGCGAGTAAAGTTAAGGAAGCCGGGGCTGATTTAATCGTGGTTGGCGGGGCGTTATTTAACGAGGACCCTGCATCAAGCTACCGGGAATTAAAAACTGCCATGCTCTGAAAGCGAAGTTTCTGTTAACAGGGCACCGACATATTAATTAACAGCATTCATATTATCCGGGCTGGGTGAGCGTCTTCTCCCGCCCAGGCGAGGTTTCAGGAGAAAAGACTGATGAGTAATTTTAAAGGGAAAGTCGTGCTAATCACGGGTGGCGCACACGGGATCGGTAAAGGCATCGCAAAACAGTTTGCCGCGCGCGGAGCGCATACGGTCATCGCCGACTACAACGACATTAACGGCCGTCAGACTGCCGAAGAACTGACATCGGAAAACGTGACGTCGCTGTTCATAAAAACGGATGTAGCCGATCCTCAGGCGATGGTGGATGCGCGTAATACCGTTTTCGCCACGTTTGGCCGTATCGATATTCTGGTCCTGAATGCAGGCGTCGCATTTGCCAATAAAGTCAGCGATATTACATTCGAGGAGTGGAATAAAACGCTTTCCATTAACCTGAGCGGTTTATTTAATACGGTTAAAGCGTTTTATAATGACTTTCTGACTAACCAGGGTGCCATTGTCTATATCTCATCGGGATCAGCATTGTCCGGAACCGGCGGCGGCGTGAGTTATCCGGCAAGTAAAGCCGGCGGTGAAGGCCTGATACGCGGCCTGGCGAAAGAACTGGGCCCCCGAGGCGTTAACGTTAATGCCATTGCGCCACGCCTGATCGACACTGGCGAAATGATGCGTGTTAACTACCCTACGCAGGCCGATCTGGACGCCGTGCTGGAGAAAATTCCGGTCCGTCGCCTGGGTACCGTTGATGACGTGGCGAATCTGGCCGTTTTTCTGGCAGATAAGTCGAACTCTTACATTCAGGGTCAGACCATCCTTATGGATGGCGGCCGTACGGTAGCCTGACGGGAGGATAGGGCATGGGCGTTCAGGAAAACACGATCAGCATTCTCAGGGAGCTGAAGCGTAATGCACAGGATATCGATAACGGGCAGGCGTTGCAGCTCATTGACCGGATCCGCAGCGCAAACCACATTTTTCTGCAGGGAGCCGGACGCAGCGGAATAGCCATACGGGCATTCGCTAATCGTCTGATGCACCTGGGGTTACCGGTAAGCGTTGTGGGGGAAATTTCCGCTCCGCATTCACGCCCGGGTGACCTGTTGATCATTGGTTCCGGCAGCGGTGAAACGGTAAGTCTTAGAAGTCTTGCGCAGACGGCCACAGAAAGAGGCGTTGAGGTTGCGCTGGTTACCCTGAAAAAAGAGTCGACGATTGGTCAGTTGGCCGGATGCGTACTGGTCTTGCCAGGTACCGTGAAAACGGGACATGCCAATCAGGCGGGGCAGTTTTCACAGCCGATGGGGTCGGCCTTTGAACAGCTCTGCTTCATCACTTATGACGCCATCGTACTTGAGCTGATGAAGCAGATGGGAGAAACCAGCGAAACGATGTTTGAACGGCACGCTGATTTTGAGTAATAGCCCAGAGCGCTTCCCCGGAAGCGCTCATTTGTTTATGACATCCCTGAAAAAGAGATAATCTGCCAGAAGTATCGCCCCTGGAGGGTATCTGGAAACGTTGTCAGGCAGGGAGTATCAGTAACATGAACGGATGTGATACTGCCCAAAAGCCCACTTACTGCCGTCAGTGCTTTGAGGCAGGCCCCGGCCTGGGTTATGTGGCAGGGGCCTGGTGTAACGCTAAGAAAGGTGTGTTGAACGCCAGGCTGGCAGCCATTTACCGCAGCAGGTTAAGCAGCCGTTTCTGAGTGTTCCCAGGCGGCTTTACGCAGGTCGGCAGGTTTAAGATCACGCGCGGGCACGATCACACCATCGCACCTGCCGTGGCGGAACACCGTAATGTTATCGGCCACGTCCAGCAGCTCCTCTTCCTCGCTTGAGACCACAATGACGCAGCAACCTCTGTCCGCCAGCTGATGGATAATGCGGTAGATATCGGCTTTGGCTCCGATATCAACCCCCTTGGTCGGCTCATCCAGCAGTACCAGGTTAGCATTCTGGGCAATCACCCGGGCGAGCAGCACCTTCTGCTGATTTCCACCGGAGAGGGACTTAATCGGCCCATCCAGCGAACCTAGCGTATTCATTTTACTCAGCAGCGCCGCCGCCGCCTGGCGGGCGGCGCCGTGGCTGACGAAGCCACCGGCACGAAATTTTTTCAGAACAGGCAGAGTGGCATTGGCATAGCTCGACATCTGAGGAATAAAGCCGTCTTTTTTACGTTCCTCGGTGAGGTAGGCAATCCCCTGTGCAATGGCCCTGGCGGGGGAGGTGGGGTGATAAACTTTATGCCCCAGACGTATTTCACCGCCGGTTACGGTTTCAAGACCAAACAGCGTCTGGCACAGGCGCGTCCGGCCGGCACCGGCCAGTCCGTAAATCCCCAGGATCTCGCCGCGGTAAGCCTCAAGGTTTACCCCCTTGAGGCGATCGGTCTGCAGATTACTTACGGTAAGCCAGGGCTTGCCCAGCGCCCCCCGGATCAGGCCGCGGCTGTTAGCCGCCGCCTGATAGGCATTCGCGTCGCCGACAATAGCGTCGATAATGGCGCTTTTGCTCAGCGTTGCTTTACCTTCGTTATAGATCACGCGGCCACCGCACATTACGGTTGCTTCATCACAGACGCCAAGTACCTCGTCTAACTTGTGAGAAACCAGCACGACTCCAATCTGCTTTTCACGCGCGATGCGCTGTACCGCCTGCAGTAACGCCTCTGCCTGCGCACCTTCCAGTGCGGTCGTGGGTTCATCGAGAAACAGGAACCGCGCCTCACGATCGAGGTTAGACACCACTTCCAGCATCTGCTTGTCAGGATGTGACAGGTTTCTCACCAGCTCCGTCGCGCTGAAGCTCAGGTGATACTCTCTCAGCACGCTTTCGGTATGCGCGATCATGCTGTCGTCATCAATAAAACCGTTTACTTTCCGCCGCTCACGCCCGAGGAAAAGGTTCTGCCAGACACTCATGCCGGGAATGAGCCGGAGTTCCTGATAGACACAGGCGATACCACTGTTCAGTGCATCGCGGGGTGAGGCCAGATGAACCGGTTCATCCCCGATAGTCAGCTCCCCGCTGTCCGGCGAGTTCACACCGGCCAGTATTTTGAGCAACGTAGACTTACCTGCGCCATTATGGCCAAAAAGGCCATGGATCTCGCCAGGTCTGACGCTGAAATCCACGCCGTGAAGGACCTGAACCCCCGAAAACCCTATTTTTACCTGCTTCGCCACATAATTCATTTTTCTTCACCTTTTACCGGATCAGTACGCTGAGCCCATCACGGAAGCCGCATTATCTTTGGTGACCAGCAGTGGCGGATTATTGATCATGGCAGGAACCTGCTCACCGCTCAGGCTTTTCCGGGCATTTTCGACCAGCAGTTGAGCCAGTTTAACTGGCTCCTGAATTGCACCGGCTTTCAGGATGCTGTTGTCCTGAACGGCTTTAACACCCTCCTTATCCACAAACGCATACAGCTTCACCCTGTTACTGACCCCCAGCTGCTGAATAGCCGCCAGCGATCCCAGAGCGGAAGGTTCAGTATCTGAGTACACCACATCAATTTCCGGCCTCCCCTGAAGCATCTCGGTCGTCACCTTAAGGGAGGTTGTTTCTTCGACCTTGCCATTGACCAGGGCAACAAACTTAATATTTTTGTTGGAGGCTACGGCTTCTTTGAAGCCTTCGTCGCGCGCGTTCGCGGCAATGGAGGTAGGTTCTCCCACAATACCCACCGTGGCCGGGCTGTTTTCACCGATATCTTTCAGCAACTGCTGACCAATCAGCCTGCCGCCTTCCCGCTGATCGGTCTGCACTCCCTGAACCAGGACCACGCCCTGTTGCTTCAGCCCTGCGGGGTCGGGAAGGATATTCACGGCAAACGCCGGTATTTTTGCCAGATTAAGCTGGCTGATGATGGAAACGCAGGGTCCGGAGGAGACACAATTCACCGCCACCGCATCCACTTTCTGTTCAATGAAGTTCTGAACCTGCGACAGTTGTTTAGCGTCGTCGTTATCCGCAATCGAAATTTTTACGTTCATACCCTGGGCAGCCGCACTGTCTTCAAAGCTTTTTTTCATGGCCACGTAATAAGGATTGGTAAGATTAGGCAGCGTCACGCCCAGCGTTTTTTTGCCGGGGCCGGCTGTTGATTCTGCATCATCGCGGTTACAGCCTGACAGCAGGCAGGACAGGGCAACGACCGCTGCGCAGGCGGATAAGGTGGTACGGATTTTCATGGTCATCTCCGGAAAAGGTGTAGGGCAGAGAGCATTATTGTTGTGTCTTTCGGGGTTTCCTGACCTTTAGCCAGGGGATAGCAATTTTTTTCGAGGTCCGGAGCGTGTCAAAGGTGACGCCGAACAGGATGATCAGCCCGATAACCAGCGGCTGCCAGTAGGCGCTGACGTTCAGCACGTTCATCAGGTTCGATATGGCGGCAATCAGCATGGCGCCAATCATCGCGCCGATGATACTCCCTGTGCCGCCAAACAGGCTGACACCCCCGACGACGGCCCCCGCAATGGAGAAGAACAGTTCATCGCCGCGGCCTGCTGTCGGATATCCGGTCATCAGACGCGATCCGTATATCAGCCCGCCACAGGCGGCGCAGAGTCCGGAAATTGCATAAACCAGCAGTGTGATGCGCGGAATGCTGATGCCGGATAAACGTGCTGCATCCGCATTGCCGCCAACTGCATAGATATGGGTGCCGGTGATGGTTCGCCGTAGAAAAATGACGCCAATCACGATGGCCAGCAGCAGCGCAATGACCGGGAACGGTATCCCCAGGGGTTTTGACTGGCCGATAAGGCTGTAACCGATTTGCGTCACGCGGATAGATTCGGCACCGGTAATGATCTGCGGAATGGAGGCCGCCACGCCCATCATTGCAAAGGTCACAATAAAGGGGGGCACACCGGTGCGTTCGATGATGAGGCCGTTAATCAGGCCGCTCAGGGCACCCACCGCCAGAACCATAGGCACTGCGAGCGGCCAGGGAATACCAAATTTTTCCATCAGCAATGCTGCAACCACGCAGGTCATGGCCACGATTGAGCCACAGGAGAGGTCGATACCGCCCGTCAGCAGTACGAAAGACTGCCCCAGGCACAGAAACCCAATCACCGCGCCGTTGAGCAGCAGAACCATCATATTTGAAACGGTCAGAAAGTTTGGCGTGGCGATGAAACCACCCAGCATCACCAGCAGAAAAACCACCGCGATACCCGCTTCAGCAGGTACTCTGAGAGGCTGTTTTGGGGGCTTGATTTTGGCAGGGGTCGTGACAGAACTCATTGCAGCTCTCCTGATAATTCATTGACATAGTTAACGTAAGCGTCCAGAACATGGCGCGCATCCTGCCGGGGGTCGGCCACCTTCTCCAGCGGCTGACTCCAGCGATCGGCCATTTCGGCGTTAGTGCTTCCCAGCACCGCCGCGGCAGCCTGAATGGCCGCTCCTGCGGCGGCCGTTTCTCCCACCGGAGACACCCAGACGGGTTTCCCCGTCAGGTCAGCCAGAACCTGACGATAGGCCCGTGACTTCGCCCCACCGCCGGTAAGAACGAGGCGCCCCTCATCACTGAAGCCATGCTTTTTCAGCATCCGGCCGCCGGCCAGCAGGCCGCACAGCACGCCTTCCGTGGCCGCACGGGCCATGTCCTGTCGTGTTGTGGTAGTGCGCAATCCACGCATGTGTCCGGTTGCATCAGGTAAATTGGGTGTTCGCTCGCCGTCGAGCCAGGGAACAAGCTGAAGTCCGTTTGCGCCGGGTGGCGATCCCAGCGCAAGTTCGTCGAACTCATCCGGCGTTACGCACAATAATTTGCGAAACGCATCGGTCACTTTCGCGGCGTTAAGCGTAGTAATCATGGGGATAAAGCGACCCGCCGCATCCGCATAACCATTGATGGTGCCACTGCTGTCGGCTATGCCCGTGGCGGTGATGCCGTATAACGTCCCGCTGGTACCGATTGATATACCGGTATCACCGGGTTTCAGGTTCATGCCCAGCGCAGCGGACATGTTATCGCCGGTTCCGACCCCCACAATGGCACCGGCCAGCGCTTCCAGTCCGCTGATTTTCCTGACCACACCAGCCGGATGGTGTGATGGAATGACAGCAGGCCAGCGTGAAAGCCAGTCGATGTCACCCTGAACTGCGGCCGCCAGCTGCGGCTCCCAGCGGTCTGAGAAAGGATTGAAATAGCCAGTGCCCGAAGCCCCGCCACGTTCACACACAAAACTGCCGCTCAGGCGGTATACCAGATAGTCAAACGGCAGCATGATGCGGCGGCATTTCTGCAGGACGCCGGGATGGTGCTGATGAGTCCAGGCCAGCTTTGAAATGGTCATCGCAGGCCCCGGCACCGATCCGGTGAGACGTGCCCACTCTGCGGGCAAAATTTGCCGGCACAATTCGCGTGCCTGTGGGGCCGATTCCGTATCATTCCAGAGTTTGGCCGGGCGCAGGGGCGTGTCGTACTCATCAAGCATGACGAGGCCATGCCCCTGGCCACCGACAGCGAGTCCTGCAATCCGGGGCCACCACGCTTTCAGTTCGCCCAGCGCGGTAACAAGGGCATCCCACCAGGCTTCCGGGGCCTGCTCGCTGCAGGGTGGTGTCGTCGGAGGGTGCGGCCGACGTGCCAGGGCAATCACTTCGCCATTTTCAAGACTGCGCAGCATGACGGTACACGACTGGGTGGATGAGTCGATGCCTGCAACAAGGTCCCGCTTCATTGAATTACCTCTGAATGATTTCTGAGAAATGGCAGAGCTGAACGAAAGCCTAATCAGACGGAAAGCAACTGAGCAGGGAGAATGCGTGGTCCTGCTTTTTTGCTCATATGATCACTTTGTTTTGCTCGTTTGTTAATGTAGTGACAATACTGATACTAATTCCCCCGTCAATCAGCGAAATATGGGAACGTTACGCAGCTCTCACTTTTGCGTCAGATGGCCTTATCGGATGATCCCCTGGAGCGGGGAAATTCTTTGTCAGGCGGCGCTCTGCCATCTGGCGTTATCAAATTTGTAGGCGTTTTACGCCCTGTCACCAGGTGGACAAGGAAGGCTGTTCTCTCCGTTGTTTTTCATATGACGATTTGCGAAGGGGGTCAGGTAAGGGAATATGCTGACGAAGCGGATAAGATCTGGTGGACCGCGTGGCGCGCCAGAAGCCGTGGCTGGGCCGCGTCCTTTTTCTGCAGTCTCAGGCGGCGCATCGGGGGATTGGCGCGTTCTGCAACATGGACGCCGGACGCTGACCCGGCGTTACTCGCCTGGATATACCCAACTGTCCGGAGGGGGCTCACGATGAGTAATGCGCCTGCTGACAATGGCATGCAGCCGTTAAATATTCAGTGTGCTGAAGCCACCAGTTTCAGGCGCGGACGTGGCTAAATCCTGTAAAGAGAGAGCGAACAGGGCGGATCTTCTGCCGTTCCCTCAGGGCGTCATGTCAAGATAGCGTGAGCTCCAGGCCACGATGCATTCCCCGACATAGTCGGCATCTTTATTGTCCGACAGGAGGTGATCGGCACCGTGCAGGGAAATGAAGCTTTTCGGATGCCGCGCCGATCTGAATATGTGCTCAGCCTGCTCAATCAGAACCGTATCATCTTCCGGCGCGTGAAAGACAAGAAGGGGCTTGTTCATTCTGAAAACTTTCTCCGCTACTTTTTGCTGCTGAATGTCATCAACCAGCTGCTGGCGGATAACGAAGGTTCGGCCGGCAAGCTTGACCGGATAGGCGCCCAGCTTTTCAATGGCGTAAAGATCATCCTCAAACAGCCGTTTTACATGGGAGATTTCTCCGGGCGATCCAATCGTAACGACGGCCCTTGCTTCCGGAATATCGCCCGCAACGGACAGGATGGCTGATCCTCCGAGACTGTGGCCAATAAGAAGAGACGGCGCCTGAAAGTTATCCCGGAGGTGTGCAGCCGCCGACCGGAGGTCTGCAACATTCGAGCTGAAATTGGTATTTGAAAAGTCTCCGTCGCTGCCGCCCAGCCCGGTAAAATCAAACCGGAGAACCGCGATGCCATGCTGCGTCAGTATCCTGGCAATTCGGGATGCCGCTTTCAGATCTTTGCCACAAGTAAAACAGTGTGCGAACAGGGCAAACGCCCGGACGTTGTCAGGCATTTCAAGGAGGGCAGCAAGTTTTTTCCCCTCGTCATTCTCAAACAGAAACTTTTCTCTTTTCATGGGTTATTCCCTTCACTTTCTGATGTAACCATGGGACGAGCCCGCCTGAAGATCGGTGTTGCTTCGCCTATCCGCTCTTTTAGTGAACGTGCTGCCCGGCTACGGTGGCGGTACTGACTCACGGCCTGCGGGACTTTTCAGCGCTACCGATCAGGCCAATGCCGCCCAGAATAATGACGGTAGACACGACGATGTGCAGGTCGAGAGTTTCCTCCATAAACAGGACGCCGCCCAGCACGGCCAGACAGGGCACGCTCAGCTGAACAGCGGAAGCCATCGTGGAGGAAAGGCGGGGCAGGAGCGAATACCAGAGTACGTAGGCAAGGGCGGAAGTGATGGCACCGGAAGTGATCGCCAGCAGAACACCGGCGCTGTCCGCGTGCACATCATGCCGGTTCAGCAGCATGAACAGGGCAGCCAGGGGGGCTGCCATCAAAAAATTGCCGGCGGTGGCCGCGGTTGCATGTCTGACTTTTTTACCGGTAATAAAGTAAGCCGCCCATGCCGCACCGGATATCGCCATCAGCAGTGCCGCGGAGGGTGATGGCGCTGCGGCTGATGGAAGAAGTAAAATGCCTATTCCCGCAACAGCCATTGCCACCCCTGTTGCTTTCAGCACCGTCATTTTCTCACCCTTATACAGCCCCCACGCCGACATAATCAGCTGAACCGTGCCGAATAAAAGCAGGGCCCCTGTTCCGGTGTCTATCGCGACGTAATCGCCTCCGTAAATCGCGCGGCTGCGCATGGAAAAAAATGTGCCCTTATTGAGAAGGGGCCCATCGGCGGAACCTGCGTAAACGTGGGATGTGTGCCAAAAAAAGTGATGTGGTATGCCGCACAGGTAGCAGAAACCATCCGCACTTACAGTTCCGGCTATGGCTTCAGCGTGTCGGGGTGTGAATTTGACTGGGCTACGCTGGTGAAAAACCGCAGTGAGTACATTGAGCGCATTCACGGTTCCTATGATGCGGTGCTCAGCAGGAACGCGGTTGAAGTCATTCAGGGAACAGCCCGCTTTATCGGCCCCCGCAGTATTGAGGTCAATGGCGAAACGCTGACGGCCGATCATATTCTTATCGCCACCGGCGGGCACCCCGTTCGTCCTTCTGTATCCGGCGCAGAGCTGGGAATTGATTCGGATGGTTTCTTTGAACTGAGCGCACAGCCCCGTAGGGCAGCCGTCATCGGCGCGGGTTATATTGCCGTTGAGCTCGCGGGCGTGCTGCATTCTCTCGGTACGGAAACACATCTTCTGGTTCGCGGTGATAAACCTCTGCGCCATTTTGATCCTCTGCTCGGGGATACCCTGGCTGCCATGATGGATGAATCAGGGCTCCGCCTCCACCGTCAGGCCGTTACCACGTCACTGTCAGCAGAGCCGGATGGTTCTGTGGCGGTGGTCACGGCTTCAGGAGAAAAAATTGTAGTAGATGTCGTGATCTGGGCAACCGGCCGCAAACCCAATACATCCGGCTTAAACATTCAGGCAGCAGGGGTGGCGCTCAGTGACGAAGGTTACGTCACTGTGGATAAATATCAGAACACCTCCGCGGAAGGCATCTATGCCGTTGGTGATATTACCGGTCAGCTTGAACTCACGCCGGTTGCCGTTGCCGCCGGTCGTCGCCTGGCTGAGCGCCTGTTCAACAACAGGCCGGATGAGCATCTGGATTACCAGAATGTCCCCACTGTCGTATTCAGCCACCCACCTGTCGGCACTGTCGGTCTTACTGAACCCCAGGCCCGTGAAAAATTCGGCGACCAGAACGTTAAAATTTACAGTGCGTCATTTACCGCGATGTTCACTGCAGTAACGTCCCACCGTCAGGCGACAAAGATGAAACTGGTGTGCGCCGGGCCCGATGAGAAGGTTGTGGGTATTCACGGCATCGGAGAAGGTATGGACGAAATCCTTCAGGGCTTTGCTGTGGCACTCAAAATGGGCGCGACCAAACGAGATCTGGACAATACCGTGGCAATTCATCCCACCGCTGCCGAAGAGTTCGTCACGATGAAAGGCTGAAAAGCCTGAGCGGAAGAACCGGCCGGCATTATCAGACTTAAGGAGCGATAGGCCCGGCGCATGGGCACAGCGAGCGATATTGCCTCTGCCCAAATCTGAAATCAGATTCCCGCGTACCGGCAGCACCACTGCAAAAATGCTGCTCGTCCGACAGCCCTTAAATACTTTTTTATATCAAACAGTGGGATGAAAAATGAATACATTCAAGGCAATGCAGATTACCGAGCCAGGCAGAATGGAACTGGTAGAGCGCCCAGTGCCGGTGCCTGGTTATGGCGAGGTTCTTCTGAAGGTCGAAGCCTGTGGCATCTGCGGGGCGGATTCCGGCGCAGTTGAGGGGCTTGAAAAGAATACGACTTATCCGCGCATTCCAGGCCATGAAGTGGTGGGGCGCATACTCTCTCTGGGGCAGGGCGTTCCCTCGTACCTTTCTGTAGGGCAGCGGGTCGGTGTAGGGCGCCTGGGGGGATACTGCGGCGAATGCGAGCAGTGCCGGCAGGGTCAGTTTGTGCTTTGCACTGATCAGCCTGTCACCGGCAGCTCCTGCGATGGCGGCTATGCGGAAATAATGCTGGCGCGTGCCACGGGGCTGGTTCTCATTCCCGACGATCTGCTCTCTGCAGAGGCGGCTCCGCTGCTCTGTGCAGGGATTGCCACTTTCAACGCGCTGACCAAATCAGGCGCCCGGCCGGGTGATACAGTCGTTATTCAGGGTATCGGTGGTCTGGGGCATCTGGCCATACAGTATGCACAAAAAATGGGCTACAAAGTTATCGCGGTAGGACGCGGAAGTGATATCAGGCAGGATGCCCTTAACCTGGGGGCTCATCAGTACATTGATACGCTACAGTCAGACCCCGTTGCAGAAATTAAAAAGGCTGGCGGCGCGCAGGTTATCCTGACGACTATTACTAACAGCGAGGCCGCTTCCGGGCTGGTGAAAGCACTCGCACCACAGGGTAAATTTATGGTTGTGGGTGCCGGCAGCTCCCCGCTTTTGATCATGCCCGGAGCAATGGTCGGAAACGAGTTAAGGCTGGAGGGCTCTCTTACCGGCACACCTTACGAAACAGAACGTGCCCTTAAATTCAGTCTGCTGACCAGCGTACGTGCACAGATTGAAACGGCACCGCTGGCTGAGGCTGAAAGTGCTTATCAGCGCATGCGTTCGGGGGACGTGAAGTTTCGCATGGTGCTGAGAATGGATCTTTAACGTTTACGAAGACTGTCTCAGTCTGGCCGAACCAGCCCGGGCAGGCAACAGGGCTGGGCGGCTCAGTGCCCGCGTGATGAGTCAGGGGGCCGGCAGGTTCTTCCGCCCGGTTTTCCGTCATGCCAGCGGTCCGCTATCTGACTGCCAGCTGAAAGGAGCAGCCTGCACCTCATTCAGACAGACGTCCGCGTGCCCTGTATCCGCTTTATCAGCTGCCCCTCAGATAAACAGTGGGCATTCATGATGACCGCAAACGGATTACGCTGGAAATGAAGAAAAAAGATCGACCAGTCTGAAAACAGCCCCCTTCATCGAAGCCGTGAAATATAGCAAACATATTTCTCATAATACCGTAACTGACTGAATGGTTACAGCCACAGTAATCATCAATATTAATGGTCACAGTTAGCGGGAACTGACGCGTGAAATTGTCATAAAAACAGCATTGTCAGGCCACATGGCCTGATATAAATTGTGTCCATCCTGATCAAGAAATATGACATATATGCATCTATATGAAACGATTGCGGATGACATCGCGCGCTCAATCCTGCGCGGACAACTGACGCCCGGTACACGTATTCCGTCCGTCAGACATTATGCGGGACAATATGAGGTCAGTGTTAACTCGGTCAAAACCGCTTACCGGCTTCTGGAGGATCGCGGGCTGATCTCCGCACGACCTCAATCCGGCTATTATGTCCGCGACAGCCTGCCTGAACTCTGCCACCTGCAGGAAAGTTCGGTGAACAGCAGAGAAAGCGCGGTGCCTTTATCCGGTCTGAACCGGCTGCTATCCGTTATTCTGGAAAATCAGCTGCGCGGGGATTGTATTGATCTTGCGCTTGCGTGCCCGTCTGGCGATAGGTTTTATCCTGCCGGCCGGCTGAAAAAAATCACAGCCCAGCTGCTGCGCTCAGCATCCGGGTTCAGCACAACTTACGCCATGCCGCCCGGCTCCCCCCGCCTGCGCTCACAGATTGCCCGACGCGGTCTGCACACCGGCATGATCCTCTCTCCCGATGACGTAATCATCACTCACGGCACCATGGAGGCCATTAGCCTGGCCGTCCGGGCGTCAACCCTTCCCGGTGATACCGTTGCCGTTGAATCACCTACTTTTTACAACCTGTACCCTATGCTGGAGGATCTTGGCCGTCGTATTGTGAATCTGCCTACCCATCCTCAGAGCGGAATGTGCCTGGATACCCTTGAATCTCTTGCAGAGCAGCGAAAAATCTCCGCGGTGATTACGATACCCAGTGGCCACAATCCACTTGGCTTTGTCATGCCTTCAGAAAATCGTCAGCGCCTGGCCCGCATGGCTGAAACCCGGCAGTTCGCCGTAATAGAGGATGTCATGTATGCCGAACTGCAGTTTGGCGATACCTGCATACCCAACATTCGTGCCTTTGATCGTGATGGCTGGGTGATGGTGTGTGCAAGCTATACCAAAACGGTTGCGCCAGACTTTCGCATTGGCTGGCTGGACGCCGGACGCTTTCGCGATGTCGCCAGGCAGATGAAGTTTACCTCCACTGTCGCTGAGTCCGGATTATTGAGTGAAAGCCTGGGGATATTCCTTGAGAACGGCGGATATGACCTGCACCTGCGCCACCTCAGGCGATTATATGAACGACAGATTGATGCTGTAAGAGCCTGTATTGCAGATTATTTTCCAGCAGGCACTCGTGTCAGCCGCCCGCAGGCAGGCTTTATTTTATGGATTGAGCTGCCGGAAGGTGCCGACACGCTGGCTCTATTTCATGCCGCCCTGGATGAAAAAATACTATGTATGCCAGGCCTTCTGTGCTCCGGAAGCCGGGCATTCAATCACTGTTTCCGTATGGCGGCGTGTTTTGAACTGACGGACAGGCACCGCATGGCCATATCGCGGTTGGGTGCCCTGGCCGCTCATCAGCTGAACGAAATGAAGTAAACAGAAAACCAGAAGGCCCGCCGGTATCAGGCTTTTCAGATTGCCTGGCCCGCATGGCTCAACTAATCCATTACGGAAAAATAATATGAACAGCATAACGAGAAGCGATTCCTTCCTGCAGGGTGTTAAGGATGCGTCTCCTTTGCTCATGGCAATTGCGCCTTACGCAATTATTCTGGGGGCTCAGGCTTCCCGATCGGGCCTGACCCTGCCCGAAACAGGCTTCATGACGGCGCTGAATTTTGCTGGAGGATCGGAATTTGCCGCTATACAGCTCTGGCACGAGCCCTTGCCGGTACTGACCATTATTCTGCTGACGTTCCTGATTAACAGTCGCCACATCATAATGGGGGCAGCCCTGACGCCCTATATCAAGCATCTTCCCCGTCGTCAGATATTACCTGCCTTATTTTTTATGGCCGATGAGGGCTGGGCGGTCACCTATGCGAAAATGCTAAAAAACGCTGCCACTTTACCGCCTGAGCAGTCGTTTACCATGGCTTATTACCTGGGGGCCAGCTTTCCGTTTTATCCCGTCTGGGTTGGATTTTCAGTCACGGGTTTTCTTGCGGGCCCCGTGCTTGGAAACATTGAGCAGTACGGTTTTGCTATTGCTTTTCCTGCCACCTTTATCGTCCTCCTGCGTAGCATGTGGAAAGGCCTGGACGCAGCCATCCCCTGGCTTATCAGCCTGACGGTGGCCGCAGTCTGTTATCGTCTGGTACCTGGCCATACCTATGTGCTGGCAGGGACGTTCAGCGGCATATTTTCAGCATGGGTACGGGGAGTGAAAGTAAAATGACACTGGCTGCATGCATGACAATTCTGGGTATGGCAGTGGTCACCTATCTGACGCGCATCCTGGGTTATCTTATATTGAGGAACCGTAGCCTGAGTCCCGGCACGCGCAGCGTGCTGGAAAGTGCGCCGGGATGCGTGATGATTTCTGCTATTGCTCCTTATTTTGCTTCCGGAAATCCGGCACAAATCATTGCATTGATCGTTGCGGCAGGCTGTGCCATCAGGCTGTCGATGTTACCAACACTGATTATTTCCGTCGCGACGCTGGGCATTCTTCAGCTAATAATATCCTGAATTTCCTGGCCCTCTCACTACCGGTTTCAAATGATGAATCTGCGGACTATTCTACGCCGCGGGCGGTGGAAATCAGCGTTGGCGTGACGAAGATCCTGAAGGAAGCGGAGCGACTGATGATGTCTGAAGTGACCTTCGTACAGGCAAAAAGTACGCAGTCATTCTCGGGCCGTATGGCAGATTTGCTGGGCCTGATGCTGCTACCTGATTTGTTGTCTATCGTGACAGGTCAGCCCCGGGTATTAAATTAATATTGAGCACACACCTGTCGATAAAACAATTCCTGCCCTGGAAGACGTCGACCTGGATTGTATAGTCAGCTCTCAACTCCGTCACACGTCTGGAATTGTCAGCGACCCCGTTATCACCGACAGGATCAACTGTATAATGCGCCAGAACCATCCGCTATCTGATGCACCGCTGACACTGTCTGAGTTTCTTAGCGCCAGTCATCTGCACGTTGCAACGAGTTCTGCGGATGTTCGCTTTGTGGACAATATACTGTCAGGTCAGCGTTTCAGCCGAAAGATTGCCGTCACGACACCGCACTGGCTGACGCTGCCTTTTGTATTAGTGAAAACCGACCTCATCTCGGTAGTGTCAGAAAAGATGGCATCCACACCTCTTTTTTCCGGGCTTCAGAGGATAGAACTACGCTTTGAAGCCCAGCCTGTTAGCTGGAACCTCTACTGGCATAAGCGTGACGAGAACAATGCGGCACACCTGTGGCTGAGGGAGCAGATATACAGGGTTTGCAGGGTAATCTGACTTTTTAAGGTAATTACAGGCCATTAAGGCTAATCCAGTTTGAAATCATCTGAGCCAGTTCCCTGGGTTTCTCAAGCGGTATCATGTGCCCGCTGCCTTCAATGATTTCTGCCGGACACCGGAAAAGCTCAGAAATTTCAGCCGCCTCACTGAGGCTTCTGAGCCTGTCTTCTCCGGCTGCAATAATCAGCACCGGACAGGTCAGTTCCCTGACGGTTATTCCTCCGCGTTTCAGCAGGGACTGGGCTCTGAATACTTCCGGGCCAAGGCGTTTTCCCATTTCGCGAATACGCCCCAGCAGAGCTGTATCATCATGAAATTTCGGATGAAGCGAATGCCTGATAGCGGCAGGACTTATCCCCCTGAACTCACCCGAAAGCACAGCAGCATCCAGCCGTTCTCGTTGCCGGTATGAGTCTTCACGCAGTGAAGTGGCAATAAGGATCAGGCCAGCAACTTTTTCCGGAGCCGTTTCGGCTATAGCGCGGGCAACATATCCTCCCAGCGAGAACCCTGCCAGTACAAAACGCTCAGGAAGCGACGCGACGATTACTGCAGCCATCCCGGCAATACTTTCTTCCTGACCAAGGCTGACGCGGCAGAACGTCTGACCGGGCGGATAAACGTCGATGAAGTCATCCCACAAAGTTTCATCAAGCATGAACCCGGGGATCAGTACGAGAGGTGTCATATCCTGAACCATTCCTCATTTTTTATGTCCGGAATGCCATCCTGCTGATGGCATAAGGTTTCGTCAAGGTTGGCAGCCCGGGATACTCAGCATTATTCAGCAACTGAATAAGCGCCTATAAATTATCGATTTGAACTCTCTTTCTGATTCTTACACAGTCGTTTTTTTGATGCTCTGCAGAATAATACATGAACCTTTCTGGCACGCTGAAGCCCATACCTGCTGAGCAGGAGAAACTGGATCCCCGGCAGCGCCTGATTTCCGGATTTTCTGAGATAATGCATATTGTGTGCATCCGCTTGCAGAAAACGATCGCATGATAGCGAGTATTTATGATGACTGCGTGCGTCATGGGAATCCTGACCGTGTACTGATTTATGCCTCAACATCAAAAATGACTCTCCCTGGTGCCGGCGTTGCATTTATAGGGGCGTCTGGCACCAATAAGACATGGTGGCTCAGGCATGCATCCGTCTGGAGTGTCGGTCCTGATAAGGTCAACCAGCTTCGGCAGGCCCGTTTTCTTAAGAGCCCAGGGAATATACGGGCTCTGATGGAACAGCATCGTCAGGTTCTCAGGCCCAGGTTTGAACTTGTTGATGCCATTTTTTCTTCGGTTTTAGGCTGCCAGCAGCACGTATCATGGTCCCGTCCTGAAGGGGAATATTTTGTCAGCCTGCATGTACTTCCCGGCACTGCCAGTCGCATCGTCCAGCTAGCCGCTGTGGCAGGTGTGCGATTTGCCAGACCGGGCTCGTGTTATCCCTATGGGCGTGACGATTACGATGCCCAGCTCCGGCTAGCCCCCTCCTGGCCCGAAAAAGAGACGCTCAGACTCGCACTTACGGTAATTGCCATCTGCATTGCTAAAGCGACTGCAGAGAAGTTTTTATGACACAGGTTGACGACCTCCTTTAAAAATAAAAGTTACTCATAAGAACGTCCTGAATTTCCTTATTCTCGTTATTTGAATCTCAACTGTTTCTATAGTCACTTTTATGAGAGCAAAATTGCCAGTGTCCGCCTTTCGCTATTAGCGGACATTGGCTTGGCGTTAGTTCGGTTTAAACCAGGAATGGACGTTGCTAACATCGGGATGTACTAATCTGTAGGTATCAGGTCACGAACCTATTTCGACATGCTGGGACGACGACGTACCGACGTGCCTCAGCGATTCTCAACCGGCTCCACACCCATAAAGGAGTAGCATTTATGGCTGCGTAGCACGACAAGCATATGCATTCCCAGCTGAGGACCGACAGACTTAATTGATGTCATAAGAATTTTAAAGATCAGACTTCCTGGCTCCCTCCTTAATCTTTCCGTTGCAAGGGCGTCGTCCTGACAAGAAATCGGGCAAATTTTAAATTGTAGTTACTTGAGTACAGGTTGCATATTGCTCTTTAACTGATGGGAGTTAATAACATGCATTCAATCAATTTTACCGATGCCCGTAAACATTTCGCAGATACGATGAAGCGGGTCACCGACGACGCTGAGCCTGTGCGCATTTTGCGCCGCGAGGCACCTGATGTTGTGATAGTTGATGCGGAAGAGTATGAAGCACTGATAGAAACGGTGTATCTCTTTAGCAACCCGGCGAACGCTGCGCATATTAATGAGTCAATGAAACAGGCGGAGCGCGGCGAGTTTGTTAAAGTGTAATATTAAGTTCACTACAGATTGCGCCGACGATCTCAATGACTGTCGCGATACGAAGAAGCCCCAAATCGGCAGTAGCCGGACGCTGAACAGAATCGCCACAAACGCATAATTTTTTATTTTTTTGATTCCAGAGCAATTCTCACTGCCAATCCTGCAAGCACAGTACCCATTATCCAGCGTTGCGCTTTAAGCCATGCAGGTCGGCTTGAAAGAAATTTGGCTAAAGTTCCTGCCATCATCACAATAGTAGCATTGACTACCATGCTGATAGAAATCTGTATGCTTCCGAGTTCCAGAGACTGAGTCAGTACACTCCCGTGCGCTGGCTGGATAAATTGTGGCAATAAAGATAAATACATAATGGCAACTTTAGGATTTAATACATTAGTAATGAAACCCATGATAAAGAGTTTCTTTGAGGAATCTATGGGTAAATTTGTAACAGCGAAAGTAGACCTGCCTCCAGGTTTAACTGATTGCCAGGCCAGATATAAAAGATAAGCAACTCCGGAAAAACGAAGTAGATCATATGCATAAGGAATGGCAAACAGGAAAGCTGTTATTCCTAATGCCGCACAGAGTATATATAAAACAAACGCAAAAGCGATACCACCTAAAGATATCAGCCCGGCTTGTCTTCCCTGGCATACAGACCGAGAGATCAGATAAATCATGTTTGGGCCAAGAGTTAACACCATTGCAAGTGCAATCAAACCAAAAGCTATAAAATGAGTATGATCAGGCATGTTTCATCTCCAGGTGTGGAAAATCATTTAACTAAATAGTCATCATTACAGGCTGCTGATACAATAGGATTTATATAATACAGGCACAGCGGTATGCCATGATTAAACATTTAAAAAATAAATTTTTTCACTTATTAACGCTGGCTTTAAGTGATTTTAGAGAAGTGGCTAATGATTGTTTTTATCACGATTAACTATGCAGGTAAAGTACATTTTCATTATAACAGGAGATGTAATACCAACTCCCCGAGAAAGTGATAGTAGTTAATTTTGCTAATCATTAGTCTTAGTTAACGAGCGGGATAATTATTCTTCACAAACCTCATTAAAACATAAAATACATATTGAAAACCATCCTGATTGAATGTAGGTCTTATTTGGAAAATTATTCTCAAGCGCCCGGTTGTTTTTTTACAAGGGTAAAAGTTCTTAAAAATAAATCCCACGATATTTTTTTGCATTCATTTAGTTTTTGTTTATTCTAAATTAAAGTCAGAATTATGCTTTTATAATGAATTTTTCGTGACAGTTAAAAACTAAAGTGGATATATATAAGAAAGTGAGAAGATTCATTGTTGACCTGCTCCCCGTTGATTTATATACACCGGTTTTAGTAACGTCTTCATAAGTGACTCTGACCCCGTATATGATCCATTCATAATCGGGAATAACCGGCTTCATTATGGCTGCATATTCTGGCAACCAGCAGATTTTTGGGCAAATTCGGAGGGGGCATACAGCCCACTGCAGAATGGGGACGTCTCTTGTTAAAGAGTATGCGCCAGGACTCGATCTTGTGCAGTGCATCCTCCAGAGACATGAGCCAGTTATCATTCAGGCATTCCTGACGCAACCAGCCGTTGAAGGACTCGACTGTAGCGTTGTCCGAGGGTGCTCCCGGGCGTGAAAGTCGATCCTTCTCCCACTTTCGTACACCCATCTGTCCAGCATTTTTCCTGAAATTCAGAACCACTATCGGTTTTTAGCTACTGCGGCAAAGGACGCCTGAGCGTTATGCTGTTCAGCATTTCTGCCACTTCTGTTGAACGCAGATTCTGCCCGACGCAGATCCCAGGCATTCGTCGGTGTAAAGGTCGATAACCTTTAGCAGGCGCAGTCGTCGCCTGTCAAACAGCACGTCCGAGACAAATTCCATGCCCCAGACGTGATTCGAATACAGCCCCTGAGGCTGAGGCTGAGGCTGTGGCTGCCGGCGCTGCGCGGATTTATTGCGCCGTGGACGTTTGAGGCGCAGTAACAGCGCCTGCTCGCTGAAAAGCCGGTAGATCCGTTTGTGGTTATTGCGACAGCCTTCCCGCCTGAGCATCACGTATACCCGGCGATATCCATAGTGAATTCGCGTTTCGGTTATCTCATTCTGATGTAAGACAGCTAGCCACTGACATTCAGACGGCCAAAGAGCATACGCTGCGTGAACCCGGTTAACGATTAAAGCTGATGCATCCTGCGGATATGAATCAGTCAAATTTTGCTGCTGTAGAAGGGCTGTCTGCGGCCAGGGTTACCTGTGCGTTTCAGGCGTCCTCAACGCCTGAGGAGGTCACCTCAGTCTTTCCATCAGTAAGCGAACTCTCTATCAGCGATCACAACGCTCTGCCTGATGTCACTGAGAGAGCCCCGGCAAGAGGTATCAACGCAGAGAAATTAGCAGGTAAGTTTCGTGAGCGCATTAAAAGTGAGGCATATGGCGACAGGACGGACCCCGCCTTTAAGACAAAAATAATCAGTTATTTTTGCGCTGAAAGCGCAGCGCCCAAAAAAGATCGTTTAGCAAAAAAGTCTTAACTGAATAACATCTTTCCTTACTGCCTGCAATTTTCGTGATTTGGGGCGGGTCAAAGCAACTCTCATCGGATGCGAAGCACGTCATGCATCCTGGACGAAGGGGCTTTTTAGTCAGATTAATGCGACGGCACGCGGTGAAGCGGAGTAAAGCTTGCAGCTGGCATGGATCGCCGTATGCATGAAAACCTGACCAGATAAAATTAAGAATAGCCGGTGTTAACAAAGTCGAAGATGATCTGAGACCACCGGCTGGTTAGCGTTTATCATAAATGCTGTAACCGTTTACCTACGATAGGTAGACAGAAAATCCCTTATTCGTGTGGCCGCCTCCACACACTCTGCAACAGGTGCAACTAATGCCATTCGAATCCAGCCTGCGCCCGGATTGATGCCGTCAACCTCCCGGGAAAGATATGAGCCTGGGATGACTGTAACATTTGTATGACTAAAGAGTTGCCGGCAAAAGTCGGTATCGTCACCAGGGACTTCGGCCCAAAGATAAAAGCCTCCGTCAGGCTTCTTCACCTTAAGAACAGGGGTCAGAATTTCAAGAACCGCATCAAACTTTTCCCGATAAAGAGAACGGTTGTCGCGAACATGTGCCTCATCCCGCCAGGCCGTGGCGCTTGCGAGCTGGCTATGCACCGGCATTGCGCAGCCATGATATGTGCGATAGAGCAAAAATGATTTGAGAATCTCTGCATCACCAGCCACAAATCCAGACCGAAGGCCTGGCAGGTTCGATCGTTTTGAAAGACTGTGGAAAACAACACAGCGCTTAAAATCGATACGGCCCATCTCTGCGCATGCGGTCAGTAAACCCGGAGGGGGCGACAACTCGTCAAAGTACAATTCGCTGTAACATTCATCGGCTGCAATAATAAAATCGTATTTATCCGCAAGGCTAATGAGTGATTTTAGCGTTTCAAGAGGGATAAGTGCACCGGTAGGATTGCCTGGGGAACACAGGAATACAATTTGACAACGTGTCCAGATATCCGCTGAAACAGCCTCAAAGTCAGGAATGAAACCGTTACTCTCAAGGCATGGCAGGTAATGCGGAGCCGCCCCCGCCAGGATCGCAGCACCTTCATATATCTGATAGAAAGGGTTTGGGCTGACCACCAAACCTTCGACATTAGGTTCAACAACTGCCTGGGTAAAGGCAAATAATGCTTCTCGTGTTCCGTTTACCGGTAGAACATGACGACTGGCATCAAGCCATCCCTTTGGGACGCCAAACCTCCTTTCACACCAGTTTATGATTGCCTCGCGCAATTCAGGGATACCCAGAGTTGCGGGATACACCGACATTTTATCGAGACTGGAAATAAGCATTTGTTTGACCATTTCCGGGGCCGAATGTTTAGGCTCTCCGATCGACAGTGATATAGGCGTTAGATTTTTATCAGGTTGAATTCCAGCAAGTAAGGCTCGAAGTTTTTCAAACGGGTAGGGGTGAAGTTGTTTCAGCGCAGGGTTCATATCGGTCAACACTCCAGCATTTCTGAGTTGAGAGAAATATCGTGACGCAAGCCGCAAATCCTTATCAAAGACCACTCTGTATCATGATCGTTCTACTTATCTGATTTGTCTGAATGGGTCTTGATAATTATGAAGTCTCTTCTTTTGCTTGAGCGCGGCACGGTATAAATTTTGCTCAGATCTTATAAACTGAATATAAACAGAATAGATTTAGAGTGCCTTCATGCTTTATAAATTGATATATGTTCTTGTAATATAATAATATATATTTTTTGCAATACTTTTCTATTCAGGCATGTAAACTGAAAATCCGTCCTTAATCGTGGTGTTTTTTCGGCGATTCTCTACTCAACAACCCAAAATCGAGCATTATGCTATTTACATTCTGCAATCAAATATTCTGCTCTGCCTCCAGTATTAGATAGTGTAAGTATCCCGCATAATCGTGCCATTCACATTTAAAGACCTTCCGGCATACTCATTTCGCCAGCGAAGGAGATCGCTATGCGTAAAGCCCGTTTTACTGAGCATCAGATCATCACGGTAATGAAGTCGGTTGAAGCCGCACGAACAGTGAAAGACGTCTGCCGGGAGGCCGGGATCTCTGAAGCGACATACTATAACTGGAAGTCTAAATAGGGTGGCATGGAAGCATCTGATATTAAAAGATAAAAGATCCTGAGGACGAGAACCGACGGCTTAAGCAGCTGTTTGCCGACCTCAGTCTTGAAAATCGGGCACAGAAAGACGTTATCGAAAAAAAGCTCTGAAGCCAGCCTTTAAGCGTGAGCGGGTGATGCATCTGATAACGACATTCGGACGGAGTACCCGTCAGGCCTGCAGGACTCTGAACCTGAGCAGAACGGTTTACTACTACCGTCCTGACAGCACGCTGACGATCCCGTTATTTCGCGTTGCAGACGGCGGCTGAAAGATATCCACGATACGGCTTCCCGAAGCTTTTTCAGGTTCTGAAGCGGCAGGGATATCAGTGGAACCATAAGCGGATCCACCGCATTTACTGCCTGCTGAAACTGAATTTTCGTCGCAAAGGCAAAAATCGTCTGCCGGTACGTAGCCCATCGCCGCTGACCACACCTGAAGCGCTGAACCAGAGCTGGTCTGTTGACTGCCGCAACAATAAAAAAGCCAGATCCCCATGGAGACCTGGCTGACAGCAGCAAAGAGAGGATTAACGCACCTGAATCTGCACAGGCTTACCGTGCTGATCGGCGGTGCCTTTTACAATCACCAGATAACGTCGTTCATCTGCATGATGGCTATTCACCACCTGACGAATCGGACCGACGGCATTAACGATCGCTGCACCGGCCGGGTTGGTCATAAATTGTGCCAGTGGCTCCAGCTCACCTTTTCCTTCAGCATCAGACGACAGCGCCAGCAGATAGGCCTGCTTCGGTTCCAGCCCGGTTGCAGATGCCTGCAACACCTGGGTCAACCCCTGATCGAACAGGGTCAGCGTGGTTGCAGGCTGCGCCCCTTGCGCAGCATTTACCTCTTTCAGTGTCAGGTGTGCTGCCTTACCTGCCAGGCCCAACGGCACAAGGTTCTGCTTACCATCGCCCTGCGGCACGGCATTGGGCACATAGACCACCGCCTGCGGTGCCTGACCAATTGGAATGGTCGCGATCACTTTATTGCTCAGGGTATCAATCGCCGTCAGGGCGTCAGCGTTTTCCAGACCGACATAAACACGACTTCCGTCACCCGATGGCCAGACGCCGTGTGGCAGATTGCCTACCGGAATGGTTGCGACCTGACGGAAATCATCGGTACGGTAAACGTTTACTTTGTTCAGGCCACCAATAGTGACGTAAGCAAAGGTGCCTTTAGCGTTATGCACGATATTGACGTGGTTAGTAATCGGACCGCTGTCGATGGTTTTCAGCAGTGTAAACGGTGGGCGCGCATCGAACACCTGCACTTTACCGACATCTTTGAGCGTGAACCAGACCTGCCGGCCATCAGGCGTGGCGGCTATATTGGGACAGAACGGACTGACCTGTTTAATGCTGCCGATAATTTTATGCGCTTTTGCGTCCACCACCACGGTTTCGGGGTTGAAGGAGGAGCAAACGTAACCGTATTGACCGTCCGGTGAGAAAATCTGCATGCCCGGACCGCCAGGCACGGTAATACGCGTTTTCTCTTCCCCGCTGTTGCCATCCAGTACCGCAATATAATTTTCACCGCGTACGGTGACCCAGATTTCTTTGCCATCGGGAGTAAAGAACGCTTCATGCGGTGCTCGACCCACATAAGTCACATGCTTCACTGCGTTGGTCGCGGTATCAATCAGGCTGACAGAGTTGGAACCAATTGAAACAACAGCAAGGGTTTTGCCATCTGGCGAAAAACCTAGTCCATGTACCAGCACCTGGCCTTTATAAAGTGGACTAAGGTTGGCCGGTTGCGCATCACCCAGTTTAATCACCCCGAGCAGGGTATTGCTGGCGGGGTCGGTAACAGAAACGGTGTTGGAGAACTGCTCTGCTGCGTAAACGCGGTCATGATGACTCACGCTGATGTCCGCTGCAGAGGCAGCATAAGGCGCTTGTCCCGCCCAGGTGAACGACGACGCCAGCGCCACTGTTGCCGCAAGGATTGAGCATACAAATGGTCTTGTCATGGTGTATCCCTTTTTACTGTCGGTTGTTTCAAAGGCCACAGGGTGTGGCTTAGTTTCCCTGCGGAGCCGCAGGCGCAGAATCTGGCTGGACTTGATCGGGAGCGGGTGCGGCCGGAGGCAGAGGTTTACCCAGCGCCTGATACATCGCAACGATCTCCTGTTGCTGGGTCACAATGATCTCCTGCGCAATACGCCTGAGCTGCTCGTTTTTGCCGTATCGCAACTCAGCCACGGCCATATCCATGGCGCCCTGATGGTGCGGTGTCATCATGGCAACAAAGTCTTCATCAACATTGCCGGTAGGATCGATAGCCATGCGGGACATCATGGTGTCCATAGCCTGTTCATTTTCTTTCCAGAAGCCTTGCTCCTGGAGAACGGCAGGTGCATTGGCATTGGGGTGATCATGTGCGCCTGCACTCTGGCTCAAAACCAGCAGGCTGTTAGCAATCAGGAAACAGCGAAGAGTACGGTTCATAGCAAGCCCTTTACCGGATAGCAAAGGCCGGACTGGCCTTTCATTGGCCTATAAAAGCAAAGCCCTGTATCGGTACTGTTTCCCGGAGAAAGAGATTTGTATTTTTATGTAGCAGGATGACGGAATGTTTCTGGCCAAATGCCGCGCCCGTCATGATGGTGACGCAGGATCGATGAGGAAGGGAGATACACTCCGGTACAAAGCCCGCAACGCTAACGATATAACTGCGATAAGCTGACAGCGGTTTGCACACCCTCTGAAAATAAGGATTGCGCTGTGGAACATGTCGATCACATTTTGATCGTGGATGACGATCGTGAAATTCGTAGCCTGATTGCGGAATACCTGAAAAAGAACGGTCTGCGTACGACAGAGGTCGCCGACGGGCGGCAAATGCGTAGCTTTCTCGATAGCATGCCGGTTGATTTGATTGTGCTGGATGTGATGATGCCGGGCGATGACGGCCTTACCCTTTGTCGTGAACTGCGCAGTGGAAAACATAAAGGCACGCCAGTGCTGATGTTAACAGCGCGAAGCGAAGAGACTGACCGCATCATCGGGCTCGAAATGGGCGCCGATGATTATCTGGTCAAACCGTTCGTCCCGCGTGAACTGCTTGCCAGAATAAAAGCCGTCTTACGCCGTACGCGCATGATGCCGCCCAATCTTGTTATTTCAGAAGCGGCGCGAATTGTGGCATTTGGCGAATGGGTGCTGGATACCACGTCGCGTAACCTGGTGGACAAAGAAGGCGTGATGGTGGCACTCAGCGGCGCGGAGTATCGCCTGCTGCGGGTATTTGTTGATCATCCAAAACGTGTGCTTAATCGCGATCAGTTGCTGAATCTGACGCAGGGCCGAGACGCCGAGTTATTCGAGCGCTCCATTGATTTGCTGGTCAGCCGTTTGCGTCAACGCTTAAACGATGATGCCCGCGAACCTTTTTATATCAAAACGGTGCGCAGCGAGGGCTATGTATTTGCGATGCCGGTGGAACTGCGTGAGGCCAACGCGTGAAACGTCTGATGCAATGGTGGCCTAAACGCCTGGCCTCGCGGCTGATGCTGATCCTGCTGCTTGGGTTACTGCTGGCGAATGGATTAACTCTGGGACTGCTGCTGCTGGAGCGGGCGCAAAGTGCCAAAGCCATGATGATGGGCAATCTGGAATATGACGTGGCCACCAGCGTTGCGATTCTCGATCGCCTTCCTGCCAGTGAACGCGCTGCATGGGCAACACGTCTCGATCGCAGTAATCATCATTATCTGATGTACGCTACGCCATTGGGCCAGCCGCCAAAGACAAAACGCCTGCAGGACACGGCCAGCGCATTGACGCGGGCGCTTGGCCCGCGCTATCCCCTGAGCTTCAGCGTTAATCCTGATAACAGTGCTCAGATGATGGCGCATCTGCGTTTACGTGATGGCAGCCCGCTCAGCATTGATCTGGCCCCGCGTAATATGCCGTTTGCCCGCTGGCTGCCGATTGTACTCGTGGCGCAGTTTGTGCTGCTGTTTGGCTCCGCCTGGTTTGCGGTGCGCAGCGCGGTCAGGCCTCTGGCAGATCTGACAAGGGCTGCAGAACAGTTGCATCCCGATTCAAATAAAACGGTGCGCCTGTCGGAAGAGGGGCCGGTTGAAGTGCGCAATGCGGCACGGGCTTTTAATGCCATGCAGCAGCGAATGAGTGCCTATCTCAAAGAGCGCATGCAAATTCTTGCGGCGATCTCCCACGATCTGCAAACGCCGATAACACGTATCCGTCTACGTTCAGAAATGATGAGTGAGACAGACGTCAGGAGCAAACTGCTGCAGGATCTTGAGGAGATGACCCGGCTGATTCGCGAAGGCGTGGCCTATGCGCGCACCAGTGAAAGCAGCGATGAAAAACCGTGCCGCATACAGCCGCATGCTTTTATAGACAGCCTGGTCTGCGATTATCAGGACACGGGGCAGCAGGTAACGCTGCAGGGAAAACTTCACGGGTCGTTTAGTACCAGACCGCACGCGCTGCGCAGAACGCTCAGTAATCTGATCGATAATGCGCTGAAGTTCGCGGGCAGCGCAGAAGTGGTGGTGGAACAGGATGCAGGTCAGATCACTATAGCGGTGCTGGATCGCGGACCCGGCATCCCACCGGAAGAGATGTATGCGGTGATGCAGCCTTTTTATCGCATCGAGAACTCGCGTAACCGGGCCACCGGTGGAACCGGGCTGGGTTTAGCCATTGCCCAGCAGCTGGTGGCGTCATTAAGCGGTGAGCTGACACTGACGAACCGCCGACACGGCGGTTTGCGGGTGACGGTGACATTGCCGGATACCCTTCACTGATTTGTATCGCAGTGTGTAATAACGGCAAAGAGCGAAATTCCGGTACACTTTTCACCCCTGGTCGATATGTTACCGATACATTGCGATGGTGTAATTCTCACATCGGGCAGCAACAGTTTAGCGTTTGCTTCCCCTGGCGAATTCCACTTTCTGAGGTGACATATGAAAAACGTAAAAATGATTCTGGCCGCTGTAATTCTGGGCTCTGTTTCTGTATCCAGCTTTGCTGCAATGGAAACCACCATGCCACAAGGTAAGACCCTTATCGGTAGCGTCTCTGACAGCAGCGGCTCAACTACGCTTTCCGAATTAAAAGACAATCTGGCAGCAAAAGCGCAGGCGGCGGGAGCAAGCAGCTACCGTATCGTGGCGGCGGGAGGCAATAACGTCCTGTTTGGCACCGCTGATATTTACAAATAAACATGTTGATGCGCAGTAACGCAATTCAGTGGATATCAGCGCCGCGTTGCGCTTACTGCGCGAATCGTTTAATGCTATCCGCAATATGAGTTTTGAATCCTGCCCAGGCTATTTTTGGCCACCCTGTTTTTCATTTCTTCTCCACATTTAAACGCTTAAAGCCAGCCAACGCGCTCACCGGAACGGCTTCGGTAACGGGTCACCTTCATGACCAGCAGTAATGTCCGCATTTAATTCCCTGCATTACTTTTTTCCTTACATTGCTCTCCGAACAGGAGCCTTTACCCTATAAGCTGGGGAAATAAACAATCAGTTAACATTTGGATTGCGTGTCCTGGAGAATAATCTTATTAATATTAAGGCTTTATGCACACTGCGTTGCGTAGCACTTACAGAAACAAAATAAGGATATTTTATGACGACCAGACCTGCGGCTGAGGAATGTACGGAAACAGGATTATTCCGGACGCTGAAATCTTTTCCGGCGACAGTTCATGCGCTTCTCTTTTTTACGCTGGTTATACGCTTTAGTTATTTCATGGCATGGCCGTTTATCGCCGTCATCATGACGCAGAATTATCATATGTCGCCGATCGCCATTGGTGTGGCAATGACCAGCAGTGCGCTGTTCTCGGTGGTGCTCGGCATGTACGGCGGGCAGATTTCAGACAGGCTGGGGCGACGCGTTATTCTGCTGCTGGGCTGCGGGTTTTCAGCGCTGGGGTATAGTCTTCTGGCGCAGGCCGCCGGGATGGGGCTGTTTATTATTGGCCTGATGATTATCGGCGTCTCCTTTGCGTGGGTTGATCCGCCGCTGCGCGCATTGATGAGTGATTTGCTGGTGGATCGTCGTCGTCGTGCGCTTGCCCTGCAAATGCGCTATTACCTTATCAACGTCGCAGCGGTATTCGGCCCGCTGGTCGGAATTGCATTTGGCCTGACATCGCAAAAGGGCACCTTTTTAATAACCGGGCTTACCTATATTCCTTTTTTCGTTTATGTGCTGCTGTTTATCCCCGCAGGAAAACTTGTGAAGGAGCAGGATGGAGACAGGGTAACGGTTAAACTGCATCAGGTTATCGGTATCATCGCGAGGGATAACATTTATATTGCGGGGCTGCTGTGCAGCATTTTATGCAGTGTTGTTTTTATCCATTACGAAGCTATTCTGCCGCAGTATCTCCTGTTACTGAATGGCGACGCCGCCATTAAGCTGATTACCCTGATACTGGTGACAAATGCCTGCACCGTTCTGGTCTTCCAGACGTTCATCATGCGGTTTCTGGCTACCGTTTCCCTGCCGAAGCGCATTCTTCTCGGTGGGTTTATTTTCGCGCTATCTCAGATCTGCTTTTTTAGTACACGCTCAACGGAGATATGGCTTTGGCTTACTGTGACCAGTGTCTTTAGTGTGGGCGAAGCGATTATGATGCCAAATCTGAACATTTTACTTGATCAGCTGGCACCACCAGAGCATCGCGGTGCATATCTTGGCGCCTCAATGTTGTCGACGCTAGGGATCGCTGTCGGACCCTTGATCGGTGGGATAATGCTGGCGATGACCGGGGCGGGCGTTTTTATCTGTACTGCGTTGCTCAGCCTTTTACTCTGCGCAATCATCTACGCTTACAGAAACCGCATGCTCGCGCGCCTTAAGGATGCCTGATAGAAGGCGAGCAGGGCGCCGGGAATACGTGGCTTTCAGAGGCTACTGCAATTTAATAGTCTGCCGTAAGAGAAGCATGGAAACAGGGAATCCTAATTGCGCTTTATATCAAGATTCGCTCTTCAGCAGTGTCCCAACCTGAACGGTCACGCTGAGAATCAAGCCGCCTGGCCGATCATTAATCACTCTTTTGGCGGGAGGTCAGGAGACAGCATTGTGAATGACATCTTTCGGCATGAACGCCTGAGGAACCTGGCTTCCGCAGCTTGGCCATAACCCAGGCCGCCATAAAAGTGGGAATGGCAAAAATAATTAATGTTTCCTGATGACATGCCGATTAAGGAATTTGCCTTAACTGTTCAAACCTGCGATGGACAATGTGAGTTGTTAACAAATCTCCGACTTCACATGCACCATCGCGCAGGATTTCGTTTTTTCGGGGCTTCAGCCCCACAGGTGAGTATAGAAGTGCAGCTGTCATTGAATGAGAAGAATGGCGCTGCTGTACAAGGATTACCTTCAAGGAAATGGGATTAAAATGAAAAAAAGTACCGTTGCAGTGATGATGATGGCGACGCTGTCAGGCGGAGCCTGCGCAGATTCAGATCGGTTTTCACCGAATTTTTCTCCGGAAAGTTTTACTGTCTCGACGTCAGCCGGGATGCTGAGTGGCAAATCTCATGAGTTGGTTTACGACACAGAAACAGGCCGCAAAGTCAGCAAACTGGACTGGAAAATAAAGAATGTGGCTATTCTGAAAGGCGAACTATCCTGGGATGCATACTCATTTCTGACGCTGAATGCGCGAGGCTGGACTTCCCTGGCGTCCGGTTCCGGTCATATGGATGACTATGACTGGCTTGATGACAATCAGTCAGCCTGGACAGACCATTCATCTCATCCCCGCACGGATGTTAATTACGCCAACGAATACGATCTCAATGTTAAGGGCTGGGTGTTGCAAGGCGATAACTACAAGGCCGGGCTGACGGCTGGTTATCAGGAAACCCGCTTCAGCTGGACCGCCTTTGGTGGCTCATACAATTACGATAATGGCGCATCGACGGGTGATTTCCCGAGAGGTGAACGTGGCATTGGGTATAGCCAGCGTTTTTCAATGCCTTACGTTGGTCTTGCGGGACAGTATCGTATTAACGACTTCGAATTTAACGCATTGTTTAAATTCAGTGACTGGGTCCGTGCACACGATAACGACGAGCACTACATGCGCGATCTCACCTTTCGCGAGAAAGCGACTGATTCCCGGTACTACGGCGCATCAGTCGACGCAGGATATTATGTGACACCTGATGCCAAAATTTTTGCCGAATTTACTTACAGCAAATATGAAGAAGGCAAAGGCAGCACAGAGATCATTGACCGATTCTCCGGTGATTCAGCATCAATTGGTGGAGATGCCGCGGGTATCTCGAATAAAAACTACACGATCACCGCGGGTCTGCAATACCGATTCTGATTCGTCTCTGCACGCCATAAAGCGATTAAAAAGCTCTTTCGGGCTTTTTAATCGTCCTGATAATAAGGCCATCAGATAGAGAGTGCCTGCATGGCTTTTATGGCTAAAAATAGCTGGCTGAGTGAAATTTAAACTCACTTGGTCTGCGATTACGTTTAATTGCGCGATAAATAGAATTTTTTATAAATACCTTTAGTTTTTTATTCGCGGCAGGCGTCCAGAATCAGAATGTCAGGAAGATAAAATAAATGCATGCCATCACGAAATTTAAGAGAATAGTGTTAATATGCCCTGCTATTATCCTGGTGGGTTGTTCTACGCTTCTTCCCCTCGATTATAAAAATTACGAAGGTAAAGATGCAGCGACCGTAGTGGCCATAAATCCAAAAGGATTTGTGGGCACATTTTATCTTTCTGTCTATGAGAAGAAAGGCAGTTGTTATGACAGAACTGAGCGCTATCAACTTGAGTCAAATTTAATACCCTCTGCAGGTCACGTTATGACTGGCAAGGTAAAACCGGGCAGGCTCATGGCTCTTCAGCAGCTCAACACGATTAAAAGCGATTATGACGAAAAAGGAAAAAAAACTAAGCATCAGGAAACGTATTTACTCTCTCAATGGGTGCCATTTATCCCGCAGCCAGGAAAACACTACTTTATTGATACTGAATATGGTGTCCGGGAAATTTCGGCTGATTATGTCATCACGGTTAATTCAGATCGTGCCAAAATTGCTTCTGATTTTATAAAAAATCCTCAATATAACTGGGACGCCAGAAATCGTTGTCAACATCTTATCGGTGGAAGCTAATCAGAAAAAAGTCTGTGATTCTTTTACGTCAACGAAATGGTGAGTAATCAGCCTGTAGTATTACTATCCGAAAGGATAGAGCATTTCTGCACGCTTAACAGATAATATGGATAACCTTGAGATGACGCGTGTACATTTCGTTTTTCATACTGGTAATGACCCATTTTATCCCACCACAAATACTCTAAGCCACCAGGGGGCCAGAAGAGGAGCCTGATGTGTGTGCCAGGCGTTCAGGCACCTCATTGCCTCACTGAACCGAGAAAATGGCCATCTCGTAGCAGACTCAACGTTGCATATTCCGTCAGCGGATTCTGGCTTAAACAGGATTGTCGATTCAGGCAATTCCTGAGTGTTTAACTTTTTGGGAAAGTTAACAAGGCAGTTCCAGAAGTCTTCTGAACGACACATAGCAGCAAGTTAGAATTTAAAGCCCATAAAATCATAGAGATGAAATCGTTATGTTTTAACTTTTATAACGCTTTGATCTTCTTTTCACCTCAGATAACGCTGTCTTTTACCCTGATCTTCCCCGAATCGCCAAAAAGCTGCTAAACCTAAAAGCAGAGATACGCGTGTAAAGATTAGGGTTATCACCATTTCCCCGATTTCACTCCCGTCATAAAAATACCAATAAAAACCATCTTTTAGCCCACAACAATGGGAAGCAGACAATGTCGGAACAAATATCGCTAACAATGCAGGTCAATGGCCAGTCGCAGCAGATGCAGGTCGATCCGCGAGTCACCCTGCTCGATGCACTGCGCGAGCATCTGAACCTGACCGGCACTAAAAAAGGGTGCGACCAGGGACAATGCGGTGCCTGCACGGTGCTGATTAATGGTCAGCGGGTGCTGAGTTGCCTGACGCTGGCGGTCCAGGCAAATGGCGCTGAAGTCACCAGCATTGAAGGCCTGGCCTCTACCGAAGGTGAATTGCATCCGGTTCAGCGCTGCTTTATGGAAAATGATGCCTTCCAGTGTGGCTACTGCACGCCGGGCCAGATTATGTCCGCTGTCGCCTGTATCAAAGAGGGCCACGCCGGTTCAGATGATGAGATCCGTGAATATATGAGCGGCAATCTCTGCCGTTGCGGGGCTTATCCGCACATCGTCGATGCGATTAAACAGGCCGCTGCTGAGATGGCGAAGGAGTCCGCATGAATGAATTCAGCTGGAAAATCGCGCAGACGCCTCAGGACGCCGCATCCCTTAAACAGCAGTCAGGCAGTCAGTTGCTGGCGGGCGGCACCACGCAGCTCGATCTGATGAAGTGTGGCGTCTTCACGCCACCCCAGTTAATTGGTATCAGCGGATTAAGCGAGCTTAAAAATCTGCAGTTTGACGACGATAAAATTACGGCCGGTGCGCTGGTCACGATGAGTCAGTTGGCCGATCATCACGACTGCGAGCAGAATGCACCGGCAATCTACGGCAGCCTGTGGCAGGCTGCGTCTCCTCAGATTCGTAATATGGCGACGCTGGGCGGCAATTTACGTCAGCGTACCCGTTGCGCCTATTACCGCGATCCGGCGACCTTTACTGCCTGTAACAAACGCAATCCGGGTTCTGGCTGTGCCGCACTGGATGGCGTTAACAGCAATCATGCCATTCTGGGTGCCAGCGACAGTTGCATTGCGGTTTATCCCGGCGATCTGGCGGTCGCATTGGTGGCATTTGACGCCATTGTGGTCCTGCAGAATCAGCAGGGCGAAACCCGCCGCATCGCAATGGATGATTTCTTCCTGCTGCCAGGTGACACGCCTGATCGTGAGCACGATCTGCGTGATGACGAAATTATTGTGGCGATTGAAGTGCCGCAAACCGACTCTCTCCGGCACTCTCACTACCTTAAAGTCCGCGACCGCAGCTCCTATGAGTTTGCTGCAGCCAGTGCCGCCGCAGGCTTTACGCTGGAGAACGGCGTGATGCGTCAGGTGCATATCGCACTGGGCGGCGTGGCGACCAAACCCTGGCGCGTCAGGTCCGTGGAGCAGGCACTGGAAGGCCAGCCGTTTAATGAAGAGACAGTGTTCCGGGCCGCAGAACTGATTACCCAGGAAGCGCAGGCGCTGGCACATAACGCCTATAAAGCAAAACTGGCGCCGCGTGTCATTGCACGCGCGCTGATGGCAGCAGGAGAAATCGCATGAGTGACGTAAACGACCACGCGCCTCAGGATGCAGTGAAGGCGAACTCAGCTGCAGACAACCCGATTGAAGGGCTGGGCGCCGCTCGCACGCGGGGCGACGGCAAAGTGAAAGTCACTGGTGAAGCGCGTTATGCGGTTGAACATCAGCCGGAAAATCCGCTTTATGGCGTGGTGATCCAGTCTACCGTTGCCAGCGGTCGTATCAGCCGCATGTCAACCGACAAGGCGCAGCAGGCGTCGGGTGTGGTGGCGGTTTATACCCATCTGAACAGCCTGAAGATCAACAAACCTACTGCCATTGCAGATGGGGGCGCGGCGCAGTCAACCTACACCCCGATTCAGGACGATGTGATTATTCACAACGGGCAGAATATCGGTCTGGTGGTGGCAGAGACCTTCGAGCAGGCGACCTATGCCGCCTCGCTGGTTGAAATTGAGTATGAAACCTCACCCGCGCTGATTTTTGCAACTGATGAGGGCGTTGAGCCGAAACCGGTCTCGAAGCAGGATATCAACATGGGCGATGCGCAGGCAGCGATGCAACAGGCTGAGGTGCGTCTGAGTCAGCGCTACACCACGCCGCGCGAATATAATATGCCAATGGAACCGCACGCCTGTGTGGCGCAGTGGCAGGATGGACGGATCACTGTCTGGGAGCCAAGCCAGTGGGTCGCGGGCGCACAGGTGGAGATCGCCGAGTGGCTGGGCATTGAGGTTGAAGACGTGCGCATCATCTCGCCTTATGTCGGCGGCGGATTTGGTTCAAAGCCAGTGCCCTATACCCACGTCGCGCTGGCGAGTGTGGCGTCGCGGGCGCTTAACCGCCCGATCAAGGTGTCGCTGACCCGTCCGCAGACCTTTACGGGTCTCGGCGGACGTGCTGCTACTTCTCAGCAGCTGGAGCTGGGTGCCTCGCGTGACGGCAAAATCCAGGCGATTATCCAGCGCAGCTTCAGTGAAACGTCACTGATCGACGAATTTGCCGAGAACTGCAGCAAAGTTACAGCGCGTATGTATGCGGTGGAGAACGTCTCCACTCAACATCAGATCAGGCCGATCAACACCGTTACACCGGGATGGATGCGCGCGCCAGGCGAAAACCCCAGCGCCTTTGGACTGGAAGTGGCGATGGATGAGATGGCTTATGCCCTGAACATCGATCCGCTGGAACTGCGTCTGCGCAACTGGGCAGACAAAGATTATCAGCTCGATCTGCCGTGGAGTTCACGCCGACTGAAAGAAGCCTATCAGAAAGGGGCTGAAGCCTTTGGCTGGGACCAGCGGATTATGACGCCGCGTTCAATGCGTGAGGGGCGTGAGCTGATTGGCTGGGGTATGGCCTCCGGCACCTATCCGGTCAATAAGCTGCCCGCAGAAGCGAAAATCATCCTGACGCCGCAGGGCAAATTTGTGGTGCAGTGCGGTGGTGCGGATATCGGCACCGGAACCTATACCATTCTGGCGCAGACTGCTGCCGACATTCTGGGCGTGGCCTCCAGTACCATTGAGGTGCAACTGGGAGATACCGAGTTGCCGCGTACAGGCGTAGCGGGCGGTTCGCAGCTGGCCGGCAACGTGACTGCCGCAGTGGACGACACCGCTAAACGCATGCGCGACCAGTTACTGAAGCTGGCAAGCGAGCTGGCTCAGTCGCCGCTGAAAGGGACACCGGCTTCTCAGCTCACCCTGAAAGGCGACGGCGTGCAGCATACTCAGCACAGCAACCTGGCCGTCTCATTCGCGCAGCTGGCGAGCCTGGCACCGTCGGAGAGTCTCACGGTGAAAGGCGGGACCTTCCCGGATGATATGTCAGAAAGTGAGCGCGATAAGATGGTCCGCAACCTCAATGATGGTACCCGTCCTGAAAAATTCTCTGCCCACAGCTGGAGCGCGCATTTTGTTGAAGTGCGGGTTGATGAAGACTTTGGCACGATTCGGGTAAAACGGATGGTCGCGGCACTCGACAGCGGTCGTCTCTACAACCCTAAACTGGCGCGCAGTCAGTGGATTGGCGGCATGATCATGGGTGTCGGCCAGGCGCTGATGGAAGAGGGCATTGTCGATCCGCGTAATGGCCGGGTAATCAATAATAACCTGGCGGATTATCTGGTGCCGGTCAATGGCGATATTCCTGACATTACCACCATCAATGTGGGCGAGCCCGATTTCGAGGCGACTACGATGGGCGGTAAACCCGTGGGTGAACTGGGTATCGTCGGCGTGGCGGCAGCGATCAGTAATGCGGTGTTCCATGCCACTGGCAAGCGCGTTCGCGACCTGCCGATTACGCTCGACAAAATTATCTGAGCCTGATTCTGACCGGCTGACAGCCGGTCGAATTGTCATTTTACGGGCGTGGGCTGGAGCCTGCGCCCGTTTTGCACGCTGAGCGGAGAAAGAGAGTGAGGATAGCGCTGGTCGTACTGGCCGCCGGGCTGAGTCGCCGTTTTCGCCAGCAGGCAGGCGAGCATAAGCTTCTGGCTGATCTGGAAGGCAAACCGGTGTTGCAACATACACTGGAGCAGGCCGCTGCCAGCGGGCTTGACCTGTTCGTCGTCACGCGCCCCGACGCATCGGCAATTCACACGCTCTGCACGCAGGCAACTTTAGTGCTGTGTAACAGCGGCGGACTGGGCGAATCGATCGCTGCCGGTGTTCACGCCAGCCGCGACTACGACGGCTGGCTGATTGCGCTGGGTGATATGCCATTTGTCACGGCGGAAAGCTATCGCGCCGTCAGCGCCGCGCTGGGGGATGCGATGATCGTCAGGCCGTGGATTGAGGGCAGGCCAGGCCATCCGGTCGGTTTTCAGCAGCAATGCTATCCCATGCTGAGCGTGTTGCAGGGCGATGCCGGTCCGCAGGCGATGGTGAAGTCACAGGCGGTCAGGCTGCCACTTCAGGATCGCGGTTGCCTGTGCGATATCGATCTCCCCGCTGATCTGCAGTTAATAAAGGAATTTTCATGATAACGCTGGATCAACGCGTGATTAATGCGGCATTGAGTAGTTGCCAGGCAGGTCAGAATGTCTGGCTCTGTACGGTGCTGCGTACCTATGGCTCTTCGCCGCGCGCGCCGGGCACGCTGATGGCAGTCAATGAAGCCGGAGCGTACTGCGGCTCACTGTCGGGCGGCTGCATAGAAGAGGATTTTCTGGCGCAACTGGCGGCGGGTGCTTATCGAGCCAGCAGTCAGCGTGTGCGCTATGGTGAGGGCGGAATTCGGCCTGACGTTAATTTGCCGTGCGGCGGTAGTCTGGAGATCGCCATTGAATATTTGCCGCCTGATGACGCTACGCTGGCATTGCTGAAGGCAATGCAACGCGCATTGAGCGGGCAACAGCCGATGGTGAAAATGATACGGCCTGGTGAACGCGCACAATGGGAAGTTATCGCCAGCGATCGTGTGCTGCCTGAGCTGGATGCCAGCGAGGCGCAGATGTTGCTGCCTGTTGGCGCGATACCGGAATTGCTGATCGCGGGCTACTCAACCGTAGCCTATGAGTGCATCCGGCTTGGGCAGATCCTGGGTTTTCATGTGCGGGTCTGTGAGCACCGCCCGGAGATGCTCTCAGAGCTGGAGAGCCACTTCAGCGGCGCGGACAACGTGACGCTGGTGTCACAGCATCCGGCGCGCTGGCTGGAGCTGAACGGGGCGCACGCTGCGGTGGCGATTGTGGCACTGACCCACGATCCGCGCATTGATGACCTGACGATGATGGAAGCGATTGCCACACCCGCGTTCTATATCGGTATTATGGGCTCGGTGAAAAACAGCGAGAAACGGCGCGCGCGACTCCAGCAGATCGCCGGTCTGGATCGGACGGAACTGGACCGCATCCATGCGCCCATTGGTCTGCCCATCGGCAGCAAAACGCCGGCGGAAATTGCGTTGTCGGTGATGGCAGATATCGTTCGGGTAAAAAATCGCGGACTGTCAGCGGCCTGATTCCGGTTTCACTTCGGGTGCCAGTCTGTAGAGGTAGCTGCCCGAATAGGGGATTGGCAGGAAATCACGGAACAGCTGCCGTAGTGTCTGTTCAGGATCGACGTCATGAAACAGCTGCGGGTAGAGCGTGGTCGCAAAGAATTCGGTTGCTACTACGTGCCAGGGACTGAGGTAAAAGTTGTGCCAGATAGCACCGGCATGACCGTCGCGCAGTGCGGTGAGCTGCTTCAGGGCATTCTGCTTACCTGTCAGTGCCAGCAGGCTCTGTCGGGTCTGCGCTGCGGTGACAGCGGGGCCAAGTTTTAACGCACCCACTTCATCTGCGCTGCCAGTGCCGGTAGCAAAGTAGTAATCCGGCTGAGCAGCGATCACACTTTCCTCACTCAGCCGCCCGAACACACTTTTGATCTGCTCACTGGCTATATTTTTGCCACCCGCAAACGTCAGAAGCTCACCCAGATTGCCGTTTACCGAGGTGACACAACATTCACTGCGCCGTCCCAGGTGCAACTGCAACAGCACGGATGGCTTCGGGCCGTGATAACCCGCCAGACGACTCGCAATGCGCTGCATGTGGCTGCGGTAGAAGCGATTAAAGTCAGCCGCACGCTGGGGTTGATTCAGTACTTCGCCCAGTAGCATGATGCTGCGCTCAGTATTTTTTAGCAAATCAACCCGCAGATCGATCTTCACCACCGGGATATTCGCCGCCGCGAGCATTTTCTCCAGTACCAGGCCGCTTTCACTGCCGCGTGCCAGCTGTGGCAGGATGACCACGTCAGGCTTTAGCGCGATAACCTGTTCGGGATTCATGTCATTAACGCCATCCAGGCCCAGTACCGGAATAGCGTCCATCTGCGGGAACCGGCGGGCAAAAATCTGCCAGGTCTGAGGATCATACTTTTTCAGATCCTGCGGCCAGCCAGCGATATTTTGCAGAGGATTGCCGGGTGTCAGCAGCGCAACGCTGTAGAGCATCCGGCTTTCACCCAGCACAATACGCTGCGGATGGTCAGGAATGGTGACCTGGCGACCGGTAATATCGGTCAGCGTGCGGGCGTGTACGCCCGCGCTGACCAGCATCACGCCGAGCATCAGCAATGCAGAACGAAGTGATTTAAAATTCAACACGGGCCTGTACCATCAGATTGCGGGTTTCGCCTTCACGGACGCGCAGATTGCCGCCGCTTGAGGTGTAATAGTGCTGGTTAAACAGGTTATTAATGTTCAGACGCAGCTCCGTTTTTTCGCCGAACAGGCGGTTTTTCCATGCGACGAAGCTGTCAGCCACTACGTAGTCGGGCAGGGTGAAGCTGTTGTCGGGATCGCCTGCACGACTGCCGACATATCGCGCACCGCCGCCGAGCCGCAGCGAGCCGGGCAGGCCGCTGACCTGCATTTCATGACTCAGGTAAAGCGCACCGGCATGACGCGGGGCATTCTGCAGACGGTTACCGTTGTTATCCGGATTAACCCGGTCACTGACAATTTCTGCCTGATCATAGCTGTAGTTCGCACTCAAATCCCAGCCAGGCGCAATTTCGCCATTCAGCTCAAACTCAGCACCGGTCGAACGGGCTTTATCAATGGCTCGCGTGCTGCCATTAATATTCAGCGACATCGACCTTTCATCGATACGGTAGAGCGCCACGGTGGCGAGGAGTTTCGGCGACAGCTGCCATTTGCTGCCCACTTCCCAGCTGGTTCCCTGCTCAGGTTTGCCGACGTTACCCTCATCATCCACATCCGTTGAAGGCGTGAAAGATTTGCTGACGCTGGTGTAGAAAGAGAGGTCAGGCGTAAGTTTGTAGATGACTCCCGCCTGCGGCAGAAACTTATTGCCCTCATCGTTCAGGGTTTCAATCTCCGGATTGAAGCCACGAGAGGCACGCTGCTCATAATGCTGATAACGACCACCCAGTACCACAATCCAGTCTTGTGTCAGTGAAATGCTGTCTTTAGCGTAGAGCGACCGGCTATGGATACGGTTCAGGTTATTAGCCGCAGCGGTGTTCTCTGTGCTGGCGTCTGTGACCGGCGACAGCATGTCATAGTCGGGATTGAAGTAATTGAACTGGCGATTGACCTTGCCCTGATACTGATGAGCACGATAAGTCTGGTTCATCTCATAGTCGGTGCCCGCCACCAGCGCGTGCTGCATCCCCAGGATTTCAGGGTTGCCCATCAGATCCCAGCTTACATATTTGGTTTTGTGGTTAAACCCGCGATTAGCATCGGCGCGACGTGTGACCACGCCGCTGGTGGCGTTCACCGCCGTTACGCGCACTTCATTATTATCATATTGCCGCTGGTTCCAGCCAAGCGTTAACCGGGTGCGCCACTCATCATTAAACTGCCAGTCATAATGGGCATTCAGGGTTCTGTTATGGCCCCAGGCATGGTTAGCTTTATCATCCAGACGATCTTTGTAGCCAATATCAATCGGCTTGCCGTCGATAAACGCGGTGCCGCGATCGTAAGGAATGTCATAGCGATAGTCTGCATAGCTGATCAGAAAGCTGGCCTGCTCGCCGAACCACTGCAGCGATGGCGCAAGTAGTGTGTGCTCTTCACTGCCAAAGTTGCGCCAGTAGTCCTGATTCTGCTTTTCGGCGATTAGCCGGAAGGCAAAACCGTTGCCCAGCGGGCCTGTGACATCCACCGTGCCAGCACCGCCACCCTCACTGGCATACCGTCCGGTGACGCTGGAGTGCCAGTTATACTGCGGCTTTTTACTGACCACATTGATAACGCCACCCGGATTCTGAATGCCATACAGCAGGGAAGAGGAACCTTTCAGCACCTCAACCCTTTCAGTCGTCGCATCAAAATTGAGACCCTGGCTGCTGCGGATACCATCCCGGTAAATCGACCCATCGGCGTTGCTGCCAAAACCGCGCCGTACAAAGCCATCTTCGGTGCCTGCCAGCGTGTTCGCCTCCGAGACGCCACTGACAAAGCGCATCGCATCTGCCAGTGAGCTGGCCTGAAAATCCTCCAGTTGCTGCTGCGTGACCACGCTGACCGACTGCACCTCATCGAGTCGCGCGGTGGGCATTTTGCTGGCAACGCTGGTCTCGCTGGCGCTGTAATTTCCCTCTGGACTGGCATCCGCGGTCACGGTCATATCCGGTGCGCTGTCGGTTGCTGCACTGACCTGTGGCAGCATAATGCTGCCGAAAATCGCCATGACCAGAGCAGGGTGTCGGGCCGGATATCGTGTGTCTTTGTTTTTCATTTTTTTTCGTGTCTGTTACTGGCAGTTTCTGAAGCTAATACGCCCTGATGGCTGTCGGTCATGCAGGGCTTCCCTGGAGGTGGTCTGCAATATGCAGCGCTTTAAGCAGAGGAGAAGCACATCAGCGTTCAGACATCATGACGTTGCCCGGACGACAACACTTCTCATCTGTAATTGAGAATCATTCAAACATCAGGTAATGTAGTAGTAAACAAAATTTGAAGAGTTTTTACTACATTTTTATCGCGTCACTTTTTATAAAAAAACAGTTCAGATATGATTTTATATCATTGATAATAATGATTATTTATTCGTTATGGGATGTAGGAGTAGTGTTTAAACCCTGGCTTTTTCAGGTGAAATCTAAAGCGTAATGAGGCTTTCACTACATTTTTGAGGCCTGAAATTGTCACGCCCGGATCAGGCCGGGAGTGAGCATTACAGATTTGTAAGGTCAGCAGCAGGAGCAGCATGAAACAGAACAGACCCGTTAAAAACAGAGTGGATGTGGTCGCTGAACGCCTTCGTGCCCGCGAAAAACAGCTTTCTCCGCGTCTGCTGGCCGTAGCGCGCTATATCGATCAACAGCGGGAAACGGTACTGGAGAGCACCGCGCTTGAGATCGCCGTAGCGAATCACACCTCTGATGCCACTGTGATCCGCGCTATTCAGGCTCTGGGTTTTAGCGGTCTGCGCGACCTCAAACAGACGCTTAAGGCCTGGTTTGGTCCCTCGCTGACTTCAGAAGATAAGATGATCACCACCGTCAGTGAGGTGACCAGCGATGTGAACAGCGCCATCGACTTTGTGCTGGATGGTCATCGTTATGCCTGTGAGGTGCTGTCGCAACCGCATAATCGGGTGGCGGTAGCGGATGCCGTCGCGCTGCTGGGCGAAGCGCGGGAAGTCGCTATCTTTGGCATTAATGCCTCGGGGATTCTTGCGGACTACAGCGTGCGGCTGCTAAACCGTATTGGTCTCCCCGCCTTCTCCCTGAATCGCGCCGGTATTGCACTGGCAGAACAAATGCTGGCGCTTCAGCGCGGCGATGTGCTGGTGATGATGGCCCAGCAGTCTGCACACCGCGAAGGCACGGCCGTGGTGCGAGAAGCAAAGCGGCTGGACATCCCGGTTATTCTGCTGACTAATGCCACCGACTCCTTTTTTGCGAGAGAAGCGGATGTAGTGATCAATGTGCCCCGTGGCGGTGAGAAGGGACGCATTCCCCTGCACGGCACGATTATGGTTTGCCTGGAGATGCTAATCCTGTCGGTGGCTTCCACGCTGCCGCAGCGCACGGTGAAAACTATGAAGCGTTTACAGGATCTCAATCGCGGGTTGAAACCCGTCAGCAAAAAGTAGTCATCATTACTGAGCCGAAGCGGTATGCCTTTCAGGTTAACCGGATTTTCCGGCTCATCTTTAAGCCAAATTTTTCGGCTTTGCGACCGCGATCGCGTCTTTTCTGCCGCCCATTTTCTGAGACGACTACGCTTACAGCTTGCTGCGCCAGTGGGTGCGGTTACGACGCTTTTTTTCTCAAAATTTTGATTTGTGCGGAGCTGCTGATGAAACCCCTTCACGCGCAATACCTTTTCTGCTGTGCGACCCTGAGCCTGTTGTCCCCGTTACCTGCTGCGGCATGGAGCGATCTCACCGTGTTTGGCGATAGCCTGAGTGATGGCGGCAACGTAGGCCGCTTTACCTACGATGGCGCGACTCATCCGCTTTATGACGAGATTCTGGCGCAGTCGCTGGGCGATACCCTGCGTCCCTCATCTCTGGGTGGTAACAACTATGCCGAGGGTGGCGCGGTTGCAGTGCCGGCGATCAATCCGCTGTTTAATACTCAGGATCAACTTGATAGCTATCTTGCGGCGCGTGGGGGACGGGCTGACCCGAACGGTCTCTACATTCACTGGATTGGTGGTAATGATCTGGCGGCGGCAGCCCTGGCGCCGCTGGCTGCACAGCAGATCGTGGATAACAGTGCCAGTGCAGCGGCCTCTCAGGTCAGCCGGTTGCTGAATGCCGGGGCCGGAACGGTGATTGTGCCGACGGTGCCGAATGTTGGCGCAACGCCTGCTTTGTTGCAGGCGATATTGCAGGTACTTGGCCCGGCTGCGCAACCCGCGACGGCGGCGCTGTTTCAGTCGCTGAGCACCACCACCACGCCTGATCGGGCCGCAAGAGAGCAGGCGATTGAAACCGCGCTAAACGAGGCGGCAGGACAGGTCTCTTCGATTCCACTTATCCGGGATGCTCTTGCGCAACAGCTGATTGCTGCCTGGCAATTACTGAGTCAGGAGGCTGCGACACTGACCGATCGTTACAATCAGGCTGAAGAGCAGGGTCTGCTGACAGCACGCGGGAACATCGCGCGGGTGGATATCAATGGCCTGTTTAATGAGGTGATTGATAATCCGCGTCTGTATGGACTCAGCAATACGGCGGGCATGGCTTGCCCGCCAGGTGTCTCATCAATGGACTGCACCTCCTCGACGCCTGGATTTTCTCAGTCACAGCAATATCTGTTCGCCGACCGGCTGCATCCCAGCCCGGCAGTGCATGCGCTGATCGCCGATTATATTGAGTCGGTGCTGAATGCGCCGCTGCAGGTGGCGGCGCTAGCTCAGGCACCGTCGATGCTGGTGGGCGATGCGCATAACACGCTCGACGGTCATCTGCAGCAGCAGCGTCAGCAGCCCGCCAGCGCTGGCGAGTTTACTGTGTTCGGCGGTTATGCCGGGCAACAGCGAGATTTTCGCGGTGACAGCCTGCCTGATGGCGATGCCACCAGCGCCACTGGCACCGTAGGTGTGGGCTATCAGCTGACCGATCACTGGCAGGCCGGCGCGATGCTTTCCGCCACCTCGCAACGCCAGGATCCTTCGTCGCGCTTTGATTACCGTTTACGCGGCAATCTGGTGGCGCTCTGGAGTCAGTTCAATTATCTCGATGGCGGATGGATTAATGCGGATGCCCATTATGCCGATCTCAACTTTGATGATATTGAGCGTCAGATCAGGCTGGGACCCGCGACACGTACTGAAAAGGGCAGCAGTGATGGCAAAGTGCTGGGAATGCGGGTACAGACCGGCTGGGATTTGCCGCTGGGTCGCTATGTCTCCACCGGCCCGATGGCAAGCTATGCGCTGGATTACACCCAGGTCGATGGGTATAAAGAAGAGGGGAACAGCAGTACTTCTATGCGCTTTGGCGACCAGACACTGCATTCCCAAATCGGCTCCGTCGGCTGGCGTATCGACAGTAAGGATTTGTTAATCAATCCCTGGGCGCAGGTCAGCTATAACCACCAGTTTGGTGATACCGACTCTGCCGTCACCGCCGGACTGAAATCGACACGCACCGCCTTTACCCGCAACAGCGGCTCGCGTGACGATAACTGGATCGATATGGCGGTCGGGGCGAGTGTGCCGATTGGCGCATCGGTCAATGCCTTTGCGGGCGTCTCAGCAGTGGCAGGCAACAGCGACACGCATCAGGTGACATGGAACGTCGGACTTAACGCCCGCTTTTAACTGCTCTGCTTTAAACTCTGTCGTCTGTCATTACGCAAAGAGGTAATGGCTGACGACATCTGAACCTGTCAGGGATTGGAGATCCCCGCATCGCGGTGTGCTAACGTAACGGCTCTGTTCAGGAGCCGGAGGGCATCATGATTGTCAGACAGGCATCGCCCGAAGAGGCGCACACGTTATGGAATATCCGTAATCTGGCTATTCGCCACGGCTGCCAGCACGTTTATCCTCCCGATGTCCTTGCCGCCTGGACGCCAGACCGCATGCCCGCCAGCTTTCCTGCGATGATTCGCGTGAATCCCTTCTTCGTGATTGATGGCCCGGACGGCGTGCCGGTGGCGACAGGTTCGCTGGATCTCGCTGCCGCCAGTGTCGAAGCCATTTTTACGCTGCCAGGCTTTGCCGGACAGGGAATGGCGGGCCGGATCATTGACACTATCAAAGCGGAGGCGCTGCAGCGTGGATATCGCCGCTTAACGCTTGAGTCGACGCCAAACGCCGTGAGCTTTTATGAGCAGCATGGTTTCCGGCCGCTGGGAGAAAGTCTTTATCCGTCAAAGCTGGCGGGCTGCGCGTTGCGTTGTATGGAGATGTCGATTGACCTGTAAATGCGGACCACGGCCAGGCGGGCAAAAAGTGGCAAAAGTTTCCCGTACAAAGGCTTCGCAAGCCCCCGCCGGTAAGGTATAGTCCGCGTTTTTTGGAGGAATCATGCTGACTGACTCATCAACTCGTCTCAATAAATACATCAGCGAGAGCGGCATCTGCTCTCGTCGTGACGCCGATCGTTATATCGAGCAGGGCAACGTTTTCATTAACGGCAAACGCGCCTCTGTGGGCGCGCAGGTATTTGCAGGCGATGTGGTGAAAGTGAATGGTCAGCTGATCGAGCCGCGCGACGAAGACGATTTGGTGCTGATTGCCCTGAACAAGCCCGTCGGGATCATCACCACGATGGAAGAAGGCGAGCGCGATAACATCAGCGACTTCGTCAATCACAGCAAGCGCGTCTTCCCGATTGGCCGACTCGATAAAGATTCTCAGGGCCTGATTTTCCTCACCAATCATGGCGATCTGGTCAACAAGATACTGCGGGCCGGTAACAATCACGAAAAAGAGTATGTCGTGACTGTCGACAAGCCGATCACCGATGAATTTATTGCCGGGATGAGCGCAGGCGTGCCGATGCTGGGCACGGTGACCAAAAAATGCAAAGTGAAAAAGGAAGCCCCGTTTGTCTTCCGCATTACCCTGGTTCAGGGGCTGAATCGCCAGATCCGTCGTATGTGTAAGCATTTCGGCTTTGAAGTGACGAAGCTTGAGCGTACCCGCATCATGAACGTCAATCTCAAAGGGTTACCGCTGGGTGAATGGCGCGATCTCACCGACGACGAACTCGTAGAGCTGTTTAAACTGCTGGAGAACTCCTCGTCAGAAGACAAACCGGCGAAGAAAGCCAAAGCCCCGGCGAAAGCTGCCGCCGCGAGTAAGCCACAGAAGCGTGCCGCTAAACCGGCTGAAAAAGCCGATGCGAATGGTGCTTCACGCAAGCGCTTTGTGCAGCCGGGACGTAAGAAGAAAGGGCGCTAAAATCTTCCTGAGTCAGAGAGCGATATTCCCGCTCTCTGTGCTTTACCGTTTTATCACGGAATCATTCGCGATGACCGGAAGTGGGCAAACAGATCGCAGAACATCTCATCCGTTGCACGATAACCGTTAAAACCTGCCCGACGCAGCTTGCTGCCGTCGCCAAACATGTCGTAATTCCAGCCAAAGACAAAATCAGCGAAAGTCCCGTCACTCAGCGCCAGAATATCGGCCTCGACGAGTGTGTTATCTGCAGCGATGTCTCGCCACAGCGTACGATAGTCTCTGAACATCTGGCGGAAAGAGAGTGAAACGGGCGGCGCGATATCCAGCGCAAACCATTCTGCAATGACAGGCCACAGCTCGCTCCAGCGCCAGAGATCGCCGTTGTTAATATTAAACGCCTGATTGCGTGCGTCAGCGTTGCGCGCTGCCCAGATCGTGGCGTCAGCCAGCAATGCCGCATCGGTAAAATCCACCATACTGTTCCAGGTTTCCAGCGAACCCGGGAAGCGTAAAGGCAGCTGAGCTGCACGACAGATTGAAGCATAGATTGCCAGACTCAGCGCCAGATTCATGACGTTGCCTGACCGGTCACTGCCGACCACGCCGGGCCGTGGTGCGCTCCAGTGCCAGGCTTTACCCTGCTGTTGTGCGCTCAGCCAGTTCAACTGAGCGGCGTTGAATTCGGCACCGGGCACGCCGGGATCGCTTTCCCGCGCCGGCGTCTTAAATCGTCCGAGATGGGCGCCATACACTTTGTATCCCTGCATCAGGCTGACATGCTCAAGCGGAGCGATATTTTCAAGGGTTTGCACCAGATTTTGCAGCATGGCGAGATTTGGACCGACCATCGACTCCCAGTCGGCGGCATTCAGCCATGCGCTGTAAAAGATATGGGTCACATCAGTCAGTGAGGCCAGCCGTTCATGGCTCTGCTGCACGTCGCGCAAATCCACCGCGATAACCTCGGTTCCGCTTATCGCCAGGTCTGACTGATGCGTCAGCGCGGTCACCTGCCATTGATCGGCCACCAGCGCCTGGCTGAGTTGCTGGCCGATAATCCCGCTGGCCCCTGCTACCAGCGCAACCTTTTTATCCTGCGTCATTTTCATGATCATTACCCTGTTAAGAGAGAAGCCGCATTCTCACCTGCGCGTTATTCTGATTAAATCCCCTGAACCGGATATCACTTATCAGGAAAATCAATAAATGCAGAACAAACTGACTGCGATTCAGACCTTCGTCCGTGTAGCCGAAGCGGGATCCTTCTCAGCGGCGGCACGGCAAAATGGCATGAAGCAGTCGGCGGTGAGCCAGCAGATCGCTGCACTTGAGGAGGCCTTGGGCGTAGTGCTGCTACACCGAACGACGAGAAAAATGGCGCTCACGGAGCAGGGTCAGCACTATCTGCAGCAGGTCAGGCAACTGCTCAGTGCGATGGAGGAACTTGAACAGCAATTGCGGCCTGGCACGCAGCCGCTTCACGGCAAACTGCATATTCAGCTGCCGAGCGGCATAGGGCACCGGTTGATGCCGCATCTGATCGCCTTTCAGCAGGCGCATCCTGCGCTGCATCTGAATATCGCGCTTGAGGATCGTCTTTCAGACCTCATTGCGGAGGGCGTTGATGTGGCGATCCGCCTTAGCGAGTCACCGCCTGCCACGCTGGCGGCCCGTTCGCTGATCACGGTTGAAACCGTACTGGTGGCTTCCCCTGAGTGGATAGCGCAAAACGGTATGCCGGAAACGCCCGATGACTTACAGCGGCATCCTCACATACGTTTTAGCGGTATTTCGCCTGATGCGCCGCTGCAGCTGGTGTCCGGGATGACAGGTGTGTCTGTTCCCGTGAAAAGCGTGTTTCGTTCTAACAACAGTGAGGCGTTAATGCAGGCCCTTGAGGCGGGGCTGGGGATTGGCGGGTTACAGCTGCTGATTGGCGCAGATGCGCTGGCCTCCGGCAGGCTGGTACGGGTTTTACCGGACTGGCGGCTTCCCGACCGCTATCTTTATGCCGTTTTCCCGGACGCCCGTTTTATCCCTGATAAGGTTCGTAAGCTGGTGGCGGAAGTGAGTGAGCTGATACGTACAGCAGGCCAGAGCATCAGTTAACAGCATTAAGAAAAGAGAATAAGTTCTGCCCTCAACCTAAGGATAGCCTGTCACCTGAGTGGGATGGTGATAGACATGGACTGATTATTTGTTGAGCCTTCCGGCTACCAGAAGCACCGGGCTCCCTATCATAGTGACGATCAGTTCAGACTGTTTCAGAACAACGACACTTTTCACCCTGATCAGGGCGTGGCAGGATAAGCGCAATCTATCAAGGAGTGTGCCTGATGTTACTGAAGGGTATGAACGATCCGCTGCTGAAAGCGTATCAGCACCCAAAATCGCGGATGATGATCAGCCGTTTCAGGGGACTGGCGGGAGATCGAAAACTCAGTGACTGGCAGGCATTCTGTATTCTGGTCACCGGCTTCACCAATTACTGGTTTGTACAGGCGGGTCACTTCACCATCAATGTTACTCTGACCAAAACCCGCCAGTTCGATTTCCTGCAGGATTTTCTGCATTTCACTGTCACGCTGGATGGATTGATTGGGGATGAACATTTTCGCACGCCTGACTTTGTGCTGCCGCATTACGATGTGCCGTATGAATTCTGTCGCTGGCGCAATAAGCGTGGCTATGACGCGTTAACTACCTATATCAGTAAACAGGGCGTGAAATCCCATAAAGGCATGTTTGTTGCCTCAGAAGGGATATCTCCGGATGAGAAGGTGATGAAATGGGAAGGGGTGGTGAACGTCTATGACAAAACCTTTTTCAGTATCGCTAACTTCAATACTACCCAGGCCTTCCTGATTAAGGACATCAGCCGGGCTATTCAGGAAGGATTACTGAAGCATCTGAGTTTTTACCGCGATCTGTTTCACTATATCTTCCCGACTCCGGCGGAAGCGCGGTTGCAGGCGCGTGATGACAGGCGCTATCTCACAAAGAAATAGCGCCTGGACCTCTCTGCTTTATTCCAGGGCGTTAACCGCTAAACGGCTGCGCACGCTGCGGTTAACTGACCTGTCACAGATTTACCACTTCATTTCGCCAGTATTTACTTTGGCGCTGAGTTCCAGTGATGCCGGCTCAGCCAGTTTCGGCCAGGCCGTATTCATGGCGGCAATCACGCCAGCTGAGGTTTTGTGCTGTGACAATGCCGTTTCAAAACTCTTCAGGTAATTCAGTGTGAAATCCACAGCCTGGGAGCCCTCAGGACGAGCCCCGAGGTAGTGACCAGGAATGACATTCGTTGCGTTCAGCGTCTTCATTTCTGTCAGGATATGACGCCATTCTGCACGGCTCTTAACGGTCTGGGTGTCAGCGGTCCAGACATGAATACCGGAAGCAAGGCCCGTACCGCCCAGAATGGTGCGCACAGAAGGGATCCATACGTAGGCAGCGTACTGCTCAGGATGACGCAGTTCCAGCACCTCGCCGTCGACGCTAAAGCGTGTCTGTTGAGTCACTTCAGGAACAAACACTTTATCCGGCGCGCCCTGCTTCATCTGAGGACCCCAGTATTTCAGTTTGGCATCATGCGTCTGCTGGATATGCTTCACGACCGCAGGCGCGGCAACCACTTTCACATCCGGCCAGGCCTTAACAATCGGTTCCAGACCAAAGTAAAAATCAGGATCGCCAGAGGTGATCACCACTTCCTTCAGCTTTTTACCGCTCTTTTTAATCATCTCCACCAGTTTCTCACCGTCCTGGGTGCTGAACTGTGCATCAAAAAGAATTGCTTCGGTTGGCCCGGAAACCAGTGTGGAAGAGACAGGGAAAATGCCTTTCTCCTGCGGATTATAGGTTTCCAGTTGCAGAGTGGCGGCGCTAGCGGAAGCCGAAGCCAGAATTAACATCACAGGTAACAGTGTGGTTTTCATTGTGAATCCTCAGAAGTAAAGGCCCGCTTCAGGCATCTGCATCGGGCGTTGTTCAGTGTCGATGGCGCTATTCTACGCCTCTCGCCATCTGATAGAATTCCCGCAATCAGAGATGCTGAGTTTCATAATCCGAACAGGTGAACGAGATGGACAGAGTGACGGCAGCCGCTGTTTTCAACCGAATCTGTGAACTGGGTAGCCTGAGTGCCGCCTCACGTGCGCTGGGGATCTCTCGTCCGATGGTCAGCCGATATCTGGAGGAGATGGAAAGGTGGGCGGGAACACGTCTGCTGCATCGCTCTTCGCGTCGGCTGACCCTGACGCCTGCCGGTGAGGCGACCCTGCAAAAGACCCGTCAGCTGGCCCTGCTCTCAGAAGCGATCCAGCAGGAGACCACGCAGGGCGTGCCGGCGGGAACGCTTCGCATCGCCTGCGCCCACTTCACGGCGCTGCATCTTGTCGGGCCGGTGATCCCTGACTTTCTGGCACGCTATCCTGCACTGCGCATTGAGCTGGACATTAATAATCAGCCCGTGAGTCTGATCAGTGAGCGTATCGATCTCGCGATTCGTATTACGGATGCGCCAGAGCCGGGCGCTATCGCGCGCCGCCTCGGGGAATGTCGCTCTGTGCTCTGCGCCTCACCGGAATATCTGCAGAAGCATGGCATACCGCAAACCCCGGATGATCTGACACAGCACAACTGTCTTTACTACAGCCAGTTCGCCGGACAAAGCTGGCATTTCACGGCGGCGGATGGAGAGAAAATCACGGCTGCTGTTAAGGGAAACTTCAGTGCTGGCATCTCACTACTGTTGTGTGATGCAGCCATTGCACATTGTGGGATAGCAATGGTACCTGAGCAGGAAGCCCGGCGCGCACTGGAAGCGGGTAAGCTGGTGAGCTTACTGCCCGATTATGAGCCCCGGCGCATTGGCATCTGGGGACTGTATCTGTCGCGCGAGCATCAGTCTGCCGCCCTGCGGCTGATGCTGGATGAACTGCAAAGAAGTATTGGCGGTGAGAATGAACAGCGATCGTAACAGACAAAAACGGATGCCTTTATGAGTGATAACAATATGTACTGGAATCGCATGGTGCCAGAACTCACCGTCACTGACTTCGCCGCTTCGATGCACTTTTACACTGTGGTGCTGGGCTTTGAGGTAAGGATTCAGCGTCAGCAGCCTGACTTCGCATACCTTTGCTATGGAGAAGCACAATTGATGATTGAGCAGTTCCATCCGCAGGGCTGGAACACCGCCGGGCTGCACTGGCCGCTTGGCCGGGGCATTAATTTCCAGATCGAGGTGGACGACATTGACGCTGTATTAACGCGTTTGCAGCAGCATGCCGTGCCACTCTTTCGTGAGATGCGGGATAACCATTATGACACTGGCGAGACGATTGCCTGTCAGAGGGAGTTTTTGGTACAGGATCCGGATGGGTATCTGCTGCGCTTCAGCCAGTATCTGGAATAAGCTTTCAAATTTTATTCTGCATATAAAAGCAGAAATGCCCACCTTTGCTGTGAAAGGTGGGCATCATTTACTGTTAAAGAATTACCAGAGATTATGAGGGGTCGGACGAGCGCTGAGTAAAGTATTTCGTTCGCTGGCGAACCTCTTTTTTACGACGCAGAACCAGGCTGGTGGCGATAATCACCAGCGTTAACCCGCCGGTTGCCAGAAGCTCAGACTGATGTTTCGGATCACACAACATAATAATCAGCACTGTCACAATAAAGAGAATAGTGACCCAGGTCAGGCCCGGGAATAGCCACATGCGGTAGCTCAGGACTTCTCCCGCTTTCTCACGCTTTTTGCGTAACACCAGATGTGACGCAGCAATCACCAGATAGACCAGCAGTGCAATTGCGCCTGATGTCGCCAGCAAAAATTCAAACACTGCGCTGGGCGCCAGATAATTCGCGATGACCGCCAGAAACGCAGCCGCCGTAGAGAGCAGTACGGCAACCCAGGGTGTGCCACTGCGATTGGTGCGTGAAGCAGCGGCAGGCGCATCTTTACGGCGTGACAGCGAGTAAAGCATACGTGAAGAGGTATAGAGTGCGGAGTTGAGACAGCTGCACACCGCCATCAGCACCACCAGATCGACAATCAATCGTGCGTGCGGAATGTTCATCGCCTGTAATGCCGTCTGCCATGAACCCTGTTCAACCAGTCCTGGCGTGTTCCACGGTACCAGCGCCACCACAAAGAAAATGGAGAGCAGGTAGAACAGCGCGATACGCCAGATAACCGAATTGGTTGCCTGGGTGATCTGCTTGCCAGGATTCTTCGACTCGGCAGCCGCTATCGTGACAATTTCTGTGCCCATAAATGAGAACATGGTGGTCAGAATGGCCGCGACAACTGCGCCGATACCATTCGGCATAAAACCATGTGTGTCATAAAGATGCGACAGGCCACTGGTGTTACTGTCCGGCAGCAGACCAAATACTGCCGCACCCGCCACGCCCAGGAACAGGATGATGGCAACGACCTTGATCAGGGCAAACCAGAATTCGAACTCGCCATAATTTTTCACGCTGAGCAGGTTGGTGATGGTTAGCAGTAATGTAATGGCGAAAGTGAACTGCCAGATGGCGATATCGGGGAACCAGGCATGCAGAATGGTGCCTGCCGCATTGGCCTCCAGCGGAATCACCAGCACCCAGAACCACCAGTAAAGCCAGCCGATGGTAAAACCGGCCCAGCGTCCGAGAGCTTTATCCGCATAGGTTGAGAACGAGCCGGAGTCGGGCGAGGCAACAGCCATCTCAGCCAGCATTCGCATGATCAATACGACCAGGGCACCCGCCGCTGCGTAAGAGATCAGGACCGCCGGGCCCGCTTCAGAAATTGCGTGGCCGGAGCCAACAAACAGTCCTGCGCCAATCACACCAGCAATTGAGAGCATACGCACGTGGCGCGGTTTCAGGTTTTGGGCGAGCGAATCTTCATTCGCATTCTGAGTCATCGTCATGTAAACGTCTCCAGACGGCGTCCGGCCTGTGAGACCGGACGAACGGGGATAAACTTGCGTTAACGCGCCAGCGAAATCAGGCTGGGACGACGGGATGTCCGGCAGATGCGACACAGTGATTGATCACCGTGGAGAGAATGGTCAGCGCCTGGCTGAACTGGGCATCCGGAATGGTGAGCGGGTAAAGGAAGCGGATGACATTGCCTTTGGCTCCACAGGTCAGCAGCAGCAGGCCCTGTTCCATTGCCATCTTCTGAACGGCCTGCGCGGTGCTGGCCTGATAAAACTCCATGGCTACCATCGAACCCAGCGCACGCACGTCAGCAATATCCGGATGCTTGCGCTGGTGCTCCTGCAGCTCAGCTTCAAGCCGGGCACCGAGTTCAACGGCACGCTGACAGAGCTGCTCCTCTTCAATCACATCCAGAACCGCGTGCGCTGAAGCGATAGCCAGCGGGTTTCCGGCATAGGTTCCGCCCAGCCCACCAGGCGCAGGCGCATCCATGACTTCTGAACGACCTGCGATGGCAGAGAGCGGCATCCCGCCAGCCAGGCTTTTGGCCATCGTGATGATATCGGCCTTCACCGGATAGTGTTCCATGGCAAATAGCTTGCCGGTGCGGGCAAATCCGCTCTGCACTTCATCTGCAATCAGCAGAATGCCGTGACGGTCAGCCAGTTCGCGCAGCTGCACCATAAACTCTGCCGGTGCCGCATGGAAACCACCTTCGCCCTGTACCGGCTCCAGCACGATTGCGGCGACGTCATGCGGTGCAATGTCCTGAGAGAAAATTTCGTCGAGGCTGGTCAGCGCGGCCTCAATGCTGATTCCCTGAACCGCGCTGGGATAGCGTGCATGAAACACCGACGGCGGCATCGGGCCGAAATCGCGTTTATAAGGCGCCACTTTCCCGGTCATCGCCATCGTCATAAAAGTACGGCCATGGAACGCGTTACCAAAGGTGATGATGCCGTGACGGCGGGTAAAGGCACGCGCCACTTTCACTGCATTTTCTACGGCTTCCGCGCCGGTTGTGAAGAAGGCGGTTTTCGCCGGCCCAGCGATTGGCACCCGCTGATTAATGCGCTCGGCAAGTGCGATGTAACTTTCATAAGGCGTGATCTGGAAGGCCGTATGAGTAAACTTTGTTAACTGTTCGGCAATCGCCTGTTCAATGCGTGGATGGCGGTGGCCGGTGTTCAGCACTGCGATGCCGCCCGCAAAGTCGATCCAGCTGTTACCGTCCTGATCCCATAAGGTGGCGTTCTCTGCCCGGGCAACGTACCAGTCGCACAGCGTACCGATACCTTTGGGAAGAGCCTGTGCTTTGCGCTGCTGCATCAGGTTATTTTTTTCGCTCATTTATTCCACCTCGTTAATATGCGTGTTTACAATTCCCGACAAACACGTTTATTTATGCCTGAGGCGCGGTGAGTTGCCAGAGCCAATTGTGAGAGGAAAGGTGGAGCCAATTGCGACTGTTGTACGCAGATCATCTATTAGCACGGTTACAGTTTCTAAGAACGGGCTCATTACATCAGCGGCTGCTGAATTGTATGCAGGCCGCGATCATAGAAGAGGTATTCCCGCGCGGAAGCCGCTTGCCGCCAACACGCGATCTGGCGCGGGAACTGGGTGTGTCGCGAAATACCGTTATGCATGTCTATGAGAGCCTGATGGCGCAGGGTTATGTCACGGCGCGAACCGGCAGCGGCACCTGGATTGCCGAGACGCTGCCGGAAAACTGTCTGCAGAGCGATGCGATTGCCGATCTTCATGCTGTGAAAGCGCAACGACCGGCGACGTTGTCAAAGCGGGGTGCCACGCTACTCGGTCATGCAACCGCATCACCGTATCAATGGGGCGCATTTGTTCCTGGCGCACCGGATGTCACTGAATTCCCCCACAAGCTATTCAGTCAGATTCAGGCGCGACTGAACCGCGAACCTGACGTTCACCGTCTGGTTTACAGCAGCGGCGGTGGCTGTCCCGATTTGCGCCATGCGCTGGTGGATTATCTGAGGGTTGCACGATCAGTGCGAGCCGATGCTGATCAGATTCTGATTACGGAAGGCGTTCATCAGGCGGTTGATCTGGTGACGCGGGTGCTCTGCGATCCGGGCGATCGGGTCTGGATGGAGGAGCCGGGCTACTGGGGAACACGGAATCTGTTGCGTATGAATGGCCTGAAAATTCGCGCGATGCCCGTGGACGAGCAGGGCCTGGTGCCGGACAGCGGGCCGCCACCCAAAATGGTGTTTGTGACCCCGTCGCACCAGTATCCACTGGGCGTTCATCTCAGTCTGGCCCGTCGTCAGGCATTGCTCTCTCTGGCACGCCGTCATCAGAGCTGGATTGTTGAAGATGATTACGACAGTGAATTTCGATTTTCGGGACAGCCACACCCTTCACTGCAGGGTCTGGAAGCAGATGCACCGGTTATTTACATGGGTACGTTCAGCAAAACGCTCTATCCCGCGCTGCGTATCGGCTATCTGGTGGTGCCGAAACCGCTGGCGCAGCCATTGCGCATTGCGGCGGCGGAGCTCTATCGCGGTGGGCATCTGTTGATTCAGCGGGCGCTGGCGGAGTTTATCCGGCTGGGTCATTACATGGAGCATATCCGCCGCATGCGGCTGCTTTATCGTCAGCGCCGACAGTTCCTCTGCCGGCTTATCGAGCGCTATCTGGGGCCTGCTTTTTTACCGGCATTCAACCATGAAGCCGGTTTGCATCTGGTGATGCCGCTGCCAGCCGGTGCTGATGACGTGGCGATAGCCGCAGAGGCACTTAAGCGCGGGGTCAAGGTGAGGCCGCTTTCGCAATATTATATGCACCCACAGGAGGAGCGTGGATTACTGCTGGGCTACGCCTGTGTTAATGAGCGGCAGTGTCAGGATGCGTTTGGCACCCTTAAAGCCTGTCTGGCGTCTGCCGGTATTGAATTCACTCCACAGCGCTAGCGGGTTCAGGGCCAGATTTTAATGGCGGCGATTTTACCGTTGCCGCTGTGCTAACGCATTGACATTTAATCAGACTCACCGAGAATACATCTCTTTGCGTCCCGACCAGACAATACTGGAGTTCATCATCGTCTTTAATCTCTTTTCTGCACAGGCCAGAACCGCTATTAAGCGAGGCGCCGCGCTCGCTGCGGCGTTGTTGCTGGTCAGTTGCGCATCTGAGCCGCCGAAATCGCTGGTGACGCCTTTTCCGCCCGTAACAAAACAGCCGCTACCTGCAGGCAAGCCAGACCGTCCTGAGGTGCATGAACCGGTACGGGGCGTCTGGTTAGCCACGGTATCGCGTCTTGACTGGCCACCGGTAGCGTCGGTGAATGGCAGCCGTCCGGCGGCAGAGCGTATTCGCCTGCAGCAGCAATCACTGACCGACAAGCTGGATAAGCTGAAAAGCCTGGGGATTAACACGGTCTTTTTCCAGGTCAAGCCCGATGCTACCGCGCTCTGGCCCTCAAAAATCCTGCCCTGGTCCGATATGCTGACCGGCAAAATCGGTGACGATCCTGGCTATGATCCGCTGCAGTTTATGCTGGATGAGGCACATAAGCGCGGTATCAAAGTCCATGCCTGGTTCAACCCTTACCGGGTATCGGTGAACACTAAACCCTCTACCGTGAGCGAACTGAACCGCACACTGTCACTTAATCCGGCCAGTGTTTTTGTATTGCATCGCGACTGGATCCGCACCGCTGGCGATCGCTATGTGCTCGATCCGGGTATTCCTGAGGTGCGTGACTGGATTACCAGCATTGTGGCCGAGGTTGTCGCGCGCTATCCCATCGACGGTGTGCAGTTCGATGACTACTTCTATTCCGAATCTGCGGGTTCGCTGCTCAACGATAATCAGACCTTCAGCCGTTATGGTCAGGGTTTTGCCAGTAAAGCAGACTGGCGGCGTCACAATACGCAGCAGCTGATTGAGCAGGTATCTCGCACCATTAAGCAGCTGAAGCCGGAGGTTGAGTTTGGTGTCAGCCCGGCGGGCGTCTGGCGCAATCTGTCACACGATCCCGCCGGTTCCGATACCCGCGGCGCGGCGGCTTATGACGAAGCCTTTGCGGATACCCGCCGCTGGGTTCAGCAGGGTTTGCTGGATTACATTGCGCCCCAGCTGTACTGGCCATTTTCCCGTCAGGCTGCCCGTTACGACGTGCTGGCAAACTGGTGGGCAGAGGTGGTTAAACCCACTAAAACCCGGCTCTATATTGGTCTGGCGCTCTACAAAGTGGGGGAACCTTCAAAAATTGAGCCTGACTGGACGCTTCAGGGTGGTGTGCCAGAGCTGAAAAAACAGCTCAATCTCAATGAATCGAACCCAAATATCAACGGCACCATTCTGTTCAGAGAGAACTATCTGAATCAGCCACAGACTCAGCAGGCGGTGAGCTATCTTAAAAGCCGCTGGGGAGGCTGAAAAAGGCCACATCAGCATGACCAGTGCGGTTATGTTTTTCCCTGTGACTTACTGCTATTCCTGCGCTATATAACAGTTTCTATTCCATCTGTTTTCTTTCGATTCCCGGCTATTCCGTATATTCACGTGATAGCTGGCGAATCGCATAAAAAACAGGTAATTGATGAGTTTTTGTATTCCGCAGTATTCCAGGTGTTTCTCTTCACTTACTCTTTTTACGTGTACATAATGATGTACATAATTCCCAACCTCCAAAGAATCTATAGCACTCTCAGATGCTGCCCTGAGTTCAATGCCGGGCAAGGAATATGAAAAAGTTCAGGTGAAAACGGATCGCGACGGATTATCTGTCCGGATATCACGTAAAGGCCGAATGATGATTCAATACCGTTATCGCTGGAATGGGCAGGATGAACGTGTCGATATCGGCACCTATGCCCATCGAATACGTGATCAGTTCGTGGCGGGAAAATAGGTCGTCGAAAACAAGAGTGATTATCAGCAGGCATTGCGATCATTTGAACTGCACCTTTTTCCACAACCATGCTGTGTTCCCCATGAGAATGCGCCAGTCAGTATGTGGTCAGACGTACTGGAACTTAAATGATCTGCGCCGCACTGACTTGTTATGGTGGATACGAGTTACGGTGAGGGTGACTCTCGATGCGGGCGCAATCTTCGTGATAGTGCAGGATGTCGCAGGTGCGAAACGTCAGACGGCTGCGGCGTACCGGTACCGGGAATATCTGAACCCGTCTTCAGATAATAAAAAACCCCGCAGGGCGGGATTCATTGTTTATCTTTATCGCGATTATCCTGCTCCTGCTTCCATTCAAGGCCGCACTTTCTGCAGGACCATTTCCGATCCGGCTCTTTTTGGGGGCCCGGATAGTTGCAGAAAGGACATGTTCTCGGTTTGTAGGCTATTTTCATTACTCCTTCTGTTATACAGAGTCTGGTTTTCCAGGGAAGTTCATCTTCTGATAACCCCGAAAATTTAGCCGCGCAGACGTTAAAAAGTGTCTCAGTGAGCAGCCTTTGATGATTTACCTGTTTCGTAATTTCGTCTTTTTCCAATCATCCTAATGTAGAAGTCATAAAGCTCTTTGCGCATGTGCTGCTTCATTTCATCAGGTAATGGCTCCTGCGACTTCTTCCACTCATCCAGTTCTGGCTTACAGGTAACATAGGCCTCATCAACGATTTCTTTTGGCGGAACTTCCGACTTAATGAATGGGATAGTGTGTTCATTCAGGCATTTTACTTCTGGCGTTTCGAACGACCGGTCATCCGCTATTACCATCATGGAAAGTAACATTCCGGATAAGAAAAGCCATCTCACTGTTTTTCTCCTTTGATAGATTGTACAAGTGCCACCCGGATACTACAGCCCAACACTCGTGTAATACTTACTACACGTCTGAATCTAAGTTAATCCTGTCGCGTTCGTCTATACTTCATTCCCCTACATTTCCACTAATTACGCTTAACCCCATAGTCATAAAGAAGCTGCATCAGAACTATGCGCGGCATCTCTTTACTGGATATTCTGAAAGTATTCCTGAGTACAGAGACAATAGTAGCGCTGGAAAGCAGATTGCCTTTGTAATAAATAGACAACTTCTTACCAATATTCTGCTTTGTGTTGACAAAGAGTTTTTTTCCACACTCATTTCTTAGTGTGAAATCAACATTTTCAGAATCAACCTCATCATTCGGCACGTAACTTATTGATTTTATACATCCTGGTGAGTATGTTTCCTTTGTACCATTTACTTCAAATATAAAACTACCGGGCCCGGCGACAGAGGCAAAAGGAGAGAGCAGGGCAGCGAGAAAAAGCGCGGATTTAAGCATGCAATATCACCATTCGTAGCATTAAAAAATCATTATAAAACCATGAAGCTTAATGTGCACCTGCCATGCATTCTGGCTGATATCAGGTAGCAAAAAGTCCGGCTCATCTGTCAGCTGAATCAGTCATAACCGGTCTTATTCCGACCGCGCCCTTGCCTGTTAAAAATGTCCATCATTTCCGCCACCATGAGTGTGACCAGTATCAGGCCTGATGTCGTTTAAATACCTGTCCGTGCCCGCGATTAAAAAGCTGCTGCAGGTCTTACGCTCAGGCCACCACAGGCTCCGAGTTGTGCGATTTTGCCAGCCAGAATTTAACCAGAAAAGGAGTTCGGACGGGGGCAGCAAACGTTTTTCTTTCTTATGAGACTAAGCAGTTTACATTGGTATGAACGATTGGTCCGGTACCATTGAGGACATAATGGTACCGGCAGAGGCTTTATTAAGAAACAAATGCTGATGCATCTATACTTAGTGTGTAAATATCAGCAGGTATGACCTGCTCCCCGTTGATTGAAGACGTCTGCATGGCCTCAGACAAAGATGACCTGTATAAATCAAGAAGATCTTGAGTTCGGGTTGATTTAGCCTTGAGATCTTCCTCATTAAACATAGATAAGTAGCCAAGGCATTTACCTGAAGCACCAACTTTATCAGTGCTTTTTTCTGCACCAATAACAGTCAAAGAAGTAATCATCATTGAAATAAAAGTTAAAGCTGGCGTTAATCTTTTCATTACTTAAAATCCATTTAGATTAATTGGTGCTTCTATCATGCGCGTGGAAGACTTGGCCACTTCTTGTAAGCGAAAACGTAGAGCATGATGAAATGGATACCTGGGAAGGAAAGCAACAGCGCCATCTTCCATCCGAAACCAGCTTTCTGAGCCATGCGGAAGCATGGGATAAACATCAGAAACCAGATGATCAATGATAGGGCTGCGAGAGGGTTTGGTTTTTCCATTGAGCGTTCTCCTTGAGTTACATACTTATGGTATCGACTGCCGGCCTAATCATTCACAGGGAATGAACACCGCTTATTGCTTGCGCAGCAAATCAATCTGAGCAAGCAGGCGCTGTAATGTGTGAATGTTTTTGTGAAGCAGGTATTGCTTTTCAACATCCTAGTCAGGGCATGTAGCAAGATCGGCATTGCACAGTTTTATGACAAAGTGAATTGCAGCTATTTCGTCCCGGCGGCAGTTTTCAGCTATTAAACGGAGTTGAGCATCACTAAGTGTTCAATGTGGCGTTTCAGCCCAGGCTTTTTAAAAGTGCCGGTAAATAGTATCAACTGACATGATCATCATTCACAAGAGTCACTCAGGCATGTTATTGATTATCGGCACACTGGCTGCAAACTTTAACTTTTCTTTTGCATATTCACTCTTTCAGCATAATCAAAAAAGCCCAGCGGAGTGGGCTTTGAGTACGGATTCCATACTATTAATCAGTGTCGCTTCTCATAATGATTGCCCGTACGAGCGTTTTTATACGTACCATACTTGTGAGAAGAGCCATGCCCACCAGCGTAATGACCACCGCGTGCAAAGCTGACAGATGGTGCCAGGAGAGCCAGAGTGATTAGAGCCACGATTGTTTTTTTCATTTATGATTTTTAAACCTTGCCATATGGGAAGACCCCATTGGCAATATACGCTTAAGCTTAGGAATAGAAATCCTGATAAAAAAACAGGTCTTTTCGCAATGACTGGAATTTGTGAATGCTCAAATGATGAGCTGGAAATAATGGTGTAAAGTTTCTGGCTATGGCAGATTAAACGGAAATGCAGAGCCGAAAAATGCGTATGATAATTAAATGCAGATAGCTGGCTGGTTCAATTAAAGACTTAGTTATAAAAGGAATTATTCGGCATGGATTACGGCTCTTGGTTCACTGTAATTGCAATTTTTGTCACTGGGCTTGTAATGGTTATGCAAGCAATCAGTTATTACCGAACTGGTGTCTACACCAAGACTTTCAAAGGCACGTCCAGATGCGAGCTTATCAAGAGGGCTGACCGGCCTCACGCATACTGGTTCAATCTTAGCTTGCATATGCTCGCTGGTGTTGGAGGGGTTTACTTCAGTCTATGGTTTTTGCAATTCGATCCAACAGTGAAGGAGTGGTATGAGGCTCTTATAGAGTCCCTGTCGCACCGAATTTTGATGTTATTTTCTTAAAACCCGACCCGCTCCGGCAGGTTTTTTATGCCCGTAAATTGAGGTTCCTGTGGATGTTAAGGCTTACCGTGTAGCCGTGCGGCTGGCGCTGGATGACCAGATTACGCGCAACCTGCTGCAGGTGAGCCGTGATGCGATTGAACTGAACAAGAAGTTCCTCACCATCACCAGGAACATTAAAGCACTGACCAGTGCGGCACGCGAGGCGACATCTGCGCTGCGGGCACTCAATCGCTCCCTCAATAATATGTTCTCTGGTGCGTCACGCGGCGCGCGTGAGTATGCCGGTGCCATCCGCGAGATTGCTGACCAGACACAGCGCATCAACCGGGCCTCCCGTAATGTGCCACTGCTGGCGGGCAGCTATGGTGCAGCCATAACGTTGCCCGTTCGGGCTGCTGCTGGTGCCGCGGCTGCAGGGGGCAGCAGTGGATATGGGAACCATGGCGGAGGACCTGCGCTGCCTCCTCCTGCAGGAAACAGTCGCTGGTGGCATGGCTGGAATAACGGCGTCCCTCCTGGTGGATGGGGTGGCTCTGGCCACGGCGGTGGTAATGGCCGGCCACCAGGTGGAGGCTCATATTCTGCCGTTATGACCAATCTGGCCACCGGCTATCTGGGCTTCAGCATGCTGAAGGGTTTTGTTGACGAGGCTGCCCGGTACCAGACCATGACTGAGAAGTTCAGACAGTTCGGCATGAGTCAGGCGACCACAGAGGAAGCAATGCATTTTGCCGAAACCACGTGGGTCCGTGGCTCATCGGCTACTGACATGCTGAAGTATCTGGTGGAGGCGCAGGGCGTATTCAGCGAATCCGGCATGAAGTCTGTGGAGGAGCAGCTGCGCGCGGCGAAACTGGCTGCCCCCGTGCTGGCGCGTATCACATTCGCCTCACGCGTTCTGGATGAGCACCAGCGCGAAGCCACGCTTGCGAAGCAGATGGATATGCTGCGCTTTACTGAGACCGCGGGCGGCCTGAAAAGCCCTGAGCGGATTAACCGACTCATTGACGCTGCCTTCCGCGCAATCCAGTCCTCCGGGGGCAATGTCGATTTCACCCAGTACCGTCAGTTTATGGCCAAAGCCGGCACTGCTGCGTTCGGTCTGAGCAATAAAGCGTTGTTTGCCGAGCTTGAGCCGATTATCGGCGAGCTTAAGGGCAGCTCAGCGGGTGATGCGCTGATGACCGCTTACAACCGGTTAAACGGCATTATCAAATTACCTAATCAGGTCACGCATGACCTCATGAAAATGGGTATATGAGATGCCAGCAAAATTGAGCTCAACGGCCTGGAAGGCATAAAGCGCTTCCGTGGTAACCCGCTTATCAATGCTCAGCTCTTCAGCCAGTCGCCGGTTGAATACTATGAAAACGTCATCCTGCCCATCTATCGCCGTAATCATTGCACAGAAGAACAGAAGCAGCGTGAGAATGCCCTGATATTTGGGCGGACTGGCGGCAAGATGTTTAACCTTATTAACAAACAGCTTGAGACTATCCATCACCATACCGACGCCTATGGCATCGTACGGGGACTGAATGACGCTTATGGTGTGGTCGGCGGCACCTATAACGGTAAGAAAATCGACTTTCAGAAAAAGTGGGAGAACCTGCAGCTGGTGATGGTCAGGGATGGCGGCATGCTGGACACCTTCACACAGGGGCTGGATAACGATGCTGATTATCTGGTTTTCCATGTATTGTTATAAGCCAGAACTTGACTAAGAAGGAGTAAGACTTGTCACGCGATATCGGTATTTACATAGCTAAAAAAAACTTCCCTCCTACTTCTCTTCTTAGGGATTCAACCATTCATGCAGGGTTTCCCTGCGTACTGGATGATGAATTTGATCCTTTAACGTTCAGCGGCTTCTTACCTTGCCCTGTTAATGGTTCAATTTCAGGTTTCGAGTATTATGTACATGTAGTGGATAATGATGGTGAACTTAATGAGTTAAATGCTACCTTCGTTCCGGATTTAGCAATTGTTTTATCAACAGGCAGATATGAACTTGAGTGGGTCTCTGCCTTAGCGACGGCATCCTGTATTGCAAGTCTTGCAGGAGGGCTTGTAGTTGATTAATTAACTGGTAATCAATACTTTGCTGATGATGCGGTTAAATGGGCTAAAGCTGAGGTATCGAAAATACAATAGTAGACTGTTAGGGTTCAGTCTTTCCTAACCTGCTACCAATGGCACTGTCAGTTCACGCTGTTATCGCTGGAATCTACGCCGAGATTGCTACTGTTTCCACCATTGTTAGCAGAGCCGCTATTCTGGCAACCTACATACCCTCCAATAGCACCTGGAACTCCGCCATAAATAGCCCCTTCAGCAGCCCCGGCACCCGCGCCTGCTACTACCCCTCCAGGGCCGCCAGCGAGGCCCGTGACACCGACACGGATAGCACCGGCCACAGCACCACCCGTTGCACCGTTAACACCCCCTTTAATCGCGGCGTTGGTGCAGTTTGAGCCTTCGTAACCTGAGTTAGCATTACCGCCAGAGACGATATTACTTTCATTTTCGGTCAGTTCTCTAAGCATGTCATTTATCCTCTTTTTGAAACTAATTTTGTTACTATCACGTTTGAGATAATTACTGCTACAGCAACTATTAATGAAATGGATAAAGAAGGATGTGAAACTTAAAAAGCACTTTTCAAAATGAACTTAACAATTACAGCTGTAATCGCAACGCAAAAAATTAAAGTAAGTATCTTCTCTTGGATAACTGATTTCATAGTCAAGTCCTCATATTGGCGTAAATAGTATTAACAAAAAGATTACATATAAAGAGTAATTAGTTGACAATATGGCGACGTTTTGAAAGAAATGCATACAAAATGTTAACGATATTTTTTGTAATCATGATGACGGGAGATTATCAAATGCGGTTCATATTAACTGAATCTTTCAGGAACTATGAATGTCCGCTCTAAATCAAAAGCGAGCGTTTCCGAAGTGAAGTTTTGTTGCTCTTACAGACTGCAATCATGCGCTTTCAAAAGACTTATGTCATACATGGCTAATTGAAACGATTATACCAAAGCCGATCAACAGCAGGCTGAATGAATACTTTTGGATTCGCTGCAAATGACGGCTTTTCCAAAAAGCGGCCATACAAAACGATTACTCCCGCCGAATCACCTCTAATGATTTTGTAAATGCGCAGAGAAAAAATTTATGGGTAAGGTAAATTGTCCGCTTCTCGCTCTTTGCAGACTAAAGCAGTAGTAAAATTTGCGACGGAATAAATAACCTGCAAGCCATCTATTGATTCTGCGGGGTGGGTTTTGCGTTGGTAAGCCATCATTGGAGCGGCAATTTAACGGAAGGCATAAAAAAACCCGCGTTACACGGGCGTAAAGTTGTTCAATTGGGGCAAACCATCTATCAGCCCTGGCTGATAACACGGAGGATACACATAACGCCATTATTAGGAAATAGACGTTCAACAATTTATTTCGATTGACTCAGGTTGCAAAGTCAGCTTCGGATATCATGCCTTTAGGATGGCCTCATAACGACCGTCAGATAAAAATTCAGCGCCATCAGACCCTTTACAAATCTGTTGTACGCTTCGCCTTGATCAAACCTGCCAACTGCAATTACTGTGTATCCATACAGTACTAATCAAAGGGGGAATTATCATGCCACGCGACTACGAAATCATGATGGCTTTCAGGCAGGCGATTAAGCGCGATGCCGAAGGCCGATTTACCATCAGCACGCTCGACTTTTTAAAAGAGCCTGGCCGGATGAACTGGCATTACACACTTAACTCTGCGAATAAGTGGATAGAGACACACACGACACCGGCATATGAAACTGGGCGTGATGCTTGGTGACTTCTTCAGCCAGGGGGTGGCTCAGCTAAGTCTGTTTGACGAATATCAGCCGCAGGCGAATAGCGAAGCTCTGATGCGAGTGATTGATGGGCTCAACCAGAGCGGCAAGGCCAGTCTTTTTTTTGCAGGGCAGGGTATCCAGAAATCCTGGTCAATGAAGCGGGATATGCTTTCACCGGCATATATCACAAGGGTTTCGGACCTGCCGGTGGTGTGATGATTATTTCGCATTTTCACGTGTAGTGGCATGGAGATACGCAATAGTTTATTACTGCCAAAACAGGGTGGCTCAATCTGTTTGTGGCTTTCGCCCTCTGTCATGCCTGGTTCACTGGTCCAATTATCGCGCATCATGAGACAGTCGACGGACCGGGGCGTAAGGGGATCATTTTGCCGGGAAACGTTACTGCCACGATTGAAACGGCAAATGATCCGTAAGGTTTACAATCTAAATCTGGTGACTTCGCCATAGATTTCAAAAGTGTACATAGACATGTACATGATAAAAATCAGTTACAAAAGCCCGCCCAAAAACCCTCGAATTACCAAGCATGTATGCGCTGTGCTGTTATAGTTGCGCTTTATATTGGAGGAACCATGAGCGAACTGATTGATATTTTTACAAGTCATAAAAGTGAACGCAGTTTCACTGAGCAACCTGTCGATGAAGCGGTACTGGATCGTATAATTAGTACCGCTTACCGCGCACCAACATCAGTAAACTCGCAGCAGGTTTCTGTTGTCATTACCCGTGATGCCGGACGTCGTGCCGAGATCGCTGCCATCGCGGGCGGTCAGCCGTGGATCGCCAAAGCACCCGTGTTTATCACCTTTGTGCTGGATATGCATAAATCAGCGGTCGGCATGGCCGCTGTCGATCAGCAGCAGATCGCTCATCAGAGTATTGAGAGTATCGTATCGGGTTCAACCGATATCGGCATTGCGCTGGGGTCAGTGATGGCCGCGGCACGTGCAGAAGGTCTGGGCATTGTGCCGATTGGTGGTATCCGTCGCGATCCGCAGGCAATGATCTCACTGCTCAATCTTCCACCGATGACCTTCCCGGTTGCCGGCGTGGTAATCGGTCACGTTGACCAGCCCGCTCACCAGAAACCACGTCTGCCGCTGGCCACTTTCCGCCACGATGAGACCTACCAGACTCAGGGTCTGGAGCAGCAGATTGCGGCTTATAATGAAGAAATGGTTCAGCACTGGAAAAACATCGGACGTGATGACGGTGAGAGCTGGAGCAAGAGCGTCAGCGGTTATTACAAGAACATCTATTTCCCGGCTGTACTGCCCGCACTGCTGAAGCAGGGTTTCGGCACAGATAAATAATTTACTCTTTGTTGAGTGAAACGCAGGGCCACTCGCACACCGTTGCGGGTGGCCTTTTTCATTTTGTTACTATAACGAAATGTGACTTTCCAGGTTGTAACACATAATTTCCCTGTTAACCGAAGCGCAACTGTCTTTAACACTTACTTTCCAGGGAAATTACATGTCTCAGCGTTCACTTTATGCGCTCTGTTTAATGAGCTTTTTTCTGGCCGATGTCCGCGATGGTCTGGGGCCCTTTCTGGGGATATTTTTAACGGAACGACACTGGCGACCAGACGAAATTGGTCTGGTGATGACCTGTGGCGGAATAGCCGGATTACTTGCCACCCTGCCTGCGGGCATCGCTGCCGATGCAACCCGCCATAAAAAAATGATTGTGCTGCTGGGCTGCCTTGTCATCACCGTTGCCACGCTGCTGCTGTGGTACAGCAATCAGACATGGACGGCGATGGTCTCACAAATCGTGGCGGGTATTGCGGCGGCCTTCATCGGCCCGACCGTTGCGGGAATTACCCTGGGTCTGACCGGTCAGCGTGGTTTTAACCATCAGATGGGACGCAACGAAGCCTTTAACCATGGCGGTAATACCATTGCTGCCTTACTGGCGGGTTTCTCAGCGTGGTACTGGGGAATGGGGGCGGTTTTTATTCTGATGACCGTGATGGCGGTTTTCGCGGCCTTCGCGACGCTGGCGATTCGCGGTGACGAAATCGATAACGATGTGGCGCGTGGGTATGAAAAACAGGAAGAGCGACAGCCTGCGCTCAACTTATCGATGCTGATACGTAAACCCGCGCTCATGATAGCTGGCGTGACGTTACTGCTGTTTCATCTTGCCAATGCCGCGTTGCTGCCGATGCTGAGCATGCGCGTTGCTTCGGCTGGGGGCCAGGCGGCAGTAAGTCCGGGGCTGTATGCGGCGGCAACGGTGGTGATTTCACAACTGGTAATGATCCCGGTTGCGCTGTGGGTGTCAAAGCGCGTTGAAACGCAGGGTTATCGTCTTTTCATTATGGCTGCGCTGATGATTCTACCGCTGCGCGCGGTGATTGCGGCAGGTTTTGCCGAGCCGATTTTTGTTATTCCGGTTCAGGTGCTGGATGGTATTGCAGCTGGAATTCTCGGTGTGGCGGTGCCTGGCTACATTGTTACGTTGATGCGCGGCACGGGGCATGTTAACGCCGGACAGAGCGTCATTATGCTGATGCAGGGTGTAGGTGCTGCGTTGAGTCCTGCCATGACCGGCATGATCGCCGCACGTTATTCCTATAGCACGGCGTTTGCGGTACTCGGAGCGATAGCGCTGGCTGCGCTGATTTTATGGTGGCGCACCGGCAGTTCACCCGCCACCCGTCTTGCCTGACCGGGCACAAAAAAGGCTGCCCGTTGGGCAGCCTCTTCTGGCAAATCCGTTTGCGACCATCCGTTATTTATACAGTTCTGCGGTCATGTGAACACGGTTATTGGTGTTCGCTTCCGTAATTTTGTACTGCGCGCCCTGTTCCTGAGCCTGAGCAGCGATTTTAGATTCTGCGCCATCCAGTGTGGATGAGGTCACAGAAACAGTATCAGCAAAGCTGCCAAACGAGATCATTGAGAGTGCAGCGATAGCGGCGATAGAGAGTGCTTTTACGTTTTTCATGGTCATATTCCTGAGTGATGAATGGGGAGGGTGTCTGCCTCCGATGGGAATAATAATAACTCAGGTTATCATATCGTTATTAACTATTAGTGCGGCAATGGTGATCATGCTAATTGTTTGTCTGTGAGTCAGAAAGCTCCCGTGCCGTTTCCATGATTAACGTCCTGAACCAGCGATGGGCCGGATCGCTGCGATAACGTGTATGCCAGCCCATTTCCACAGGAAACGTGCCGAGATCGACAGGTGCGGGAACAATTTTGAGTCGCGGATCCCGGGAAAGGTGCTGACAGATCAGACGTGGCAGGGTGGCGCAATAGTCTGTGACTGCAATCATTTCTGGCACGGCGAGAAAATGTGTCACGGATACGGCAACCTGACGACGCAGACCGCGCTGTTCAAGCGCCTGATACAATCCTGCACGCATACGGCCAGGTGGCAGAACATTGACGTGTTTAAGCTGCTCATACTGTTCGGCACTGAAGCTATCGCCTGCAAACGGATGATCTGCGCGTAATACACAGGCCAGACTCTCATTCATCAGGTGCTGCACCACCAGATTATCGGGAGGATCAACGATTCGACCCAGCACCATATCGGTGTTGCCGGAAATTACGCCGGTTTCGGTGACGTCATTGCCAAAAGGGGTGAGGCGAAGCCTGACATTAGGTGCTGAAGTCCGCAGGCGAGCCACAATGGCAGGCATCATGATGAATTCAACGTAGCTATTCGGTGCGAGAGTAAATAGCCGTGTGGCATGCAGGGGATCAAAATCCTGCTGGCCCAGAATCACTTTATCGATGGATGACAACGCCGATCCAACCACCTGAGCCAGCTGTTCGGCTTTTGGCGTCGGGCGCATCCCATAACGTTCACGAATAAATAGCGGATCGTTGAGTGTCTCACGAAGCCGGTTCAATGCATTAGATAGCGCCGGCTGGGTGATACCCAGTCGTTCTGCTGCGCGAGTAACGTTACGCTCTTCCATCATGACCAGCAAAACTGGCAGTAAATTCAAATCGTATTTCATTGAGCTATAATGCTATGTGAATAGCTGAAATTGAAGAGATAAATTTCATAAATATTCTTAAGCCCGCCATGATTAATGGGTCACGCCGTGACTGGCGGCTTACACGCAGATTTTGAATATTCTTACACCTGAAACCGACTGACTGTTATATGGAGCGTAAATGAAAATTTTAATAGTTTTGACCTCGCATGATGAGTTGGGTACCACTGGCAAGAAGACCGGTTTCTGGCTGGAAGAACTTGCCGCGCCTTACTATGCCTTTCTTGATGCGGGTGCTGACATTACGCTGGCGTCGCCAAAAGGCGGACAGCCGCCACTTGATCCAAAAAGTGATGAGCCCGATTCTCAGACCGATGAGACCCGTCGCTTCCATGCTGATTCTGCTGCTCAGGCTGCGCTGGCTTCGACTGTCAGACTTGATACGGTGAACCAGGATGCATTTGATGCCGTCTTCTATCCTGGCGGTCATGGACCGTTGTGGGATCTGGCAAATGACAAACACTCCATTTCATTGATCGAACAAACGCTGCAGGCTGGCAAACCGGTTGCACTGGTTTGTCATGCTCCCGGTGTCCTGCGTGATGTGAAAAATGCGGATGGCACGCCTCTGGTTAAAGGCAAAAAAGTTACTGGCTTCACAAACAGTGAAGAAGAGGGCGTTGGCCTGACGGACGTAGTACCGTTCCTGGTAGAAGATGCATTAAAACAGAATGGCGGTATCTACTCACGTGGCGATGACTGGCAGTCCTACACGGTTCAGGATGGCCTTCTGATTACTGGTCAGAATCCGGGTTCATCGGCTGAGACCGCAAAAGTGTTGCTGGCAAACCTGAAAAAATAAAGCAGGTTTTGGCATACACTGGTTGAGGGGCGCCTGCGGGCGCCTTTTTTATTACCGCCGTGCGTGGAAAATAAATAGTGACCTGCTGAATTATTTATATCGAATAGATTAGGCTTCAATTATTCTTAACCTTTAGAGGAAATCTGCGGGCTTGTGCAGAGATTAAATAATTAGTAAACCCTTCTACTGCAGATATAAACATGTCTTTAATAACAGTGTTGACATCGTTTTTTATATGCGTAAAGTAGAACTCATCAGCGGCATGAAGCAGCCCTGATACACCAGAAACCTACGGTGTTAAGCGTAAAAGGTGTCGACGAATATTGGTTTAACATCGTCGGCGGTTCTGTTAAACATTGTTCTTTGAAACTAAACATTAGTTAATGATAACCCTGTTAAATGGAGTCGAAGTAAGTTTTAAGGTGTTGTAATATGTAGTTTGCAGTATCGCGTCGCGATGATGTAAGGCCTCGTAGTTCTGAACGTTACGTTACGACAGGATACGATTGCGGTTTAAACGTCGTAATGAAAGTAAGGCAACGCATCAAAGAGTATATATCGCGATGGGGGTGTACAGATTTATACGGGCCTGACCTGTCTTTGTCTCCTGAAAGACTATCAGGTGGTGAAAACCGCTAATGGTAATGACATTTTTGTTTCGTGATCATTATTATCCGCAGGATCTGTTCATAAATAGTAGTATCGAAGCAGTACCTTTCAATTAAGTTAGTTAATGGTAAACGTTAAATCTGTCGTACCTTAAAAGCCCTGGCTATTTCAGTCAGGGCTTTTATCATTTAGTGCCTCTGATATCAGCCCTGGACTTTTCACTCACAACCTGAGCATCAGCCCCCGATTTTAAGACTCAGATGTATACAGTCTTTCAGACTAATGACGACGACCCGTCAATTCATTTATCTTCAACAATGTATGACCGGTTTGAGAGGCTCTGCTTTATGTCTGGATGAATTCAATTCACTTGCGGTTTTATCAAATAAATAAAAAACGGTCCCCGATTTTTTATTTATCAGAAATATTTCTGGCAGCATATGGCAAAAAAAAGAATCTGCGCCATAGTCTAAATTCACTGACCTATTGTGCTAAAGCCTGTTTTTGACATTCATCCGTGCATTTCAAATGCGCTTTTTTAACAGAGGTTAACATGTCAGGAGAATCTCCAGAGAATATCGCCAGCGATCTGTCTGAGTTCATTGGCACGCATTTTGTTTATACCTATGATAATGGCTGGAAATATGAGTGGTATGCTCGCAATGAAACTACCTGTGACTACCGTATCCATCAGGGATTGGTAGGTGGTCGGTGGGTAACCAACCAGAAAATGCACGCGGTGCAATTTGCGCCAGGCATCTACAAAGTTGACTGGCATGAACCTACCGGCACCTGCGTCAGTCTGTTGTTTGATTTGAATCGCACTCTGCTTCATGGAACGATCTTCTTCCCACAATGGATTGCGGGGGAAGGCCAGCATCCGGAGAAAACCATCTGCTATCAGAATGACTTTATCGATGATATGCACCGCTTCCGCGATGAAGGTCCGGCCTATCCGTACGTAATTATTCCTGAGTTTGCGAAAGTGACTTACATGAAAAACGAAGGGCCTGATAACGATAGCGTAATCAATCAGGCACCTGGACAGATGCCGTCTGATTATTTTGATAATAAGTAACTAAGCCGTCTACCCGCTCACTGCGAGCGGGTAGCGTCTGCCTGACGCGCCAGCGTGCGGGCCAGAATAGATGAGTAGAGTGGTTTTCCTCCCAGGAACTGTGCCAGTAGCGTAGCGCCCAGACAGGTAATGATCATCGGCAATATCAGCTGATAGTTATCTGTCATTTCCAGTACCAGCACAATGCCGGTGAGTGGTGCTCTTACCGAAGCCGCGAACAGTGCGCCCATCCCTGCGATAGCAAAAGTACCCGCATCAAGATGGTAAAACGGAAACAGATCCGTCATTGCCACCCCAAATGCTGTACCGAGTAGTGTCCCTAATGCCAGCATCGGGGCAAAGATACCGCCGGGTGCACCTGACCCAAAACAGAGCAGAGTCGTTATCAGCCTGACCAGGAAGATAACCAACAGCAGGGTGAACGGGAAGAGACCATGAACCGCCTGGGGAATCAGTTCAGAACCGCCGCCTGCGCCTGGAGCGAACAGAAGAGCCAGAATGCCGCAACCCCCGCCCAGCAATGCGCCTGCCAGTACCACACGTGCCGTTTTACCCGCGTAAAAGCGGGCAAAAAGATCCTGCGTGATGAATATCAGACGGTTAAATAAGACGCCGACCATACCGATAACCATACCCAGTATCAGATAGAGCCACAGCGTCTGCACTGGCGCATCAGCCAGCTTGCCAACGGAGATGACTGCCTGTTCGCCGTTGAAATAGCGAAACACGATGCTCGCCATAATGACGCCGGTAAACACAGCTTTAATCGAAATCAGGTTATAACGAAACTGCGGGCGCATCTCCTCGATGATAAACAGGATGCCCGCCAGCGGTGCATTGAAAGCAGCAGCCAGACCGGCGGCCGCACCGGTAGCCAGCAGCGTATGTCGGGCTTCATTACTGCGCATTCCCAGAATATCAATGACCATGCGTCCTATGTTCCCGCCCAGCTGTACCGTTGGGCCTTCCCGGCCCAGCACCATTCCGGCACCCAGCGTGCCCATGCCGCCAAAGAATTTCACGGGAATGACCCGCCACCACCGCACAGGTCTTAGCTCTTCAAGCGCCCCTTCAATTTCAGGAATGCCCGAGCCACCCGCTTCGGGAGCATAACGTCTGACGAGAAAATAGCCGACCATCGCCAGCAGAGCCGAGATGGCAAAGGCAGTGGCGTAGAGTATCCAGCCTTGTAACTGCCCTGAAGTCAGCGTGTCGGCACGCCACTGCTGGATGGTTTCAACGGCGCGTGCAAATGCCACGCCTGCCAGGCCAACCAGCGAACCGACCAGCGCAGCACAAAACAGCATCGCCAGCGGCGTTTTATCACGATAGAGAAGGGCGCGGAACATCCGGCTACGCGCTGCAATGGAGCGAGGAACATAAACCGGCTGCGGTGATTCTTCGTTCATTAAGACATTCTTGTTTAAACAAACCAGCGTGCCAGTTTACTGAGTGGTAAAGTGAAAACAAACGCCAGGATCAATTTCGCCTGAGGAAAAGTGTTACTCGGTTTGTGGTGGACAAACCACTTGTGCCACGCGTTCGCGATAGGCTGGATTGTCATGATTTTTCAGGGCCTGCACCGCTGCTTTTAATGTTGCCTGATTCTGTTCCATGTTCTGTTTATCGTTGATAAACGTCTGCCGCAATTTTTCATCAGATACGGCGGGCAATATCTGACACTTCTGGCGCAGAACATCCGTTATTTGCTGCTGCCGCAGAGCAAACTTCAGGGTGTCATACGGCGCGGCGACCACAACCAGTGGGCTTAACAGCGGCAGAATAAAAAGCGTATTGCGGATCACGTTCATGATGATCTCCTCACTGCTGAATCAATAATGGCCGTTCAGCAGCTTCGATTGGAATAAATCGCATTGAGTGATTAGTCTGAGCACAGCACCATCAACCGGTGGCGGTCATATCGCCACGGCTGACGCAATAATCATAGCAATACTGGCGCAACAGGGAGCTGATATGCAGCCACATTCCACTGAAATTCTCACCACTGACTGCTGTATTGTGGGTGGTGGTCCTGCGGGATTAATGCTGGGCTATCTTTTTGCCCGCGCGGGACTGCGTGTCATAGTGATCGAAAAGCACGCCGATTTTCTGCACGATTTTCGTGGTGATACCATCCACCCCTCGACGCTGGAAATTATGCATCAGCTCGAACTCCTGGACGCTTTCCTGAGGCTACCGCATCAGCGTGCTGAAAAGCTGGAGGCGGAGATAGCAGGACAGAGCATTACAATGGCTGATTTCTCACGTTTGCCGGTTCAGTGTCGCTTTATTGCCTTTATGCCTCAGTGGGATTTCCTGAACTACATGGCAGAACAGAGCATCCGCTATCCCGGCTTCAGTCTGCTGCAATCAACGTCGTTTGAGTCGCTGAAATATGAGAATGGCACGGTCAGTGGCGTGACGGCTTCTCGTGGGAATCAGCAGCTGCATATCACATGTAAACTGGTGGTCGGTGCCGATGGCCGCCATTCCCGTGTGCGCGAAGCGGCCGGGCTGACGGGACAGGAATTTGGCGCAGCGCGCGATGTTATATGGTTCCGCTTAAGTAAGCAGCCACAGGATCCCGACATTGGGATGGGACATAAAGGACCCCGTCAGAACTTTATCGTTATCGATCGCGGTGATTACTGGCAGTGCGGGCTGACCATTCCGAAAGGAGAGTTTGAAGCGAAACAGGCTGCCGGACTCGACGCGTTTAAAGCAGAGGTTGTGGCACTATCACCTTTTGAAGCTACGCGCATGGCAGAAATCGAGAGCTGGGAGGCGTTTAAGCTGCTGTCGATACGTATTGACCGGCTGGATAAGTGGGCCAGACCCGGCCTGCTCTGTATTGGTGATGCGGCTCATGCCATGTCGCCAATTGGCGGGGTGGGTGTAAATCTGGCGATTCAGGATGCAGTTGCGACGGCCAACCTCCTGACGGAATCCCTGAAGCGGGGTGAACTGCAACTGCGCGATCTGGAAAATGTGCAGAAACGACGTCAGTTCCCTACCGTCGCCACGCAGTTTCTTCAGATTAAAATGAGTCGCAACAAAGCAAAAAGAAAACCCTCGGGCAGTAGCAAGATTCCTGCGATTATCCGTCGCCTGCCATTCTTGCGTTTCGTGCTGGGACGCCTTATTGGTCTTGGCTTCAGGCCGGAGTCGCCACAGGTTGCGCGCGTGAAAGAAGAGCGTTAAATGGTTTCGACAGCGATCATATATCGTGCGACACTGTTTCGCTGTGAAAGTACTGTCAGATTGAGCCGTTATTTATCTGATAATTGGGCGTTAATTGAGCATTTGTAAGCTAAATTATTTCGATTTTTGCGCCTGCATAAGAGAGGTTTCAGTGCATAACGAGCAAAACGGCAGCGACGTAAAACGTCTTAGTGCAATTAAGGCACTTTTGTCACCAGATGAAGCACGGGACAAAGTGCTGGAGAGATTTGTTAATCTCGCCAGCCAGGTGCTGGGTATTTCAGGCAGTTTTATTTCGATTGTTGACGACCACAATCAGTATATTAAAGCGTCTCGTAACTTTGATCTTAAGCAATCGACCCGTGATGAGTCTCTCTGCCGCCATGTTATTGATGGTGAAGGGCACTTGGTCGTGTATGACACCTTACTGGATGAGCGCTTTGTTACTCACCCGTTTGTTAAAGGCGACCCGCATATTCGCTTTTATGCCGGCGTTTCGCTGCAGAACCTCGACGGTGCCGTGCTGGGCACACTCTGTGTAACTGATACGCAGCCACATCCCTTTGCGGATGACAAACTCGTCACGCTGCGCTCACTGGCTACGCTGGTTTCCTCTTTTCTGGATGCCTGGAATAACGCGGGTTTTGCCGACGTTATTACGCATCTGCCGAATCGTCCCCGCCTGATTCGTGATATTCATCAGCTGACCCTGACCGCGCCTCATAGCCGTTTTCGCCTGATTCTTATCGACTGTCTCGATATCATTCGCGCTTATGAACTTACGCGCGCGGTAGGCGTTGCGCCGATGGAAAAACTCCTGAAGCAGATGGCGCAGGATGTCGCAAACCGGCTCAAACTGCCGGAGAATGAAACACTCTATTCGTTTGCACCTGGCCGTTTCGCCATCGTTCAGCCCTATTCGGATCGGTTTACAGCACACAATATGCCCGACCTGTTTAAAGGCATGAAGGCCGACCTGGCGGAAAACATTACGCTCGATCTGAATGTCTTTACTGGCGAAACAGAGTTTGTTCCGGGCCAGATGAATGCGAATGAAACGATACGTCAGGCCGTGAGCGCGCTGCATGAGGCCATTGATGAAAACATCAATGCAATGTCGTTTGACGAGAGTTACGACTCGCGGCGCACCGATGATTTTATGATCATGAACGATCTGGCTCAGGCGCTGAATAAAGATGAAGAGCTCTATCTGGCCTGGCAGCCTAAAGTGTGCCTCAGAACTGGTAAGACGGTCGGGCTGGAGGCGCTGATTCGCTGGAATCATCCTGAGCGAGGTGAGCTCTTTCCATCCGAATTTATTCCGTTAGCGGGTAAAACCAACCTGATTTCCGATCTGACCAACTGGGTTATCGATCACACCGTTGAACAACTGGCGCGCTGGAATCGCGAATATGATCTGATTCCGGTCTCAATCAACGTCAGTGAGCGCGATTTCGCCAGGCCCGATTTTGCCGATGAGCTGGTGGCTAAACTCGCGGCCGCTCAGTTGCCTAACGCTATCCTGGGCATTGAGTGTCTGGAGAATGAACTGATCACCAAAAGTGATGTGGCGATAAAAGGGCTGGAAGCGCTGAAATCTCACGGTTTTGTGATCTCACTGGATGATTTCGGCACCGGTTACAGCAACATTAGCTATTTGCAGGATATCCCGCTGGATGTGATTAAAATTGACCGGTCACTGATCTCGCGTATGGGTGAGGATGACGCATCGAAAATCATCGTCAGATGCATTATCCAGATGCTGAAAGAGCTGAATTATACCGTGCTGGCTGAAGGCGTCGAAACGGAAGCGACGCTGGGATTACTGAAAACCTACGGTTGCGATCAGATTCAGGGTTACTTCTTCTCAAAACCTCTGCCCGCCAGTGACATTGAACACTGGTTGTTTCAGAAGTCTCATTAATAACCTGCCCGCAGCGCTCGCTGCGGGCGCTTATCACTCACTGCCGATAGCGTAGCGCTGAACCGGCGTGATGCCTTTAATCAGCTTGTTATCAAACAGAAATTGCTCATAAGCCTGATAGCGTGCACGATCCAGTTTTGCCGGATCGGCGGCGAACAGCGGCAGCGTGGCACGCCATGCCTGATGGTTTAGCGGTGTATTCAGCTCAGGATGCTCGCGGGCAAAGATCAGCCAGTTCTCCTCAGGATGCGCCTGCAGCTCCGCATTTCCCTTCTTCAATGCCCGCAGAAACTTCTGAATCTTCTCCGAGTGCGCCTCGTCACGGTTGGCGACGATAATCAGCTCGTCATAAGCGGGAACACCATAATCCTCGACGTTAAGCACCACGGGTTCTTTGCCGGCAAGTTTCAACTCCAGCGCTTCAATATTGCGATAGCCGCCGATAACCGCATCTACCTGGCCGGTCATCAGGGCGCTGGTGAGCTGAAAATTAACGTTAATCAATTTGACCTGATCGGCTTTGACGCCGTCATGGGCCAGCATGGTCGCCAGCGTCGCCTGCTCAATGCCACTCACTGAATAGCCGATGCGTTTACCTTTTAAATCCGCCGGTTTTTTCACCGTTTTGTCTAACGTCATCAGTGTGTTCAGTGGCGTGTCAATCAACGTGCCCACCCGCATCAGTGGCAATCCCTGATCGGCGAAGAAATGCAGCTGAGGCTGATAGGTAATGGCTAAGTCCGCCTGCTTTGCCGCGACCAGACGTGGCGGCAGGGCCGGATCGGAAGGCGGCACGATATTTACCTCCAGTCCTTCAGCGGCAAACGCGCCGGTCTGCTGCGCCACCATAATGGGCGCGTGATCGGGATTGATATACCAGTCGAGTACCAGCGTCAGTTTTTCCATCGCCTGAACCTGAGTGGTTAAGGTGGCGCTGAAGAGCAGGGTTAACAGGGGCAGTTTAGTCATGGGATTTCTCATTTTAAGGGTCATCAAATTGTCTCAGGAGCCCAGCTAATCAGGCGGCGCAGCAGGCGATCGATAGTCAGCCACAGGGCGAGGGTCATCAGCACCAGAATGAACAGGGCAGCGAAACAGAGGTCGCTCTGCATCCGGGCATTGGCATTCAGCATCACGAAACCCAGCCCTTCCGCTGAGCCGACCCATTCGCCGATAATTGCCCCTATCGGCGCGACGGCCGCCGCCATCCGTAACCCTGAACCCAGCGCAGGCAGCGCCGCTGGCAGCCTGACATGGCGCAGTTGTGCTGAAGGGGAAGCGCCCATAGTGCGAGCCAGGTCAAGGTAGCCGGGCGTAACGCGGCGCAGGCCATCAAAAAAGCTGGAGGTTACCGGGAAGAAGATCACCAGCACGGCCATCGCGACTTTGGCGCTCATGCCAAAGCCAAACCAGAGAACCAGCAGCGGAGCCAGCGCAAATACCGGAATCGCCTGGCTGGTGATCACCAGCGGCATCATCCAGCGCTGTAACCACGGTGAATAGGTCATGCCCAGCGCCAGCACACCACCCAGCAGCACGCCGAGCGCCATGCCGCTGAGGATCTCGGTCAGGGTAATCAGAGTGTGATAGCTGAGATAGTCAGCGTTCTGCCACAGCGCAATAGCGACTGCAGCGGGCGAGGGCAGCAGAAAGGCGGGAATACAGGTCAGCGTGGCCAGCCACCATGCTGCAATCAGACCGGCAAACAGCGTAATTCCACGACGCAAACGTACGAAACGTGTGCTCATCTGGCTATTCCGCTTAGCTGTTTCAACAGTGCGGCCTGACTTCGTATTAAGCCGGCGTCCTCGGCTGCCCTTGGCGGCAGGCCCTGTAGTGGTGGAGAGGCTTCGATTCCCGCCGCACCGATCACCAGCAGGTGATGACTGAGACGACAGGCTTCGGCGGCATCGTGGGTGATCAGCAGCACCGTGTGACCGACCAGCACCTCCGCCGCCAGCATCTGAATCTCATGACGGGTCAATGCATCCAGCGCGGAGAATGGCTCATCCATTAACACAACAGGCTGACGCGTGTAGAGAGTGCGGGCCAGCGCAGCGCGCTGACGCATCCCGCCGGAGAGTGTAGCGGGCCGCGCGCGGGCGCTCTGGCTCAGCCCAACCCTTGCCAGCAGATACTGCGCCCAGTCGCGATCGGCTTTCTCGCCTTTCAGCCGACTGGCCAGGCAGACATTTTGCTCAATCGTCAGCCACGGATAGAGCAAATCCTGTTGCCCCATCCAGGCGATGCGTCCGGTCAGCGGAAGGCCATCGCTGCCGCTAATCTGTCCCGAACTGGGTGGCGTAAGACCGGCAATGACACGCATCAGGCTGCTTTTGCCTGCACCGCTGGCACCCAGTAACGCCGTAAATTTACCCCCGGCGATCTCCAGATCAAGCTGACTGAAAAGTTGTTGCTGACCCAGCGTAAGGCTGAGCTGGCGAACTGAAATACCTGGCGGTGTGGCATTGCACAGCTGGCTCATGGTCTGACCCGAAGATCGGCAGCGTGATCTATCCCCATTTGCCAGAATGCCGCTTCCAGCCGGGTCGCAGTGGTGAAAATCTCCGCCAGCCGATCAAAACGTTGTTCTCCGGCGCGCTGCTGAGCCAGCGTTTCAAAAAGTATCAGTGACGAGCCTACCCCGGCCAGATAGGCTTCATCGCCGTAATTTTCAATCCATTCGGCGTAAGGGTTGCCCTCAATGCGCGTCGCAGGATCATCCAGCAAAGTCAGGCCGATTTCAGCGTAACCGGCAACACAGGGCATCAGCGCCGTTATGAGCTCCAGTGCATCGCCGGTGTGACCGGCATCCAGCACATAACGGGTGTAATTGAGCGTTTCCGCTGCTTCGGGTTCACGTGCCATTGTTGCCTCGCTGATGCCCCATTGCTGGCAGTAAGCGAGGTGCAGCGGCAGTTCACCGATAATCGCGTTAAGTGATGCCGTAGCGCGTCGTAGAGCGTCAGGCTCAGAGAGTTTGCTGATCAGCAGACCCCAGGCACGGGCGAAGTGGAGCAGGAACAGATAATCCTGGGTGAGATAGTTACGGAAGGCGGCAGGAGGCAGCGTACCCTGACCGAGTTGCTGCACAAAATCGTGCCTTACATAGGCGTGCCATTGCGTGCCCGCCTGCTGGCGCAGACGACCATAGAAACCGGTCTCGAAAAGCGGATGTGACATGGGATCTCCATTAAAAGGGAGATCCGGGCATACGGTCTGGAACAGGGGATAGTGCAGGAAATGAGACAGAAAATCTGCCGACCCGTCCCTTCGCTGGCATGACCCAGATCAGGTTCAAAGGGTTCGGCTTTCGCCATCTCAGCCCATGACAGGACACCCCTCGGAGACATTCGTTATACGATAATTAGTGCCTGAGCACAACGGATGCGTCAGTGTTATGCTCAGGCAAGTTTGCTACGCGACAGTGCATTCAGATGTGCTTTTTAAGTGACAGTGTCACTCAAGATCTGCGCCATTACTGGCAATCACTTTCTTATACCACCAGAATGATTTTTTTCGCGTACGCGCCAGCGTGCCGTTACCCAAATCGTCGCGGTCTACGTAGACGAAACCGTAGCGCTTGCTCATTTCGCCGGTCGAGGCGGCAACCAGATCGATACAGCCCCAGCTGGTATAACCCATCACCGGCACGCCATCTTCAATGGCGTCGCCCATCGCGCGGATATGTTCACGCAGATAGCTGATGCGGTAATCGTCATTAATCTCGCCATTCGCGTCGACTTCATCGCGTGCGCCCAGGCCATTCTCCACCAGGAAGAGAGGCTTCTGATAGCGGTCATACATCATGTTCATCGTGATACGTAACCCCAGCGGATCGATGCCCCAGCCCCAGTCACTGCGTGGCACATGGGGATTAGTCAGGGATTTCACCACGTTGGCGGCGCTACTGTTCTGCTCGTTCATTTCTGCCGACGCGCAGCGCGAAGCGTAGTAACTGAATGAGACAAAATCGACGCTGTTTTTCAGAATGTAGGCATCACCGTCAGCGATCTCCAGCGTCACCCCTTTTTCACGGAACACGCGGGCAGCGTAAGCCGGATAGGCACCGCGCGCCTGCACATCTATAAAAAAGAGGTTTTCGCGGTCTTTCTCCAGTGCAGCCCAGACATCTTCCGGTTTGCTCGACCAGGGATAGAAATTGCCGCCGGCCAGCATGCAGCCGACCTGATTGACCGGATTCACTTCATGCGCGATTCGCGTAACCAGCGCGCTGGCAACCAGTTCATGATGTGCCGCCTGATATTTTACCTGGTCTCTATTCTCGCCGGGTTCAAAGACCAGGCCAGCCCCGGAAAACGGACTGTGCAGCAGGATATTGATCTCGTTGAAGGTCAGCCAGTATTTCACCAGTCCATCAAACGCCTCGAAACAGCTTCGTGCGTAACGGGCAAAAAAATCGACCATTTTGCGATTGCGCCATGAGCCATATTCCGTGACCAGATGCATCGGGACATCAAAATGGCAAAGCGTGACCAGCGGTTCGATATTGTATTTCCGGCACTCTTCGAAGACCGCACGATAAAACGCAATGCCTTCCGGATTAGGCGTCAGTTCGTCACCGTTAGGATAGAGCCGGCTCCAGGCAATTGAGGTGCGGAACACGCTGAACCCCATTTCGGCCATCAGCGCAATATCTTCCGGATAGCGGTGATAGAAATCGATAGCGTCATGACTGGGGTAGAACTCGTCGTCACGCAGGGCAAAACGTTTTTCCAGACCCAGTTTAACCGGCATCCGGTTTGGGCCATGCGGGATCATATCGACGGTGGTTAAGCCCTTTCCGCCCTCACGAAAACCACCTTCACTCTGGTTAGCGGCCAGCGCGCCGCCCCATAAAAACCCTTGCGGGAACCTTGAATCAGACATGCAATCCTCTTTTTTGGGTCAGCCTGACCCTTTTCCTAATGGCTATTGATCGCGTTAGCGCGTTCGGTAGCAGGCGCAGGTTGCGCAGCGCTTTCGGGTTCTGTCTCAGGAATATCCTCGAAGCCTAACAGTAGCGTCAGCACGAATGACAACACCACCGAGAGCACCATGACCGCACCGACCCAGACAATACTCATGGGATTGGTGGGATCGAAGAACTGTACGCTGGTAAAGAGGCCGGGTGAGGCCATCGAGTGGCTGGCCAGCCCGCCAATGCCCGCAACCGCGCCACAGATAAAACCACTGATCAGACAGGCGATCAGTGGGCGTTTCAGGCGCACTGCAACGCCATACAGCGCCGGTTCTGAAATCCCTGCGATAATGGCTGATGCCGCAGCTGCCAGTGCGGTCTGGCGCAGTTCACGGTTTTTAGTGCGGAACGCCACCGCCAGCGACGATCCGCCCAGCGACAGGTTGGCGCCGATCTCTGACGGCATCACCATGCCTTCTTTGCCGGTTTCGGCAATGGTCTGGATAATGGTTGGTGTGAAAACCCGGTGCATACCGGTCATCACCAGCAGCGGCCAGAGAGCGCCCATAATCGCAACCGAAAGCCAGCCAAGGTAGCCATGGACGGTGTAGACCAGCGCGGAGATGCCGCTGCCGATCCAGATACCAATCGGGCCAATCAGCACAATCGCAATGGGTGCCGCAATCAGCACAATCAGCATCGGTTTCAGGAAGTTTTTAGTGACCGCAGGGGTGATGCGATCCACGCCTCGTTCAATGTGTGACAGGATCCACGTCATCACCAGCGCCGGGATCACCGTATAGGTGTATTTCACCGCGGTGACAGGTATGAAAGCGAACTCGACCGGCTGACCCTGCGCCGCTTTTGCCATCAGCTCAACAAAATTGGGATGGACCAGAACGCCGGCAATGGCAATCGCCAGCGACATATTAGTTTTGAACTTCAGCGCCGCTGAGGCGGCAACCATGATCGGCAGGAAGAAGAATGCCCCGTCGCCAATGACGTTGAGGATCACCAGCGTTGATGAACCTTTTTCAAACACGCCCGCCATATCAAGAATCATCGCCAGCAGTTTCACCATGGACCCACCAATAATGGCTGGGATCAATGGCGACATGGTGCCCACCAGCGCATCCAGAATGCCTGCGCCAATACTTCTCAGGGTAATTTTGCGTTTCACCGGCACAGTCGAAGCTGCGCCGGGCGATCCCAGTTCCAGCACCGCCTGGTAAGCCTGCGATACGTTATTCCCGATGATCACCTGGTACTGGGTATCGTTGTGTACCACGCCCATGACACCTGTGATGGCTTTAAGACGTGGATAGTCGACCTGTGTTTGATCCTTCAGGACAAAACGCAGGCGGGTCATGCAGTGAGTGACGGCTTCGATATTGGTGAGGCCGCCAAGCGCATCGACAATGGCGCGTGACACCTCGGCATAGTTCATGGGCATGATCGCTCTTCTCTGTAGGGTAAATCGGTCAAAATTTTTATGTTTTTAATGCCTGCAAGCAGACAAATAGGAAACCGGTTTCACAAAATCATGAAGGTCTTTACGTTCGGCGACAAGAGTATAAATCGGGCAGATTTCTATTTTGTGAAGTGCATCACCTGCTAAATGTGATGATGTGCGTATACATACCGGGTAAATATTTCCAATATTGAGAGGCTTAGGTAGACTGCAGGACGACGTAGCAAAGGAGCATCACCATGACAACGATTCAGGAAGTAGCAATTAAGGCGGGCGTTTCAAAAGCGACAGTGTCACGTGTGCTCTCCGGTAATGGCTACGTCGGACAGGAAAAACGTGAAAGGGTGTTGAAGGCGATTGCAGAAACCGGGTATCGGCCTAATTTGCTGGCCCGCAATCTGGCGACAAAAACGTCTCAGACAATCGGACTGGTCATCACCAACACGCTTTACAGCGGCAGCTACTTTACTGAGTTAATGGCCCACTCCGCACGCATGATGGAGCAGCAGGGCCGTCAGCTGATTCTGGCGGACGGCAAGCACACCGCCAGGCAGGAAGAGGCGGCCATTCAGTTTCTGCTCGATCTACGCTGTGACGGCATCATCATCTATCCGCGCTTCCTCAGCATTGACGCGCTGGATGCGATTATCTCCAGCCACAAACAGCCCATTCTGGTTATTAACCGGCGGCTGCGCGTCAACCACAGCTACTGCATTTACAGCGATCAGCACGCCAGCAGTGCCACGGCCGTGGGCTATCTGCTGAACCAGGGACACCGCGATATCGCATTTATTACCGGTTCGCAGGATTCCCCTACCGGTGTTGAGCGCCTTAACGGTTATCGTGCTGCGCTGGCGGCAAAGGGCCTTAACGCTGACGACCGCCATATTGTGGCGGGTAAATGGACGGCGCAGAGCGGTATGGCTGCCGTCGACACGCTCCTTGAGCGCAACGTGTCATTTACTGCGCTGGTGGCGAGTAATGATGAGATGGCGATTGGTGCAATCAAACGCCTGACCGAGTGCAACATTGCAGTGCCCGATCAGGTCTCGGTAATAGGCTTTGATGATATCCCGCTGGCACCCTATATCACGCCGTCATTATCGAGTATGAAGCTACCGGTCACAGAAATGATCGACGAGACGATCAACCGCCTGGTAACCATGCTGGACGGGGGTGACTGGCAGACTCAGGCGCCTTTCACGGCCAGCCTGATGATGCGGGACTCCGTGACTAAAGGCCCCTGGTCGGCTTAACCTGTCGCGATCTGTATCACCTCGATCCCCTGTTTGCTGAGTTGCACGACCGTCGCGGAATCCAGTGTCTCATCAGTAATTACCTGCCCGACCTGAAAGCCGGATGAGAGCGGATAGGGGTGAATCTGACCAAATTTAGACGCGTCAGTCAGTGCATAGCTTTCAGCGCCTTTCGCCAGCACTGCATCTACCACATCACAGCGCAGCATATTGCGGCCGGTGAAACCCGTCTCCGGATGCCAGCCATCCACACCAACAAACGCTTTGTGAAAATGGACCTGCTGAATGGAATAACGCGTCAGCGGACCCACAACGGATTCACTGCTTTTCTGCAATAATCCGCCAAGCACAATCACTTCACAGGCAGCCTCACGCAGAAGCTGGGCAATGTAGTGGCTGACGGTAATCAGCGTAAGGTCCGCACGGTCGGCCAGCGCCCGCGCCAGCAGCGCATTGGTACTGCCCCCTTCGATGAAAACCGACTCACCCGCCTGCACCAGGCTGGCCGCATGTCGTGCCAGCGCCTGCTTGGTAGAATAACGGGTATTCATGCGGGTGCCGACGTTATCGCTATCCAGTGCCAGCGCAGAGCCATGAACCCGGCGAAGTAGCCGATCACGTTCCAGCAGTGTCAGATCCTGGCGCACCGTCACTTCCGAAACTCCGGTATGCTGCGCCAGTTCACTGACAGTTACGCTGCCCCTGTCATTAACTAATTGAATGATCTGATGATGTCGCGGGTTCATAATCGCGCTTCGCCGTTAAATAAAAGAGGCAGTGTAACAGGGATTATCCCGCGCCGGTGCGCGACGCGGGGTTGCGTCAGGCTAAATTCAGAGACCGTCGGCCATTGAGGTTGAGATCTTCCGGCATGAAACGTTGCTCCCATTCTGCTTCATAGTCTTCAGGCGGGAAATCGGCCGGTGAACGTCCCTGCTCCAGCGCCTCTGCAACACGACGGGCATAAGCGCGGTTTTTCTCACACATCGGTGCTGCGGGGATATACATCACGTTGCCCCAGCCTTGTTGGTTCTCAACCGGTGCAACAGCGTGAATCACATCACAGTGCCACCACACGGAATCACCCGCCTCAAGAGCCGGTATTGAACAGAGCCCGGCAATCAGGTGAGGATGCCACTGTTCATTCACGGGCAATACCCGACCCGGCGCCACACCGCACAACTCATCTTCAGGCACATCCGAAAGCAGCGGACGCAGCAAAACGTAAGCCATCGCCTGCGGCACCGGCACCACATGCAACAGGCCCTGGCCGGGGATCATATCGGAGAGCGCGGTCCAGCCCTGAAAGGTGCGAAACACAGAACATTTGGTGGTGCCTGGCAGATCATATTCGTTTACGTCGGTACGGTGAGCCGCGTCCCAGGGATCGTATGCGGCAAATTCACCGTGGAACAGCTTACTGAAAACCTGCTGATAAGCGGGCAGCAACCAGCGTTCAAGTGCTCCTGAATCGGTGTGGGCACCCAGGCCTTTAGAGGTTGTACCCGGCAAGCGACGACGGATGCGGTCGGGATAGATAACGCTGACATCCGGATCAAACCACTGCTTGCCCTGGGAATTAAACGTCCATAGCCGGTTAAGAAAAGATTGTGCCTCTGCCATTGCCGGGCTCTGCCGCGCCTGCATTTGCGCCTGCGACCAGTAGATGGGATAGATTTCAGGACGGGAGGCAGCCAGGGTGCCAAAAAAGTCATCACCGGGCCCACGATACTGTTCATCAAAATGATTGTGATCCAGATAGTCGAGCATCGACTTATCCCAGGCCAGAGCCTGATTTCGTGCAAAATGCTGCTTAATCACCACACAACCGCGACGTTTAATCAGCAACCGGGTTTCATCTGAAACCTTTCCTTCAGTAATGTCCTGCATTGGCACGACCGGCCAGGCCGTGCCGGTTTGCGCTTCCTCTGTTTTTGCCTGCGCAATGGCAGTGGTGATGTTGTCGCAGACCTGTTTGAACAGAGCATCAACATCGCCGATTTGTTGACGTAACTGCTGTTTCATTTTGCGGATAGCGGTTTTGACGTCGTCAGGTAATGGGGTAGCCAGGGTTTCATCACGGATCATATTCTGCTCCTTTATCGTCATGGTTGAGTTTCGAATGTAATTTAAATAATCTTCATTCGTAATTTGTCGTTGAGCTTAACATTCTTTTAACGACATAAACCGTGCGCGCTAACACAACTGATGAACCGGAACGCTCTGAAATCCGTTAGCAATGTCACTATTTGCATTCTCATTAATCCACACAGCGAGTAAGCTTTATGAATCAAATCAATCAGCCGAAAGGACAGAACGGCGAACGTAAAGGGGCAGGCGAAATGGCGGTTAAGATGATTGCGGTGGATATGGACGGCACCTTTCTGGACGATAATAAGCAGTACAACGTCCAGCGGTTTTCACGTCAGTATGCGCTGCTGAAGCAGAAGGGCATTCGTTTTGTGGTGGCGAGCGGGAATCAGTACTACCAGCTCCAGCGCTATTTTCCCGACATTAAAGATGAAATCGCGTTTGTGGCAGAAAATGGTGCGTGGGTTTCGGACTGCAATGAAGAGATTTTCTGCGGCGAGTTAGCGCAGGAGAAAGTGCATAAGATCCTCGATATCCTGGCGCATGAACCCGACATCGCGGTTGTGGTCTGCGGACGTAATGGTGCGTATGTGCATGCATCCGCTTCAGACGAGATGATGGCGCAACTGGCAAACCATTATCACCGACTCGAAAAACGTGATGACCTTTATGCCATCGACGACACCATTTTCAAGTTCTCGCTGAAGCTGGAGCACGAAGGCGTAAATGCACTGCTGCAAAGACTGCACGCCACACTTGGCGAGCTGGAAAACATCATGCATCCGGTCTCCAGCGGCTTTGGCTTTATCGATCTCATCATTCCGGGTTGCCATAAAGCACACGGCATTGCGCTACTACAGGAAAAGTGGGGCATCAGTGACTGTGAAGTGCTGGCGATTGGTGACAGCGCCAATGACATTGAGATGCTGCGTCAGGCCTGCTATAGCTTCTCGATGGCAAATGCTGCTGAGGCTGTCGCCGCCGTGGCGCACTATCAGACACAGAGCAACAACGACGAAGGCGCGCTAAATGTGATTGCGCGCGTGCTGGCGCGCGAATTCCCGTTCGATTAATCCGTAACGTGCATCACTGGCGGTCATCTCCGCCACTCTCCTGATGGCTGCGCGCATGATTTTCCATTTCATCCAGCGCAGCCTGATTCTCCAGACCCCATTCATACATCTGCTCAATCGGTTCTGCAAAGGTATGGCCGAGTGGTGTAAGGCTGTACTCCACTTTCGGCGGGACAACCTGCCAGACATGACGCGACACCAGCCCGCGCTGCTCAAGCTCGCGCAGCGTCTGAATCAGCATCTTCTTTGAAATTCCCTGCAGGCTGCGCTCCAGTTCCCCTGTGCGCGCCCGATTTTCCGGCCAGTGATAAAGCGCATGCAGCACCATCGTGCTCCATTTCACGGAAAAGAGCTCAAGCAGGCGACGTGGTGGTGAGTCCGCATAAAAATAAAGTTTTCCTTCAACCCAGACCGGCACAGTCTCTCCTCACATTCATGGTAACCAAAAGGTAACTACTACCAAACAGGTTCCTGCATGTCTATAGTGGGCCGCTTTCTTTACGACCATCAGATGAGAAGAGGCAACAGATGAAAATTAACGCGCTGGTAGCCACCCAGTCAGATCAACCGTTAAAGGCGGGTCAGATTGAGTTACGTGACGTGCAGGCTGACGATGTCAAAATCGAAATCCTGTATTGTGGCGTCTGTCATTCTGACCTTCATATGGCACGGAATGAATGGGGCGTGAGCCGCTATCCACTGGTTCCCGGTCATGAGATTGTAGGACGCGTGGTGGATAAAGGTGACAATGTCACACGCTTTTCTGTCGGAGATACCGTAGGCGTGGGTGTTATGGTCGATTCATGCCGTGAATGCCATTTTTGCCAGCAGCAGGAAGAGCAATATTGTGAAGCGGGCTTCACACCAACCTATAACGGCACCGACAAATACACTGGCAATACCACCTTTGGCGGGTATGCGCAGCATGTCATTGTCAACCAGCATTTTGTGGTGACGGTACCCAACAATCTGGCGCTGAGCGCTGTGGCACCGCTGTTGTGTGCAGGTGTGACTGTCTGGTCACCGTTGCAGCATTTTAATGTTAAAGCAGGCGACCGCGTAGGTGTTATCGGCCTTGGCGGACTGGGACACATGGCGGTTAAGCTCGCCAGCGCATTGGGTGCAGAAGTCACTCTGTTTACCACTTCTCCTGCAAAAGGGGCGGATGCGCGCCGTCTGGGTGCTAAAAACGTGGTCATCTCGCGAGACGCGGCACAAATGGCAGCGTGTCAGGCCTCCCTGGATATCATTCTGGACTGTGTGGCTGCGGCTCATGATCTCGATCCTTACCTCAATGCGCTGAAAACTAATGGTCAGCTGGTGCTGGTCGGCATCCCCGATCAACCGCATAAGTCACCGAATGTCACCCCAATGGTGTTTCGCCGCCTGAGTATTAGCGGCACCTCAATTGGCAGCATTAAGGAGACGCAGCAGATGCTCGACTTCTGCGGTCAGCACAACATCACGGCTGACGTTGAGATGATCACCGGTGACGACGTTGAAAAAGCCTTTGAACGTATGCTGATTGGTGACGTGAAATACCGTTTCGTTATCGATATGCAGAAAACTCACTGGTAATGACGGCAGGCCCGCTATCAAAGCGGGCTTTCTGGCGGAGATTCGTCAGCGCTAAGTGGGGTATAATAAGGCCGTCATATAGTTACAACATACCAAGGTTGTGTTCGTTTCGCCTTTCATTGAATTCACTGCAAAAATGGGCCTGTCAGTAACAATGGCCAGATTGTGACAAAAAAATACCCGGCTCACAGTGGCCGGGTATCCTGATACCGCAGAAGATCCTGGTTAATCCTGTTCTTTATCCGCGTCACCCTTTTCTGATTCATCTTTATCCATCACATGGATGAAAGGCTTAAGCAACTGAATATCCAGAATCACATACACCATGGTGCTGATGAACAGCGAAATCACACTACCGAATACACCGCTGGTGGTGAATGTAAGATAGTTATAAATCACCAGCCAGGTTACACAGATAAACATCGCCAGCGAAATGGAGAGGTTAGGCACGGAGTAATTGCTGGTTCCGCCACCCTGGGTGTGTGTCACCTTGAACAGGTTTCCGATGGCGTATTTCTCCAGCACCAGAATCGTCTTTTCCCAATTACGCTGTTTACGCGCACTGGCGCGAGTCATGAAAAGATAAAGAATAGAGATGAAGAAACCGGAGAAGGCGATGAGTACCGGAATCGCTTCCAGCGCATAGGCAATACTTTTATGGCCCGTGCCCGGGGCGCTGAGATCAAGCGTCAGTGAAGCACCCAGCGCAGCATACAGAAAGAGAAACAGCAGCAGAAATGTCAGGCTACGTTTCCAGTCGCCATCGGCCTCTGCACCTTTTTGCTGAATAGCCAGCTGAAGAGATTGCTGAATTTTTTGAGCCTGCGGCGATTCTGTTTCGAGAGTGTGGCAGGGTGCATCAAAGAAGTTTTGCATAAACAGCTCATCTTCTTTGTGAATGGTGATTTTCATCAGAAACCTGTATTCGGGGAGTTTGCTTTATTCTAATCAGCACCGGTTGAATTAACACTAAATTTGGCGTTGAACCGGATGAACACTCTCCGGCTTACCGGTTAGACAGACGCAACAGGCTGCTTTCCATTGATTTCGTTGCAAACGATTGTGCGGCATTCATTTTCAAGCCGCATCGGCTGATCGTGCAGCAGGGCTGCAATGGCGTTATCGGGTGCTGCACGCCATATACCTTCTTACAGACCCTCGAAACTTCGAGCATCCTGATTATCCTGCACCACAACGCAGACGGTTCTGACGGCGTGATCCCTCTGAAACAGGTCATGATCAGGCAGGGTTATTTCTCATCAGGGTTATCCAGCGCTTTAAACTGCTTAATGGCTTCGTTGATATTGTTAGTTTCTACAGTCGCAATACAGCGGTCACCATTGAAAACATCATAGCGGGCGTTGTGCAACTGAAACAGCAGATCTCTGCCTCTGAAGTGTATGCGTTTCTGTTTAATGCCAATCCCATGCCGCCGTAATAATGCCTGTGACAGGCGATCGGTCTCTCTTATCATTGGTTCTGCTCTCTGGCGGTGCGTGGTCACTACCATTAAACCTGATGAACATTAGTTTAATATTAAGAAAGAAACCTGATTGAGTCAGGCTTACGAATAGGATCAGGCGTATTTGTCCTGCCGGAAGGCTCATGAAACTATCACGTCGACGGATTAATGCCATTCCCTGCATTAACGAACGGCAAATGCGGTACACTTGCCTGAATAACTCGCCACAGGACATGCCGCTATGAACGATAAGAAGATGATTTCCATTGATCAGTTCAACGCTGATGAACGTCTGGCCGTCGAGCAAACCTACAACGGACTGGCAGAGAAGTACCGTCAACGAACCGGTAAAGAGCCTGATAGTAAGAAAGAAAAAGAATTTAATAGTGAAGCACGTCAGATCGTCATGACCAGTAAACTGGAGAAGGAAAAAGCGCTGGCGCTAAAAGCGCAGAAAAAGCCGCTTCGTAAAAAGAAGCCCTCTTCATTGACCGCCAGTGAAGTCAGCGATTTCAACTGGTCTGCCTCAATCGTTAAAGGCCGCAGATAATCTGCATCAGAAATGCCGCGCGTTATTCACGACGCGTGGCAATCTCTCACCGCTGTTTCCAGTCCCGTAAGTTAATTACACCTTTTAATTAACTCGCGTACAGGCAATAAGAATAATCTGCAAATAATTCACAATTTTTCTTCATTTACCGATAAACTTACCTGACCTGTAACTGCTTCAGTGCGCGTATGAATTATTACACCCCCGATGATGTACAACTGAAGCGACGTTCGACGCGATTTGTCCGGCGAATGTTTATGATGCGCCAGCTTGGTACCTTTCTCTGTTTTCTGCCCATTCTTTCTGTCCTGATGGAGATGGGAATGTGCCCGCAGCTCTGCGCCTTATTGTTTACTAATGCGTTTGTCTGGCCTTATGCAGCGTACCGACTGGCGTTGCGATCCCGCGACCCCACTGGATTTGAACGCAAAAGTTTAACGCTGGATGCCGCCTTTGGCGGATTCTGGGTTGCAAACATGGCGCTCAGCCCGTTGCCCTCAATTATTATCATGGCGGTGCTGATCTCCGATCGCTATTCGGCTGGGGGCTGGGTTCAGCTGAAATCCGCAATAAAGGCTTTTCTGTTTACCTTCATGCTGGCCTGGCTGGTGGAAAAGGCGCCCATTCTGCTTAATTTCAGTACCCGTACCGTCTGGCTGACCTTGCCGCTGGCCAGCGGATATCTGCTGGCACTCAGCGTGGTGTCACATAATCTGACCCTGAGTCTGCGCAAAAAGAACCGCGAGCTGGAACGTATTGCACTGATGGATCCCGGGCTGAAAATCCCAAATCGACGTCTGTTTGAGCAGCGTCTGGAAAGTGAGTTTTTGCGCACCCAGCGAGGTGAGGGTAAAGCCTGGCTAATGCTGCTGGACGTTGATCATTTCAAGCAGGTGAATGACACCTTTGGGCATGAGGCTGGTGACTTTCTACTGGCAGAAATCTCGGCACTGCTTCGTAATAGCGTCGGACTGAAAGATATTCCTGCCCGTTTCGGGGGTGATGAGTTATGCGTCATTGTGCGGGATGCAGACGAAGCCAGCATTACGCTGCTGGCAGAGCAGATTAAACAGGGCATTGCGCTGCTGCGGCTGCCAGCGTCTCCCACTTTTCAGTGCTCGGTGAGTATTGGAATTGCACCGGCAAGTGATGCGGAATCAATCCATCAATGGCTGAGATGCGCTGATGAAGCGCTTTATCAGGTTAAGCGCGCCGGTCGCAATAACATACAGGTCTGGCATTCGGGCACGCTGGAAACGCTGGATGAAGTCAGAAGCAGATAGAGAACACTGCCTGAGACAGTGTCTCAGGCAGGGGGATTAAATTGCGGGATAGTCGCCGGTGCCTTCAGGCCACGGCGTCAGCAGATCAAAACCTTCTTCAGTCACTGCGACGGTGTGTTCCCATTGCGCGGAAAGCGAGCGATCTTTCGTGACCACCGTCCATCCATCTGACAGCACGCTGGTGCCTGCTTTACCGGCGTTGATCATCGGTTCAATGGTGAAAATCATGCCAGCTTTCAATGGCATCCCTTCACCGGGTGTGCCGTAGTGCAGCACCTGCGGATCGGTGTGGTAAATCTCCCCGACGCCGTGACCGCAATATTCACGCACCACCGAGAAACCTGCGGCTTCCGCAACACGCTGAATTGCTGCACCCACATCACCTAGCGTCGCGCCAGGACGAACTGTTTTAATACCCGCAACCATCGACTGATAGGTGATCTCAACCAGACGTTTGGCCCGGACTGATGGGGTGCCGACAAAGTACATGCGGCTGGTATCGCCGTACCAGCCATCTTTGATGATCGCCACATCGATATTCACAATATCGCCATCCTTAAGCTTTTTACTGGCCGGAATACCGTGGCATACCACATGATTAACCGATGTGCAGGTGGTGCGGGTATAGCCGTGATAGCCAATGTTCGCGGGTGTCACCTTAAGTTCATTCACAATGAAGTCGTGGCAGATATCATCCAGTTCTTCCGTGGTGATGCCGGGACGCACATGAGGCGTGATCATCGCCAGTACCTGAGCAGCAGCCTGTCCGGCTGCGCGCGCCATTTCAATTTCCGCTGCGGTATGTATTTTAACGGTGTTCATGACACGTCTCCTTGTGGGATGAGGCTCTCTTTTGGGAGCATACTGCGAATATCAGCGCTGCCTTCCAGTTCAAGCCGGATCAGCATTTGCGCCAGTTGGTGTTGAGTCTGCTGCGGATAGAGTTCAGCCAGCATGCCAAGCTTAAGCCAGTGTTCTGCCTGGGCATTGATCGAGCGGCTCATCGCCTGGCTGGCGATGCGGAGATTCTCATGCATCAGGTCGGAAATTTTTACGATACCCATACAAGCCTTATATGAAGTGTATACGTTTCGTATAGAGTAACGGTAGCGGATGTGATTTGCAAAGAGGGCGTGAATGGCTGTATGAATTTCCGTACAAGTTTTATAGACTTTGTCGGGTTGCCGGTGTGGAGATCGTGGTATTTGCTTTGAAGAGAGTCTATTGGCGGTGGCTACTCAATTGCACTATTCATGCTACAAATCAGGAAAATCGACAGGGAAGCCATGATGAAAAAAATTGTTGTTTTAACATTCGCACTGGTCCTTTCCGGATGCCATACACGAACAAACCCTATCAATCATAAGGGAATTAAGTCTCCAGACGCATCAGAGATTAAATCACAGTGTGAAGCTCAGACACCTCAGCAAACGCAACAACGCGAGGCGATGCTTTGGATATGCCAGGCCTCAACATCAATACAGCATCGCTTCTTCGATGCAGATACTTATCGCGGTAAAACATGTGACGTAAGAATTAAGCTGGCGCAACGTGATCATTCGGTAAAGATAAATGTTGTGGGCGGCGATCCGGATCTGTGCGTTGCGGCTACTGAAGCCATTAATCAGGCAGTAGATAACAATACTTTCCCCGTGGGCCGCCCATTCCAGAAGGACAGTATGACAATCCATTTTGCTCCGCAGTAAAGGATGAGAGCTATCCGGAGTGTAACGCACTGGATTCAATGCTGATCTGTTTACGTGTTACGCTTCTGAAACCCAGACTACGCTCTCACATGCTGTATCAGGAATAATGTCACTTACCGATATAAATATTATCAAAGCCGGAAGCTGGGCTTCGATCAAGTACGACAGTGAATGTTGTGGTTGTCGGATTAGCAAATTTCAGGTTGAAACGGCAGAGGGCCGTTTTAAGTGGAATGACAACGCGTTGCCATTTTGAGGTGTAGCAGAACATGACGTTCTGAAATGAATAACCCTGTTCCTGTGTAAAGCGCTGAATAGATTCTATCATCTCTGCAGTAATGAGGTGTGATTCAAATATCACGCTGTGATAATTTTTATTTTCAAGATCCTGTAAACACTTTTTAAGTGAAATAATAACGTCGCTAAGATCGGACGTGTCTCCTGGTGTGCCAAAAACTGACAGGCGTAATGAGACATCTTTTTTTCTTTTATCAAAATAGATAAATCGTCCTGAAAAGCTGCGTGTAATTTTCAGGTAATATATCCAGAAGGCAATAAGAAACAGCATAGCTAATTTGATGGAATCTGAGTCTGTCATCATGCCTCCGCAGCGAATAATATACAGGACAGGTTTCGCCAGAGTGCAGAGAATATCACAAGGGTATGTCGGATGAGCCTGATCTTTTAAGGACGACTACAACGTTATACCCTCTCAGCTTGCAGCCCATCTGATGAATCAGACGCGAAAGTCGCCTTGTGTTCAACACTCAGTTTACGACTGATCAGCCAGACCGCTGCACGGGAAAGCCTTTGCGAGGGGGGTGAAACCGAGAGCAACCTGAAAGCCTGGCGGTCGAGGCCCAGGTCCGCCTCGGACGGATGCGTCATTCTGTTGAACGATTACGCTATGCGGCCAGAGACCGACTGCTAAAAGCGGTAAGCAGATGTCGAACTGCGATGCAGTTACACGTTGCCAGCAGCAGGCAACAGATTCTCACGCCGATAGGAGCACCATTGTGACCAGCAATGCTCAGGATTGATATCAAAATAGCCCCGGCATTCGGCCATCGTGAAAGCAACATCACGCGGCACTTCAATAAACGTGGCGTTATCCCGGACGTGGCGGACTTCATCCTCTGTCAGTGGGCTTCCTTTCTCATTCTCTTTTTTCATCAGTAAGGGAATGAGGGCAGGTATATAAACGATGCTCATTTTTCATTTCCCGCAGTAGTGAAAACAGACGCCGTCGGGACGTCACGTCTTTGTGGGCTCTTCATCATGCTATAGGTCACGTTCCGGACGTCTCTGCTTCCTGAAATATATCGGTTCATCGTTGTTCCAGTGCTGCCAGACTACTTAAAGTGCATTGCTCTGGGAAACAGGCAGGAGCGTTAAGCCCGGCTGGCTTGCCAGAGAGCGTGATGAACATGCAGGAGTAATATCTTCTATTACTCCTCCCTTTATGTTTTTATTTTCTCATTATGTTTTCGACAAAAATCACGATATCTTCAGCCCGATTAGTCATATTTTTTAGATTGAGTTAAGTCATTAATCGCCGGCGATCTTAAAACAAGTCCGGATGGTAAAAAGAGGATTAATAGTGAACAGTAGCGGCGTCTGTTAATTTGACTTACCGGGACGTAAGCACGATGAAATAACGGCTATCACGTTATCACAACGTTGTTCAGGTGACGTATTGACTGGATGACCGGCACCTTTTACTGTGTTTATTATCAGTTGTGCCCGTTTCTTTAACGAACACAGGAGGTTCTTTTGCAGCCAGACGTCATGCGGTTAGCCCTTCGTCCAGTCAGCGAAGCAGATGCAGGCGACCTTTTCAGGATTTATGGTGACCCTGCGACGAACGTGTTTAATCCAGCCGGTCCTTACCCGAATATTGAACATGCACGGGATGTCTTGTCTCGATCAATAAGCCACTGGGAAACACAGGGTTTCGGCAATTGGGCTATTTCGCTTCGGGATGATCCTGACAGAATCATCGGCTTCGGAGGGCTGAGCATCCGAAACTTCGCCGATATCACGATCAATAATCTGGGGTATCGGTTCTCGCCGGAATCCTGGGGAAAAGGGCTGGCGACAGAGTTTGCCCGATATGCAGTCAGATATGGGTTTAGTGAGTTAAAACTCACGGAAATCTCTGCAGTGGTGAGAGCAAACCATCTGGCGTCACAAAAAGTTTTGATTAACGCCGGACTTCGGCATATTCGCGATGTCTATGATGTGCCAGATGCGGCGGCAAGCATGCTTTTTACCCTGAGCCGGGATGACTGGCATCAAACATTTTTGATTGATAGAAGGAGGGGACAATAAGGTGATGAGTGCTGTCTGATTCGTAATCCTGACAGCAATCTATTTTGCTTCATTGCCGTGACGACCCGTTAGTTTGACACCGAAAACGCAGAAGCCTAACAGGTCCTTTGCTTCATCTTCAACACGCGTAACCATGACAAGATCGGATGAACCGTCGGGCAGTACGACTTCATATGGCGGGTAGGGTAGCCCTTTTATTCGGAATTCCTGCAGCCAGAGCAACTTGTCCGCCTGAGAGGGTATCACCTCATAAATGTATTTGTGAATAACATCCTGTGGGGCCCAGCCAAGCCTTTCAGCAAAGGTGTCGCTTGCATCAACAATCATCAACTCCGGGTTAAGAAAGCAGATGGAGGTACCAGGAACTGCGTACATTGATGATATCTGATGCGCCCGCTGGTCAAGAGAAAGACGCACAACCCGGCGAAGAAAACCTTTTTCGGGCGCCCTGGCGAGCATCAGGTGGCTTTCTGCCGCGGTCACCGGCTTGCCGAACAGATAGCCCTGCGCATACAGGCATCCAATTCCACGTAACATTTCAGCCTGTTCATCCGTTTCAACCCCTTCGGCGATCACATCCATATCAAGGCTTTGGCCTAGCCCAACTACGCTGGAGATAATTTTTCGGCTATCCTTTTTTTCCAGCATGGAGCGAATAAAGCTGCTATCAATTTTAAGAGTATTGACGGGTAATTGAATTAACCAGGAAAGACTGGAATAGCCTGTCCCAAAGTCATCCATCGCAATCGTACAGCCCATATCAGACAAGGCTTCAACCTCTGCACGGGCTGTTATGATGTCATCTAACAGGGCAGTTTCGGTTATCTCAATCTTTAATCTTGTCAGATCAAACTGAAATCGATTAGCGGTTTGACTGATCATTTCAGCCAGGTCTCTGCCATTGAGCTGAGAGGGTGACACATTCATCGACAGAAACTGCTGTTCCGGCCATGCAGCTGCCGTTTTGAAACCTTGCGCTATCAGGCTGAGCATCAGCTCGTCCAGCAGACCGTTTTGTTCCATGGCAGGAATGAAGTCTGCTGGTGGCGTAACGGTTCCTTGCGGGGAAATGTGGCGTGCGAGCATTTCAAAACCCATCACGCGCAGGTCTTCCAGTGAGACGATAGGCTGAAAAAACGGGTGAAACTCACCGCTGTTAATACGCCGTAGCAAAACTTCACGCGGCTCGTCATTTTTCACAACAGGTTTCATTTTATTCCTGTAAATCCATAATTTTCAGCCGGTTAAAAAACTATATACATTCTAAACAATGAAAATTGAACAAAAATGAGAGCATCCATTTCAATTTTTGAATTATCTGTCTGACCACATTAAATAATGTATGTTTAATAAGAGTGGTATGTTCAATCCTGCTTAACATTATTAACGGGTTGATATTCTGATGTTATCATTTTCAAATTATAACTGACGACGTAAGTTTACGTTCCAGATGTCTGTCATTATCGGCTAAGCCTCACTTTTCATTACCTTCTGATTGTAAGATGTTGACACAATCCCTCCTTTACATCCTGTAATGACTTCGCTTCCATTGACGGAATCTCGTCTCCACATGCAATAAGCCCTGGACACAACATTGAACCCTCGCGGATTCGAAAAGCGAGTGTTCTGAAATGTTCCGGAGAGGGTATGCGGGAAGCCCCGCGATGAGGATAAACGGATCTGCTCGCCTGCAGAAATAACTCACATATCATGTAATTAAATATCCGCTATGGCACAAAGTCTGGAAGCCGTTAGTATGACATAACGTTATTTGATTAAAGTTAATGCTCTCCGAAAATACTCCACAAAGAGGATGATTGATGGCCATTCATATAGTGATTCCAGACGATTATCAGCTCGCTACTCAGCAGTGTGACTTTCTTCAGCACAACGACAAATACCTGTGCTCGGCTCTGGGAGACCTTACTAAAGATTCAATGGCTGATCACCATCTCTCTGCAGCAGAGGCATTGATACTCATCAGGGAAAGAACAGTGGTTGATGCAGCCTTTCTGCGACGCACACCGCGTCTTAAATTAATCAGCCAGACGGGTAAGCTGGCGAGGAATGTCGATGTTGAGGCCTGTACAAGGGCGGGTGTGGCAATTGTAGAAGGGACCGGTTCCCCGGTCGCGCCTGCAGAATTAACCTGGCTGCTGATCATGGCATCACGCAGAAAATTAGTCTCTTCGGTGAATGCAATGGCCGAAGGACGATGGCAAACAGAAATAGGCTCTGCAGTCAATAATCAGCTCATCGGCATTCTTGGCTATGGGAAAATAGGAAAACGTCTCACTTCCTTTGCAGCCGTTTTTGGGATGAGAGTGCAGGTATGGGGAAGTCTTCGCGCACAGGAAGAAGCCCGTACTGACGGATGGATAGTGCCGGAGAGTCGGGCGCAGTTTTTCGCCACCAGCGATGTGGTAACCGTACATCAAAGGCTGGTCGCGTCGACGGAAGGTAATATCACGGCGGCCGATCTTGCACTGATGAAAACGGATGCGTTATTTGTGAATACCAGCCGTGCTGAACTCGTTTCGAAAGGCGCATTGTTAAACGCCCTGAAACTGGGGCGCCCCGGATTTGCGGCACTGGATGTTTACGACGATGAACCGTTGTACGACGCGCAACATCCTTACCTGCAGATGCCAAATGTGCTGTGCACGCCACATCTGGGCTATGTCGAGAAGGCCAGCTATGCGCTCTACTTCAAAACGGCCTTTGATAATGTCGTACGTTACTTTAGTGGTGATAGATCACATGTGATTAATGCTGGGGTATCAGAACGATAAATTTACCCGTGATCTGGCGGTAAAGGCTTTTTCTGACCGTGCATTTCTGATGCCGGACGATTCAGTTGCAGGCTGTGTGCTTACCGTCAGGCCTCTTCAACAGTCATCGGCAAAAATTAGCCATTGCATCCCGCCTGCTTGTATTTTAGTATTTACTTAATTTAGAGAATCCTAAAATAGTAAACATGAAAAACAGTCAGCTTGTTCGGTTGCAGGAAAGCGCTTCGCTGGCGACAACGTTGCTGAAGTCGATGAGTAACAGCAATCGCCTTTTAATCCTCTGCATCCTTATTGAAAAACCCGGCACCTCGTCAGGGGAGTTGGCCCAGCAAAGTGGGCTGACACCTTCTGCCACCTCTCAGCACCTGGCGAAAATGAAAGAAGATGGTCTGATTGAGTCTTCAAAGGTGGCTCAGCGGGTGAACTATTTCATAAAAGACGATGCGGTTAAAAAAGTTGTCTCCACACTAAAAGATATCTATTGCCCGGAGGATTTAAAATGAAGTCTGAATCGATATCGCCGTTGCAAGCCAGTGAGCTTATTGCGCAAGGAGCCGTGCTGATTGATATCCGTGAACGTGCAGATTATCTCAGAGAACACATTCCGGAGGCGGTCTCACTGCCACTTTCCGACATCACCGCGGGTAAATGCGTCGATAACGCAGGCTCCCGTCCTGTGATTTTTCACTGTCAGGCAGGGATGAGAACCACCAGTAACGCTGATGCACTTATAAAAGCGGCAACCTCTGAAAACGTCTTCCTGATGTCCGGAGGCATTAATGCGTGGAAAAGTGCCACGTTCCCGACCGTCGAAGATAAAAAACAACCGTTGCCTGTCATAAGACAGGTTCATATTACGGCGGGTTCACTGGTTCTGCTGGGTGTGGTATCTGGATATACCCTCGATAGCCGATTATTTTTGCTCTCAGGAGTGATAGGTGCCGGTTTAATTTTCTCTGGCGTGACGGGTTTTTGCGGGATGGCAACGTTGTTGCAAAAGATGCCCTGGAACAGAACGGCGAAATAGATTCAAGGACGCATCTTAATTCTCAGCTTTCATCAATTGTAGGCAGATGCGCACTGTTTTCATCGTATAAACTACAGCGATATTTTATGTCATTAAGACCACTCTTTATGTATCGATTCCAGCATAGAGACTGTGTCTATAGTGATGTCAGCACGCATGACCGGACTGGTCAGCCTGTTACTGTCCAGGCACGCATGTATATGCTGAACTTCATAAACAAGCTCAAAATCGCAGGGAAAATGCAGCTCTTCTGTTTCGCCGATGGAATAATGCACGGTCGCCCGTCTGGCTTTCCAGTAGTCGGGTATTTCAATGTAGCCTTTTTCACCATAGATAAATGCTTTGTTAATAGCATTAACCTGCTGGGAGATTTTACTGACGATGAGAATGCCAGCCTGCGTGGTCAGATTAATAACACACTGTGCATCGGTGCCTGACAATGAACGAATTGCTGTACTCGCGCGATATTCCGGCATTTCATCAAACAGAAAAGGTCGCCGGTGAAGTCAGGACGCTGGCGCAGCGCAGCGCGACGGCTGCCCGGGATATTAAACATCTGATTGAAGAGGCTGTGGCGCAGGTCGAAAGTGGTGTTGTCGTTGCAACCGGAACCGGCAAGAGTATTCTGGATATCAACGCTATGGTCGGAAAACTGGCTGTGGCAATGGATAACATCTCGCTCGCCTCGGCTGAACAGATGCAGGGTATTTCTCAGGTCAGCATTGCGGTAAACCAGATGGATGGTGTGACGCAGAATAATGCGGCGCTGGTGGAAGAATCCTCTTCTGCATCGCAGTCTCTTTCAGTTCAGGCGCACTCTTTACGTGAAGCCGTTAACGCCTTCCGTATCTGAGCAGACAGCTAACTACTCAGGTCCGAATGGACTTATGACAGATAGTGAGTGACATCTGTTCAGGCCCCGGTAGCGGGGCCTGAACAGGCAGCTCAAAAAAAATAAAATTTTTTGCATCCGTTTCCCTCCCTCATTCGTATTAACAGATAAGGGCACTTCGGCCCTGTCCGCAAACTGAATGAGGGAAGTGAAAATGAAGCCATTCCTGCCAACTCTGCTTTTATCTGCATTAGTCTTCAGCGGCGCCACTTTCGCGGCGAGTATGGACAGCGACACGGTGATGGTCGGTGGAGCGGCCATGTACCCGTCAAAAAATATTGTTGAGAACGCAATTAACTCCAAAGATCACACCACGCTGGTGGCCGCCGTCAAAGCCGCCGGGCTGGTTCCGACGCTTGAAGGCAAGGGGCCTTTTACCGTATTTGCACCCACTAATGCGGCGTTTGAAAAATTGCCGAAGGGTACCGTCGACTCCCTGCTGAAGCCCGAAAATAAACAAAAACTGACCAGCGTGCTGACCTATCACGTGGTCGCAGGAAAAATGGACATGAAAGCGCTGGAGAAAAAAATCAAAGCCGGTGGCGGTAAAGCCGAGCTGAAAACAGTTAATGGCGAATCACTCTGGGTGATGTCCAACGGCCCACATAACATTCAGCTTAAAGATGCTCAGGGCAATATTGCTAATATCACCACCTATGATGTGAACCAGAGTAACGGTGTCATCGACGTTATCGATACTGTACTGATGCCATAAAGCGTTACCTATACTGTGTGTGGCCACTGATTGCGTGGCCACACCTTTTACAGGGAAGCCGATGACAAAAAATGTACCCCACATTCAGGCCGACTTAATGAACCAGATAGCCGGCGGTGATAAAGCTGCTCTTGAGCAGCTTTACCGCGTCCTGTCGCCCCGACTTTATGGGATCATCCTGCGGATGGTCAGGCGCCGGGACTGGGCAGAAGAGATCCTGCACGACACGTTTATCCACATCTGGCAGTCGGCAAACTATTACGATGATGCGCGCAGTGAGCCGCACATCTGGCTTAGCCACATAGCCAGAAATCGGGCGATTGATTTCCTGCGAAAACATGAGAACCGATGCTGTTCACTGGAAGAAATCAGCGAAGCGGAATCGGGTTTTCAGACGTTACTTCCCGCGGATGACAGTCCTGCAGAGGCGCGTCGTCTTCAACATTGTATGGCGCACTTACCTTCAGAACAGCGACAAAGTATTTCGCTCGCTTATTATCGTGGCCTGTCGCAGAGTGAGATTGCGCTCTCCATGAGTCAGCCTGAGGGTACGGTTAAAAGCTGGATCCGTCGCGCTTTAATCCATCTTCGGGAGTGCATAGGCCTATGACTGCTCAGGAACACAATGATCTCACTGCGGCGGAATATGTGCTGGGTCTTACCGACGATGTGACACGCCATCGGCTTGATAAACGCCTCAATGACGATTCACACTTTGCTGCAGAGGTGCTGCGCTGGCAGAAAGCGTTTAACGGCATCGATTTGCTCACCCACGACGTTATTCCTCCCGCTACGGTCTGGCCGCTGATCAGGCAGGACCTTAACCGGAACGCTGGCGCCTCTGGCACGATATCAGTCCGCAGGCAACCTGGCTTCTGGCTCGGCTGGAGTCTGGCGGCGGCAATGGCGGGCCTCCTCATTTACACCCAGGTGATTAAGCCGGATACCCCGCATTCCCTGCAGCCCATTGCGGTACTCAGTGGCGCGCAGCCCAACGCACAGTTTGTGGTGAGTCTGGATAAGTCAGCGTCACGCATTCAGGTCTCGGCGCTAAACATCACGCTGCCAGAGAATAAAGCCCTGCAACTCTGGCTGATCAGAGGCAGTGCTGCGCCGCAATCGTTGGGACTGATCAATCACATCGACAGTAACGCTTTCCGATTAGCACCAGGCGAGTTAAACAATCAGACGGTGCTGGCGGTGAGTCTGGAGCCTGTTGGGGGTTCTAAACTCAGCGGGCCATCCGGGCCGGTGATTTTCCAGGGCAAAGTGACGTTGCTCTGATAGTCAATGGCGCAGGTTCAGCCGGAATTCAGGAGACAGGGTGAGTGGGTGGCAATCCGAATGGCAAACCTCCATTTCTTTACATTCACAACATCAGGGGGAGGACAAAAGAATGGAAATCAGAGCGGCCATTGAGTCTGATGCGACAGGCATCAGTGAGCTGATACACAGTGTGTCGATAAAGTGTAACTTTTCAGAGGCAGAGCCCTGTCCGCACTGGTTTATCGAGAGCATAAAACCCGATGTGCTTAAACCTTTGATCGTTGCAGATGACTATCTCTGGCTGATTGCCGTGGAAAGAGGTGAGGTAACAGGCGTACTCACCCTTTTCGAAGGCAATCTAGTGAAATACTTTTTTGTGCATCCAAAGTTTCACCGTCAAGGGGTGGCAAGGGCACTCTGGCAGCAGGTAGCGCCCATGCTGCGATCAGAAATCAGTGTACGGTCCTCACTCTTCGCCGTTCCCTTCTATGAAAAACTGGGATTTAAGAGAGTGGGAGAGGTTAAGTTTTTCAACGGCGTATCATTCCAGACAATGATGGCTCGGTTCTGATTTAAAAGAGATTTTTAATTTCTTCATTTCTGCAGTAAATATGGCCCTGCCACGCGTTTAGTAAACCCGCTTTGGGAGCGAGTGGACCCGGGCAGGCCACTCTTCTTGACTTATCACTGCGTACATTCTCTGTATTCAACTCGCTGACTTATTGCACTTTCCCCGTCCGGCGATGCCAGGGCGGCGGATGTTTTGCAGCGTTTTTACGTTTCATCTGCCTCTTTTTACGCCTTTTTTACAGGCCGATCGGTTTAATTAACGGCACCGGGCGCTGATGCGCCTATGTTCAAGGAAGCCGTGGATGAAATGCATTAACAAACCCTGGTCCATACCAGGGTGCAGCGATGCTGCAGTCACTGAACTTGCTGAGCAACAGCGCCTTCGCCTTGTTTCGCCCCGCAAATGGTTCAGAGATGCCATCGAGGCCAGTACCGATCCGGCACTGCTGAACTATCGCCTGATCTCTCAGTGGCTGGGTGAATCGATACCGGACACCCGCTCTCTGACTCTGGCGCTGAACAATAGCCTCTGTTTTGGACTTTACCGCAATGGCCGACAAATCGGTTTTGCCCGCGTCGTGACCGATATGGCGGAGACCTGGGTAATCCGGAACCTGTTCATCTCGCCGGAATATCGTTTTATCGGGCTCGGCTCATGGCTGCTGCACTGCTGTCTGTCTCATCCTGGCGCCAGGGGCTGCCGGAGCATCATTGCAATGGGTGAGCCTGTACCGGATTTCTTCGAGCGTAACGGATTTATCTCTTTTCCCTCGCTGCCCGGTGTCTACGTGACGACGCTGCACGAAGGGGGATACGACCCGATTTGCGCCAAAAGCGCCAGCAGGCACTAAGCCCGGGCGCACGCAAATGAGCGGTTTTCTCCAGTTTATTATCCGACCTCCGATTAATAGCGGCTCACTGCCAGGCAATGTTGCTTTCTCGCAGCGGGTTCTTAAGGAACACACCATGTCAGGCCTTATCCTTGTTTCTCATAATCAATGTCAACGTTCGACGCTTACTGCCGTTTATGAAGGCATACTTTCCCGTCAGGGCGGGCTGTGGATTAGCTGGGATGGTGAGAGCAAAGTGATACCCAGCGACGCGTCAAGATCCTACTTAGTGCAGCAGACTGGCCAGTATGAAACCGTGACCTTCTCCTATACGCCGGGCGAGCTGAATGAGGGTTACCACAACTATATTCACAAAGGACTCTGGCCTGTTTTTCACCAGCGCCCTGACATGGCCCGATTTTCCACCAGTGGCTATCAGGAATATAAAAATATTAATAAAGCCTATGCGCGCGCCATTTGCGAAAATGCCACACCCGACGATGTTATCTGGATTCAGGATTATCATCTGCTTGGCTGTGCTTCCTATATTCGTGAAGAAGGGCTGACCAACTCAGTGGGTATTTTTCTGCATCAGCCTTTCCCGGCTGGCAGGATGTTTGAAACCATTCCCGAATGGCGCTGGTTCACTGACTCATTACTCTGTTGTGACCTGATTGGCTTCCAGACAGTGCAGGATATGAATAACTTCCTGGTCTGGCTGGAGAGCGAATTCAGACTGGAGCGACTGGAGGCACAACGTTTTCGAATCAATGGCCGGATAATAAGAGTGGGTGTATTTCCGGTCGGGATTGATCTTGATGATGTGCAATGTCTGCGCGAGAGCAACAGCTGTGCTTACATGGAAATGCAGTGCCGCGAAAGTCTGCCAGAAAATACCGTGCTTAGCGGCGGCCATCTTGATGAGAGTTCGGGGCTGCCTTACCGCATCAGTACCCTGGAGGTACTGTTAAGAAGACATGATTACTATCAGAAAAATATCACGCTGTTGCAGCTGGCACCTCCGGCAGCCGGACACGCGCATGATGCGTCTGAACTCGGTCATGCGCTGGAAGCACTGTGCGGCGAGCTGAATGGCGTACATGGCACAATGAACTGGTATCCGGTGAACTATCTCACCCATGCTTATAGCCGGGAAGAGCAGGCTGGTATCTATCGTGCCTCACGCGTTGCGCTGGTAACGCCATTAATGGCGGGTATGAGTCTGATGGCGAAAATGTATGTCGCCCTGCAGGACCCGAAAAATCCTGGCGTGCTTATCCTCTCGCAGTTTGCCGGTGCAGCCGAGCAGATGGAGGGAGCCATCATCGTCAATCCTTATGATCCTGACGCCATGGCCAGTGCGGTGCATCGCGCCCTGCAGATGCCGTTACACGAACGGCGAAGTCTGCATGCACGTCTGATGAATGGCCTGCATATGCACAACAATCATCACTGGGCCGGGGCGTTCTTAAGCATGCTGAACGCTGAGCCGGCGGCGCCTCAGGCTCTGCCGCCACCGGCATTTTTTCCGCGATTAAGCAGTAGCCGGGCGAGATACTGAGCTTCAGAACGTAAACGGTGCTTTATAAAGTGAAGGTGTGGAAGTTAACAGGTTCACGCTGACAGAGAGCAGAGCAGGTAACGTTTTATCTACCTGCTCATCAATGTGTTATTTGGATCAGTGCTTAATGATGTGATGTTAGGGTCTGCATTAAACGGGAGCATCACTATTTCATGACTTTTTGGTATTTTTCCAGATCCTTGCCATACCTTCACTTACAGGGCTGACGCGCGTAAAACCAAATTTTTCGTACAGCGCCGGAACATCTGCCATCAATGTGACATAAGCGCTATCACAGGCATTTTGATCGAGCCACTTTGTCAGCGTTTCCATTATCATGCGGCCCAGACCTTTTCCATGATGCGCGGGATCTACAGCGACATCGACAATATCCATATTCAGCGCGCCGTTGCCTACGATACGTCCTATTCCGATGACGATTTCCCTATAAAGGAATGAATACCATAACAGCTGTCAGGAAGTCCCTGGCGGGCAGCTTCGGCGGGACGTGGCGTCAGTCCTGAGATAATACGTAAGCGGCAAAAATTCTCTACAGACCGAACAGTTCCAGCAAGCTGGTAGTCAGACAAATTTTTATCCTCTTCTCAGCATCCATTTTCTGCAAAGTCTGGTTTTCGACGTTGTTCAGGGCGGTTGAACTGCAAAGCAGGTTTTAGCATCCCATAAGAGCAGCTACTCAGATTCGCTCTGTCATCACACTACGCAGTTCCTCCCTGAGCCAGCTCAGCGGCATATCGTTATCACAGCGTTTATGCCAGAGCAGCGAAAGAGCGATTTCGGGAGTCGCCACCGGTACAGGGCTGGAGCATAAACCGTAATGGGTTATCCAGTCATCCGCCAGACCGGCGGGGACGGTAGCTAACGCGGGCGTGCGCACCAGTAGCGGCGGCAGAGAGGAAAAATGCGGCGTCACGTAGCGAATCGAACGTGCCTTTCCAAGGGTCGCAAGCTGGTCATCAATGGCGCTCCAGGTTGATCCACGATAGGAAACCAGCAGATGATCATGCGCCACGTAATCCTCCAGCGTCAGCGGCGCAGATAACGAAAGCTGCTCCGGATGCCACAACGTACAAAAGCTATGTGAAACGATCTTCTCGCGCTGCAGCGTGGCGGGCGTGTTATCGCCCACCGATATGGCAAGATCGATCTCGCCACGTGCGACCAGTTCCACATCCCTGAAGGGATCGCTGGCCGTGACCTGAAGCGTCACGCCCGGCGCGGTGCGCGTGATGCGCGCATACAGTGCCGGCATGATTGAGCGCTCAACCCAGTCGCTCATCCCCAGCCGAAAAACATGCGTCGCCTCAGAAGGCGTGAAGGATGCTGGCTGAAAAAGGACATTCTGCATCTGCGCCATCAGAGGTCCCAGCTCAGCGATCAGCGCCTCGGCTCGCGGGGTAGGCTCCATTCCTCTCGCTGTCCGCACAAAGAGCGGATCGCTGAACATCACCCGCAACCGGGCCAGTGCATTACTGACCGCAGGCTGACCCAGATGCAGCTTTTCTGCTGCACGAGAGACGCTGCCTTCCCGCTTCAGAACTAACAGCACCGTCAGTAAATTCAGGTCGATACGATGAAAATCATTTTCTCTGATAGTGAGCATCAGTTTAATCAATTTGAGTGATATGGATTGTCTGAGGATACTGCCCACCACGTTGTGATGAAACATTCTGGAGAATAATTGATGAAAATTTTACTGATGCTGGTGGCGTCACTTATGGCATTCAGTCCGGCCTATGCAGCCGAACAGCCGTCTGCACGGGATCAACAGGCTCCGGGTTATTACCGGATGATGTTAGGTAAATTGCGCATTACCGCCGTTTCCGACGGCACGGTGACCATTCCCCTTAATACATTACTGACAAACATTTCACCGGATAAACTCAGCAAGGGAATGGCCAGAGAGGCGATGACGCCGCAGGCTGAAACGTCGATTAACGCCTTTGTTATCGATGATGGCAAAAAGCGCATCTTAGTCGATACTGGCGCCGGTGAGCTTTTTGGCCACGATGGCGGACATCTGCTGACCAACCTGGCCGCTGCTGGCTATCCGGCTGAATCGATCGATGCTGTGCTTCTGACTCATGTTCATGCCGATCATTCAGGCGGTGTCTCGCGTGCAGGCAAGCCGGCTTTTCCTGAAGCTGAAGTGTATGTGGATAAACGGGATGTCGATTTCTGGCTTAATCCGGCCAACGCAAGCAAAGTGGAAGCCAGTCAGGCTCACACCTTTGCGGATTCTGAACGAACGCTTCGCCCGGTCATGAATGCTGGCCTGCTTAAAACATTTATGGCACCCGCTACATTACCGGGAGGAATCCGTGCTGAGTCGACCGCTGGCCATACGCCGGGCAGCGTACTTTATCGCGTGGAAAGCCAGGGGCAGACGCTGATGTTATGGGGAGACATCATCCATGCCAAAGCGGTGCAAATGCCAGACCCCGAAGTGGCCATCCATTTTGATGTCGATCAGAAACAGGCTATTAATACACGTGAAAGGGTACTGAAACAGGCTGCCGATCAGGGCTACTGGGTGGCTGCGGCGCATATCGCTTTCCCGGGTCTGGGTCATGTTCAGCACGAGGGTAATGCTTATCGCTGGGTGCCCGCTAATTACACCACCCAGCTCGGGCAGTCAGTTTCTGACGAGGCCAACAATTAACACATAATGGGTTTGGCAAAACGCGTTCAGACAGATTTACCGGTCACAAGCTCAAAGCAAAGCAGATTGGATATTTATCGGGCGTCCATTGCGGACGCCTTTCAACATCACTATTTCACTGGGCCTCCTCTGGCACCCGGCCTGAAAGCATGCTTTTTCGCCCGCCAGGCGATGATCAACGCAACCGCCATAAAGGTGAGTAGCGCCCAGGGGAAAGATACCGCACCGGCATTATTGAGAAGCAGTCCTCCAGTAACGCCGCCGCTGGCGATAGCCAGATTCCATGCGGTTGTCACCATCGCCTGAACAACGTCGACATGATTGCCAGCCGAATCAGCGGCGGCCGTTTGCATCTGGGTTGATGCACCACCAAACGACCAACCCCATACGATGACAGCCACATAGACCACAATCTGTTCCCGCATGCCTGCGACCAGCACCACAGAAACCGCCGCCAGTGCTGCAAGGCTGAGCAGAACCAGATGTCGCAAATGACGATCTACCAACATTCCGGTGATCCAGATGCCGACCAATGCCGCGATGCCAAAAATCAGCAGGATAAGTCCGACGTTTCCGGTCAGTCCCGACAACTGCAGGAATGGTCCGATGAACGTATAAAGAATGTTGTGAGCCGTCATCCACAGAAAGATAACCGCCAGAACGGGCCTGACGCCGGGCATACGGAAAACCTGCCATACCGGCAGTCGACGGTCAGCCTGCTGGCCCGGCAGGTCAGGAATCGCCACCCATGTCCAGATAAAGAGAATAATGGCCAGTGCTGCCATGATCCCAAAGGGGATTCTCCATCCCATCATACTGCCCAGCCATGCGCCTGCCGGGGTTCCCAGCGACAGGGCAACCGGTATTCCAACCATCGCAATAGCCAGCGCGCGGCCCTGTAATTCAGCAGGAACGAGGCGGCGCGCATAGCCCGCCAGGATTCCCCATGCAAGTCCGGCAGCCACACCGGACATGAAGCGAGCCCCCATCGTCAGCCAGTAGCTGGATGAAAGGGTGGTAACGGTGTTGAAAATCAGGAAAGTCCCGACGGCAAGCAGCAGCACTTTTTTACGTCGCCATCCACTGGTCAGAACCGTTAAAGGAATCGCCGCCAGCAGCGATCCCAGCGCATAGATACTGACCAGCTGGCCTGCCATTACCTGAGAAACACCCAGACCTTTTCCGATCTCCGGAAGCAGACCCGCCGGAAGGGTCTCGGTCAGAATGGCGATAAAGCCAGTCATGGCAAATGCCAGCAGGGAAGCCAGAGGCAGGCCTCGTTGTGTTGTGGTTTCACTGAATGCGGTATTGACGTGCACGTTGAGTCCTTTTTTAAGTTTGTAACGCTTAAATATTGCGAAAACCCGCGTGATAACAGGCTGGCTGATATAAATATCGATCGGTATATATATTCGAAACTATAAGCCCCCGCGCAACTTGTCAAGAATATATGTATCGATTAGTATTTATGTCTGGCAAGTCAAAAAGGAACGGATATGGCTCAGATGGGACGTCCACGAACATTTGACCGTGACGAAGCAATTCGTCAGGCGATGACACTTTTCTGGCAACACGGTTACGAGTCCACTTCGCTTGCCATGCTCAAGTCGAATCTCGGTAACGGTATCACTGCCCCCAGTTTTTACGCCGCATTTGGTTCTAAAGAGGCGCTGTTCGAAGAGGTTGTCGAATGCTATATGACGACTTATGGTCAGGTGAACGATTGTCTATGGGACGATTCGCTTGAACCCCGACAGGCTATCGAACTCGCCTTGCGTCGCTCCGCAAAGATGCAGACAGATCAGGGACATCCCAGCGGTTGCCTGATCGCGCTATCCGTTAATACCTGTTCACCTGCAAACGCGCACATTCGTGAGCTTCTGGCAGCGCAACGTGATAGGACCAGAGCGGGATTTTTGCGATGTGTCACCAGAGCGAAAGAGGCGGGGCTTCTGGTTTCCGGTACAGATGTGCAGGCACTGGCCAGGTTTTTTCACAGTTTTGAAATCGGCCTGTCGACCGAAGCCCGCGATGGCGCAACCGGTAAAGAACTTGATGCGGCGGTATCAACTGCCATGAAGACCTGGGATGCCTATTGTCGTAGTGTTGATTGACTGAAATGGCGCCCGGACTCAACACGGCGGGTGAGTCTTTGTGAGGAGCGTTGTACGAAAGCGGAATAACCGTTGTCCTCAATAAGGAAAAGACGTTTCGTGAAAAGTAAGCTTATGACTGACATCAAAACGTGGGCACGAAACATCAAACGGGATGTGCATGCGGTATGGCTCGCCGCCCGCGATCCCCGTACACCGTTAGTGGCTAAAGTGATGGCGATGATTGTCGCGGCCTATGCGGTTTCACCCATCGATCTGATCCCCGACTTCATTCCCGTTATCGGCTATCTCGACGACCTGATCATTGTACCGCTGGGGATCATGCTGGTGGTGCGTCTTATTCCCCCCGAGGTTATGCGCGAACATCGTGAAACTGCAGCGCAAGCCAGTAAACGTCCTGTCAGTCGCGTAACGGCAGGGATCGTTATCGCGATATGGATTGTTGGTGCCACTGTGCTGTTCAGCCAAATCGTCGCAGCGTTCAGGCATCATTTTTCCTGAAAGCACGGTAGTCGATTTTCCATGCATTGAGCTTGTTATATAACGCCGTTCGTGAGATCCCCAGCAGTTGCGCCGACTGACGCAGATTCCCCTGTTGTTCACTGACAATTTGTAAAATATGCATCCGCTCCAGATTTTGCAGTGAGGGTTGAATCTCTCCGGGCGCATCACTGGCTGAGACTTGCTGCAGGGATTCGGGCAAATCGGCGCGGGTTATTTCTAACCCTTCACTCAGGTTGACGACACGCTCAATCACATTTTCCAGTTCACGTACGTTTCCCGGCCAATCCCAGGCTTGCAGACAGGTCATTGCGTCCGGCGCGACCACAGGCGGAATACGCTTCAGACGTGTGCAGAGCGCCTGAATGAAAATATTCACCAACTCCGGTATGTCTTCACGACGGTCACGCAGCGGAGGAATTTCTAATGAAATTACATTCAGGCGGTAATAGAGATCGCGCCGAAAGGCATTTTTCTCCACGGCATCCAGCAGGTTGCAGTGCGTTGCCACGATAATGCGGACATTCACTTTCACGGGCTGAGCCGCGCCGATACGCAGCACTTCACTCTCCTGCAGTACGCGTAGCAAGCTGGTTTGCGCTTCGAGCGGCATCTCACCAATCTCATCCAGGAAAAGGGTTCCGCCGTCAGCCAGTTCAAACTTGCCCGCCGAACCGCCACGCCGTGAACCGGTGAAGGCGCCATCCGCATAGCCAAACAGCTCGCTTTGCACCAGATCGCGTGGCAGTGCGCCGCAGTTAAGAGCGATAAACGCTTCCTGCTGACGTGGGCTGGCATTATGAATGGCCTGCGCAAACAACTCTTTGCCGGTGCCACTTTCACCGCTGAGCAGCACTGTGCTGTCGGTTCGGCTGCTGACCCGGGCCTTATGAATTGCCTGCTGCAGACGCGACGAGCGGCCGCGAATCATGTCAAAGGTGTAACTGGCATTCACGCCCATGACACGTCGTGTAATGGCACGGATACGCTGATTTTCACGCAGCGACAGCACGCGTCCGCCATCCGGCGCGGGCATCAATGATATCAGGCAGGAGAGAGGGGCCAGGCCGGCTGGCCTGAACTGCAACTCGATGTCATTACAAAAAGGCATGGTCAGCAGCGATCCGCCTTGTGGCTGTAGCAGTTCATCAATCGGGATATTGCCTGGATTCAGCCCGCTGAAAATCTGGCGCGCATAGCGGTTAAGGGTTTTAATGCGTCCCTGTTTATCACAGACAATCACACCTTCATTCAGCGTCTCAAGAATGGACTGCTGTTCAGCCAGCAGGCGTCGTAGCATCAGTTGCTGTCCGACTGCTTCTGCCGCCGCCTGGACCGTGCCAAGTGTGTGGACGTTGAAATTATCAGGCGTGGCGGTCAGTGTGAGCACACCTATCAATTGTCCGTTTTCATTACGGACGGGGGCCGCAGCGCACTGCCGGCGGCGTTTTCGCAAATCAAACTTCCAGTTTTCACCGCTCAACACATAGACCAGTCGCTGTTCAATCAGGCAGCGCGCGGTACAGTTAGTACCCAATACCTCTTCACGCAGAATACTGCCGATCGGTGTCAGGTCGGCACCGCAAAAATGGAGCGTTACACCCTGCGCATCGGTGAGGTTAATGTGCCCGTCCGGATTATAGGCGAGCAAATTTTCCATAATGCTGCGTGCAACAAGAATGAGTTCTGCATTGTTTTCAAGAATCGCAGTCAGTTCGCTGGCTGGGGGCGCGGTATAGATAAATCGATCTGGATCGATAGCGTACTGCTGCGAGCGTTGCCAGGAGTGCAGAATAGTTTCACGAAGCGCTGGCGGCGGTTCGCCCTGGGTAAAGCTCTCCCAGCTTCGCCATAACAGCGCGTCCCAACTGTCGGCGGCCTCCCTGTCGGGCAGGCTGAAGATCGACTCGCTCTCATCTCGTAATAACAATTGCTGATTCACACGCCACTCCAGTGGAATTAAATGTCCATTTTATGGACATGTTAAGTTGACATGTAAACATTGTTGCCAGTTTGTGGTGTGACGTTGTGTCAGCGCTCACAAAATTTCCCGGATTTTGGTTGGCACCACCTTTGCAAAGGTTGATGCAATCACCTGAATCAATCATGCGAAGGGAAATAAGTTGTTATGCGCAAACACAATTTACGGCTGATTCTGTTTATCTGTGCCATTGCTTCACTAAGTGGCGTGATTCTCGGTTATGACGCTTCTGTAATCTCTGGCGTTATCGACCCGCTGACAGAACATCTGAATTTAACGCCATGGGAAAGTGGCTGGGCGGTGTCCAACGTCATTCTCGGCTGCATCGTCGGCGCATGGAGTGTTGGCTTCATTTCTGATCGTATCGGTCGCAAAACGACCCTAATCGTTACCGCTCTACTCTTTTTGCTCTCCGCAGTGGGCGCTGCGCTGGCGGGATCGCTGACCGATTTCGTTATCTGGCGACTGACTGGCGGGCTGGCGGTCGGGATGGCCTCTGCGATTACGCCGCTTTACATCGCTGAAGTTTCACCCAAAGACTGGCGCGGACGGATGCTCGGCCTGCAGCAGATGCTGATGGTGGGCGGACAGGTTACCGTCTATATCGTGAATTACCTGATTGCACGCGGCATGCCGCATCAGTGGATTGTCAGTGAAGGCTGGCGCTGGATGCTCGCTTCGGGCGTGGTGCCTTGCGTGCTATTTCTGCTGCTGGTGCCGTTTATGCCAGAGTCACCGCGCTGGCTGGCGCTGAACGGCAAAAAAGAGCGGGCCCTTGAGGTGCTGACGCGTCTTTCAAATGCCCGTCACGCCCAGCGACTGTTACAGGAAATCCTGACGTCAAATCGGGATGACAACATCCAGACCCGTCAGCGCGGCATCCTGCGGGATGCGCGGGCACGCTATATCCTGCTGGTGGGTTGTGCCATTGCTATTTTGCAGCAGATTTCCGGTATCAACATCCTGCTCTATTACGCGCCGTCACTCTTACAAAACATCACCGGCAGTACCCAGTCTTCCCTGTTTCACAGCATTTTCATTGGTCTTGCGCTGCTGACTGGCGTGGCCGTTTGTCTGAGTACCATTGATCGTCTGGGCAGGACAGTGCTGCTGCGCTGGGGGGCACTGGGATGCGCGCTCTCTATGATCTTCACCGCCCTGGCATTTATCGCCGATGCAGGTGGCCAGCTGCCGGTGATTGGACTGCTGGCCTTCGTGCTGATATTTGGCCTCTCATGGAGCCTGGGTGCCTGGCTGCTGATCTCAGAAATCTTTCCTAATCGGATTCGCGCCGTGGCGATGGGCTTTGCGTTCGCCTCGATGTACGTCGCTAATTTTATCGTTACCCAAAGCTTCCCGATGATGAACCGCAGCCAGGTGCTGATGGAACACTTTCATGGTGCCTTCCCGCTGATGTTATGCGCGGTGGGATCGCTCATCGCGTTCTGGTTTGTCCGTCGTTTTTTACCGGAAACCCGGGGCGTGTCGCTGGAGCACATTGAACCGCTGATGCTCTCCAAATCCCGTCGTTTCGCTGCTGAGGTGAAGCGATCTGAACAACACCCTTCATCGCCCGCCTGGGCAAAAGCAAAATAATAAGGAGTTTTTATGAACCATCAAACAGTGCGCGTGGGTTTAATCGGCGCAGGCCGCATGGGCAGCTTCCATGCGGAAAATCTGGCCTGGCGTGTGCCTGGTGCCACCCTTGCGGCAGTGGCGGATCCGTTCCCTGGCGCAGCAGAGAAGCTCGCCAGCCGGCTTGGGGTGAGCAAATCGTATAGCGATCTGCATGCGCTGCTTCAGGATGATGAAATCGACGCCGTTGCGATTGCCGCGCCAGCACGGACGCATGCGGAGTGGGTGATTGCCGCGGCCAGAGCCGGCAAACATGTGTTTTGCGAAAAGCCTATGGCTGTCACGCTGGATGAGGCCGATCGCGCCATCGCGGCGGCAAAAGAGGCAGGCGTCGTGTTACAGGTGGGCTTTAATCGCCGCTTTGATTCCGGTTTTGCGGCAGCAATTGCAGCGGTAAAAAACGGTGAGAATGGCACGACCCAGCTTAGTCGCTCTGTGACCCGTGACCCAGGCCTGAACGATCCAGCGCCGATTCCGCAATGGACCATCTTCCTTGAAACGCTGATTCACGATTTTGACACGCTACTGCACTTCAATCATGGCGCAAAGCCGGTAGAAGTCTATGCGCTGGCCGATGCGCTGGTGCGGCCAGATTTTAAGGATAAAGGGCTGCTGGATACCTCGGTTGTGACTATTCGCTTCGACAACGGCGCTATTGCTATAGCTGAGGCAAACTTTCAGGCGGTCTATGGCTATGACGTGCGCGGTGAGGTTTTTGGCAGTAAAGGCATGCTGCAGGCGGGCCACATCAATGCCAACCACTGCGTGCGTTACACCGCCAGCGGAATAGCCGTCGATACGTCGCGACTGGATTCAGATCTGCTGCGAGAGGCCTATGTGGCAGAAATGACCGAGTTTGCCCGCTGTATCCGAAGTGGTGAAACGCCTCGCGCCACGGGCGAAGATGCGCGCAACGCGCTGGAAATTGCGCTGGCCTGTATCGAATCTGTACAGAGCAACCTGCCGGTTAAGCTGGGGGCGCGCTGATGGCTGATTATCAACTTTCCGTCTGCGCTGAAATGGTATTTCTGGAGCTGCCATTTACAGAGCGCGTAAAACGCATTCATGAGCTGGGTTTCGGCGTCGAAATCTGGGGATGGGCCAACAAGGATATTGATGCGCTGATGGCGACCGGTGCGCGCTTTACCTCTATGACCGGTTATCTGAGCGGTAATCTTACCGATGAAACAGAGATAGCGCAGTTACTGCAGAGTGCTGAAGCCTCACTGGCTGTGGCCGAACGTCTCAGTTGTCCTGTACTGAATTTGCATGGCACCGGACTTGACGACCGCGGACTGCCGGTAAAACCCGTGACAACGGCAACGGGCGCTATGTGGCTCAAGGCCGCCGATACGCTGCGCCAGGTTGCACAACTTGGTGAACGAGCCGGACGCGTTTTCACCCTCGAAAACCTTAATCTGCCGATCGATCATCCGGGCACACCCTTCGCCCTGGCCTCTGAAACGCGGGCGCTGGTCGAAGCGGTCAACAGCCCGGCGCTGAAGATGAATCTGGATCTCTACCATGCACAAATTGGCGAGGGCAATCTGATTGAACTGGTACGGCGCTGCGGTTCTGCGATAGGGGAAATCCAGGTTGCCGATGTACCAGGCCGCCAGCAGCCGGGCACCGGCGAGATCAATTACCGGGCTATTGCACGGACGCTGCAGGAGATAGGTTACAGCGGCACCGTCGCCATGGAGGGCTGGGCCAGCGGTGATAGCACAGCGGCTGTCCAGCAGTTCCGCGATCACTTTACGTTGTAAGCAGCATGTGTCGGGTATTTGCCTGTTACCCGACGCACAATAACGTCAATGAAAACAATAACAACCTCAACCTACAGGAATTGACTATGAACATCAGAAATCTTCTGCTTTGTCTTTGCTCCCTGCTGTTTAGTGCAGGAATCAGTGCCAAAACGTTTACCGTTGGCGTTGCGCTGGCTAACTTCGACCTTAACTTTGTCTCCATCCTTCGCACTCAGATGCAGAAAGAGCTTAACGCCAGTGAACTCAAGAGCCAGTTTGTTGATGCCAAAGGCGATGTCGCGCTGCAGGTGCAGCAGGTTGATGACTTTATCAACCAGGGCGTTGACGCCATTATTCTCAATCCGGTTGATACTCAGGGTGTTTTACCGATGATCACGGCCGCCAAAAATGCCGGTATTCCGCTGGTTTTCGTAAATCGTAAACCGGAAGTGAAACTGCCAGCAGATATGGCATATGTTGGTTCTGATTCGGCGCTGGGTGGCGAAATGCAGATGGAGGCGCTGGCAAAGAAAATGAACTACAAAGGTAATGTAGCGATACTGATGGGCGCGCTGTCGAATGAAGAGGCCCGTGAGCGTACCCGTGCTGTGGAAGCGGTTATCAGTAAATATAAAGACATGAAAGTTATTGAGAAGCAGACAGCGAAATGGCAACGCAATGAAGCGGTTGATGTGGTTTCTGGCTGGCTGCTAAATCAGCGTCCCATTGACGCCATTGCTGCAAACAACGATGAGATGGCGATTGGCGCGATTATGGCTTTAAACCAGGCGAAGAACGATAAAATCCTTGTGGCGGGAATTGATGGAACACCCGATGGTCAGCAGTTCATTAAAAACGGCAGGATGGTGCTCACTATTTTTCAGGATGCAAAAGGACAGGCTACCGGCGCAGTTCAGGTGACCAAAGCCCTGCTGAACAAACAAAAGGTTGAGACGCTTAACTGGGTGCCTTACAAGCTGATTACACCTGAAAATTATCTGAACTTTGTTGCTGAGAATTCAAAGTAGTCCCACGTTCAGGGTTATTTACGAACATCTCTTTCAGGTGAAAATGATCAACCGGGGTGCCTGAACAATGATGAACATGCGCGCGTATTCTGGACCGTGAACGGTGAAATGGGGAATTGAACACGCGCGCATATTGCCAGTGAATGATTTTCAACCGTCTCTTACAAACCGACCAGCGTAATCTGTTTCTTGATAGTCAGCGCTTTATAGAGTGCTTTAGCCAGGCTGCCAGGCTCAACGTCAGGCCTGACGCCCTCCGGATCAGTCCAGAACGATTTAATCCGCAAAATGGTGTTAATGCTGGTCACGCGCTCCAGTTCCAGAACGGCCAGTACAGGGTGACGCATTTCGCCGAGTTCTTCTATTGTATCGGCTTCAATGACCGCGGCACGGGATGCCTGACTATCAAAGATCACGTGGCAGCGTGCCCCCTTGAGGTTAAGAATGTCGATGACTTCATAAAGGCATTCAACAGCCTCTGCACTGTAGGTTGCGGACACATTAAACATAGCAAATCCCTCTGACGTAAAACGTAGTAAGCAGCCAGCATAGGCGAACTACAATCAGAGTAGAAGTTACTGTTTTTGAATGAAAAATATAGAGTCAAAAGGTGACGATAACGTGTGTCATTTTAACTCTTATTTAGACTGGCACTAATAATAAGCGAGACGTTAACAGATTCTGGCGATGGGAGGCGGATTTGACTTAAAGAAGGACTCACATCGGGCATGCTAATCGTTCCAGTGAGCAGTGTATTTACAGATGTACGTAGCGCATTCAGGTACAGGTTTTAGTTATTTTACACAATGAACCTCAGGTTAAGTTTAAGATTTATCGCTCTCTTAAATCTCAAATTCCCCAGGCTGACTGGAGTAATGACTTAACCTGGCTCAACACTCAGTCTGATTTGTTTCTGCGGTTCAGCGGGATATTCTGGTGGGTCAACATCCTGATGGGGTTTCGCAACTCAGGTGAGTAGTACGGCGTGAAGCGGATTTGGCGGCGGATAAGACGTCCCGGAATTATGCAGGTTTGTTCACATATGCGGGCGACACGCTGGCGGTTACTGCCTGATCAACCAAATTTCAAAATACGAAAGCGAGAAAAGCCACCACAGAGGATGGCTTTGCCTGCACGATAATCTGCGTGTGGCGTGAGAGAATGGCTACCTGAAACCTGAGTTAATCAGGTTCATCACGCCGTGGCGTAAGTTATTTCTTTGTGATTGCTCAATCCCTGAACATTCTCTGACGGAGCGTCCTCAGTCCTGAATGCGCTTACCGTACGCATCATGATAACGGCCTGATCATTCAGCATGGCGGAAGCAGCAAGCGATTCCTCTACAAGAGCGGCGTTCTGCTGGGTGGTGGTGTCGATCTGCGTAATGGCAATATTAATCTGAGCAATACCGTCCGCCTGTTCGACGGCAGCCTGATCGATTTGGCTCAGGATTGTTTTCATCTCAGAAACGTTGCTGATCATGCCGCCCATCAACTGGTTTGCGTCCGTTGTCATTCTTTGTCCGTCTCGTGTCTGGGATGAAGACTTTTCAATCAACGCTTTTATCTCGCTGGATGAAGTGGCCGTCTTCTGTGACAGGGAACGAACCTCCTGCGCCACTACCGCAAATCCCCGGCCATGCTCACCGGCACGCGCTGCTTCAACCGCCGCATTGAGCGCCAGAATATTGGTCTGGAACGCAATCGAGTCAATCAAGGTCAGTATTTCCGCCATCTGACGTGAGGAGGCTTCGATTTCATTCATCTTAACCGTCACGGCCTGCATCATTTCACCGTTTTGACTGACGGCATTCTCAGCCTGCGCTGAGAGCGTGGAGGCAAAGCGCGTATTGCTGCGGGTGTGGGCAATGGTGGCGGTAAACTGCTCAACAGAGGCAGCCGTTTCCTCTACCGAGCTGGCTTGCTCTTCCGTTCGTTCCGATAAATTACGGGTGCCGGCGAGTATCTGATGGGCCCCGGTAGCGATATTTTCTGCACCTTCGCGTATCTGACGGACCATCACACTGAGATTAGTTTGCATGGCGCCAATGGCGTTCATGAGAAGTCCTGTCTCATCCCGACGTTGCGTGCTGATACTGTTAGTGAGGTGCCCTTCAGCGACTCGCTGTACCCGGGCGATAACGTCATAAAGCGGGGCAGTAATCGATCGGGTAATAAACAGTGCCAGCGTAATGGCTGTCAGGATGCTGAACAGAGAGATGAAAATAATCTCCTTGCGTACGCTGTTATATCGCGTAGTGAAACTTTCATAGGAGCTTTTCATCTGGGCTTCCTGTAACCCGATGAAATTCGATACTTGCTTAACATACGCATCCTGTAGTTTCACTGTTGAGTTGAGATAAAACGAGTTTGCCTCCGCTTTATTTACGGCCAGGCGCGACAGGAAATCCTGGCGCGAACTCAGGAATTCGCGGCGTTTGACCTCAATATCATCAAGGATCCTCTGTGAGTCACTGTCGTCTGCAAGACGCCGCAGTTCGCCAAACGTGGTGCTGATATTCTTTGTTTTTTCCAGCATCTCACGCTCAATGGTCACTTTGGAAACGGGATCTTCGGCATTTATCAGCATCAGCTGTAGCTGGACACCCTGATTTATATTCTGAATAAGGTCATTGCCTAAAGATATCGTTGGATAGTCGTCGTTAATCATACCGGTGATACTTGTTCTGGCCATTCCCAGCGCGTTGAGTCCGATAAGGACGCTGACAAGCAGAAAAGAAATCAGTGCGAAATAAGAAATTCCAAGCTTTGATCTGATCTTTAGATTTTCAAAAACCTGCTTAACTCTGTTCATTATTAACGTTCCTGGTGAGTGTGTGGTGAAAATGAAGATGGGGGTAATGCCGCAATGGTTACCCTAAGCATTAATGTGTTCATTCATGCATTATGATTTATGAAATAACCAAATTGTTGTGGGCAGAGTGGGCGCGACCACAGATATCCCTGTATCAGAACTTCATTTTTCAGATCCATTCGGCTGATAAGTTCTAACTGCTGTTGTGTTTCAATTCCCTCTACGACAATGACTTTACCCAGTTTCTGGGCCAGTTGAATACTGGACTCCATTACTGTGCAGGCAAGTGGGTTAGAAATGGCTTCTTCAGTCAGGCTTTTATCAATTTTTATGCACCTGAAGTTGCTGTTGTAAAGATAGCGAAGCCCTGAACTGCCGGTTCCGAAATCATCCACGGCCATCTCAACACCCGCTGCGATTAAAACGCTGAGAGTTGTCTTTACGCTCATCTGCTGCGCCAGTTCCTGGCGTTCAGTTAATTCCAGCACCAGTTTTATTTTGCAGGCTGCCGTGGCATTCAGAAAGTACTGACAGGCAATGATAAGAGATTCCTGTTCAAAGTGAGAGGAATGAACATTAAAGTTAAGCCTGAACGAAGGCGGAAGTATCAGACTTCCTGCTAAGATTCTGTCAGCAATATCGGTTAAAAGAAACTCTGCCAGTTTGTTCACGATATTATGTTTTTCAGCAACAGGAATAAAAAGGTGGGGCGATATCATTATGGACGGGCTCACTCTCCAGCGTATCAAAACCTCGCCTCCCATAAGGCGTTTTTCGTTCAGGCTGAATACCGGTTGTATGTCAAAAGAGAAAGCCTTGTCTCTAAGGGCGTTAATGATGTAACGCTTTCTGGAGTAGAATCGGTTGAGTGTCCAGCGTGAGGTAAGGAAAAATGCCAGAAACAGGGAAGAAAAAAAACCCGCAGAGATTATCGTATGGTCAATGTCATCGGTATTTTCTGATGAGGTCTCTATTATTTTGTACGGAAACAGGGTGGATTTTTTTAAATAACCATTTTCTTCCACCGAAGAAGATGCTGTTAAACCATGCCAGGAGAGTCGCATTCCATCTGCTTCAAGTGTATAAATTTTGTTGCTTACCAGATGGATTGTGCTGAGTGGTGTCGTAAAATATCCGGCATCTATTGCAAGTGTCATTATGCCATTATTGAAAGGTATTAAAATCACCATTGCATTTTTATCTGGCACGCGATTGGAGCCGGATATGAGTTTTATTGAAATTCCTTTTTCATTTTGTTCGATGCGTTTTCTGATATCGTGCCTGATGTTCAGGTTAACCCTTTCGTTTGGAATGTAGGTCTGACCTGTCGATGAGGAGCAGTAAATATTCCCGGAGGCATCAAACAGAGTCAGCGATCGAATATAGCCGTTTGTCTGAACGGTTTTTTTTATTGACTGCAGTTGCTGGCTTGTGCAGTCTGTCCCCGTTTTTATTAGTGCGGTGGCACTTTCGATCGCGTCCGCCAGAATTCCGTCGATTTTTATTACCAGGTTCTCCAGTGTCCGGGTTCTTTGTTTGTCGTCAGAGGATGAATTAATGCAGTAAAAAAAGATCGCTGACAAAGCGACCAGAATTGATGAAATGATCAATGACGCCCATAATTTCTTTTTATCCGCACGCTCAGGGTGTTGAAAAGCTTCTGAAATTATAGTTGCGTGCCTTGCCTTCATCATTTCTCCCCTGGTGTTATGTGGTTTAAAAGAAATTAATTTTTCCCAAAAAACACTGGGTCAATGGCTAAATTTTTGTCTGAAAGATTTCGGTCACTCATATAAATAATGAATGACGTAATATCACCTTTTTTTCTAAAATAGATTGTGTAGCGCAACAGCTAATACACTGTAATCTAATCATCAATTTTATGTCAAGATGATCGGGTTGGCGTAAATTATCAGTGTAATACCAGGGAATAACGGTAAACGTTAATACTCTCAAAAATAAACATGTCGTTATATCGGCAATGTAACAGGAAAATATAGTTCAAATAAAGTGAACGAGTGCAGGAGCTGTAATCAGTTTAACTGATTACAGCTCCTGCAGAAAGGGGGCTTAAATCCAGAGTTTATATTGATAACGCTAAGTGATCATCACCTCATAATAACCTGCTGCCAGTTCATCCAGTATCCCATCTGTAAATGCCGGTATGTTTTAGCCCTGTGGTGAGGCTTTGTCGGCAAGCCATTGGCGGTAACGTGCTGGCGCCATTCCCATTATCTGTGTGAATGCTTTTCTGAAGGCTGTCTCTTCTGAATAGCCACACTCTGTCACCACCTGACGTATGCTGATCGTAGGATTCGCGAGCATGACACAGGCAGATTCTATTCTTATGCGGGTGATGAATTCTTTAGGCTTTTCCTGCGTGAGCGCTTTAAGTTTTCGTTGCAGCGTGCGTTCAGTGGTATTGAGTGCTTCAGCCAGTTTTGCCGCGCTGATAGAGGGGTTTTTAAACCGTATGATGTCCTGAGCACGTAATAAAAGTGGGTGGCCATTATCTGCCAGCCCGGGAGGGACATAAAGGTGCTGGCATAAAGAGTCGTTGTCCGTTAGCGACATGCCTGCGGCAAGTTTTGCCACATCGGCTCCAGCGCCTTTCTGAATAATATGCAGAACCAGCGAAATCCATGAGAAACAGCCGCCGGTGGTCAATACCCGTCCATCTTCCTCAAGCACCTTACCCCATTGAGACTGGGCAAGTGGGTAGCGTTCCCGCATGGTGTGATAAAACCACCACGTTGTTGAAAAAGACTTTCCGTCAAGCAAACCTGCTTCGCCCAGTATGAACCCACCTGTACCTGTTGAGGCGACGATAGAACCGGCGTCATATTGCTTCCTTAACCAGACGGCGGCCTCTTTTACGCCCAGCATATTCACGGGCTCCCGGCTGTTTCCCAGCACCATGCCGGGCGCAATAATGACATCAGGTTGACCAACTGACTGAAAGGAGCTGTCAATGTGAATGAGACGGCCCTGAACGTCCCATACGGGGCCACCATCCGGACTGACGATAACGGTCTGAAAAGGGTCGTTTTCAAACCGGGCTGCATGTTGTGGACTGGAAGCAACGGCATAATTCGCTATCCAGAACATGTCTGCTATTCCTGAAATGGCTGAGAGAACGCTGCCCTCAATAGCCAGTATCGCAATTCGCATTGCCTGAACCCCATGGTGTTAAATTGTCGTAAATTGCGTGAAAATTGTTACTTACTGCGTAACACAATCAAAGCAGCTGTTTAACCTGTTAAGCGTGTATAGAGCCACAACGCGCTACCGTCATGCAAACTGAACCTGAGATGCAGAACATCTGGGCAGTAAATGAATGTAATCAGATTGTTAAATAGAGGGTTTTTTCAGCCACAAATGCGTCTGAGAAGGTGAAGGGGATGCATTACAGCGTGAACCTAACGAAGCGTGCAATCAGGCCATAGCCAGATGCTGTGAAGCATCGGATGGCTGCTTTGCAGCTGAGTTATTAAGCTTTAAAATCACAGGTAAATTGCTAATAAACATCTAATTATTTGCTGGTATAGTGACATAAAAAAATAGTCACTGGAGTTTATCGATGTTGAGCAAATACAAAGGTTCGCAAATTCTTTTTCACTGGCTTACGGTTCTGTTGATCATCGTGGCTTACGCTACGATTGAGCTGCGCTGGATGGCAGATAAGGGCACCTGGCAGCGAAATGTGGTTATGATTACTCATTTTTCAGCAGGTTTCTGCATATTGCTCCTGATGATAGCCCGTCTTTTTTTGCGCACCCGCACGAAAACCCCGCCGATCACGCCACCTGTTGCGCGATGGCAGACGGGTATTTCGCATCTGGTGCACACCTTGCTGTATGCACTTTTTGTTGTATTACCGATCCTGGGGCTGAGTTCACGTTACCTGCGCGGAAAAGAGTGGTCCCTGTTTGGGCTTAACATGCCTGTCGCGACGATTCCGGACCCTGCCACTGCCAGTATGTTAATTGACTGGCACGAAACCCTGGCGCCACTGGGATACTGGTTAATTGGTCTGCATGCGGTGGCGGCGTTGTTCCATCACTATTTTCTGAAAGATGACACGTTGCGCAGGATGATGCCGTAAGCGCGTGGCCTGATAATCAGAGCGTGTTGATCGTTCACGATCCTGCACTCGTCGGTGAGATGTACAGGAATTTTGAGGAGAATCATGCTCTGGTTAATAGCGAAGTATGCCATTACGGCGTTTATGGTCGTACTGATATCAGAAGCGGCGAAGCGCAGCGATCGACTGGGCGGCCTGCTTGCCGCCTTACCTCTGGTCACTCTTCTGGTGCTGATCTGGATGAAGCTGGAAGGGCAGACACAGGAAAAAATCAGCGCTCATGCCTGGTACACTTTCTGGTATGTGGTGCCGACACTGCCGATGTTCGTTCTTTTTCCCTACCTCTATCAGCGAACCGGCTTCTGGCTGACGCTACTGATATCCTGCGTAATCACTGTCATCCTCTTTGCTCTCTGGGCGATGTTTTTAAAGTGCTTTGGTATTCAGCTTATGTAGTTAAGGTAATGCTTACGCGTCACCTTAATTCACCCTGCGAAATGGCCAAACAAAGCGCCAGTCACGCCGGACAGCGCCATTGCGAGACTGCTCCAGAAACTGACACGGATGACGCTGCGTATGACTGGTGCTCCGCCGGCTCTGGCGGCTACAGCCCCTAAAATCATCAGCGCCAGCAGAGCCGAGATAACAATACCCGCAATACCTGAATAAGTCAGAGCGACAATAAGCGGAATTAATGCCCCCACCGTAAAACTGCCTGCAGAGAACAGTGCAGCCTGAAGCGGCCGGGCGCTGGAGATATCAGAGATGCCAAGTTCATCACGCGTATGCGCATCAAGAGCGTCATGTTTCATGAGTGCGGTGGCAACCTCATGCGCTAATTCTTTATTCAAACCGCGATGAGTATAAATTGCTGCCAGCTCGTGTGTTTCAGCCTGATAGTTGCTTTCCAGTTCGGCCTGTTCTTCGGCAATAGCGGCGCGCTCGGTGTCAGCCTGTGATGAAACAGAAACGTACTCACCTGTCGCCATAGACATGGCACCGGCCACCACGCCGGCTACGCCTGCCAGAAGCAGACTATGAAAAGCGCTGTTAGCAGCAGCGACACCGGTGAGAAGGCTTGCCGTCGAAACAATGCCATCATTGGCACCCAGCACGGCTGCTCGCAGCCAGCCAGATCGCGAAATTTTGTGCGATTCTCCATGTATCAACCGTTTATCCCTCTTGTGTCAGACGTTAACGTTTTAAAGCAGGCCGCAGCAGGCACTCAATCTGTAAATCATGACGTCGTCGGTTTAGATCAGTCGCCCTCGAAAAAGTATAGACGCGGGGCGAAAGTCAACGAGGGAACCGGCGGGCCATCGTTAAAAAACCTTAATCAAGCTTGCTGAGATCACGTTCGATATCAACATGCCGTCCATTGTCAGCGATTTCCCGCCCTGGACGCGGCGCTGCTTTGAGTGCTTTTTCCAGATATTGCCTGGCGATCTGTTTATTACCCTGATTGAGCTGGAAATCGCCATAAAAATAAAGAGGGTGGAGATTTATTTTCACTGCCCTCAGGTTAGCGTGATTGAGAATTATCAACATCTGTTTTTATCGTAAAGGCGAAATAGATAATTCACCAAAAAACTACTGCTAAAGCGGGAGCCATACCTGATAAAATAAACACCGTTAGATTATTCATCCTCTCAATACCAGCAGACTTTTACTGCATAAGTGATTCGCTGCGCTTTTTACACATTTCACGTTCTGGAATCGAACCTGGCGGGTACTTAAAAAGTGTAAGTATTGATTCTTTGTTTATAATTTTTACCCGGTTTTAGCTAAAGTGGATATCATTCTGACTAAACCATAATGGCTTTACGATGCCGACATCTTTAACCTCCACGCTCTATACCCGCTTGCGTCTGGTGCTCTCTGTTGCTGCCGGTTTAATGTGCTACTTTTTGCTCTCTGCTCAGTTGGGTCAGATGCAGCGTTTGTTGATTAGCTGGAATGTGTGGGCCTGGCTCTATCTCTGCATTCTCTGGGTTCGTATGCTGCGAACCGATGCAACGGGAATTAAGCGTATTGCTCAGTTGCAGGATCAGAGTGCCGCGCTGGTGCTGGGGATTGTAATCGTGGCGTGTATGGTCAGCATTGTGGCTATTCTGAGTGAACTCCCTACCCTGAAAGGATTGACCGGCACACCACGACTCATGCATTTGTTGCTGACAGCAATGACATTGATCGCATCCTGGGCCATGTTGCCCAGCTCATTTGCGATGCACTATGCTCACCAGCACTACCTTAACCGGAGTGAAAATGTGAGTCCGTTGATATTCCCCGATAAAACGACGGATCCGGGCTACTGGGATTTCCTCTACTTTTCATTCACCATCGCAGTTGCGTCACAAACTGCGGACGTCGCTACCGGAACAACAGAGATGCGTAAACTCGCATTACTGCAATCTGTTATCTCCTTTATTTTCAATCTGGCTATTCTGGGTTTATCGGTGAATGTCGGGGCTGGTTTACTGAATTAAATCCAGTGACAGCCTGGCATCATTTGCGGAGCTGTCATTCTGTAACAACCTGGTCACCTTTAGTGATTATAACAATGTGTAATGAGGTGTTATCTGCCTCTTCAACCGACACGCACTGCCGTGTAAGTTCTGTCGTGTTATACGTTTGTTGTTCCCGTGATCCGATCAGGAGAAAGAGAGTGAAAGCAACTGCAATGGTTACAACCAGCCTGTTAATGCTGATGAGCAGTGTTCATGCTGAAGGTCTGACGACCTCAGCGGATGGTAAAAACCTGACTGTCAGTTTCGGGCAGCCCACCATCAAACAGGTGCTGCACTACCGCAAAATGTATGACAAAAAGCCGTTTCCGGACGCTGAGATCTATTATTACGACAATGGCACCTACAAGATCATTTCTCAGGGCGAAAACCACTACGGCGTTTACGTTATGCAGGGCAAGTTTGATGATGAAACGTTCACCGTGCGTTTTATCTCTCTGCCTTCTGCTGACTGGGGGAATAAAACGGCCTTTCACCAGTTAACCTTTATCAAAAGTGAAAAGCAGAACGTTTTCATTCAGAACGCGATTGTCGACACCGGCGAGGCCATCGCACAGCAGAACGGCACCTATACACAGGAAATGAATACGGTCACAAACCCCGTTTCTACCCACTGGGAAAACAAATAATTGCCGCAGCGGGTCAGCCACCTTTGTCTGACCCTCTTGCTTTTTGCGGAGGAACGACCCACAGCTGTTTCAATCCACTCATTTTTAACTCAGAAGATGATTAGCCGTTCTGAAATGACTACTCTTATGTCTCGCAGTCCGATGCGCTTAACCCGCCATTCGCGCTGTAAATGGGCGGCAAAGCACACCACGTGTATCCGGCCCATGAAAGGCAGTGTCTGATTCCGTCTGACGCAAAAATCCTGCCACTTTCTCTTAAGGTCCTGAGGCGTAAATATGGACAGAGTTTTGCCCCTGCTCGATGTGCAGGAGGTCACTTTTACAGTCGGAGATCGTCAGCTACTACGACCGGTATCTCTGCAGTTACATCAGGGCGATTGCGTATTACTGACCGGCCCTTCTGGCAGTGGAAAAAGCACACTTTTAAAAATTATGGCTTCCCTCATTACGCCAGATTCCGGGCAACTCTTCTTCAAAAACCACGACATCACCACCCTGGACGCAGAGGCGTATCGCCAGCAGGTCTCGTACTGTTTTCAGACACCGCAGCTGTTTGGTCAGACGGTTTACGACAACCTCGCGCTTCCCTGGCAGATCCGGCGCCAGAAACCGCATCGGGAAAGGCTTGTTGCTCACCTTGAGAGTGTCAATCTCTCACCCGATATGCTGAATAAATCTGTTGAACAGCTCTCCGGTGGGGAAAAGCAGCGTATCGGGCTGCTTCGTAATCTGCAGTTTATGCCGGATATTTTGCTACTGGATGAAGTCACCAGCGCCCTTGATGACGTAAACAGGCTGGCGGTGCTTTCATTGATTAACAGAATTTCAGTTGAAGACAAGGTGGCGGTGGTGCGTATCAGTCACGATGTAAATGACATTGAGCAGGCCGGGAATGTGCTTCGTCTGGCAACGCCCGAAGAGGAGCATCAGCGTGAATCAACATAATATCAGTGACACCTCACTGTTGCTCTCATTGACGCTGGTCGTCATTGCTTTGCTAATCAGTCAGAAAGAAAAGCTCGGCATGAGCAAAGATATTATCTGGAGTGTATGCCGGGCGATTATCCAGCTGATTATTGTTGGCTTCGTGCTGAAGTCAATTTTCGACGTTAATAACAGCTGGCTGACGGTAGTGATGGTGTTGTTTATCTGCGTAAATGCCGCAATCAATGCACGCAAGCGCGGTCGGAATATCGATAACGCCTTTGCGATATCCTTTGTCGCTATTTTCAGTGGCACCGTCATCACACTGACGATTCTTGTGCTTAGCGGCGCAATCGCCTTTGTGCCGATGCAGGTCATTCCCATCTCAGGCATGATTGCCGGTAATGCCATGGTCGCGGTAGGGCTCTGTTACAGCAATCTGAACCAGCGTTTCAGCGATAATCACCAGAAAATTATGGAGATGCTGAGCCTGGGCGCATCAGTGAAGTTGTCGTCGGGCCGTATTATTGCTGACAGCATTCGTATAGCTTTGATCCCCACAGTAGATGCGGCCAAAACGGTCGGACTGGTCAGCCTTCCTGGGATGATGTCAGGATTGATCTTCGCAGGAATCGATCCGCTCAAAGCAATTAAGTATCAGATTATGGTGACGTTCATGCTGATTGGAACCGCCAGCCTGTCAACAATCATCGCGGTCTATTTATCTTACAGACGTTTTTATAATGCCAGGTCGCAGCTGAAAATATCGGAAAATAAGCGGGATTAAAGATACTAATTCGCGGATCTGAACGTTGCATCCTGAGCGCAATAGAAGCGCTATTGGTTTACTTGCTGATATTTAGCTGATAACAACGTGCCGGGAAATAATTCATAAGCACTTATCCAGTATCAAAGATATCGTGTCTGGATTCGTGCTTTTGCTGGTCCATCGCGTTATCTGGAGGACAGCTTTTAAGTTTGTCTGTTCTGATAAAGGTCCCAGCGGTTACCGTAAAGATCTTCGAATACCACCACGGTGCCATACTCTTCTTCTCGCGGCTGCTGGCAGAACGTGACGCCTTTCGATTTCATCGCGTTGTAGTCACGCCAGAAGTCATCTGTCTGCAGAAAAAGGAAAACTCTTCCGCCGCATTGATTGCCGATAAAATTTTTCTGTCGTTCATTTGATGCGCGAGCCAGAAGAAGATTGCAGTCACTCTCAGGATTGGGTGTGACTACAACCCAGCGCTTACCCGGCTGTGGTGTATCTTCAACAAGTGTAAAACCCAGTTTTTGCGTGTAATACTCAATTGCCCGGTCATAGTCATCAACTACGATTGCCACGTATCCGATACATCGCTTCTGTGTTCTCATTTCTGCTCCAGCTGGTTTCCGTTCCGGTTTGCGTAAAAGAGTGTTTTAACACAAACATGATTTACCCGCTCCTGATAAATAATTCCGGTTTAGCGAGTGGCATGCTATGGTTAAAATCCCTTCCATAACATGAGGATAGTGAAATGATTGTCAGGACATGGCACGGATGCGTACCAATTATCCATGCAGAGAGTTTTGCGATTCATCTGCAGAAGACCGGCGTTGAACATTCACAAAGGACGCCTGGTAATCTGGGAGCCTATGTGAGAAGAGAGACGCAAGGGAAATGGGAACATTTTTTTCTTGCAACATATTGGGAAGATTTAGAGGCAATCAAAGCGTTTGCTGGTGAAGAGTACCAGATTGCCGTGACCTATCCAGATGATGAACAGTTTGAACTGATATCAGATCCTTTCGTCTTCCAGCACCACGTTCAGACGATAACAGCATTAAAGTGACCTGGCCGCCGCCACATTAAGGCGGCATGAATATCCTGCATTCAGTCGCCGGATACACGCCGTGACGAATCGGCAACTGCCACGCGATTTTTGTCGTTATGGCTAATTTGACAAACTCTCTCTATGATGGATTTTTTCCCGTGTGTTTATCGGGAACGATCAATGACTTAGGGAAGAATTCTCGCGATGACTTTGTTAAATGACCTCGATCTGCGTCAGCTGGAAGCCTTCTCGGCGGTAATCTCTGCGGGCAGCGTCACCGCGGCAGCCAAAGTGCTAAACCGCTCACAACCCGCCGTTTCCCGTCTGATTCAGGAGCTGGAGCAATCGCTGGGTTACCCACTGTTTATTCGTAATGGTCCGCGCATTCATCCCTCAGAAGAGGCGTTGCAGCTGCATCAGTATGTGCAAAAAGCGCTGCTGTCATTACAGCAGATACGCTTGCGTGCTCAGGAAATTGCGCATCAGCAGCATCGCCCGCTCAGTATTGCGGCTACGCCCGCGCTGGCTGCCGGCTTATTGCCACAGGCACTGGCTGCGCTGAATCTGCAAAACAAAGTGCAAATCATCAGTGAATCCGCCGTTCAGACGGCGCATGCGGTGATCACCGCAGAGGCTGACATCGGTTTGTGCAGTTTGCCGCTTGAACATCACGCGGTTGAGTTGCACTGGATTGGACAGTCGCAGTGCGTGGTCGCGCTGCCGGAAAAAGATGAGCTGGCATTGAACAGTACGCTATCGCTGAGTCAGTTAGCAGGCCGCCGTTTAATTGCCCCCTGGAGTCCGCTGCGTTTGCGTGGCCGCTATGATAAAGCGCTGAAGAAGGTCAAAGCGCCGCTGATGGAAACTATTGAAACCAATTCGTCGGCGAATATTCTGGGCTGCGTGCGGGCTGGATTAGGTGTGGCGATCCTCGAACCGGTTACAGGCTGGGGCATGCCGCTGGCCGGTGTGGCGATCCGCCCGCTTCAGGAAGATATCCCTTACTTTTTTGGTGTGATCACGCCTCAGGGCCGCCAGCTTTCCAGCGCGGCGCAGGCGCTGGTGGAGGCGCTGGCAGATGCCGCCGCGCAGTTGCTGCCTGGATTTAAACGTCTGACTGCCAGTGAACACCCTCGCATTATGCGAATCATCAATCAGGATTAATAACGGTTTTCGTTTTAACGTCACTATCAAGTGGAAGGCTGCGATATAGAGATCGTTTTTACTGCAGGTATTAAGGCAGAACCAGACACCCATTTATAAAAAATCCCTTCCTATTCAATGCTTATAGCTTTTTCAGCATAAGATATAAGAAATCCATTGGTCGAATCCTGAGCGGAGTTATTGACTCTGAATTAGGGCAAGAGGATTATGCGAAAACTTAGTTCTTACTATGCGTTTTAATGATTGTTAGCCGCCTATTATGTGTTTTGAAGATAATCAAAGGCCGTCTCATTGACGCACATTGACCGTTTTCGCTCGCTCTCATGCGATCGCTGACACCAGGGGATTGCTTTATGACATTTGTCGCCAAAGGTCTTGATGCGCTGGAAGCTCAGCTTCAGCAGGATCTGGAGTTTCTGGAGCTGCCTGCCAAATCATGGGTACCGGAACGGACTTATCAGAGCGCACCCGTTCGCGATGTAGTGGTGATTGGTGCGGGCATGTGCGGTCTGGCAGCGCTCGCTAAATTACAGTTCACCGGCATTAGCAATGTGGTGGCCTATGACGCTGCGCCCGCAGGGCTGGAAGGGCCTTGGGTTACTTTTGCGCGCATGGAAACGCTGCGCTCGCCGAAAACGCTACACGGTCCGGCTCTGGGTCTCGCGCAGCTGACCTTCCGTGCATGGTTCACGGCACAGTGGGGGAATGAAGCATGGGAAGCACTGGACAAAATTCCTAAAGCGCAGTGGATGGATTACCTGATTTGGTACCGCAGGGTATTGAATCTGCCGGTGCAGAACAACGTGCGTGTCACCCATATCGCGCAGGACGGGGATCTCATTGCGCTCGATCTGGACGGTGCCGAAACCGGGCGCGTCTACACACGCCGATTGGTGCTGGCTACCGGGCGTTCAGGACTCGGTGGTTTTGCCGTCCCGGATTTCCTGCAAGGTATCGATCGCCAGTTCTGGGCACACTCCGCCGATAACATCAATTTTGCCGCATTACAGGGCAAACGCGTCGCGGTGATTGGCGCAGGCGCATCGTCGATGGATAACGCTGCCACCGCCCTGGAGCAGGGCGCTGCCGCAGTCGATCTGCTGATCCGACGTAAAGAAATGCCGCGCATTAATAAGATGACGGGCATTGGCAGTCAGGGCGTGGTGCATGGCATGTATCAACTCCCCGACGTCTGGAAGTGGAAGTTTGTCGATTACACCGCCGCGACGCAAACGCCGCCGCCGCGTGCTTCAACCCTGCGCGTATCCCGTCATGACAATGCACGTTTCTTCCTCGACTGCGCCATCAAGGCCGTTAAGCAGGAAGCCGATGGCTTGCTGATCGAAACGACCCAGGGCGTATTGCGCTACGACTTCCTGATCGCCGCCACCGGCTTCACCAACGATTTTCACGGTCGTCCGGAGTTTGCTGCTATTGCGCCGCATATTCGTAGCTGGTCCGACGGACGCTATCAGCCGGAAATGGGGACTGCACGACACAGCCTGCTGGAAGCGCCGGATCTCGGTCCTTCGTTTGAATTCCGCGAATTGACGCCGGGTGCCTGCCCGATACTGGCGCACATACACTGTTTCAATGATGCTGCGATGCTGACGCACGGCAAGGTTTCTGGCGATATTCCTGCAGTGAGTGCGGGAGCGGAACGCCTGGTGCGCGGCATTGCTGCTTCACTGTTCGCCGATGACGTCGGGCAGCACTATGCCAACTTACAGGCTTTTAACACCCCGGAATTACTGGGCGATGAATGGGTAGATTCAACCCCGCGACTAAAACAGGAGAACGCGTTGTGAGCGACGTTATTGATCAGGCAGCCGGATTAGTACCCGAAGAAGCGTTGTATCAGACGCGCCGCCTGCGTCCCGAATTTGTTGAGGGTGCAGAAGCGTGCCGTCTGTCAGTGTTAACGCCGGAAGACGAACAGGGTTTGCCTGCGGTTCTCCGTCTGGCGCTGGCGCAACGTATGGCGGTCTTGAACGCGGATGAACCGCTGCAACGCGATTATCATGCACAGCTGGCAGTGTTGAACCCGTCTGACGCGTTACTGGCGCTCGCGGCCGGTAATCCTGTGCATGAGGAACCGCTGGCATCGATTGCACGTCATGCTGACATGGTGACACAGCACCCGATTCAGGCGACTGAACAGCACATTCGCCTGCTGGAGCAGGCCGGCTTGAGCAACCCGCAAATTGTCGCGCTCTCTGAACTGATCGCCTTTCTTAATTTCCAGACGCGGGTCGCGGCTGGCTTACGTCTGATGAGGTCCGCATGATTCCGTCGGTTAATCTCAAGCCGCTGCACTGGCATCCCTATATCACACCCGTAGAGGTTGAACAGGCAACGCCGGCACAGCTTGATGCGATGAAAGTGACGCCGTCCAACAAGAAGATCTCAGAGTATGTGCGCACGCTGGTACACGATCCAGAGAGCTACACTGCGCGTACCGGTTTATTCAACGCCATTATGTATGTTGACGGTGGTCTGAACCGCGCGGATCGTGAACTTGGCGCACTGGGTGCTTCCATTGTTAACGGTTGCCGCTACTGTGCGGTGGTGCATGCGCGCCGTCATGCACAGCTGGCCGACAGCGACGCCGTGGTCAGTGCCATCTATTTCGACCGTGCGGACGTGCTGGGTGAACGCGACGCGGCTATTTATCACTTTGCGCGTCGTTTATCGGTCACACCGTCTGAAGCCACGCCGGAAGATGTTGCCGCACTTCGCGCCGTCGGCATGAACGATCAGGAGATTATCGATCTGATCCACGCTATCGCCATCTTTGGCTGGGCCAACCGTCTGATGCATGTGCTTGGCCATGCTGACCTGAACAAATAAGGGCTGCACCGGATGTTAGAACTCAACAATATTACGCTCGCGTACGGAAGTAACCCGATTCTGAAAGGTATCGATCTGTCAGTAAAACGCGGCGATGTGGTTTCGATCATTGGGCCAAGTGGTACGGGGAAAACTACGCTGCTGCGCTGCATTAACTACCTGGCGAAGCCGTCAGCGGGGACGATTCAACTCGACCAGATCCGCATGGATTATCAGTCACCCGACAAAGCAGCGATTCAGGCTATCCGTCTGCGCACTGCCATGGTGTTTCAGCAGTTTAACGTGTTTAAAAATATGACGGTGCTGGAAAATGTGATGGATCCGTTGATTGTTATCCAGCGTAAAACCAAACAGCAAGCGCGCGACATCGCCGTGCAGGAGCTGGAACGCGTAGGCCTGGGAACCCGGCTCGATCACTATCCATCGCAGTTATCGGGCGGCCAGTTACAGCGGACCGGTATCGCCCGTGCGTTGGCGGTGCGTCCGGATGTGATGCTGTTTGATGAACCGACCTCATCGCTCGATCCTGAGCTGGTGGGTGAAGTGCTTAAAGTGATTAAAGATGTGGCGTCATCCGGCATTACCTCGCTGCTGGTGACGCACGAAATGCAGTTTGCGAAAAGCATTTCGAATCGCATCGTGTTTATGGATCAGGGTGTGGTGGCGGCGCAGGGGATGCCAGCAGAGATGTTTGATAACCCAACGCTGCCGCGCCTTGCCCAGTTCCTCAACTCAGAAAAAGTATTCTAATAATTAAAGGAATCAAAAACATGCCTGCAATCAAAACCACATTACGTCGCCTGGCCGCGCCTGGCATCATCGCACTGGCCCTGATCAGCGGTAACAGCTTTGCTGACGCCGTTCGTACTATCAAAATCGCCACCGCTGCAGAATCCAAGCCGCTGTCATGGGGCGCAATTGGTCACGAACCCGAGGGATACGAGCCGGACGTGCTGAAAGCCATCAACGCGAAACTGCCACAGTACAAATTTGTGATGGAAGGTGCGGCGGATATCGCACAGGAAACCGGCCTGGTAACCGGCAAATATGACATGGCCACCGGCGGATACTATAAAGCGCCTGCGCGCAGCAAACAGTTCCTGATACCTGATGCGCCAATCGGTGCCAGCCTGATGAAGATCTACAGCCGCAGCGATAGCAATATCAATGGTATGAAAGATTTGGTCGGCAAGAAGATCGTGCCTGTCACCGCAGGTGGGGGCGTGTATAAGTTCGTCACCCAGTGGCAGCAGGATAACCCGAACGACAAGATCACCATCAAAGCGTCCAGCGCCGGGGTGCCTTATCCGGATCGTCTGAAAGAAGTACAGAACGGTAAATATGACGCACTCATCCTGCCTTCAAACCTCGGTGAGCAAACAGTAATCGACAACCAGAAGCTGGCTATCAAAGCCAGTGAGCCGGTGGTCATTAACAATACCTATGTTCTGATCCACCGCTCTGCTCAGAATCAGGCACTGAATGATGACATCACGAAAACGCTGAAAGAGCTGAAGGCGGACGGCACGCTGGATAAGCTGGCGCAAAAGTGGTTTGGCGAAGACGTCTCCAAATACATGAAGTAATAGATTCACTGCGTCCGGCGATGAGCCGGGCGCATGCTGTCCTTATTAGCAGGAGTGTTTAACCGTGAATCTTTCCTCCATGATTCCAGAACTGCTGTCGGCACTGCCTTTAACGCTCGGCATCATGTTTGTGGCGATGATTGTCGGGTTTTTTCTGGCGCTGATCGCGACCTTTTTCCGCGTGCGCCGTATTCCCGTGCTCAGCCAGCTGGCCGATCTCTACGTTTCTTATGCCCGCAGCGTGCCGGTTGTATTGCAGCTGTTTGTGGCTTTCTACGGCATGCCACTGATCACCGATAACTTTGGCTTTAACGACTTCTTCACGGCCAACGTGGCGGCAATGATTGGTCTGAGCCTGTATCACGGCGGTTATTTATCGGAAGTGATGCGCCCGGCTTACCTCGCGGTTGAACGTGGTCAGCACGATGCCACCGACAGCCTTGGTTACAGTTTCCGCCAGAAAATGCTGCGTGTCGTTGGCCCGCAGGCGGTGCACTTTGCGCTGCCGGGTTACGGTAATGCAATCATCTATCTGATTCACAACGTGGCACTGGTGATGTACATCGGTGCAGCAGATGTGATGGCGACCGCGCACCTGATTATGGAACGCGATTACAACCAGTATCAGTTCGGCACCTATCTCGTGCTGGCCGTACTTTATTCGCTGCTGTGCGGCGTCGCATGGCTGGTTATCCGCTTCTTTGAACAACGTCATGCGAAATACAGCTCGAAGTCTGCTGCGCGCGTGAAGTTCACCACCAGCGTTTGAGTGAGGAAGAAAAACCATGTTTGATGCTGAGGTTTTGCTGCCGGACTTCTGGAGCATTCTTGATGCGGTGCCAGTGACGCTGTTGATGGCTGTTACAGTTTTTATCTGTTCGACACTACTGGGCGGGCTGTTTGCCTTTATTGAGCATCGCCGCATGCCGGTGCTGCGCCAGCTGGTGATTATCTACAAAATCGCCTTCAAAGGTGTGCCGATGGTAGTGGTCATTTTCCTAGCCTATTACGGCTTGCCTCCGGCGCTGCACTTTGTTGCCACGTTACTGGGCGTGGAAGTCAATGCACACTCGCTGCCGAACTGGGTGATCATAATCGTGGCGTTAAGCGCCTGCGTCGCAGCATTCCAGGCTGAAGTGTGGAAAGGGGCACTGAACTCGTTTGACAACGGCCAGTCGGATGCCGCCCTGTCACTCGGTTACAGCGGCGGACAGCTGTTTCGTCGGGTGATGTTCCCGCAGATTATCGTCGCGGCGATTCCCGATCTGGCAAATGCTTTTATGGTGATCATGAAAGCGCTGTCGCTGGCATTTGCCATCGAAGTAGTCGATATCTTTGCTCAGGCACAATTGACGGCAGCACTGAACTTCTATTATCTCGAAGCTTTCCTGATTGCGGTGGTGTTCTACATGGTAATTGCCTACTTAGTCACCCGAATTGCTGACAGGATTGAGGCAGCGCTGCGCGTGCGGACTTAATCAGTATCGTGCTTTACCTGACCGGCAAGTCACTAAACGGGTTGATGCCGTTTTGATAATTGGCGATTAAACAATCCAGCAACTGTATAAAAATCCGGAAGCGTTTCGTTTCCGGATTTTTTATGTCGTTTAGTCAGACCATGAACCGAAAACAGACACCTGGCCTATACAGGCATGCCCTTAAACCCTGGAGCAGGGCAGGCCCCATTGTTGATGACTGAATAACCCGTACAGGATGAACGGCATTCACCCTGAATGCGTATCAGCCAGTTACTGCGCTATACATAAGTGAATTACTAACTGCATTTTTATCGTTGTGATGAAGAGTCATGATAAAACGTTGATGTCGTGATTATTCCCGTTGCGAACTGATTGCCCGCAACGGAAACGTTCTGTTTCAGCGCCTTTTAATCCATCAACATGATAAAAACGGCGGCATTGCCAGATTGATTTTAATAAATATCCGGATCAAAGATGACTGTTACAGCACCACGATACGTATCCGGGCGGGTTTTTAGCATGGTATCAACGTCTTTTTGCCCTACCAGAAATTCGATGCTTCCAGCTCTGTTCTGACCAAAGCTTTTTGTTGTGAATACGTTTTTTGTTAAATCTTTCCCTGTGGTCAGTCGCCGTTTTGACACGGTTGAGCCTGTTGAATGATCAATAATATTCTCCGGCAGGGTCAGAAGGGTCCGGACGGGCACGGTCTGCGAAGGCGTGTTGTCGCTTTTAAGGGCGCAGTCTGAACCGCTCTGCTGCTCGCATTGGAGATAAACCGTAAATTCGCCAGAGCTTGAAAGAGTAAAGTTACTTTTTCCGGTCAGTTCAGGAGTGATACGGTTCACCATCCAGCGCTCCCAGTTTGCAGAACCTTCCTCTTCACTACAGATGCGGCCGGGCGCACAGGGCTGCAGGGACACTGCCCGGTTTTCGGGTGTCGTTGTCAGTTTGAGTTCATGATTCACGGTCAGTGTAAAATTGATATCGAGTTCGTTGTCTGATGCCTGAAAGTTGTCACCGAAATCGATATCGCCTCCAGGTCCGACACGTAGGGCTAGCCTTCCAGTATAAATTCCGGATTCCATTTTCAATGGATCTGGGGCTTTGAGGTCATATCCAAAACTTAGCTCATTGACTTTATTTATGAATTTACTATCGCCAACCGGGCGTTCAACACTGGTTATTTTATAACAACCGGAATTTCCTTCTGGGACGCTCCATAACCATGCCTGCCAAACATAACTGCCCCACCCTGGATGTAAACTACTGCAACCGCCATCAGGATATAGACTGAAAGCAGCGTCTCCCCGACCCCAATTGTATACTCCTGCGTCACTATTGGCAGTATAACGACCACTAAACGTCGATACCCTGAAATACACCTCCTGCGTGTTTCCCGTTTCTATATTTGTAACCATTATTTTCCGGGTAGACGAGGGCCATTTAAAAAAAAGACTCTCTCTTTTGTCATCCTGTGGTGTCAGCCCTCTGGATGGGGTAAGTGTCAGTCCAGTCGCCAGACTTTTTATCCCGCCGGCACAGTTTGCTGGCCATGTGGCACAATATCCACTTTGCGGTGTGGTATTCGTGAACGCATTATTTTCCGGATTATCCATTGAAGGTGAAAACGATGCTGTGATATCCATTGTTGTGGCGTTGGCCGATGCACAGCCGGCAAGCAGCAGGGTGCTCATCAAAAACCGTAATATTACGCTCTTCATTTTTTGTCTCCCGTGTCGATAGCCCGGCATTTTATTGCGCTGATGAATTGCACTTTTTTATTTCTGTCGATTCCGGTCGGGAGGTCACACTGCATTGCGGGTAAACCTTCTTCGGCCCTGATCTTAAGTTTTCTGTTATCTGTTCCGGAGTCCAGTGTCAGTACTCCCTCAGCGTTTATCACGCCACTGGCTACATCAGTGTTCACATAGCGGTTTCTCAGGACATTGCCATTTTCGTCCTGCAGCATCCCTACGAGAGTGAAGGTCTTCACTGCCTTTACTTTTATGTATTTCACGCTGCCACGTTGCATCTGCACACTGTCGAAGGCTGGAGAGACCTGTACAGCATCACCGCCACTGGCGGTAAACTGGACGTTATCTTTTTTCCACAACTCTGCCGGTACAATATTACGCCCCACTTTCAACCGCGTCTCAGCCATCCGGCCTGAAGCCAGGATATTCGTCGTGTCATCATCTGAGTCCACGTCGACAATCAGGGCGGACTCCATGCTACGACTTTTACTTCCGTTGACAGACGCCATTTTGCCTCCGCCAATAACCAGAACCTGGCTCAGATTACCGCCCGCTACGTTGGTATTACCCTGAGTATTATGTTGAACGTAACCATCTCCGCTAACGTACGGCGTATCAACTGAGGCATTGCCGCTGATGACGGTATTTAGCTGACTGTATGAGACGCCGCCTCCGAGAGTGCGGATGCTACTGTCCTCTCCGGGCTGCCACTGATAGTTCAGACTGGAATACCCATGGTTCTGGTTCATGCCTGTTTCAGTTGACAGGATGTGCCGTGCCGCCGGTGCCAGTGAGATGCTGACACCAAATGAAATACCATGGTCGCGACGATTGTCATTAAAGCCGGGGCGGTCGTATGCGCTGACCCGATAATTTATGTCATGTCCGGACAGAGAGGCCAGCGTGGTCAGTGATATATCGGCACCCAATCCGCGGCGCCAGACAGTATCCATATATTGCCCGTTAACAATGACGGATGTTGACCAGGGAAGCCGGAGCGAAAGGGTGCTTCCCCATGTATCGCCCTGCTGGCGTGATGACGTTCTGTGCCCATAGATATCTGACGTTGTTGAGCGCCAGAATATGCTGGCAGAACTGCCACCGGAGATATTGCGATAATAGCGAATGTCGGTATTTTGGTTCGTTTGATATTCTGTGTTTCCCAGCGTGTATTGGGCAAAAAGACTGTCATCAGGGGATAGCGTTATATTCGCCCGTGTTCTGACCTGATTTTCTTTATCTGTCGCCGCTCCGCTAATGCCCAGAACAGCACGGGGGTGTGCCAGCACATCAATGCCACCCCCAACGGCATAAGGGTTATCGTCTCGTACGCGACCCTTTCCAGAAGCCAGGGTTCTGTGCTGGCCACTCCAGAGATTCATACGCCAGCGTCGGTTTGGGTCGCTCCATCCCTGAGGTTTGTAGATCTGCGCCTGCTGAGTATCGACGGTTTGCCCATTTTCAATGATTTTAATGGTTATATCGTAAATGCCACCAGGCAACTGACGGGTGTCCAGCGCCTGCACACCAGCCTGTAATTCCTGGGTATGAATCAGGCGATTATCACGCCAGACTTCTGCGATGGATCGATTACGTCCAGTCACATAAACAGGCCAGGCGCTGACACTGTCCGTACTGACCAGGAGTGTATCTGAAGTTCCCCACATTGCACCGACTACGGTGTCGTAACCGAATCCGGATGTCTGTACATTACCGGTATCATTGTCTGGAGTAAAAAAGCCCAGGCGAATAAAACTGCCCTGAAGTTCTTTTTGCGTGTAGAGTTCATAAAGACTAGAACTACTATAGTTATATCTACCGTTCGTTCCGGATGACTGAAAGGATGCTTTCTGGCTCCAGTTAGCAAGAGATGAAGTGAGCGATGAATTTATGCCCCAGCTTCGTGATGCCTCCGAGGTTGTAACCGATGCATCGTTATACATAATTATTCCACCGGGTGTTTCTTCCGGCATGGAAATGTATGTGCTTCTGGCACGGGCTGTCTCATAATTCTGGGTATAAAGTTTCAGCACAGAATTATCAAGTTTGTACTGCACCGCCATCAGGCCGGATGGACAGTTTTTCTCGCATTTACCAATCGATACGCCTTTTGCAAGTAAATCACGCCATAGCGTCTGAATTTCCGGGTCAGTATCCTGAGCGTCATCGATTATACGCAGCAGACGAATATTTCCATTTTCTTTTAAGGCAACCGCCGCATCAAATAACCGGCTGTCATTCAGATAGACCTGAACAATAATCTCAGAGTTGTAGAAGTACCGGCGGAAATCTTCAGGTAATTTCCGCATATTTGCGGCCAGCATCATATCATCAGCATGGGATATAAGCGGAAGTAAAATAAGTGCAAAAAGAGTCTTTTCATAAAAAACCGCCACAATCCTGTGGCGGCCCTCATCTGGTGTGCTCAATGAAATATTTAACTCATATTTATCAGGACTCTGGCGGCGTAACGACAGCAGGTTCAAAGACCATTGCAACTGAACCAGTGAACGAACCACTCATATCAAGAGCCTTCTCATCAGCCTGAGAAATTTTTAACATTGTTCGACCACCGGCTTTGGCATTTTCATTGGTAACAACAGTTGTAGCTGTTTTGCTAAGGGTTACACCATTAAATGTCACAGCCAGAGGAATAACATCTGTTCCATTAGATAGCTGCGGTTTACCATCAGAGTTGAGGTTTCCGGTCAGTGTTGCCTGAATACCACCATTGGTATTTTTATACTGAAACTCTTTCTCAAAGACTTTAAGTTTGCTGGTAGAAATGTCGTAAGCCATATCCTGTGTCTGGTTAATCCAGCCAGAATCAACAGGGATCACCTGAAAAGTATCTGAAGGAACAGTTGCAGATAAATTGATGGTATAGCTTTGGCTGTCAGCTGCATGCGCAACTGCGCCGCCTAAAATTGCACAGGAAATTAGTGCGGTAGAAAAGGATTTTTTAAGAATAGAAAGGTTGCGTTTCATGTTTAATAATATCCTAATGTTTTAAGTGGTCTTTAATTACAGGCAAACTTTCGCCTGAAGATATTTACGGAATTAATAACTCAAATTCCGTTTGTTGCTTCCCTCAATCAGAGTGAAATTCGTTTTATATCCTGCCTTCCGTTTCACATCGTGTGTTCGGCCAGGAAGAATGAATTCTCGTGTTACGGAACCACAATCCGTATTCGCAAATTTACATTGGCGTATTGCATCCAGTGACACCGTAGCGTTGCCGTTATTTCGCACTGATAAAGAGTCTGGCGCCGCATCGTGTATCACGGTATTAAATAAAGGCTTTTCCGGTTGGACGATTAGAATAGTTCCGTACCCGGTGAGGACATTAAGTCCTGCCTGCAGGTTTTCTTTACGGTATTCACTCACTGCTTTCTTATCAAGTCCAAAGCCATCGTCGCTCTCTGGCATAACAGGGATGAATCTGATGCGAAAATATCGCTCACTGTTACGCTCACCAGGCCAGAGCATACGGACACTCTGAAATCCTGATGGGGGAATAATAAGGCGCTGTGGTGTCACAATAAGTCTCTCACGTTCCAGTGTTTTTCCGGATACCTCTTTTTGTGGTAACTCATTATTTTTATCCTGTCGCTCAGGATGTATTTCAAGAATCTCAACCCGAACAAATGCGGTGGAGTCACCTGTGTTATATATTCTTTTAGTCATACTTTGCATTCCTGGCGTCAGGACATCATACATACTGCCGATGCCAATAACCGGTGTAGCGAAAGTTGATGGCGAAAATAACAATAAAACAAGGGCTGCACTCACACAGGAAATTATCCGATTAGTATATTTTACTATCATAAAAAACCAACTTTATAGAATTACTCAGCCCTGATCGAAGGCCATGAGTAAATGTCACAATACTGTTTCACCCGTTTTGCCTGTACTGGCTGATAGAATGAAAAAGCCAGCATTCCTGAATTTATTCCATGATTAAGGGGTTGCTATCCAGCATTGCAATTATAAATATCAAGCCAGAATTAAGGTTCATAACGTATAGAGTTGTACGATCAACAACTACAGCTGGCCATATTCATTGTTTAAATTACTTCTCAATAACTTTATCTTTTCTTTTTTGTTCCACGACCTTCTCCCATAATGAATAAAGCTTAGCGTGAATCCTAAAACCAACCTCAGGCAAGCAACGCTATAAAACGTGATGTCATTATCTGAGATGACAAATCACTGTGCTCTGGGTTTGAGAATTGTACATTGATGAAGGCTTGCGACAATCTATATGTATAAAGAAGAAGTATATAGGTTTTTATTCTAATATTTAGATATAATTTAGATGATAGTACTGATATTCATTTAATAACTGGAGGGTTACAAAGTAAATAAAATTAATGGTCAGTGTCATATCAGGGAGATTTTTTATCATTATCATGACCAAAACCTGTAAGGCTACGGTAACTGACATATCTAACTATCAATCAGGAAGCGTTTGTGAAAGCATTCATGAATAATCATGTGGCCGATGATAACTGTTATCTCGTAAAAACGTCTTCAGGAGGTCGAACGCTATGATTAGCTTTTGATTTTCTCTGAACTGTGGCTTAGATATGGTTTTTAATGCGTAATCTTCGTTTGATATCTTATTGGGTAAGAATCTTCGCCTTCGCCTCTGACACCGAACATTTCCAGGATTAGGCACACAATAGTCTGTTGTTCACAGGATTGAGATGAATTGGACTGCGTTAAATTATCGTCCTCACTTCTGGTGGAAATCGTGAATAACAACAGAATCGTTTTTAGTCTGGTTATCTTCCTGACAATATTTTGGGTTGGTGCGTCTCAAGCGAAGACATCAAAGCAAAACGATGATCTCATTCGCCAGCGCATTATCGAGGATTCAATCGTCTCATATTCAGGTGTATGTGCATGCCCATTTAGTGCTGCGCGAAATGGCAGTAGCTGTGGCGGACGAAGCGCATGGAGCAAGCAGGGTGGTTATGCACCGACCTGTTATAAAAAAGAAGTCTCTAAACAGATGGTTGATGAATGGCGTCAAAATCATGATGCTTAAATAACTGCGGAATTGGTAGGTGATAATTTTATGAGCCAGCGTAAATCATAAGCTGCGAATCCCTGCTGTTCATGCACAGCTACACCTGTATTTATTCTGGGTAGTTAACAATAAAAATCAACAATAGCCGGATAAAGTGTTATCCGGCTATTGGCGGGTCTAGGTCAACACCAAAGTTCAGCTTATTTCTGAGCCTGCTGTGCCTGCTGATTTTTCTCAGCTTCTTTCTGCTTCTTCTTTGCCATATGGTGACCGACTGCGCAGCCTGCTGCAGCTCCGGCAACACCATGATGAGCAACATGACCTGCCACGCCTCCAACTGCGGCTCCTTTAAGACATCCCTCAGCATTAGCCTGTAAATTTACTGACAAAAACAGGCCGGTAGCAATAACGATAACTGATAATTTTTTCATTACTCAATATCCTGGTAGTCATAGTTGCACGTTGAACTCATCAGAGCTTAGCTCCTTTTTGGCTCTTTTCTCTCGTCAGGATACAGATATCACGAAGATAGTTACCTGTGGTTACGCTTTTCAGCCAGTGAGGCGAAAAAATGGCGAGTTTTTATTCAGAATAGTAATCTGCATCTGTTTACAGATAATATTTCGTGCAGGAATTCTTTTCCTTTATAAAGTGAGAGGGCATGTAGTCACTGTGAACCAGAAGAATAACCGGCTGTCGCAGAGATTGCTCTTTTGGCTCGATACTTTTAAACGTGACATGACGCGCGCTTTCCCATCGGCCTGTTTCGACCCTTTTCACGCCATTCATGCGAGTAAGAGAGCCTTTGGCTGGCTGGGTTGTCAGGGATTGATCGTATTCATACAAAATACCCATGGCATCCTGTTGAGAACTGGTCATGCTTTGAGCGGGTGTCGTTCTTGCGTTAAATTCCCTCGCCGGGAAACCGTTTCTGTCTGACGCGGCACTGAAACGTCTCAGAGCGCCTGCGTTTTAAAAAGACTATTATGATTGGCAGAGACAAAACGATGATAATTAAACGCTATTTAAACGGCTTGCTTAATGAATAATTTAAATTGTTTTTGTTTAACCTGCAGACAATCTTTGAAAAATAATTCAGTCCTAATGGATTCTTAATAAACTTAATTTATAACTAACCTGTAAAGTTCACAAAATATAAATCTAATATAGCTTGATCCCGACTGAGGAAAATGGTTCAAATTAAAGCGGCAACTTAGCCGCAGAGTGGGGAGGTCAGCAGTTATTACTCCTGTGTAGAATATAAATAAATCTTCAACGAACGTGTTTCGTAAAATATCTGCAGTGTTGTTGAGCCTGGCGATAGAAACTGGCTTTATACTGGTCGGGTTTACGAAGTGACAGGTTTGGAAAGCATTGACGTCGGACTCAGCAGTAAACCTGAACTCACCAGCGCATACATCAGAAATGATTTACCTGAACAATTTATTTTTTTTAATTGTTTCCTGTTTGGGAAGCGGTTTAGTAATGCTTCCTTTGATCAATCAGATTAAATGGCACTATCATGAAAAAAATCCTTATTACTGGTTCTACAGGTTTTTTAGGCGGGGCTGTTGTAGCAAATTTATTACAGAACAGGGTCAAGGATAGGCTGCTGCTGCTGGTCAGAGGCGAGACGGTTGAAGAAGGGCTAAAAAGGCTTAAAGCTAACCTGAAAAACTTTGGCTTAAGTGAGTCAGTTATTCACACGTTAACACCTGAAAATATCATTTTAGGTGATCTGGCATTAACGGAAAACTTTATCAATGACTCCCGGATTAATGACGTCACCCACGTTATTAACTGTGCTGCCGTTGCCTCTTTTGGTAACAATCCCACTATCTGGAAAGTGAATGTTGAAGGCACATTCCAGTTCGCTGAACGCATGAGCCGTGTCGCGGGACTTGAGAAATTTATCCACGTGGGTACGGCGATGTCTTGTGCACCGGAGCGTGGCTCGCTGGTGACTGAAGGCGGACTGGATTCCAGCCGCGATCAACATGTTGTCGAGTACACCTGGAGTAAGGCCTCAATTGAAAAAATGATGACCGAAAAGCTGCCGGAACTGCCTCTGGTCATTGCCCGGCCATCAATCGTCGTGGGCCATTCCGATCAGGGTTGTCTGCCGTCAGCCAGTATTTTCTGGGTATTCCGTATGGCGCTGGCATTAGGGAAATTCACCTGCGACCTGGACGATCGTATTGATGTCGTTCCGGTTGATTACTGCGCGGATGCGCTGGTGATGCTGCTTGATGCAGAAGACGTCATTAATGAGGTGATTCATATCTCTGCTGGCACACAAAGCAGTGTGACCTTCGCTGAAATTGACGAAGCGATGGCTAAAGCATCAGGGAGCAGGGCACTCGGCGTTGATTATCAGAAGGTGTCCTATAAACAGCTCTCTGACAGCAGAAGAACCTTTAAGGATCTGTTCGGGCCCTGCAACGAGCGCATCATGCTGCGCGCCATGAATTTGTATGGTCATTTCTCAAACCTGAATGTGGTATTCGATAATTCCAAACTGCTGCAACTGGGTATGAACAAACCCTCAAGATTTACCGATTACCTGGATCGCTGCGTAGTAACAACCCGCGACTCCACCATCGCCGAGTTGATGCAGGTTGATTTCAAATAGTGGATACGGTGAGCCTGCCAGTAAAGCACATGCTGTTTTGGTGAAGAGCGGGCTGTGTAAATCATTATCCTGTCAGGCTGGCAGCTAATGACGCACAGCGTTCATTCCGGGCTGGTATCACTTGCTGCCCGATTGAGACTGGAATTTATACGCCATGGATGGCATTGAGGAACATAAGTGAGTCACAAGATCATTACGTTGATGTTTCACTCCTGAAGCGCTTCTGTATCGCATTTTTATCCAGTAAAAATCCCTTTTCTGGTTCAGCATAACACCCCATCAACGCCTTCAATTTTACTCAAAACGCGTCTTTGTGACTCCAGACTTAATAGGTCTGGAGTCACATGCACATTGTCATTAGAATGTCCCGCTTTGCAGTGAAGTAACAAGGTAGCGATGTGACAACAAATCTGACTCAGACCATGGACCGTTCAGCGTATGTGGGCCGTCATGTACTGGTCTGGCTGGAGCAGGTAAAAACTGCCACGCTTAGTGAGCTGGATAATTTTGGCGATGAGGGCACCGTTGAGCAGGTGATGAAAGTCTGGGTCAAACTGTCATTGCTAAGTAGCCGTCGGCGTCCCGAGATTGCGATCTCATCGCTGCTAAAACATGTTCTGCCCAACATCGGGTTGCTGCCCCTCAAAGCACTGAACCGTTTACGGCTCAACCGGCTCTACAACATTCTGATTGCCGACGGTAAAAAAGAGGAGGCGCGAAGGGTCTTTGCGCTGACTAAACAATTCCTTGCCTGGGCTGAGATGCAGGGTTATCTCGATCATTCACCTATTGCCTCAATGAAGAAACGGGATGTCGCAGGTCGCTCAACGCCGCCGCGCAGTCGGCAACTCACTGATGCGGAAATTTGGGTTTTCTGGCATGGGCTGGACAACTGGGCATTATCAGAACAAGTCCGCTGGGCGCTGCGTTTGTGTCTTGTCAGTGCCCGACGGCCTGATGAAATCGTACAGGCGCAAAAAACGGAGTTCGATCTGCAGTTAGGATTGTGGATGCAGGGCACACGCAACAAATCACAGCGGGAACATGTGTTACCCATTTCACCCCTGATGAAGCAATGCATTGAAGCATTGCTGCGCGATGCGGATCCCGATTCCCCCTGGCTGGTGCCTGCGCCACGGGATCCGCAACAGCCACTGTCAAAAGGCGCACTGAACCAGGCATTGCGCCGGATGATTCGCGCTCCACGCGGACTCGGGCTGGAAGCCTTTACGCCGCGCGATTTGCGCCGGACCGCACGATCTAAACTTTCCGCGCTCGACACGCCTAATGATGTGGCCCGCAAAATCATGAATCATGCGCTGGAGGGTATCGACCGGGTGTATGACACTCATGACTATCTGAGCCAGATGCGCAGCGCGATGAACACCTTTTCGGATGCGGTTGAGCAGATTATTCACTGCGAAAGTTATTATCTGCTGCGACATCGCTATGATGGCGAGACGCTTTCCCTGAACGATCTCTCTATCATGGCGATGTCACGCTAACGCTTACATTCAGGATAATCAGAAGTGGTAGCGCAGCCAGGCAAAATAGACGTTCCCGTTGTTATGCGTACCGGGAATATAGGTCATCTGGAAATCGAGATCGCCATAGCCGATTGAGGCCAGTGGCAGGACGGCTGGCACCGGAATATAGTCCCAGTTGTGTCGTGCGGTCACGCCAACAGTGTAACCTGCACCCCAGTGAAAACTCTGATCAGCAAGCGGCCGCCAGGTTGCCACCCAGCCATAGCCACCGAAGGGTTCCCATTTATTAAAGGAGTCCTTAAACGCCATTAAATAGATGCCGTTCCAGTTGCCTTTTTCGTCGTAACGGGAAATCCCGCCACCTGCGCCCCAGGGTCTTTCATTATATTTATTAATATGTTCCCGATCGTAGGTTGCACGGTTGTGCCAGGTAATAGCGGGAAGGTAAAAGTCGATACCCTCAGGTTGCTGCCAGGTGGTGGCGACGTTATTGCTGAAATTTTCCCAGCCTGAACTTACATTCTGCATAAGTGTGGCGGCGGAGGCTGAAAATACACTGAAAACGGACGTAATGATCAGCGCTTTAAGAGGTAAAATTTTGCGCATTGACGAATTCCTGCAATATCTGGTGTTAAATAAGGAAAAAAATGAATCAAGACGGGGATTGTTGCATGAGAAAGGGAAACTTCAGCTCAATGAACGGGCATTACAGGATTTTATAATTATTTATAGTGAAGCAGCATTTGCTTACCGAGGTTAAATTCGCTTTTACACTGATGTGAAAATCCCTTCCTTGCTGGCGATCCTCTCCAGCAGTCAGAACCCGATAAATACTTTTTTGAAAGAATCAGCATTGTTTGTTAACCAAATCTTGCATTGATAATCGCAATGCGTATATTTCTCATTTGCTTTAAAGTTTTTTCACACTTGCGCGTAAACGCTTACGAGAGGGTTTTTGATTTCTCTGAGCATAAGCAGTCAGGCGATGCCCGCAGGATGCAGGGCCGTGATAATGGCAGCATAAAAACATAAAGATAATTGAGGAATTAATGAACGCCTTCGATCTTCAGCATCCCAGGATTAAGAACGTGATTGCTCTGCAACGTCCATTTCGCTTCTCGTTGCTGGCCGTGATTGTCGCCTCATCACTGGCACATAACATTGCGCATGCCGCAGAGACTCAGGCACCCGCTGCCAGCACTGACCAGACTCTGACCGTTACCGCTGCCGATAATGCTGCTGCGGTCTCTTCGCCCGAAACCGATTACAGCGTCCCGGTTACCCGTGCAGGTACAAAAATGCTGGGCACTGCGCGTGATGTGCCGCAGTCAGTCAGCATTGTCAGCAAGCAGCGAATGGCTGATCAGCAACTTCAGTCGCTGAATGATGTGCTGGCAAATACCACTGGAATCCACGGTATCAGTGGGGATATGGACCGCACTAACTACTATGCGCGCGGCTTTATGATCGACAACTATATGGTCGATGGCATTCCGACTGCTTTTGCCGAACGCTGGAACCTGGGCGATGCACAGACCGATATGGCCCTGTATGAGCGCGTTGAAGTGGTTCGCGGCGCAACGGGGCTGATGACCGGGCCAGGCAATCCTTCAGCAGCCATCAATATGGTACGCAAACATGCGGACAGCAAAGAATTCGGCGGCACCGTCTCTGCCAGCTACGGCAGCTGGAACAAACAGCGTTATGTTGCCGATCTTTCGGCGCCGCTCAGTGAGTCAGGTAATGTGCGTGGCCGACTGGTTGCAGGCTGGCAGGATAACAACAGCTTCATCGAACGCTACGGCGCTAAAAAACAGTTCATCTATGGCGTAGTTGACGCCGATCTGACGGATTCTGCCACGCTCTCTGTCGGTTATGAGTTCAGTCAGGTCAACACCGACTCCACCATGTGGGGCGGCGCACCACGCTGGTACACGGACGGCACACAGATTCATACCCGTCGCGGCTACAACACCGCGCCTGACTGGGCCTATAACGACAAAGAGAATCGCAAACTCTTTGTAAACCTGAAGCAGGATTTCGATAACGGCTGGAACATCACCCTGAACGGGGCGCACAACGAGATGCGTCTGGACAGTAAGCAGATCTATCTTGATGGCTATTTCGATCGCAATACCGGCGCGGGTGTCTCTTCCTATGCTGACTATCCGGTGGTGGGCGGAACCGGTTATAACACCGGCAAACGGAAAGTGGATGCAGTGGATGCTTTTGCCAGCGGCCCGTATGAACTGCTGGGGCGCCAGCATGAGCTGATGGTGGGCGTCAACTACACCCGCCAGGATAATAAGTACTTCAGCACCTTTGAGAATATCTCGTCGGCGTCGTTAGGTAACTATAACGACTTCAACGGCCAGTATCCGGAATCCAACTGGACACCGCGTCTGCCTGCCAGCGATACCCAACTGGTTCGCCAGAAATCAACTTACATGGCAACCCGCCTGTCACTTGCTGATCCGCTGCACCTGATTCTCGGCGCCCGTTACACCAACTGGAATCGCGAAACCTTAAGTGGCGAAGCGGAAGAAAACAACATTACGCCGTATGGCGGGCTGATTTATGACTTCGCCGAAAACTGGTCGGCTTACGCCAGCTATACCTCGGTGTTCCAGCCCCAGGATTACCGCGATGCCAGCGGTGCTTACCTGTCGCCGGTTATCGGTAAAAACTACGAGGCAGGCGTGAAATCTGACTGGCTGGACAGTCGCCTGACAACCTCCGTTTCAGTTTTCCGCACGGAGCTGGATAACGCAGGTGAAGCGACGACGCAGACCATTCAGGGCTCTGGAGATGTTGCCTACGTTGGCCGCAAAGGGGTTGTGAGTCGTGGTGTGGAGTTCGAAGTCAACGGTGCATTAACCGACAACTGGCAGATGACTTTTGGCGGGTCGCGTTACATCGCGGAAAACCGCGATGGCAGCACGTTTAACCCGCAACTGCCGCAGACCAGTTTTAACCTGTTCAGTAGCTATCGTCTGCCGACACTGCAGCAGCTGACGCTGGGTGGCGGCGTGAACTGGCAGACGCACGTCTGGAACGATGTCGGCGGCCCGGAAGGTAATGGCACCTGGCGCGCGCGGCAGGGCAGCTATGCACTGGTTGATCTATTCGCCCGCTATCAGGTGAACAAAAACCTGTCACTGCAGGGCAATCTCAATAATCTGTTCGACAAAGAGTATGACACCAACGTGGCCAGCTCTGTGGTCTACGGCGAACCGCGTAATTTTTCAGTGACCGCCAGCTACACCTTCTGATTTGTATCGTTGTAACGCCTGTGAAAAACGCCTCATTTGAGGCGTTTTTCACAACATAACAGGTCTGCACTCAGGTAAAACGTAGTGCCAGGTTAAAACCTTCAGTGGACTCCACCACAATCGCTTCAGGCTGCTCCTGAAATGCGATGTCACCCGTCACCGGCATTCCTTTTTTCGTCATTGCGCCGCGACAATCTGCAACGCACGCGGTACCAGCTGGGTGAAGTACGCCACCGCCGGACCAATCAGCGCTTCATCCGGATCGAAGGCGGGATGATGCAGCCCAAACTGGCTGGCACTGCCGATGCTGACAAACGCGCCCGGCACCTGTTGCAGATAGAAGGCAAAATCTTCTCCGCCCATCTGCGGCGACTCAGCATGCTCCGCGAGATAGCCACTCTGTTCTGCAACGTCCAGAGCAACATCCACCCAGCCTGGCGTGTTAATCAGGGCCGGTGGTCCCTCGGTCCACTCCAGTTCTGCGGTCGCACCAAACCCGGCGGCGATACCCTGAATCAGCGACCGCATGCGGTGCGGGATCTGCGCCCGAATCTCGCCGTTGTGAGTGCGTACGGTGCCCTCCAGCTCAACGCTTTGCGGCAGCACGTTCCAGGTATTACCGGCGGTAAAGCGCGTTACGCTCAGCACCACCGTTTCCAGCGAGCTGAATACCCGGCTCGGCAGGGTCTGCAGTGCCGTCACGATATGACTGGCAATCACGATCGAATCGATCCCCTCATCTGGTCGTGCGGCATGCGCGCCTTTGCCCTCAATGCGGATCACAAAGCGGTCGACGTTGGCATAAAACGCACCCGCCCGGCTCTGAAGCATGCCCAGCGGCAGGTCAGGCGCATTGTGCAGGCCGAATATCGCCTGAACGCCTTCCAGCGCACCGGCTTCAATCAGCTGACGCGCGCCATTGAAAGTCTCTTCGGCGGGCTGAAACAGAATCCGCACCCGGCCTGGCAGCGTCTCTTCCTGCTGTTTCAGTTGCAACGCCACACCGAGCATCACGGCGCTGTGAACGTCGTGACCACAGGCGTGCATCACGCCCGGCTGCTGTGATCGCCACGGTCGCTCGGTGGTTTCTTCAATCGGTAACGCATCAATATCCGCGCGCAGGGCGATCAGCGGTTCGCCATGACCGATTTCTGCCACGACGCCGGTTTTCAGCCCCAGCGGCTTCAGCCGGATTCCTGCCTGTTCCAGCCAGCGTGTAATCCGTTCCGTAGTGGCATATTCATGATTCGAAAGTTCAGGATGCTGGTGCAGTTCGCGACGCCACTGCACCAGTTGTTCAGTTAAAGGCAAAGTCATGGTATCCCTGTGTTTCCGGCATAAAAGATTTATCCATTGCCTCAGCAGGCGCAATCATCATCGAATGACGCAACACGCAGATAAAGTAACGATTTGGTCGAAGCTTATCTGAATAAAATCAATGCGGAAGTGAAGGAGATTTAATCAGTGTTCTGAGCGTGCGGAATGACAAACACTGTTTTGCCATCCCGCAATTTTTTATAGCTGGGTAATGACTACTCCGCGCATAATTTTCGCTGTCCTGCACGCAGGAATGCGCTGACCAGACCCAGCCATAGCAGACCGCAGATCAGATTCACTATGCTAAAACCACCGTTGCCGAAGCTGAAATACGCGGTTTTTGCGGCTTCAATGCCGAGTGCAATGATCAGAATGCTCACCATCCCAAGCATCGCTGCCACGCTGCCTTTGCCTGCGCGGCTGGAAAAAAGTGTCATGCGATACAGTCCGGCGTTGACCAGTCCGGTGCCAAAACCGTAGAGACTCATTCCGGCAGTCAGCCACAGATAGCTGTCTGGGTTAATCATGGTGGCGATCGCTGCAATGGTCAGTCCGCAGACCACAGGCCATGCACCGAGTCTTACAGGCTGTTCAATGGGCAGACGGCTGGATAATCGACCCAGAGTCAGATTACCTGCAATCATGGCGGCAAAAACCGGCAGCTGTAACAGCGCATAGTCGATGCGGCTCAGTTGCGCACCGTGGATCAAAATCACGGGCGACAATGCTACCCAGGCAATGCAGGGCACGGTGACCAGCCCGATCGCCAGCGAGCCGCGCATCACCTGAGGTTCTTTTAGCAATAAGGCATAACCGCCAATAATCGAACGCAGCGACAGCGGTTTCTGACGATCGCCCGCCGTTTCAGGCATGGCATACCACAGCCCGGCCAGCGCCAGCGCCGCGACAGCCCCAATCAACCAGAACAGGGTGCGCCATTCTCCCACGGTAAGAAAAGCTGCGCCCGCCAGCGGCCCGGCCAGTGGGGCCAGCAGGGCGACGTTGGCCATCAGCGCCATCATTTTAATGCTGAGCGACTCTGTGAACGCCTCCTGTATCGCCGCGTAACCTACCGCCCCGATAAAGCAGAGGCTCATGCCCTGAAGAAACCGCAGCAGGATGAACTGTTCAATATTCTGTACCCAGTGGGTCGCGATGCAGGAGAGCATAAAAAACGCCACGCCGCTGAGCAGCACCGGACGCCGCCCGATGCGATCCGAGAGTGGTCCAAGCAGCCACTGCAGCAGAATGCCACCCGCCAGATAGGCGGTCAGCGAGGTAGAAACCCATTCAGGCCCGACCTTAAATTCCTGTGTCACCAGCAGCATGCCGGGCTGGATCATGTCATGGGCGATATAGGTGGCAAACTCGAATAAGACCAGCGACAGCGGAAAGATGAGATGTCGGCGGGTCAGTTGCGCCACCGGGAGAAAAGAAGCCATGATGAATACCTGCAATATAACCATTAAAAAGCGGCCACCGAAGTGACCGCATTAAACCAGAGTGACAGTGTAACGTTTAGCGCCAGCGGGCAATCGGGTTGACAAGCGTACCCGCGAATTTAAGATTCTCGGCGGGGTCGGCAAGGTTGATCATCTGCTGATTATTCGCCAGCTGCAGGCGGTTCAGACAGGAGCGGGTAAACTCCGGCGCAAACATGTCATAACGGGCGAACTTAGTGGCATGCTCGGGATGCGCCTGCTGATAATCCTTCACGCATTGCGCCACCGCCTGCCAGAAATCCTCTTCCGGCAGCGTTCCTGACTGATGCAGAATCGCGCTGATAAAGCGGAAGATGCAGTCAAATACATCGGTAAAGATCGACAGTAATTTGAGGTTCTCCGGCACATCCACCGCCAGGCGCTGCACGCCCTCCGGCAGCACGGCATCCGGGTTCATCACGGCAATCTCTTCGCCGATATCCTTCATGTAAGCACTGACTGGCACGTTGTTCTCCAGCAGCATGATCAGGTTTTCACCGTGCGGCATAAACACCAGGTCATGCTGATAGAAGCAGTGCAGCAGCGGGCTGAGGTAGCAGGTGAGATAGCGATCAATCCACTGCTTCGCTGGCAAACCGGAGTCGGCAATCAGTGCAGGCAGCAGAGCCTGCTGATGGTGATCAACGTGCAGGAATGAGGCCATGGTCATCAGACGCTGGCCAGGTTGCAGGCTGGCCGCGGGATTATCCCGCCACAGCGCTGCAAACATCTTTTTGTAGGCGGAATCGCCTTTGATCGCCTGCTCATAGTAGCGGTTGTGATAGCCGACGGAAGCGACTTCGCGCAGGATACGGAAATCACAGCGTTGAAGCCACGCATCCCCCGCCACCAGCTGTTCCAGCCAGCCGTTAATGGCAGGGGTTGTCGCCATATAGTAGGGTGACAGACCGCGCATAAAGCCCATGTTCAGCACCGACAGTGCGGTTTTCACATAACGCTTAGAAGGCTGGCTGCGATTAAAGAAGGTGCGGATAGACTGCTGCGCCTGATAAGCATCGTCGCCGCTGCCAAGATAAACAATATCGTGATTAGCGATGTCCGCCGCAAACACGGTCAGCAGTTTGTTCTGCCACTGCCACGGATGCACAGGCATCAGGATATAGTCCTCAACCGCCAGCCCTTTATTCACCAGCTGCGTATTGAAGTGTTCCACGGTGGTGTCGCCCAGCTCATCACGCATCAGCTGTTCATAGCTCAGCCCGCTAAGGCTGGAGAAATGGGCATTGCGGCGGTGAACAGCGACCCAGATAAGGTGTACGGGCGCGGCGGCTTCCGGCGCATAGGCCAGATAATCCTGCGCATCGAAACCGATACGTCCGTTGTTAGCGACGAAGCAGGGATGGCCTTCGGTCATTGCCGCTTCCACGGTCTGGAAATCGGCTGTGACCAGCGCCTGGCTGTCGGGATTATTCTTCTGAAGTTTATACACGCTGCTGCACAGTGTGCTGCTGATCTCCTCCATATAGGTCGCCAGCAACGCCTGCGGAATGCCAATCTCGCCATTGAATTCCACAATAAACTTCAGCGCATCCAGCGGCAGATCGCGACCATTCTCCTGCTTGCGTAGTGACTTCGCGTCAATTTCCCAGTGATCCAGCGCCAGCCGCGCCGCCTGGAAATGGTACGTTGCTTCACCGCCCGGCACCGCCAGTTGATAGCTGCCATCCTGCGATGCCTGCGGCGTGATGATTTTTTCATGTGTGAACTCGGCAATCGCTTTGCGGATCAGCATGCGGTTGGCCTGTGTCCAGTTGTCGCCCGTAAGATGTGTGCCGTCGGTCAGTGAAGCGGAGGTATTCATGGTCTGCGACTCCTGCAGTAACGCGTGTTGATAATCGTCCCGCTGGCAAAAGGCCAGCCAGGCGGTTTTATGGCCCATGTCGATGGTGTGCTGATAGCGGAATCCGGCGCGTTTATTCAGCACGTGAATTTTTTCATTGCGCACGTCCGGCTCTACCACGACACGGTTTACCTCAGGGCGGCTGAACATGTAGTCCATCACCAGCGTGAAGACCTGCCAGCTAAAGGCTTTGATTGGCTGGCTGGCCGGAGCAATCAGAATGTGCATGCCGTAATCATCAGGCGCGGCCGGATAAAACGTGCCGACCTCGTCGTCGCGGGCGCGATAACACTCAATCAGGCAGATGGGCTTGTCATTGCAGCAGCCAATCAGCGCGGCATGAGGATCGGATGCGGTCAGCGTCTGATAAAACGCCGCGACCTGTTCCAGACTCTGCTGCTGCATGCCCCAGAAGCGCGCGTAATCACGGGTGACCCAGCTGTGGATGAGTGACGCATCGCGCTCAAGCATCGGTCTCAGGGTAAACTGGCCTGCGGGACGATCGGCCCTGAACAGTATTGGTGAACTCATCTCAATGCTCCGATTTAGCCGGGAAAGTCTGGAAGGCGATCTGACGCTCGATGGGATACACCTCGCGTCCGGTCAGTTCACGCAGCAGGACTGAGTTGCGGTAGCAGGCCATGCCGAGATCCGGCGTGACAAAACCGTGGGTATGCAGTTCGGCGTTCTGCACGAAGATCTGATTGTGATGATCGATGCTGTAGTTGCGCTGAACGTCATAGCGGCCTTTGTCATCCCAGCGCAGGCGGGCGTGGATACCCTCTAAAAACATCGGTGGCTGGTAGTGATAACCGGTCGCCATCACCAGTCCTTCGGTGCGACGGGTGAAGGTGCAATCCTGCTCTTCCTGATGCAGCGTCAGTTCGAATTCCCCCTGCGGCAGCCAGCGCATCGCAGTGAGTGCCGAGTGTGTGAAGAGATTGACATTGAGATCGCCGTCAAGCTGTTTCACATACATCAGGTCGTAAATGTCATTGATTAAGCTGCTGTTGATTCCCTTGTAGAGATTCTTGTGACGGGCATTCAGCTCGTCGCGTGTGCTGGCGGGCAGGGCGTGGAAATAGTCCACCCACTCCGGCGAGGTCATCTCCAGCGTCAGCTTGGTGTACTCCAGCGGATAGAAGCGCGGCGCGCGGGTGATCCAGTTGAGCTGATAACCAAAGCGGTCGATATCGGTCAGCAGATCGTAGTAGATTTCCGCTGCGCTCTGGCCGCTACCCAGCACGGTAATTGAACGCTTCTGCTGCAACTCCGCTTTATTGGCCAGATAATGGCTGGAGTGGGTCAGGCGCTGGCGGTGCGGCTGGCTGCACGCCGGCATCCAGGCTTTTGGCCCGGTGCCGAGCACCAGATGACGCGCCTGATAGCGCTGTTTCTCTCCGCTTCGGGTGTCGGTCACCTGGAGGTGATAAATGCCGGCCGCTTCATCGTAGCTGACATACTCGACATGGCTGTTCCAGCGCAGATTAGACAGACGCGAGCTGGCCCACTGACAGTACTGGTTATACTCTTTGCGCATCAGGAAGAAGTCTTCACGGATATAAAAAGAGTATAGTTTTCCTTTTTCCTTCATGTAGTTAAGCAGGCTGTACGGGCTGGTGGGATCGGCAAGTGTCACCAGGTCGGCCATAAACGGCGTCTGCAGATGGGCGTTTTCCAGCATCATGCCGGTGTGCCAGTCAAAGCCGGGATTCTCATCCAGGAAAATACCGTTTAATCCCTCAACCGGCTCACTCAGACAGGCCAGGCTCAGGTTGAAAGGGCCAATGCCGATGCCAATAAAATCGTAAACAGGATTATTCATTTCAGATCGCTCCCTGATTCGCCGCGCTCAGCGCAGAAGCACGAACCTGTTCGCGGCCGTAATGCGCAATCAGGCTCAATACATCTTCGAGGTCGGCAATGGTGGTGGTGGGATTTAACAGGGTGAATTTCAGATACTGACGTCCATCCACTTTGGTTCCGGCGATCACCGCATTACCGGAGCGGAACAGCGCTTTACGGATGGCGGCGTTGATCTCATCGATCTGCGCGTCGCTGGCATGTTTGCCGGGAATGTAGCGGAAAATCTGGGTAGTCAGCTCAGGCGCGTGCAGCACTTCAATGGCCGGATGCGCCGTTAATAGCTGGTGCGCAGCCTGTGTCAGATCGATCAGGGTATCAAAGGCATCACCCAGCGCCGCCGGGCCCATGACGCGCAGTGTCAGCCACATTTTCAGCGCATCAAAACGGCGGGTGGTCTGAATGCTTTTGTTGACCAGATTCGGCGTGCCTTCCTGCTGGGCGCTGAGCGGATTGAGGTAGTCCGCATGGTGCGTGACATGCTTCAGATTCTGGCTGTCCCGCACAAAGAAGGCGCCACAGCTGACGGTCTGGAAGAACGATTTGTGATAATCAACGGTCACGGAGTCCGCGCGCTCAATGCCATTCAGGCGGGAACGATGATTTTCAGAGACCAGCAGGCCACAGCCATACGCGGCGTCAACGTGCATCCATAAACCGTAATCGTCACAGAGACGGGCGATTTCCGGCAGTGGATCGATGCTGCCAAAGTCTGTGGTGCCGCTGGTGGCGACCACCGCAATCGGGATCAGCCCTTCACTGCGGCAACGCGCGATCTCCTGTGCCAGACATCCCGCGTCCATGCGGTAATGGTCATCGTGATCAACGGCGATAACCGCGTCATAGCCCAGTCCCAGAATCGCCATCGACTTCTGGATGCTGAAGTGGCTGAGTTTCGAGGTAAACACCCGCCATTTCGAGGCAGTTTCAGGCAGGCCACGATGCTTAATCAGGTGTCCCGGATGATGCGCGGCACACCAGCTGTCACGCGCCAGCAGCATTGCCATCAGGTTGGATTGGGTACCGCCGCTGGTGAAGATCCCATCCGAACCGGCTGGCAGACCAATACGGCCAAGCGTCCAGTCGATCACCTTCTGCTCAATCAGGGTGCCGCCTGCGCTCTGATCCCAGGTATCGACCGAGCTGTTGACTGCCGCCATAATCTGCTCTGCCATCAGCGAGGGCAGCACCACCGGGCAGTTCAGGTGCGCCAGGTATTTAGGATGGTGAAACCAGACGGCGTCACGAAGATAGAGCTGGCTCAGCTCCGCCAGTGCATCCTCGTTGTTGCCGAGTGGGTGATCGAGATTGACCTCGCTGAACTCCGCCGCCAGTTCGTGGGGCAGAATGCCGCTGAAGGGCTTCTCTACGCCGGTAACGGTGCGCGTCATCAGCGTTAGCACTTCCTGAGTCTGCTGCGACCAGGCCGCCAGTTGCTGATCGTTAAAAATGGCCGTTTCGGCACCGCTGGCGTTGGAGGCTGGCGCGAGATCCAGAGCCGCCTGTGTGGATGAGCGTAAAAGCATGTTCAGTTCCTGTGCGTTAATACCAGTGACCCTGCCGGCATTAAGCCAGCAGCGTTGGATGTGCGCTCAACAACTCCAGTAAACATAAATCTGACTAACCAGATAAAAATCCTGACAACCAAAGACGCCAGGGTTTTAACCTTAAAAAAATAAATACCGCATATTATTTGTGGATTTTGCAGCGTTTAACGCTTTGTTATATGCGGATGAGAGTGTAAATGTTAATCATTATCATTCAATTGTTTTATTGTTAAATTTTATCTATTAGCCGGACTAATGTTGTAAATGTGATATAGATCACATTTTGTGTTCGGAATAGTCCTTTTTTAGTGTGATTAGTGCCAGAAGATGTCAGTGAATCTGTGTCACGATGAGGCGTTTCAGGTCAGGGATGAGCGTAACGAGCGTAAATTACGGCTATTGTCGGCACAGGTGAGGGGGATTCTGATAAGGACCAGGAGGGGAATGAAGAGCCGATGAAACACACGCCCAGAAAGGGCTAATCGCCCTTTCTGGGTTAGTACACTTTCTTTTTACCCTGCATTCGTTTCAGCAGGTGCCTTCTTTTTGGCCATGAAGTTATAAATCACTAACAAGCCAAAAATACCGGTGATGATCATTGTGATGGTTCCCTTGTCCATAAAGTGAGCCATATTGCCAAGCAGAATGCCGGTCACGCCGAAGTCGGTATCCGAGAAGGTCGTGTTGGTCAGCCCGATCTGTCCCAGTACCGGTAGCAACGCGACAGGCAGGAAGGTAATCAGCAGGCCATGTGCAAAGGCACCGCAAATCGCCCCGCGTTTGCCACCGGTGGCATTACCAAATACGCCCGCCGTAGCGCCACAGAAGAAGTGGGGCACAACACCCGGCAGAATTAATACCCAATGCAGCTGACCGAGGACAAACAGCCCAACCAGGCCACCAACAAAGCTGGAGATAAAGCCGACCAGCACCGCATTCGGGGCATAAGGGAAAACAATCGGGCAATCCAGCGCGGGTCTTGCTTCCGGTACCAGTTTTTCTGAAAAGCCGGTAAAGGCCGGAACGATCTCAGCCAGGATTAAGCGCACACCCTGCAGAATAATAAAGACGCCCGCCGCAAAAGTTATGGCCTGAATAAACGAGTAAACCAGGTAGTTCTGACCATGACTGAAGTTGGCCTCTACATACTCTTTACCTGCTGACACCGACAGGATTAAGTAAATAATCATCATCGTTAGCGAGATGGAGATCGTGCTGTCGCGCAAAAAACTGAGGTTTTTTGGCATGTTCATCTCTTCGGTGGATTTAGAACCTTTACCCACTAAAGAGCCGATCCAGCCAGATAAGACATAGCCAATGGTCCCGGTATGCGCCAGCGCGACATGGTCGCCCCCGATGATCTTACGCATATAAGGCTGTGCAATTGCCGGGAAGGTGGCCATCAGAATACCCAGAAGCAGTGAGCCGGTGTAAATAAGCTGCACACCTTCAAAACCGGCAACTGATAAAATAATCGCGATCATACAGGCCATATAGAAGGTCACATGGCCGGAAAGGTAGATATATTTAAGTCGGGTAAATCGGGCAACAACGATGTTGGCGACCATGCCGAAGGCCATGATCATCGTGGTTGGCGCACCATATTTTGCCAGTGCGATAGAGACCATTGCTTCGTTATTAGGAATGATGCCCTGAACATCAAATGCATGTTTAAAAATGTCGCCAAGTGGTGTCAGGGAACCAACCAGAACGGTCGCTCCGCCTGCCAGCACCAGGAAGCCCAGAATGGTTTTAACCGTGCCCTTAATAACGTCAGGAAACGGCTTCTTCTGCGCAATCAGTCCGAAACATGCCACCAGTCCGACTAATATTGAGGGCACTTTCAGCACGTCGACGACGAACTGCAAAAGATTTTGAGTAAACATATTAACCTCGAGGGTAAGGTGTTTATCTAATTATTAGCGTCAGTTTTTCTCAAAATACTCGCGTATTTTTTGTTCCACTTCTTTCAGGTCAATAATGTTGTTAATGATGATAACCTTCTGTTCAGGAAGGTTGGCGCTGTAGGCAATATCTTTTGCCATCACAAAAACATCCGCCACATCGGGCGTAACAGAGCCGAGATCAGAATGTTCAACTTCCGCTTCAACACCAATAGTTTTAAGCACCTTCTTAATGTTCATTTCCATCATGAAGCTGCTGCCCAGACCTGAACCACAAACCGCCATAATTTTCATATCTCACCTCATTCACTGTTGATCACATGTCGTGTTTTAGCGGGCAATTCAGACGCCCGATAAAATCGTTATCAGCGCTTCTTTACTGGTCACCCTGAAGAGTTGGGCCATGATCGCTTCATCAGACAGAACTTCTGCAAGCTCAGAAATCATTTCGATATGGCTATTGCTGTCCGGCGCGGCAAACATAAAAATGGCCTTTACCGGATCGTTCTCTTCAGAGTCAAATTTCACGGCTGTGCCCAGCAGCACAATCGACAACCCCAGTTTGTGCGCGCCCTGTTCCGGACGGGCGTGAGGCATTGCAATCTGCGGAGCGATGACGAAAAAGGGCCCGATCTCCTCTTTTTGCTGAATGATCGCATCAATGTAATCCTGCGAGATTGCGCCCTCACTGAGCAGAGGACGCCCCGCAATGACGAGTGCTTCCTGCCAGTCAGCAACGCTTTCGACGTACTGGATTTTCTCGTTGTTTAACCACTTAGCCAGGTGTGACATCGCCTTGCTCCTGCTGAAAATGCCTGAATATGTACAGTCATTTTTTATTAAATCGCCTTTCATCCCTTTTTGACTGAACCTGCAGGCAACCTGCGTCCACTCACTGTGCGGGAAAATAAAGGCAGTCCGATTCGTAAAAGAACGTTTTATCAAGCCGTTAAGAAATAACGCGTTTCTTAGCGTGCACATAAAATTAAATTTCACTTTAACCGGTACATCTGTACATGTTAAAGATGTCTAGTCATCTCGATAATGTCCTTCGACGTGTACTGACACAACATGTAAAGTTAAAATTTGGCTGAACAGGCTTAACATCAGTGCCAATTTGATAAGTTGATCACATATTCAGCGAGCCGTAGTGGTACTCATCCGGCAATGTCAGGCAGAACTGTACTGACACGGATTAGAGGGAGACCGTCCTTCACGCAAATGGGAAGAAAGCCAATGGCTGATGGCATTACTGAAAAGCAAAAAGAGGTGGTTAATTACATCCTCAATAAAATTAAGGATGATGGCCTTCAACCCGGAGAAAAGCTGGATACCGAAATATCAATTGCCAAAAATATCGGCATTACACGCGCAACGGTGCGTGAGGCGACACGTATTCTGGTAGAACAGCAGAGAATATATCGGGTAAAAGGATCGGGTATTTTTGTGGGTTCCGCGGAGATAAGTAGCCAGGCTCACCGATATCATGTGCTTTCACCTTTTGATTATCAGGCTCAGAGAAATGGCCATAAAGGTGTCAGAAAAATCATCTCTGTCAGTATCGTCAGGGTTCCTTCAGCGGACATGGCCCAGGCACTGCGTATCAAGAGCAGCGATCAGATTTATAAAATTTTACGTCTGATGTGTTTTGACGATATTCCGGTGGCACTGGAACATATCCACCTGCCAGTAAACCTGTTCAACAGCATGGAATTCAGCAAGCTGGAAATCTCCAAATATGCCTATATTGAAGAGGTGACAGGTAAAAAAGTTCAGCTCAGAGACCAGCATTTAACAGCCGTCAATCTTGCGGATACACAATCACTTACGTTACTTAATTTAGCGGAAGGCGATGCGGTCATTCAGCTTAATGAAACGGTTTATCTCGACGACGGCATTCCCTGTGAAGTCAATGTGGCGATTATCAATACCCGGTATTTTCCTCTGAAACAAAACTCGCAGCGACCTTAACTAAAATAATGTTTTAGTCACTTATCTTTCCTCAATTGAAAGCTCAGTATGCTTATTTAATTGCCCGACGTTCTGCGCTTTCTTCCTCCAGTACAGAATGGACTTCAGTGTGTTGTATTCCCGATGTCTGTTATCAAGGCAGCGCCGCGGCAGAACGCATAACAGCTTTCCATACTTAAGACGATTTTCTGCATAACTTTGCCGGCTCGCTGGTTTCAATCGCCTTTTTTTCAGGTAACAGGCCGTTTTATCCGTGAGATCTGGCTATCAAATCCTGTTTCAGCGTCGTTATCCTCATTTATCCTTTCATCCCTCCCCATTATGACGAATTCAATAAAGCATAAAACAATATGATGTTTTACCAATAATCATCTGCGCAGCACACTGGTCAGCAACCGGAATTAACAAGGACCAGGTGAATGGCATATCGATTGAGTCTGTTAGATAAAGCACCCGTGCTGCAGGGCGAGACGCCCACCGCGGCGCTGCAGCGCACCCTGCAGCTGGCCCAGCTGGCAGAGGAGTGGGGATATCACCGTTTCTGGCTGGCAGAACATCACAACACCGCGCAGCTCGCCAGTCCTTCACCGGAAGTGTTAATTGCGTGGATCGTTGCCCAGACCCGTCATATTCGCGTCGGATCGGGCGGAGTGATGTTGCAGCATTACAGCCCCTATAAAGTGGCAGAAAACTTTAATCTGCTCGCCTCTCTGGCTCCCGGACGTATCGATCTCGGTGTAGGCAAAGCGCCAGGTGGATTACCGCTCTCCACCCATGCACTGCAACAGGGTGTCGATGCCGCTAAAAAAGGGAGCTTTGCTAATCAGCTTCAGCTGCTGGATAGCTGGCTCACACCCGCTCAACCTTATGTCGATGACGAAGGCTTAGCCGCCACGCCACTGCCGTCACGCCCGGCCAATCGTTTTCTGTTGGGTGCCAGTGAAGAGAGCGCCCGGCTCGCGGCCAGTCTGGGCTGGCAGTTTGTGTTTGCGGCCCACCTCAATGGCGATCGTCAGTTACTGGAGCGCGCGTTAAGTACTTTCTCCCGCCTGAGTCACGGTCAGCGCGCACTGGTGGCTGTACAGGTGGTGGTGGCCGATTCACCCGCCGGCGCAGACCTGCTGGTTTCCGGTCTGCGCCATTATCACGTCGCAGTGAAAGAGGGCCCAGGCGTCAATGTCGCCAGTCTTGAGCAGGCCGAACGCTATGTGCGTCAGGGCGGTTACAAGGATTACAAAATAGAGCCGCGCACACCGTCATTGCTAAAAGGCACATCAGCGCAGGTTCATGCTCAACTGGATGCACTGCATCATAATTTTGATATTGATGAGTTCGTGATCGACACGCCGATTACCGAGCCGGTTGCCCGCCTGACGTCACTTGAACTGCTGGCTACGCATCATCTGGTCGCAGCCTGAATCTCAGTGGAGAGTCATCATGAACCATGAGTCACAACTGATCGAATGGCGACGCGAACTGCATACCTGGCCAGAGCTGTCGGGTCAGGAGTTTGCGACCACGACGCGACTGCGGGGATGGTTAGCCGCAGCGGGCATCAGGATTCTGGATTATCCCCTCGAGACCGGCGTGGTGGCGGAGATTGGCAGTGGAGAGACGGTGATTGCGCTGCGCGCGGATATCGATGCACTACCGATCCATGAGGCGAGTGGCGTGCGGTTTCATTCCCGTCATCCTGGCGTCATGCACGCCTGCGGTCACGACCTGCACAGCGCGGTGATGCTGGGCGCAGCGTTGCAGCTCAATACGCTGTCCGATCAATTGCCTGGCCGGGTACGCATTCTGTTTCAGCCCGCAGAGGAGATCGCGCGAGGAGCCAGACAGTTTATTGAGGCGGGTGTACTTGATGAGGTACAGGCCATTTTCGGCATGCACAATGAACCCTCGCTGCCCATTGGCACATTCGCTACCCGTAGCGGGGCGTTCTACGCCAATACGGATAAATTTATTATTCGCGTGACTGGCAAAGGCGCACACGCTGCGTATCCGGAACAGGGCGTCGACAGCATTGTCACCGCCAGCCAGATCATTCAGGCATTACAGGGACTCACCAGCCGCAGCTTCAGTGCCCTGGACAGTCTGGTGCTGAGCATTACGCGTATCGACGGCGGTAAAAGCTGGAACGTGTTACCCGGCGGCGTTGAGTTTGGCGGCACGGCCAGAACCCATGATTTACAGGTGCGCGCGGAACTGGAGCGGCGGGTGCGTGTGCTGGTTGAACACGTTGCCGAAGCCAATGGCGCGCAGGCAACCCTGAGCTGGCATCCTGGCCCGCCGGTGCTGATCAATGACGCGCACTGGGCGAACTTCAGCAGTGAAGTGGCGCAGCAGGCGGGTTATCGGGTGCAGACGGCCGATCTGCATCTGCTGGGCGAAGATTTTGCCTTTTATCTGCAACAGGTGCCCGGTGCGTTTGTCAGCATTGGCAGCGCCAGTGATTTTGGTCTGCATCACGCCAGTTTTACCCCGGATGAGGCGCTGATTGCCCCCGCCGCCGACTACTTTGCCCGACTGGCCCGCCTGGCGCTGCAACATCTTAATGCGCGATGTCGGGAATCCATTCTGAACTGAATTCATCTGCAGCCCGCTAACGCACGACGGTTCTGAACACCGTCGTCGGGCACCACTACGACTAAAAAAGAGAGAGCATCATGACCACAAGACAACTTCGTCTGGGCACTATTCTGCATGGCGCATCGGGAAACATGTCCGCCTGGCGCCATCCTGCGGCACAGGCTGATGCCAGCATCAGCCTGGATTACGCCAAAAAAATCGCCCGTAAAGCGGAGCAGGGCAAGCTCGACTTCCTGTTTGTCGCCGACGGATTATTTATTAATGAGAAATCGATACCACACTTTCTCAATCGCTTTGAACCGCTGACACTCCTGTCTGCCCTGGCGGGCGTTACGGAACATCTGGGACTGGTCGGCACCGTTTCCACCTCCTACAGCGAGCCGTTCACCGTGGCGCGTCAGTTTGCCAGCCTCGATCACCTCAGCGGCGGTCGCGCGGGGTGGAATGTGGTGACCTCGCCGCTGGAAGGTTCCGCAAAAAACTTTTCCCGCCAGAAACATCCTGAGCATGCGTTGCGTTACCGCATTGCCGATGAGTATCTGCAGGTGGTGAAAGGCTTATGGGATTCGTGGGAGCAGGATGCTTTTGTGCGCGACAAAGAGAGTGGGCAGTTCTTCGATCCGGCAAAGTTACATACGCTCGATCATCACGGTGACTTCTTCCAGGTGCAGGGGCCGCTGAACATCGCCCGCACGCCGCAGGGCCGTCCGATTATCTTCCAGGCCGGGGCCTCTGAGGACGGTAAAAAGCTGGCAGCGCGCCACGCTGACGCCATCTTTACCCATCAGCCGACCCGCGAAGAGGCGCAGGCGTTTTATCAGGATGTGAAGCAGCAACTGGAGGCGAATGGCCGTCATCCAGAGGATCTGCACATCTTCCAGGGTGTCAGCGTGATTGTTGGCGATGATGCAGAGGATGTGGAGCGCCAGTATCAGACCACGGCGGCGCTGGTATCAATTACCGATGCGCTCAATTACCTGGGGCGTTTCTTCGACCATCACGACTTTTCACAATACCCGCTGGATCAGCCGTTTCCGGACATTGGCGACATAGGTCAGAACAGTTTCCGCAGCACCACCGACGAGATCAAACGAAAAGCCAGAGAGCACGGTCACACCTTGCGTCAGGCGGCGCTGGAAGCCGCCACGCCGCGCCCGCTGTTCCACGGTACACCGGAAGAGGTCGCCGATGGTCTTCAGCAGTGGTTTGAGACCCAGGCCGCTGACGGCTTCATCATCAATGGCGGTACGCCCGATACCTTTGAACGCTTTGTCGACCGCGTGGTGCCGATTCTGCAGGCTCGCGGGCTGACGCGTCGCGACTATCCGGGCAGCACCCTGCGCGACAGCTTTGCCCTGAAACAACCCGTTAATCAGTTCACCTCACAATAGGGCACAGGCCATGAAAAAAACATCACCTCTTCTCGCCCTGCTTATTCTGGCGGCCAGCAGCCATGCGCTGGCGGAAGATACCCGCGTTTCCTATAACGGCCAGCGGGTCAGTCTTGAAGCGAATAAAGCGCCAGTCAATACCGTGAAGAATCCGGATGCCATCGCTCAGTTGCCTGCCGGTCATCACTTTGTGGTGCCAGGTTCCTTTACCGTGGCGGTTGCGGCACTGAATTCGCCACCGCTCACCGTGTTTTCCGACGACAACAAAACCCTGCTCGGCAGTGAAGTGGACATTGCCCGGCTTGTCGCTGACAGCCTGGGACTGAAACTCAACGTCGTGCCTGCGTCGTGGGAAGACTGGCCACTGGGTGTGGCCTCAGGCAAGTATGACGCGGCAATCTCCAACATCACCGTGACCAAAGATCGCAAAGAGAAGTTTGACTTTGCTACCTACCGTAAAGACTCCCTGGGTTTTTATGTCAAAACCAGCAGCCCGATAAAATCACTGACTAAAGCAGAGGATATCGCCGGGCTGCGGATCATCGTGGGATCCGGCACCAATCAGGAGGCGATTCTGCTGGCATGGGATAAAGAGAATCAGGCAAAGGGACTCAAAGCCTTTACGCCGATCTACGCCAAAGATGATGCGGCTCAAACGCTGGCGCTGCAGGCAGGCCGCGCAGATGCATACTTCGGTCCCAACGTGATTGGAGCCTGGAAAGCGGCACTGACGGGTAAAACCCGCCTGGTGGGCAGTGTCGATGGTGGCTGGCCAAAAGCGGCGCACATCGCCGTTACCGTGAAGAAAGGAAGCGGCCTGGCGGAACCGATCAGTACTGCGCTGAACGGCGTGATCGGCAATGGCGACTATCAGAAGGTGCTGAACCGCTGGGGTGAAGGTGTTGAGAAGATCGACCGTTCAGAAATCAATCCCGCCGGACTGGGCGACTAAGGAGCTGACCATGAGTGAATCCACTTTTCGCGATGTTTCACCCGATGCACCAGCGCTCCAGCCGATTCTCGGCGGGCTATTTGATGAATATTCCGCGCGCTACGGTGACTACTTTGCCCGGCATAAAGAGCAGGAACTGACCGAATGGTATCTGCCGCCGCAGGGGCTGTTTATTGTGCTGGAGCGTGACGGCGAGATTATCGCGATGGGCGCTTACAAACCCTGTGATCCACAAACCGCCGAGCTGAAACGTATCTGGACACGCAGCGATCTGCGTCGTCAGGGGCTGGCACTGGTGGTGTTGCAGGAGCTGGAGCGGCGTGCGCTGCAGGCAGGTTATCAGCGGCTGTTTCTCACCACCGGCTTTCGCCAGCCGGAAGCGGTACGGCTCTATACCGGCCACGGCTATCAGCCTCATTTTGATCTCAGCGGCGATCTGGAGCGTTACGGCCAGCCGCCCCATGACGGACGACTGCGTTTTAGTAAAGTTATCGGCGTTTATAACGTCGCCGAAGCGAGTTAAGGAGTGACGATGAGCAAGCATCAACAACTACAGGTGGTGCCAGCGCGCTACCCGGCCCGCACCGCCGGGGCTATCGTGGCGCTGTTTATACTGGCGGGCGTGGTGCAGTCGGTGGCCTTTAACCCACGCTGGGAGTGGAGCGTGTTTGCCCGCTGGTTCTTTGATCCTGTGATCCTGCATGGCCTGGGTCAGACGCTGCTGCTGACCCTGCTGGGCACAGTATTCAGCCTGCTTTTGGGCGGTCTGCTGGCGCTGGCGCGACTTTCCTCGTCATGGCTGCTGAGCACGCTGGCGTGGGGTTATATCTGGCTGTTCAGGTCACTGCCGCTGATTGTCGTGCTGATTATTCTTTATAACTTCTCCTATCTCTACGACACCCTGTCGATCGGCATTCCGTTCACCGGTCTGTCGTGGGGCGCGTATCAGACGATTAACGTACTGGGCCAGTTTCAGGCTGCCGTTATTGGTCTGACGCTGGTGCAGGCGGCTTACAGTGCGGAGATTATTCGTGGCGGGATCCTCGGTGTCGATCACGGTCAGGTAGAAGCCGCGTCCGCGTTGGGTCTCTCCGCCACGCGCCGCACCTTCCGCATCATTCTGCCGCAGGCACTGCGCGCCATTATTCCTGTCGCCTTTAACGAGATCATCAGCCTGGCGAAGGGCACTTCCGTGGTTTACGTGCTGGCGATGCCGGAGCTGTTTTACACCATCCAGATGATCTACAACCGTAATCAGGAAGTGATCCCGCTACTGATGGTGGGGGCCGCCTGGTATCTGATTATTACCACCGTATTGTCCGTGATTCAGTATAACGCTGAACGCTGGATGGCCCGCAGCGTCACGCGTGAACCGCAACCCTCTCGCTGGCGACAGTGGCGCAACCGCGTCACACCCCTTCATCCAACCGAGGAGATCAGCCATGTCAGAAGCCATTGATTACCGCACTTCACACACCACCGGAGCCATCAGTATCACCGGGGTCAGTAAACGTTTTGGTAAACATAAAGCGCTGGATGATGTTTCGCTGTCGCTGGAACCCGGTTCAGTAACGGTGATTCTTGGCCCCTCCGGTTCCGGTAAATCCACGCTGCTGCGCACCATTAATCATCTGGAGCGGGTCGATGAGGGATTTATTCAGATTGATGGTGACTACATCGGCTATCAGCAACGCGGCAATAAGCTTTATGAGCTGAAAGAGAAGGCGATTCTGCGCCAGCGCATCAACGTCGGCTATGTGTTCCAGAATTTCAATCTGTTCCCACACCTCAGCGTGCTGGATAACCTGATTGAAGCGCCGATTGCGCATCGGCAGTTAACGAAAACGGAAGCGATACAGCGCGCCGGTGAACTGCTGGATATTGTGGGCCTGCGCCATAAAGCGGATGCCTGGCCGCGACATCTGTCGGGCGGGCAGCAGCAGCGCATCGCTATTGCGCGTGCGCTGATGCTTAATCCGCGTGTCATGCTGTTCGATGAGCCGACCTCGGCGCTGGACCCGGAGCTGGTCGGCGAAGTCCTCGACGTGATTAAAAAGCTTGCACGTTCCGGGACTACGCTGGTGATTGTGACGCATGAGATCGGCTTTGCCCGGGAAGTGGCGGATAACGTGGTCTTTATGGTGGATGGCCGGATTGTGGAGCAGGGCAGCACGACGCAGGTGCTCAATCATCCGCGTCATGAACGCACCCGCCGTTTCCTGGCGCGCGTGTTATGAGAGGGCTAACGTTTACCGCGCTGATGCTCCTTCCGACGCTGACCTGTTCAGCGGCAGAGAAGCTTGATGTGCTTAAAAATGAGGTGCCGATCCCTGCCCCGGCTAATCCGCAGGCGATCGCTAAAATTCCCGCTGGTTTTCATTTTATCGAAGCTGGTACGCTGACGGTTGCGACCTCAGCCACCAACTCACCGCCGCTGTCACTGCTGGCGTCAGACAACGTGACACGGATTGGCAGTGACCCGGATATTGCCAGACTGCTGGCGGACAGCCTGGGCTTAAAGCTGAAGTTGGTTCCGGCTTCATGGGAGGACTGGCCGCTGGGCATCAGCGCCGGACGCTATGATGTCGCGATGTTCAATATAGCCGTTACTGAAGAGCGCAAGAAGAAGTTCGATTTTGCGACCTATCGCGCCGACAACCACGCCTTTGCAGTGAAAAGCGACAGTCAAATCAGCCGGATTAATAGCCCGGCGGATATTGCCGGCAAGCGAATTATCGTCTCGTCGGGCACCAATCAGGAGCGCATATTGCTGAGCTGGGATCAGCAGAACCGGACCCAAGGTCTGCCTGCGGTAACGCCGATCTACCTTACTGATGATGCATCGGCGACGCTGACGCTGCTGTCTGGGCGGGCCGATGCGATGTTTGGACCTCACTCCATGGCGGCCTGGAAAGTGGCGTCACGCGGACAGACAAAACTGGTGGGCAGTGGGCCGTTTCGCGCCTGGGTTGCCGTGACCACCAGGAAGGGCAATGGTCTGGCCCCGGCGCTACAGACTGCGCTCGACGGCACCATTACGGGCGGTCAGTATCAGCAGGTGCTGGCCCGCTGGGGGGAACAGGATGAAGCTATTACGCACTCCACAGTAAATCCACCGGGCATTGTTTACTGAGTCCACAGAGCCGGCGCTGTTCCGGCTTTTCATTAAAAAAGTGAGCCAGAACAATGTTGGATCCCCTCCCGCGCCTCTCTCGTCTGACCGCCCCCGGCTCGCAGCGCCTCACCGAATTGAGCTACACTCTTCAGCGTTAGTGATTTATCCTGCCCGCCTGTTTCCGTTAACATTCAGTGCCTGGTGGAGTAATTAACCTGGAAGCCCCATGAAAATCAGATTCCTTTCTGCCAATGAACCAAAACTGGCTGAGGTGCGCAAAATACTCGAACCCATCGGGGTCGAAGTGCTGCCCATTGCCCGTCGCATCGAAGAAATTCAGACTGAAAACGAGCTCGACCTGGTGCGCGACAAACTCACCAAAGCGTTTTCGCTGATTGGGCGACCGCTGTTTGTGGAGCATACCGGCCTCTATCTGGATGGCCTCAATGGTCTGCCCGCTGGTCTGACCCGCATCTTCTGGAACCGCCTGGACGCTGAGCGCTTTACCGCGCTGGTGCAGGGGCTCGACAGCCAGGCGGTGACGGCTAAAACGGTGCTGGGCTATTGCGATGGCCGTAAAATGTATCAGTTTTCTGGCGAACTGCGTGGCACCATCGCCGCGAAACCTGCCGGGACACGTGGCTTTCAGTGGGACTGTGTTTTTATTCCCGAAGGCTATGACCAGACCTTTGCGGAGATGGGTGAACTCAAGAATGAGATTTCGATGCGGCGCATTGCGCTGGATCGCTTCGCTACCTTTTTAAAAACCTCGCGGGGAGTGGCATGAAACCTGAACTTAAGCGCGCCTATGATTCCGGCAAACTGATTCTATTTGCCGGTGCCGGTATTTCGCGCAATTTTGGTCTTCCCGAGTGGCACGAACTGATTGCGCATCTTGCAAACGAGCTGGGTTACGATCCCAAAATCTTTAATACCTATGGCACGCATCTGTCGCTGGCGGAGTATTACAAGCAGAAGAAAGGTTCGTTAGGCCCGCTGCGCAGCTGGATGGATCGCGAGTGGCACCGTCCGGATATCGATGTCCGGTCTTCTGAAATTCATACCATGATTACCCAGGGTAACTTCTCCCGCATTTACACTACTAACTATGATCGCTGGCTGGAAGCGGCGCACGACGCGCACGGCGTACCCTATTATAAAGTGGCCAATGCTGCCGACCTGGTCTCTTTGACCGAAGATAAGCGCCACATCATCAAACTGCACGGTGACTTCGATGATGACACCTCAATCGTGCTTGATGAGAGCAGCTATTTCGAACGTCTCTATTTTGACTCGCCGCTCGACATTAAACTGACCCATGACGTGATGGGCAATTCTGTGCTGTTTGTCGGCTACAGCATCAGTGATTTCAACATTCGCCTGCTGTTTTACCGTCTGACTAAAATGTGGGGCCGCACCGGGCTGGCGACGGCGCGACCAAAATCGTATCTGTTCACTAACCGTAATAACCCGGTCGCCAAAGAGGTACTGGGGCAGTGGGGGATCGAGGTGATCGTTTCTGAAGAAGACGATCCACGCAAGGCGCTGGCGATGTTTCTCGAAGAGCTGCTGGTCTAGTCAGCGCAGTTTCCGGCAGAGAAGTCTCAGGAAAATAAAAAAAACCTGCGCCCGGTTAAGGTTAGCCGGTGCATAACCGATAAACTCTATTCTCTGCTGGCAAAGCATAACCGGCATGATATACTGTATGTATACACAGTACCTGAGGGCGAAAAGATGGCTGTTGAAACAAAATTTGTTGTAGTCAGAAAGGGTGAAGAGAAGATGACGTTTGCCAATAAGAAAGAGGCCGATGCCTACGACAAAATGCTCGATATGGCCGAAGCTTTCACTGACTGGCTGTTACAGCATCAACCTGCACTGGATGAATCTCAGGCTGAAACCCTGGGCCTGCTGATTGCAGAACAGAAAGATGCGGTTCAGCATATTCTGCGCACCAGCAAATTGCCGGAAGCGGCAGTCTCCGTCTCTCAACCGGAAGCCGTGTCAGAGGCTGGCGCGGATGATCAGGCTGAAGAGCCTGCTGCCAGGAAAGTGCGCGCTGTTAAAGCCGCGTAATTGCCACAATGCCGGAAGCGAACCTTCCGGCGTTGCTGTTTTTGAATAACGGTTTGATCACCGCTTTCATCCCATTAATCTGTAAGTATCTCGCGGGTTTTAACCTGATAGCGGGTGCTTCTGCCGCCTCCCTCAAGCCGGAACAGACAGCCTTTTTCAACCAGATCCGCCAGATGACGGGTCGCCGTGGCTTTACTTACTTTCGCGACTTTCTGATACTGGCTGGCGCTTATCCCCTGTTCGAAACCCTGCTCGCCACCGTCTAACAGCCGGTTAAGGACTTTTACCTGTTCCGGACTTAATGCCATCCCCTGATGTCGTAACCAGAATCGCGCTTTCAACTGTGTGCGATCGATAACATCCAATGCCTGTTTCAGGCTCTCATCCAGGATATCCAGAAACCACACCAGCCAACGGGTGATATCAAGGCCGCCTTTCTGCGTCTGCTCAAGGATGCGGTAATACCCGGCACGCTGCGCCAGTATTGCCGGAGACATGGCGTACAGGCGGATGCTCTGGCTGTCAGCCTGTGCCAGGGCGAGATCGGTCAATGCTCGCGTGATACGGCCATTGCCATCATCAAAAGGGTGCAGGGTGACAAACCACAGATGGCAGATGGCGGCCCGCAGTAGCGGGTCCAGCATCACATCATGCTGACTGCTGTTAAACCACGCGATGAACTGTGCCAGCTGTTGCTCCAGTCCGTGTCGCGGTGGGGCTTCAAAATGTACCGTGGGACGATCTATGCGTCCTGAAACCACCTGCATCGGTTCACTGCCACGCAGCGTCCCGACGCTAAGGCGCTGTACTGTCCATTCATCTGCCGGGAAGAGCCAGTGGTGCCACTGAAATAACCGTTCAAGCGTTAATGGCTGGCTGCGATTGTTGATGGCATCGAGCATCATCGCGGCCAGTCCTTCTGACCGATCGGAGACCGGATAGGGCTGCGTTTCCGTAACGCCTAACCGGCGCGCCAGAGACGAGCGAACTGACTGCACGTTGACCCGCTCCTCTTCGATTGCCGAAGAGGAAAGAATATTACCCAACAGGGTATCCAGCGTCTGTGATTCAGTGTCTGACTGCAGGCTGGCGCGGCCAAGCAGCAAACCGCGCTGCTGCTGCAAATGGCGCAGGCGTGGTAGCAGCTCGTTATCCTGCCAGTGAAATTGGGGCCATTCCGGCTGTTGCCAGATCCAGTCAACGCTCATCATCCACTCACGGTTAAAGAGAATGAGCCGAATAAGTGTGGTTAATCGGCTCACGAGATGAGTCGATAATAGCGGATATTTGGCTCACAGGCCAACCGTGCGGAATGGCAGGCAAAGAAAAGGACCCGAAGGCCCTGTTTACTAGCGGGAGAACTGCATAAAAGTGTCTGAATAGTAGTGAACGATCCAGGCGATATACGCTAGCCAGACAACCATCCCAACAGCCAATCCTGATTTACCGATCATTGTTCTCTCTCCACTGCGATAAGGGGGCTACAGCAACTGTTGACATAAACTGACAGTAATAGCGGACGGCGATATTGTTGCAGATCAAAAAAAGCCCGTTCTGCAGTTTTGCCATCTTCCCCTGGCGATCAACTTTCCTGTACCGCGCACGTTGAGACCCCCATCACGGCAGGATAAGCCCCATTAAAGTTCAAAAAAACGCCGCCGATAAATGATCTCAGGAGCACCATGAACACAGGGAGGTATTGAGGCAGGTAAATTCCAGGGGAATCACTATGGCCGGTCAGGTAACGCATAAGAAAAAAATGAGTACCCGTGCGCAGATGTTAATCATGGGTGGTTTAACGATAGTGCTGGGATTTACCGTGACAATTGGGGTCCTCAGCTGGCAATCAGGTAAAGAACAAAAACTACTGGCCGAAAAATATCTGCAGCAGATTGCGCAAAGCCGTGCCTTGCAGGTGCAGCAGGAGCTGAGCCATGCCCGCGATGTTGCCAGCCTTCTCGGTCAAAGTCTGATCGCGTTACCCCGCGCCGGTATTACCGATCGCAAAGCGGTCGATAAAGTGATGGAATATGCGTTACGCGCGAATCCTGACTATCTGTCGATGTCAGTCATCTTTGAACAGAATGCGTTTGATGGCCGTGATGCAGAGTTCGCCTCACAGCCTGGACAGGCGCCACAGGGGCGCTATGCCTTTTTTGTGGATCGTGACGCAGCAGGTAAATATGCCATGCATCCGCTGCTCTCTTATCTGACGCCGGGTCAGGGCGATTACTATCTGGTTCCGCAAAAATCACAAAAAGACACGCTTACCGAACCCTATAGTTATGCCTATAACGGCGTGCCGACCCTGCTCACCTCCGTAGCGGCCGTCATTATGGATCAGGGCACCTTAAAAGCAGTTGTCACCTCTGATATATCCCTGGCTTCACTACAACAGAAAGTGAATCAGATTAAACCCTGGCAGGGCAGCGGCTATGCGTTGCTACTCTCCAGTAACGGTAACGTTGTCTCCTCGCCGGTGAAAGATGAGGCTGGGAAACCGTGGAAAGGGGAAAAAGATGGCTTTACGTCGAAAGTCGTACAGCATTTTGATGCCGTGCTGGGTGAAGATGCCCTGGTTACCTGGCAGCCAGTAGTGATTGGGAACAGCGACAAAGCCTGGTATCTGGGCGTTGTTGCACCGGTCAGTCAGGTGATGGCCGCATCCACCCAGCAGCTGATGTGGGCGGTGATCCTGATGGTCGTCAGCGTTCTGCTGGTCGGCGCGGTACTGGGCATGCTGTTCAGCCGTAAAGTGCTGCGTCCAATTGGGGGCGAGCCGGTTGAAGCGGCGCATATTGCCCTGGCCGTTGCTGATGGCAAGCTGGATAACCGGATCCCGGTGAAGAGGGGGGATAGCAGCAGCCTGTTCTTCGCGCTTAGCACCATGCAAAGCCAGCTCCGACAGATTGTTGGACAGATAAAAGATTCCAGTGAATCAGTACGTCAGGGCGCGGGCGAGATCGCCAGCGGCAACCTCAATCTGGCATCACGCACCGAGGAACAGGCTGCTGCGCTGGAGCAGACCGCAGCCAGTATGGAGCAGATCAGCGCCACGATTCGTCTGAATGCCGACAATGCACAGCAGGCAACCAGCCTGACTGAAAACGCGACGCATATTGCCAGTCGCGGTGCCTCGCTGGTGGGTGAGGTGGTGCAGACCATGGCGCAGATCGATGACAGCTCGAAAAAGATCGGCGACATTACCACGATGATCAACAGCATTGCCTTTCAGACCAATATTCTGGCGCTGAACGCGGCGGTGGAAGCCGCACGTGCCGGAGAACAGGGCCGTGGTTTTGCGGTAGTCGCCTCTGAAGTGCGTAACCTTGCCCAGCGCAGCGCGAACGCGGTTAAGGAGATTGGCGCACTGATTGAAGAGTCGAGCGTGCGAGTCGAGAGTGGTGTCAGGCTGGTAAACGATGCCGGTAAAACCATGCAGGAGATGATGCACGCGGTCAATTCAGTGCAGGGCATCATTGGTGAGATTGTTACTGCATCAAGCGAACAGGCGCGTGGCATCAGCCAGGTGACGATTGCCGTCAATGAAATGGATGGCGTGACCCAACAGAACGCCGCGCTGGTGCAGCAGATGTCGGTGGCCGCCAGCTCACTGGAAGATCAGGCGCAGCAGCTGTCACAGACGGTGGAGCAGTTCCATCTGGCATAAGGATGCAGCTCAGGGAGCATACGCCTTACGCAAAGACGCAAGAGCACCATCCATGGCGACTCAACGTGGCGATGACGCACCTCAGCCCTGAGGTGCGTCCTTAGCCGGGCTAACGCTTTACGTTGTTCAAAAAGCGCCGGGAGTTTTTTGTCCATAGCCCGCGATGCGTTGCTACAGGCGTATGCTCCCATCGCTTTAAGCGGGTTTGCCCCCTGCATTCACTACTGACTTCAGATTAATCATTGCTCCGTCAGCCGCTCACCGCTGCTGGCATCAAACAGGTGCATTTTTTCCGGGTTTACGGTGACCGCTAGCGTACCGCCAGGCATGGCGTCACTACGACCGCTCAACTGCATATGCAGCGGGAAACCCTGCCAGTTCAGATGCAACAGCGTTGATTCACCCGTGATCTCGACAATATTTACCGCAGCGGGTTGTCCGCTGGCATCAAAAATCAGATCGTGAGGGCGCACGCCCAGCGTAACCGGCTGGCCGGCCTGCTGCTGAGCGGCACGGTGCCAGCGAGGCGGCAATGGCAGCCACTGCTTACCACAGCAAACACCAGGCAGGCCATCCCGTGACTGGAAGCAGGCATCCATCAGGTTCATTGGCGGCGAACCGATAAAACGCGCCACAAAGGTGTTAACCGGCCGATCATAAATCGCCAGCGGCGCGCCCTGTTGCACAATCACGCCCTCTTTCATTACCACAATCTGATCCGCCAGCGTCATCGCCTCGACCTGATCGTGGGTAACGTAAACCATCGTGGTGTTGAAGCGCTGATGGAGGGATTTAATTTCGGCACGAAGCTCCATACGTAACTGGGCATCCAGGTTCGAGAGCGGCTCATCGAACAGAAATACCTGTGGGTTGCGGACCATGGCCCGTCCCATCGCTACACGCTGCCGCTGTCCGCCGGACAAGGCCCGTGGATAACGCTGTAAGAGCTGATCGATGCCGAGAATGCCGGCGATGCGGGCGATTTTGCTTTTCTGCTCCTCGCGCTTCACCTTTTTTACCTGCATGTGAAACGCCAGATTCTCTGCAACGGTGAGGTGCGGATAGAGCGCATAGCTCTGGAATACCATGGCGATATCCCGGTCGGCAGGATCGAGATCGTTAATCCGCTTTTTATCCAGCATAATCGCCCCATCAGAGACGGTATCAAGCCCGGCAAGCAGCCGCAGCAACGTCGATTTTCCGCAGCCGGAGGGGCCGACCAGAACAGTAAAACTGCCATCAGGAATGGTTAAATCCAGCGGGTGCAGCACGCTCTGTTTACCATAACGCTTCGCCACCTGTACAAGTTCAACACTGGCCATGTTCAGCGCACCTCATTTGATAGTTGGAGTTGTTGCCAGCTGGGATAGCGGCGCGGAGAGCTGCTTATTGCCTGTGAGGCCACTTCAATGCCCCAGCGCAGCGCGGTATGCGATGACTGGCGGTAAAGCAGTGCAGTCAGAAAACCGGCATTAAAACTGTCACCGGCCCCAATGGTATCGACTACCGTCACCGGCTGACCGGCGGCAAATTGCACCGAGGCCGCAGACCAGAGACGCGCGCCCTCTGCGCCACACTTAATCACGCAACCACCGCGACCACTGAGCTGAGCCGCCAGCCGTTTACCGCTCTGTTCCAGCAGGTCTGCGCCCGCCAGACCCAACGCTTCCACTTCATTCAGCAACAGCCAGTCACAGTCAGGCAACCAGTTACCCATTTCCAGGCGAAGCTCATCACTCCAGCCCGCAGGCGGCCAGCCGGTATCCACGGCGACACAAAAGCCTCGGTGCTGTAGCGCGGCCAGCAACGTCGGATAGCGGCGATAAAGTTCATGACAGAGAAAGGTGCCACACAGCAGCACAATATCGCCCTGCGTCGCCTGCTGGGGTAACTGCGCCAGCACATCGTCAGCGGTGAGCACGGTAATATGACCGTGATTGCTCAAAAACGAACGTTCGTTATCAGGATGGGTTATGCCCACCGTGAGCGAGGTCTCACAGGCGTAACGCGGCCAGTGTGCGGCGCTGTGGGGAAAATGGCTGGCGAGCCAGTGACTGAAGCCATCGTCACCCTGATTGGCAATAGCCCGATGCGGCACCTGCATTGCCTCCAGCGCCAGCGCACAATTACCCGCTGAGCCACCGGGACGTAACGCACTGTGCTGCAGCATCACTTCCGTACCGCGTGCCGGCCAGTCGCCGAGCGTACCCATGATTAAATCGACATTAATGTTGCCCACCACATAAAGTGTGGACGCAATGGTCTTATCCATAATTATCCCTTACTTCCACCGCTGGTGAGACCGCTGACCAGCGTTTTCTGCAACCAGATGGCAATAAACAGTGGCGGCACCGAAGCCAGAATACCAATCGCCGCGATCAGGCCATCATCGGTCGCACGTCCGGCGGTGAAACCGGCAATCGCGACTGGCAGTGTCTGTGCTGAAATGTTGCTGGTGAACAGCAGCGCGTAGAAAAACTCATCCCAGGCCAGCAGCCAGCCAAACAGTGCTGCGGCACCGAGCACTGGTTTCGCCAGCGGCAGTGTGATGCGTAGCAGAACCTGCCAGAAGCGCAGACCATCCAGACGCGCTGCCTGTTCGATATCACGCGGCAGCGAGTCAAACTGGTTCTTCAGCATCCAGGTCAGAAACGGCAGGATTAGCGAGCAGTAGACCATCACCAGACCGGGACGTGTGTTGAGCAACCCCAGCAGTTGCAGCAGAAAGTAGAGCGGCAGAACAAACGCCACCGGCGGCACCATATAGATCGCCAGTGCACCGGAGAGCCAGGCATCACGTCCGCTGTAGCGTGAGAAACTGAATGCCGCCGGTATTGCCAGCAGCAACGAAATCGCCGTTGCCACCGTTGCTACCAGCAAACTGTTGCCGAGTGCATGCAGAAAAATGTTGCCCGGCTGGTTTGGTGCCAGTGAAACCAGTCCCTGATAGCGGCTGAAATCCCACTGACGCGGCAGCCACTCCAGCGGAACGCGTGAAAGATCACTGGCAGAACTGACGCTCATTAAAAACAGCCAGCCCATTGGCGCCAGAATGCTGATGGCGACCAGCAGCGCCGCCATATAACGCAGCATACCCCGCAGTTTAGTTTTCATAAGCGGAACTCCGGCGACGCTGATGCCATAACATCAGCAGGTAAAGCGTAATAAGCAGTGCGCACATCAGGGTCATCAATATTGCGTAGGCCGCACCACTGCCAGCACGCAGATAGCTGAACGACTCCTGATAGACGAAAAAGCTTAAGGTTTTGGTGCTGTCCACCGGGCCGCCGCGGGTCATGACATAGATGATGTCGAAGATTTTAAAAGCATCGATGGTGCGTAATACCAGTGCAACGCCAAGCGGGGCAACAATTGCTGGGAAGGTAATCGCCCGGAAACGACGCCAGGCGGATGCGCCATCCAGCCGTGCCGCTTCAAACAGATCCTCAGGGATCGATTGCAGTGCCGCCAGCACCAGTAGCGTGACCAGTGGATAGTTTTTCCAGATATCCGCGAACATTACCGCGTTGAGTGCCGCACCCGGCGAGCCAAGCCAGCTGCGATAGCCATCAATAATACCGAGCTGACTGAGCAGCGCGTTAATGCTGCCGTAATCAGGGTTAAAGTTCAGCCGCCACATCATGGCATTGACAATGGTCGGTAGCGCCCATGGCAGAATTACCAACACCCGCAGCACGTTTCGCCCGATGAATTTCTGATTCAAAAGCAGCGCGACCAGCACACCGATGATGCCTTCGAAGGTGACGGATACAACGGTGAAGTAGAGCGTGCGCCAGATCGACGCCCGAAAGTCGGGATCGGTAAGCGCATAGAGATAGTTTTCCAGGCCAATCCAGGCGGGTGACTCACCGCTGCCAATCAGCGCAGCATCAGTAAAGCTCAGCCAGATAGTGCGCAGCAGAGGCCAGGCGGTTAACAACAGCATCACCAGCAGCATGGGTGCAAGCAGCACCCATGCCTGACGCTGTTCGCGTTGACGCAAACTCAGCATCATGACTCCTTAACGCAGCCGGGCAGCGCTTTTATCAATCGTTGCCATCGCGTCCTGCGCCGGGGTTTTTCCCAGCAAGACCTGTTGTAACTGCTGCTGCAGCTGATTGGACAGACGAGAATAATCAGCAGTCTCTGGACGTGACAGCATCACGTTTAATGATTTATCCGCTGCGGCAATCAGGCTCTCCTGATCCTTTTTCACCGCCTCATCCTGATAAGAAGATTTCCAGATCGGCAGGCTGAGCTTGGCATACTGATTCTGGACAGGCTGTGAGGTCATGTACTGAATGTACTGCCACGCCTCATTGGCATGCGTACTGCCTTTGGTGATACCCAGTCCCATTGAGCCGTTCACTGCGCCCACTTTTCCAGGCGCATCGCCCGGCGCTGGCATAATGCCAACGTCGCCCGCCACTTTGCTCTGCTTAGGATCGTTCGCCATGTTGTACATGTAGGTCCAGTTCAGCGCGAAAGCCGCATCGCCATTAGAGAACGATTTACGCACATCTTCTTCCAGATATTCACGGGATGCTGGATTACTCAGCCCATCATCGAGCGAACTTTTCATCAGGTTCAGCGCCTTAAGCGAGGCAGGACTGGAGAAGTCGAGCTTGCCGTTCTGATAGAACTTTCCACCAAAGCCTGACACCAGCGTGGTGTAGTCACACACCAGCGCTTCAGCCTGAGACCAGCTCCAGACCAGCGGATAGTTGACGATCTTCTTATCTTTGATGATCTTCGCGTCATCCAGCACCTGCTGCCAGGTCTGCGGCGGGGTGGTGATGCCCGCTTTAGCCAGCATCGCTTTGTTGTAGTAAAGGTATTTGGTATCCAGAATCCACGGCATACCCAGCGTCTTACCCTTGTAAATCACCGTGTTCATCGCGCCCGGAAAGACCTTCTCTTTTTCCTCTGGCGTAATGCGTGCGCTGACATCCTGCAGCAGGTCAAATCGGGCGAACTCTGCTGGCCAGATGGCATCAAAGAGCACCACATCATAGCCATTACCGCCTGCACCGCGCGCTGCCACGATTTTATCGTGCAGCGCTTCGTAAGGAACAAACTCCAGATTGACAGTGACATCCGGGTGCTGCTTCTGAAAATTTTGCGTCATGGCGCGGATATCGTTTTCGCTGTAAGCCGCCTGAGTCATAAACAGGGCATTGATCTGGCTGGCCGCCGCCGCGCTGCCTGCGCTTAACATCAGTAAGGCAGCAAAACCGGCTTTCAGTTTGGGGGTATAACGCTGTGACATGGTCTTCTCCACTATGCAGCAACAGGCTGTCGGTTAATTAAATCAATTTGATTGATTTAATCGGGGGCGTAATTTGGTCAGCATATAAACTGACCTGTCAGGAGTTAAGCAAACGGCATGCCACAGTGCTGAAGATCTGTGCAACAAAGCCGTAACAACGCTAACACTCAGACTGCGCTTTTATGGCAAAATTGCCTATTCTGATGTGCAGAAATTGCGTGCAGCATCAAAGATATTGTTTGCCCGAATGACACTGGGGACCAATACTGTCAGGCCCCGCTGTAATGGAAAACAACATGAAAACCTCGGGTACCAACCTTGAACATGCGCGGGCGCACAACCGACGTGTGGTGATTGAAGCCATTCGACTTCACGGTGAGCTGACCCGCGCAGAACTGGCTCGCATGACAGCGCTGACGCCGCAGACTGTCTCGAATATCGTAGCGGAGCTTGAGCAGGCCGAGCTGCTGACCAGCCGACAGCCGCGCCGCAGCGGCCGTGGTCAGCCTTCGATTCCGGTCACGCTCAATCCCACCAGTGCGTGGTCAATCGGGATTCATCTCGATCATCAGACACTGTTACTGGTGCTGGTCGATCTTAGCGGCGAAGTGCATTTCCGCCGCCTCCTTATGGTGCAAAAGCCTCAGCCTGCTGCCACTCTGGCGTGCATTGCCAGCGTGCTGGAAGAGATGCGTGCCTTTCTTGGTACTCAGTGGCAGAAAGTGCTGGGTATTGGCGTGGTGATGCCGGGGCCTTTTGGCGTGGAGGGGATTTCATCAACAGGCCCCACGACACTGAACGGCTGGGAGCAGGTCGATATCGAGGCGGAGCTCGCCACTATCAGCGGATTACCGGTCACGCTGGAAAATGACGCTACGGTGGCCGCTATCGGCGAGCGCTTTCACGGCACGGCGCGGCATCTTAATTCCTTTATCTATCTCTACATCGGCACCGGTCTGGGTGCAGGCATCTTCACCGATGGCCATATCTATACCGGCCACGCTCAAAATGCGGGCGAGATCGGACACATCGTGGTGGAGCCGGGCGGTCGGGACTGTTACTGCGGCAATCAGGGCTGTCTGGAGCGGTATGTCTCATTGCAGGCAGCGTATGAATTCTGCGGCCTCGATCCGATGCGAGCGTTACCAGAAGATTTGTTGCAGATTGAACCCGCGCGCTTTACTGCATGGATTGAGAGTGTAATGACGCCGTTGCGTCAGGCGATCAATATTCTGGAGTCGGTGTTTGATGCTGAAGCGGTAATAATTGGTGGGATGATGCCTGCGCCTTTGCTGGAGCAGATGATAAAACGATTGCCACCGCTTTATCAGTCGGTGCGGGGACGTTATCTGTTTGATATGCGGCTAAAGATTGGTATGACCGGCAGCGATACCGCTGCGCTGGGTGCTGCAGCCTTGCCGATTTTCGATGAATTTAACCCGCAGTTTCAGGTACTGATGAAGTAGGCAAGGAAATCGGCGCTGTTGCAGGCAACAGCGCCTTTCGTATCAACCTGGATAGATACCGCGATCTTTACGCGCCATCAGAATGCGCTCACACGCCACGATATAGGCTGCGGTGCGGAGCGAGCAATCTTTCTCCTTCGACTTCTCCCAGACGTGAACCATCGCTTCCGTCATGATTTTATCTGAGCGACGATTGATCTCATCTTCGCTCCAGAAGAAGCTCGCCATGTCCTGCACCCATTCAAAGTAGCTGACCGTTACGCCACCCGCGTTACAGACCACATCCGGTACCACAATAATGCCGCGCGTTGCCAGCATGTCATCGGCATCCGGATAAGTTGGTCCGTTTGCCCCTTCCAGCACGATTTTGCAACTCAGGACTTCAGCACGCTCGCGGGTAATCTGTCCTTCCAGTGCGGCCGGAATCAGTATATCCATCCCGGTGGTCCAGAACGCCTCTTTATCAATGTTCTGAGCGCCAGGGAAGCCGGCAATCTGCTTATTGGCGATCTGCCATTCAGTCAGTGCGGCCATATTGATACCATCGGCGTTAAACAGTGTGGCGGTATGATCCTGAATCACGACCACGCGTGCGCCGGCCTCTTCAAACAGGCGTGCTGCTTCGCTACCCACGTTACCAAAGCCCTGAACCGCAACGCGCGCGCCTTCAATTTCGATACCGGCACGACGCGCCACTTCGCGTCCGGTAATGAATACGCCGCGACCGGTAGCTTTTTCACGTCCCAGTGAACCGCCCAGATGAATAGGTTTACCCGTGACGACGCCGGTGATCGTTGTGCCATGGTTCATGGAGTAGGTATCCATCATCCAAGCCATCACTTTGCTGTTGGTGCCAACATCTGGTGCCGGAATATCTTTCTGCGGGCCGATGATAATGCCGATCTCGCTGGTATAACGGCGGGTCAGTCGTTCAAGTTCGCCATCGGACAGTTTGAAAGGATCAACGCGAATACCCCCTTTGGCACCACCATAGGGCAGGTTAACTGCCGCACACTTGATGGTCATCCAGGCGGAAAGGGCCATGACTTCATTAAGGTCGACGTCCGGATGGTAGCGAATACCGCCTTTACCTGGCCCGCGCGACAGGTTGTGCTGAACGCGATAGCCTTCGAAGTGGCGAATTGAGCCATCATCCATCTGGAGAGGAATATCAACAATCAACGCACGTTTTGGATGACGCAAAGTATCTATCCAACGTGAAAGATCGCCCAGATAAGGCGCAACCCGGTCGATTTGTTGCAGATAGGTGGACCAGGCAGATGTGCTACTTTCAGACGCATAAGATAACTTATCCATAAAAAACCTTTCTTAATGAAGTTATTTATTGTGTGGAGCCGTGGACGTTAAACGCAGTGTATTGCGCGGACATAATCTAACACTCCTGAAACAAATAAGATGCGGTGCCAGGCATGCTGACGTGCAGCGACGCCCTGTTTTGGGGCAACCTGAGTGCATAGATTAGTTATAGTTACTGGCTTAATGCGAATAATGATGCGGCTTAAGTGCGTATTCAATGCATAGGGCGGGAAATATCGCTATCTTTCAATTCTTTGAGGGTGCTCAAAAAGTTAAATAATTGATCGCATCTGTGTTGACTTTGTTGCACCAATTAAGTGCATGAGAATAAGTAATCAAAGGATTACATAAAGTAATGAGTCATGCGCTAATAGCGCTGGCTAATCAGTGATTTAGAAAAGAGGGAGGGAGTCGTGCAGAAAAGACAAAAATAGCGGGCCAGTAAAAGGGCTGACCCAAAAGATGGTTAACGGCTCAGGGCCTGTTCAGCTTCATTCAGTTCCTGACGCGCTTCGGCCAGTTTATCTTCACGCTTCTGGATCTTGCTGGCGCTGCGTCCTTCTGCTTTTGCTTTTGCCAGTTCCTGTTCCCGTTCCTGTACTTCGCGCTTTTTCTCTGTCACTTTTTCGTGGCGTTCCTTTGACAGGCTGCTTTCGCTACAGTGCTGATCGACTTCGCGTAGCGCCTTTTCAAGGCCAGCAACCTGATGAGTATTATTGTGCTGGCGCGCATAAGAGAGCTGAGTTTCGATCGCCTGCTTTTTGGCGGCACACCCTGTCAGGGCCGTGGCCGCATGAGCCACAGTCAAACTAAGTGGTAACAGATAGAGGCAGAAGGTCAGTAAGGTCTTTTTCATTATCGTCTCGTCAATGAGTCAGAATCGTGGCACCAGTATACGGAGCCAGCTTATGAGATTCTTAACGAAAAAAAATTTACCGGCGGTGGAAGAAAAGAAGGGAAATGGAGGGCTGCCTGCTTCAGGCAGCTGATGATGCAGAAGAGTGGAAGTAATGCAGGTTACGATCCGGGCCGCTGAGCATTACCGGGTGACCATTCTGATGCTGCTGTTCAAAGTAGTCCTGCATTTCCTGAGAAATCCCGGCACCACACCACATGACATGATGCTGGTAAAGCTCGGTCTTAAGTGCAGGTTCTCCACTTGCATGTGAATCCACCTCGACATTAAAGCCCATGGCAGTAAGACGAATCGCTTCGAGCCAGATTTCAGTCTTATCCAGAACACTCACCGCTTCCAGAAATAAAGGGACTGATGATTTATTTCGCGATGAGAGGCGCATCACTTTATCCGCCTGCTGCTGCACAGATTGCTCAAAACGCGCCAGGCGTCGCGATGCACCCTGACGCTGATCGGCATGAAGCCAGACGCTCAGAGGTCGCAAAAGATTGATGATAAAATCATCACCACTGTAGTTGCTGGACATGTTGTGCATCTGACGGGCAAGCGACAAGGGTGTGCCAAATTCAAGCTGCCAGAGCATGTCGCCTTTACGCGCTGCCCAGCCATAGGTCGTGACCGTTGATGCGGCCAGCTGTCCCTCTCTGATCTCTTCAGGCGTCGCGCCTGTAGCGGTTAATCCCACTAAGGCATAGATTTCGCTGAGATGATCATCGTTCCAGATGTCGGGATTCTGCTGCGCCGTCAGTAAACCCTGTTTAATCCAGCGTTTAAGGTTAGCCGGATGCGTACCCGTTAATCCGCAAATAGTATCGGTAGTAAAAGAATGCATATCGTGCCCTCTGTTGAGGGAGAGGCCGCCGTATTGAACCGGGGATGAGTGGCTACTATGAACCTTATAACAGCGAATTAACAGGGAAAAGCCGTGTAAAATCGGCGAGAAAGCCGCGTGACGCTTCGCTTATTCGTTATTATTCTGATGGTAAATTCATGATGATCAGAGAGTTAAAAGTGTCCAGGACCGTTTGAAAAGAACTGTGTATTTATTCAGTAAAGATTCTTTACGCAAATATACCGGGAACGGATCTCCTGTTACCTTTTTAAGAGCATGCTGACTGCTTAACCCCTTACATCCACCCGGCAAATCGTTAAAATAGCGGGTTCTGATGATCAGGAGAAAGAGTGTCCCATGCGTTATCGTTTTACTCTCGCCGTGGTAACGGTTGCGGCTGTACTGACTGGTTGTGCGAAACATGCCGCCAGCGATGCGCCAGATGAATTTGCGGCTGGTCCGACGCAGATTGATGTCTCACACATCAAGACTCGTGCAGATGATGGCTCCAGTGTGTTCCTGACCGTAGATGGCAAAGACGCCGGCAGATTACCTAATGGCGAAAGCATGCTGCTGCACGTTCCTGCCGGAAAGCACCAGATTGGCGGCTATGTGCCAACCCTGTTTGGTATGGGTCGAGTGACAATCGCACCTGTAGAAGTGACCACGTCACCTGAGGATGTCAAAAAAGTGGCTTACACGGTTACAAACAGCAAAGCTACCTTTGTCGAAAATAAGGGTGTGCAGGGCTGATTTGATGACGGCGGAGAGCCGCGCTCTCCGCTGGTACGTTCACACTATAAACCGAGCTCACTCAACGCGGGGTGGTCGTCCGGACGCCGCCCCTGTGGCCAGTGAAACAATCGCTGTTTTTCATCGATTTTAAGATCGTTGATGCTGGCAAAGCGCTGCATCATTAATCCCTGCTCGTCAAAGGCCCAGTTCTCGTTGCCATAGGAGCGATACCACTGACGCTGCTCGTCATGCCATTCATAAGCAAACCGAACCGCAATCCGGTTCTGGTCAAAACTCCACAGCTCCTTAATCAGCCGATATTCCTGCTCCCGCTGCCATTTTTGCTGAAGGAAAGCGACAATTTCTGCCCGGCCGGTCAGGAAGGTATCGCGATTACGCCATTGGCTATCCGCTGAATAGGCCAGAGAGACCCGCTCAGCATCACGGCTGTTCCAGCCATCCTCGGCCAGACGGACTTTTTCAATTGCCTGTTCAGGCCGGGTAAAGGGCGGTAGAGGCGGACGTGAATTTTCCAATGTTGTTTCCTTTTATCGCGCAGGCTGCAGCCCCATCATTATTCGGGATGATCAGAGTTCGAGAGCGTGAATCTGGCAGACAGCACGTGCCGCTTCCTGACCCTTTTTCACGAAGTGCTGTGTATAGAAGTCGATAAACTCGGCTGAAGGCTGGAAATTATGTGGCGTAAGGGAAACGGAGAAAACCGGCACATTGGTTGCCAGCTGCGCCTGCATCAGACCACTGACCACGGCCTGGGCGACAAAATCATGACGATAGATGCCACCATCTACCACCAGTGCTGCACAGACAATGGCATCAAAATTGCCGGTCTGCGCAAGGCGTTGCGCCAGTAACGGCATTTCAAAAGCCCCTGGCACATCCCAGGTTTTCATTTCGTATGAGGTCCCACGGCTCTCCAGTTCCTGTTCAAATCCTGTCAGAACCTGCGAAACGATTTCGCTGTGCCAGTTGGCTTTAATAAAGGCGACTTTCAACGGCTGCATGACTTTCTCCATTTATAGGTGACATCCAGTGGTAACGAGCCAGCTTGCGCCCCTGCACCCCGAATCAAAATAGTGAGTCTGGCAGGCAACTAACCTGCTGACAATCATCACTATACTGTAATGTAAAGATTCTGTGTCCACCATTGTGATTATATGTAAATAACCAAAGGGAAAATTACCCTCATATGCTGCAGCAAAGGCGGATAACGCGCTGACAATCTCAACGCCATCGCACTTATTCGTTCAACACCCGCCTCTTATTGCCTGATCTGCGTAACCGCTTCCAGTTACGGAATTGCTTAAATAAAATACTGGATATCCGAACAGGTATTTGTATAATAAATGGACTGCCCGCCGGGTATTGGAAGCGATAGTGAGGGGTGAATCCATGATGATATCGACTGAAAGCCTCAGGTCTCTGGAACAATCGGTCACAATGAGCAGTCGTGAGCTGGCTCAGATGACCGGTATCACACATGGAGAAGTGAAGCGTTTAATCAAAAGTCTGGAGACGGCCGCGCGTCTCTCCCAGCCACTTAGCGTGAATGAATATGAGCGGGAAGGGGAAGTGCGTCAGGAGTACCGTCTCAACAAGCGAGACTCGCTGCTGGCCGTGGCACGCCTGTCGCCAGGCTTCACAGCTGAGGTGCTGGATCGCTGGCAGGATCGCGAAAAAACCTCACATCTGCCTGACTTCACTAACCCGGCTGAAGCGGCTCGCGCCTGGGCCGAGCAATTCGAACAGCGTCAGGCGGCTGAGCAGCAGCTGGCTCTCTCAGCACCCAAGGCAGCGTTCTTCGATAATTTCGTTGAGGTTGATGAGAGTCTTGGCTTTCGTCAGCTCTGCAAAATGTTAAAAGTGAAAGAACCGGCGTTCCGCCAGTTCCTGCTGGAGCGAAACATCATGTATCGTGCCAGGGGAACACTTACCCCGCAGCACTACCATCTTCAGGCGGGCTATTTTACGCTGCACTCCGGCACGGGCGAAAACCAGCACGCGTTCTCTCAGGCTCGCTTTACGTCGAAAGGGGTGAAATGGGTCGCCAGCCTTTGGGCAGGTCATCTTTCTGCTCAACTTAAAGGCGCAGCCGCATAACCGCGCCTTTGATTTAGCAGGCGGAGCAGAGGGACAAATATATAAAATGTACCGATAACTGAAGCCTGGCTTGAAATACAGAGACAAAAAAGGCCGCGACAGAGTGCGGCCTTTTCGACGTTATGGATTGCAGGATGAATTACCAGCCTTTAATCGCATCACCTTTATAAACTTCTTCTGCTTTTGCCGCGACTTCAGGTGACTGCAGTGCAGCCTTTAACTTCTGAATTTTATCGCTGTCTTTATTATCTTCACGAGATACCAGTGCATTCACGTAAGGCGATGAGGCACTCTCCATGAATAAGCCATCGCGGTGTGCTGATAATCCAGCCTGAGCCGAGAAGTTGGTATTGATAATCGACAGGCTTACATTGGGATCATCTAACGTGCGGGTCAGCTGGGGCGTGTCCACCTCAACCAGCTTCAGATTTTTTGGGTTTTCGACGATATCCAGCGAAGTGGGTAAATATCCCACTCCGTCTTTCAGTTTAATCAGGCCCTGCGCCTGCAGAAGCAGCAGGCTGCGTCCCAGCGTAGTGGCTTCATTAGAAATGGTGATCGTGGCGCCATTCTGTAGTTCACTGATGTTTTTGATTTTGTGCGAATAAGCCGCAATCGGGAAAACGAATGTCTTGCCGACTACAGCAAATTTATAGCCGCGCTCTTTAGACTGAGACTCAAGATACGGCAGGCTCTGGAACGCATTGGCATCGACTTCTTTGTTATTCAGCGCTTCATTTGGCAGCACATAATCATTGAAGTTAAGCACTTCAACATCAAGTTTGTATTTATCTTTAGCAACCTGCTGTACCACCTGCCAGATCGCTTCGTCCGGGCCGGTATTAATCGCGACTTTAACTTTGTTATCGTCATCTTTTGAGCAGGCGGACAATAATAAAACAGAACTGGCAAGTAATGCCGTAAACAGACCTTTCATTATCAGAAATCCCTCAGGTAGTAGATGGAATCAAAGATAATACAGAAATCACAGGTTGCGTACTGACGCCGGAATATATCTTATAACCACAACGCGTAATTCGAACATAAATTAACCAGCTTCTTACCTTTCAATAATGGGTTGCCTGGATTACTGATTTTGCTGGATGAAATCTTCTGTGTGCCCGCGTATTACGCAGCCATGTGATTTTCTTCTACGCTTAGGCATGGGTCGTAACTGGCATTTTATTGATTATTAACAGGGATTAACCATGTCAAAGCAAGATAGCGGGATTAACGCAGTTGAAGTGATGCGCAGCAGTCAGGCGTGGAACGGTGAAGTTATCGAAGCCTATCCTGCTGGCGAACCAGAACTGACCGTCATGCGGCTGTCACTGCCTGCCCACACGTCATTGCCCTGGCACACCCATCCCATGCCAAATGCGGCGTTTATTCTTTCCGGCACACTGATCGTGGAAGATAAAGAGAGCGGTGAGCAACGGACTTTCCATGCAGGTGAAGCCCTCAATGAGACGGTTAATAGTGCGCATCGGGGCTATACCCTGAATGAGCCAGCTGAACTGGTGATTACCTATGCGGGTGTAAAAGGGCAGGAGTTAACCGAGCCATTGCCGGGTGAGCCAGCGGAATTTTAAATCCTGAAGCAGCACGGCAACGTAAAACACTGCCGTGCTGCCACTCTGCAGACCGAATCCATTTCGCCTTCGCGATTGCTTACACGCCTGAAGTGAAAGTGACAAGGCTCCAGGTTGCGAACAATAGGGGTCTTTCAATCACAACCAAACCCCGCTTCCCGAAGTACTGCTTTTGCCGGTTCCGATCTTAAAAATGCAGCCAGTTGTCCTGCCTCAGACGTGATTACGGCACAGGCATAACGCGCAACAGGATTAAAAGCCTCGGGGATATCAATTACCCGCAGGCCGGCAATCTGGCTCAGGGCTTTTCGATAGCTGGCGTAGCCGATAAACAGATCCGCCTGATCACTCTGGATAATCCACTCCGCCGCCAGCTTGCCTGCGGGAATGGCTGCTGAGTCACGTCCGCCCACCACCGTTTGTGCGCGCTGGCGCACGGCCTCTCCGGCCGGGCCCATCCGGGCAAAAAGAACCTGAGCATAATCGCCTGAAGGATCGGCTAATGGCGTAGAGGTTGCGATTCGCAGCGAGTCTCGTGTGAGCAGCTGATACCAGTCATCACCCGCCTGAATGCAATCACTGCGCACCGTGAGGCAGAGCTTATTGGTCGCAAACGACATCAGCGCCAGAGCTCGCCCGGCAGCCAGCAGCCTCTGTGGATGCTCCTCACTGGCTGAAGCAAAGAGGTCACAGCGCTCACCCGCCTCGATCCGTTCGCGGAGCAAGCCGGCGGGACCAAAGTGGGTTTCGACAGGATGAGGGAAATGCGCCATCATTGCAGGCCAGACCGTTTTCAGGCTACCCGCCGCCAGTACGCGCATCACTCTGGTCCCTGATAAGTGGTGCGATAGAAGCGTTGATACCACCTGTTAGCCAGCTTATTCATGTTTATATCTGTAAACTTCTGCGGATAGAGTTTTTTTGCCATCCATAATTCGCCGAGCCCCATCGCTTCAGGCATTGGGTAGCCCCAGGCTTTGGCGTAATCCGGCATTAAATAAACGCGATGATGTTTGACTGCGTCAATCGCCTGCCATTGCGGTGAACTGTTGATTTCATTAACGACGGAAGGATAACGATCCTGCACAAAAATCACCTGTGGATTCCAGGCGATCACCTGCTCCATAGGCACGGTTTTAAAACCTTTTACGGTCGCCGCAGCGACGTTGACCGCCCCAGCATGCAGCATCATCAGCCCGGTATACTTGCCGGAGCCGTAGGTGGTGAGATCCGGATTAGCCATATAAGCGCGAATACGTTTATCCGCCGGAATATCCCGGAGGCGATCGCTGACGATTTTGCGGCCCTGATCGGTAGCCTCAATCAGTGCTTTCGCTTCTTCAGGTTTATTGATGATCTCGCCGATAAGCGTAATACCTTCCCGCAGCCCTTTGTCATAGGCTATCTCCTCATCGCTGAGGGTCGGATTCATTTTGGCCTTTTCTCCCGGCTGGTCATGACGCAGCGAGATAGCAACCACCGGAATGCCCAGTGCAGTAATGCTGTCGATCATCTCATGCGGCGCATAGTTGGTGACAAAAACCACCTGCGGATGCAGCGCCACCAGTTTTTCGGGATCGACATGCGTCAGATCGCCCAGCGTGGTTTTCTGGTTTAGCTCGGGTGCCAGACGGGCATAGCTATCGCCAAGCTGCTGCTTCCAGTTCGCCATTACACCCACAATTTTATCCGTGGCGTTCATCTGCACCAGCAGATTCAGCGTCTGATGCTGAAGCACCACGACGCGATCAACATGGTCTGGAATCGTGACCTGACGGCCAGTCTGATCGGTTATCTGGCGTGACGCATGGGAAGAGAGTGGAAGGAGTATAAGTAAACTCAGTGTGCATGCCTGCCAGAAGCGCTTCATTAACTATCCTCGAAAATCGTTATACAGAGAATTATATAGCGATACGTAGCAGACGTCATCGTCTGGGTTACACCTCATCTTTTGAAGGAATAATCAAAAGGGCGTACGTCAAAATTTTATTGTGCCTTTCACCTCAGCACTGATTATGTGCAACGCCCGTTACTGGCTCACCATCCCGGTGCCTCATAGATTTTGTCTCGTCTATTTTGCTGATATTTCAGTATTTAATTTCTGGCACGCCATTTGCCTGACTCTTAGCAGTAAGCAGCGTCAGACACAATTGATTGAAATAGCTGGCTAGGGTTCCGGTTCACGCAGGTGAATGGCTGGTCCGAGAGCTGGCGACCTCTGCGAGGTTACACGGCGGGACAAAAGCCCGGGAGACAGCGGCACCATCTGGTGTCTTGCGCTGCTCCCGTTTTTTTGTGCCAACCAGAGGTCAACCATGAAGAAATCACCACTCCTGACGCTTGTTATGTCTCTGGCGCTGCTGGTCAGCGCGCCGTCTTCCGCCGCAGTCAAAAAAGAGTTCAACATCTGCTGGACCATTTACGCAGGCTGGATGCCGTGGGGCACCATCAGCAATGAGAAGATCATTGATAAATGGGCCAGCAAATATGGCATTAAAATTCATATCACCCAGCTCAACGATTATATCGAGTCAATTAACCAGTACACCGCAGGACAGTTTGATGGTTGCACCATGACGAACATGGATGCGCTGACCATTCCTGCGGCAGGTGGCGTTGACTCGACGGCGCTGATCACCGGCAGCTATTCCGATGGCAACGACGGTGTGGTGCTGAAAGGGGAAAATAAGAAACTCAGCGATCTGAAAGGAATGTCAGTCTATCTTCCTGCGCTGTCGGTGTCGCATTACCTGCTGGTTCGCGGGCTGGAAAAAGCCGGACTGCAGGAGAAAGATGTCAAAGTTGTGAACACCTCTGATGCGGATATCGTCTCAGCTTTCGGCACCAGCAACGTCAAAGCCGCCGTGGCCTGGAACCCGCAGCTCTCGGTGATTAAGAAAACCCCGCAAACCACTGAAGTGTTCAGCTCCTCGGCCGTACCAGGCGAACTGATTGACATGATGGTGGTCAATACCGACACCCTGAAAGACAACCCCGCGCTAGGCAAGGCGCTGACCGGCGCCTGGTTTGAGATGATGGCGAAAATGCAGTCTGGAGATACGCAGGCGCTGAGTGCCATGGCCGCCGATTCCGGTACTGACCTCGCCGGATACAAGGCGCAGCTGAAAACCACCCATCTGTTCTGGACGCCTGCCGAAACCGAGACATTTGTCTCTTCTCCCGATCTGGCGAAAACCATGCAGCGCGTCGCCGCATTCTCCTTTGATAAGGGATTACTGGGCGAGGGCGCACAAAGTGCCGACTTCATCGGCATGAGCTTCCCCGGCAACATCACCGTCGGTGATACAGCAAACATCAAACTGCGCTTCGACGACAGCTATCTGAAGATGGCCGCCGCGGGCAAGCTGTAATCACCGATATCAGGAGTTTTTGCCATGCGCCACATCAACCGCTATCCCCGGCAGGGAATGCGCCTGACGCTGATGCTGTTACCTTTTGTATTGCTAATCGCCGTCTGGTTTATCAGTTCGGCGGTGCGTCTGGAAGCGAATCCTCAGGACAAACTGCTGCCCGGCCTGTCGCAGATGATTGCGGCCATAGACCGGATGGCGTTTACCCCGGACAAGCGCAGTGGGGAGTATCTGCTGTGGGTGGATACATGGATTAGTTTAAGTCGTTTACTGACAGGCCTGGCGATCTCGTCGCTCATTAGTCTCTGCATCGGGATTGCGGCGGGCGTTTTCCCGATGACTCGTGCGGCACTGTCACCGTTCATGACCGTCGTGTCGATGATCCCGCCGCTGGCGCTGCTGCCGATGTTGTTTATCGTCTTCGGGCTGGATGAGCTGTCAAAAGTAATGCTGATCGTTATCGGCATTACACCCATGCTGGCGCGCGATCTGGAACATCGGGCCAGGGAAATCCCCGCGGAGCTGTTTATTAAAGCACAAACCCTGGGGGCGAACAGCTGGACGGTGGTGCTGCGGGTCGTGCTGCCGCAACTCTTATCACGGCTGATCACCTCACTGCGTCTGCTGCTGGGATCCGCGTGGCTCTTTTTGATCTCCGCTGAGGCCATTTCCGCGACCGCCGGGCTGGGATACCGCATTTTCCTGGTCCGCCGCTATATGGCGATGGATGTCATTATTCCGTATGTCATCTGGATCACGCTGCTGGCGTGGTTGATGGATCTCGCGCTGCGTCAGCTGCACAAAGCCTGTTTCCCCTGGGCGGAAGGAGGCCGGGAATGAGTTTTATCGATATCAAAAATATCTGGCAGGAGTATGGCGACCACGTGGTGCTGGAACGCATCAATCTGCAGGTGAAAGAGGGTGAGTTCTGCTCGCTGGTGGGCGCTTCCGGCTGCGGTAAGTCGACATTTTTACGCCTGCTGCTTGGTCAGGAAAAACCAACGCGAGGATCGATCACGCTGGATGGCGAGCAGCTCTCCGCGGAGCCCGATCGCAGCCGAGGCGTGGTTTTTCAACGCTATTCGGTTTTTCCCCATCTCAACGTGCTGGATAACGTCGCCATTGGCCTCGAACTTCCGGCGTCACCTTTTACCGGACGGCTTTTTGGCGCACGGAAACGCCAGGCCCGTGACCAGGCAAAACAGATGCTGGAGAAAGTCGGTCTGGGCCATTCACTGGATAAATATCCGGCTCAGCTTTCCGGCGGAATGCAGCAGCGACTGGCGATTGCTCAGGCATTTGTGATGCAGCCGCGCGTGCTGCTGCTGGATGAGCCGTTTGGCGCACTGGATCCCGGCATTCGCAAAGATATGCATGCACTGCTGCTGCAGCTCTGGAGCGAAACCAGGATGACGGTGTTTATGGTCACGCACGATCTGGCCGAAGGCTTCAATCTGGGTACCCGGCTGCTGGTGTTCGACAAAGTGCGAATCGATCCACAGGCCCCCAATGCATGGGGCGCGCGTATCACTTATGACATCCCGCTCAATGAAACGCGCCTCTCTCAGCTGGCCACCGGCAGCAAAAACAACATTTATCCCCTTAAGGAGATCGCTCAATGACAGAACTTTTTCATTCAGCCCCGAGCCTGCGCGAAGAGCTGCTGCCAGGCGGAGCGCATACCTCGCTGATTCTGCGTAAAGGGCAGATTCTGCGCCTGACCGACATCGAGGGCGGCGCGAACGTCAGCATGATGATGCTCAATCCGCACGAGAAAAGTGAACGGCTGAATCTGCCTGATACCCTGAAAGGTCAGCACACCGCGCACCTGACCACCGGTCACTGTTTCTATTCAGACATGGGACGTGTGATGGCTGCGATCGTCGCGGATAGCTGCGGCTGGCACGACCCGTTTGGCGGCGTACTCAACGCGGCGGAAACACAGGATAAGTATGGAGCAGGCCGCTACCAGGAATTGCGCAACGGCTTCTATCGCAACGGTACAGATAATCTGCTGGTGGAAATGGGCAAATGGGATCTGGGCCTGGAAGACCTGCTGATGGTCGTCAACTTTTTCAGCAAGGTCACAGTGGATGAAGAGGGCCGCTTTCGGTTCAGCGCACGCAACAGCCATGCAGGCGACTTCGTCGAACTCTATGCGCCGATGGACGTGCTGATGGTGCTGACTGCGCTGCCACATCCGCAGGATCCCGCCACTGACTATCTTCCGCGCCCGGTCCAGCTGAGCTGGTATCAGGCGGACGATATGCAGACTGTGAGCAAAGCAATGGTCACTCGCGGTGAAAACCAGCGCGCATTTCAAAATACCCAATTTTTTGCCCTGTAAGGAGGCTGCGATGACACTAATCCACTCTGATCGTCGTCCTGAAGATGCTGTCTATCGCCACGAGATCCCGGCAGGCGAGCCGTGGTTGTTTGAAGTGAAAAAAGGGCAAACGCTGCGCCTGCTCGATCTCGAAGGCAATCAGGCGATTGATACTCTTTTCTATAACACTGATAACCCGCGGGAACGCTACGATCCTCAGCGCACTCTGCGTCGTCAGGGAAAAGTCTATCTGACTACCGGCAGCGTACTCTATTCAAATCTGGGTAATCCGCTGCTGACGATCGTTGCTGATACCTGTGGTCGCCACGATACCCTCGGCGGTGCCTGCTCGCAGGAGAGCAACACTGTGCGCTATGCCCAGGATAAGCGCTATATGCACAGCTGTCGGGATAATTTCCTTTGCGCCTGCCTGCACGATGGTCGTCTGCATAAGCGCGATATCGGCGCCAACATCAATTTTTTTATGAACGTTCCGGTGACACCCGAAGGCGGCCTGACGTTTGAGGATGGGTTATCTGCGCCCGGCAAATACGTTGAACTGGTGGCGGCGTGTAACGTGATGGTGCTGATCTCCAACTGTCCGCAGCTGAACAACCCCTGCAACGGCTGGAACCCGACACCCGCCGAAGTGCTGGTCTGGAACTAAGCCAGCCTGCTGAGGCTGAGCATGTTGCCGGCCGCACGTTTTGAGCCAGTCAGCCCCGGGGACGGCCCCAGGGAATATCGAATGTTGCGGGACGACCCGCATCCCTGAGAGTTCGCTTATGTTTGATACCTTACTGATTGCCAATCGCGGTGCTATCGCCTGTCGTATTCTGCGCACGCTGCGTGCCATGCAGGTGAAAGGCGTTGCTGTTTACTCCGAAGCTGACCTGAGCAGTTTACATATCCGCGAAGCCGATGTGGCGCTGAGCCTGGGCGAGGGGCCTGCCGCACAAACTTATCTGATGACGGATAAAATTATCGCCGCCGCGCAGCAAAGCGGGGCCAAAGCGATTCATCCTGGCTACGGTTTCCTGTCAGAAAACGCCGCCTTTGCCGAAGCGTGTGAAGCTGCGGGACTGATTTTTGTCGGTCCTGCGCCTCAGCAGCTGCGGACGTTTGGCCTGAAGCACACCGCCCGCGCACTGGCGAGAGCAGAAGGCGTGCCGTTGCTGGAAGGCAGTGAATTACTGGCAGATGTCAGCGAAGCGCATCATGCCGCAGAGAGTGTTGGCTATCCGGTGATGCTCAAAAGCACAGCGGGCGGCGGCGGCATTGGTATGCGCGTCTGTCGTGATGCGCAGGCGCTGTCAGATGCGTTTGAAACCGTACAGCGGCTGGGCCAGAACAACTTCAGCGATGCCGGGGTGTTTCTCGAAAAATATATCGAACGTGCCCGGCATCTTGAAGTGCAGATATTTGGTGACGGCAAGGGCGAGGTCATCGCACTGGGCGTCCGCGACTGCTCGATTCAGCGACGTAATCAGAAAGTGATTGAAGAGACGCCAGCCCCGAATCTGCCCGCAGGCATGGCTGAGGCCTTGTGTTCGGCGGCCATCGCCCTGGGAAAAGCGGTGAATTACCGCAGCGCCGGCACAGTGGAGTTTGTTTATGACGGCGCGGCGCAGCAATTCTATTTCCTCGAAGTGAATACGCGCCTGCAGGTTGAACATGGCGTGACAGAGCAGGTCTGGGGCGTTGATCTGGTGAAGTGGATGATTGAACTGGCCGCGGGCGATCTCCCCTCACTGACTGCTTTAGCCGCCACGCTGAATCCACAGGGCCATGCCGTTCAGGCACGAATCTATGCGGAAGATCCGGGCCGCCAGTTCCAGCCATCGCCTGGACTGTTAACCGAGGTCGCCTTTCCGGCGGCAGACGGTAAAAACCTGCGCATTGACCGCTGGGTGGAGGCGGGGTGCGAAGTTCCGCCATTCTTCGACCCGATGCTGGCAAAAGCCATCGCCTGGCGACCGACACGCGATGAAGCCATCGCGACCCTGGCACAGGCACTCTCGGAAACCCGTCTCTATGGCGTTGAAACCAACCGCCTCTATCTGTTACAGATTTTAGCTTTTTCTCCCTTCACAGCGGGGGAACCCTGGACCCGCTGCCTGGAGCAACTCAGCTATCAGGCGGCAACGGTTGAAGTGCTGAGTGCCGGAACCCAGACCAGTGTTCAGGATTATCCCGGACGTCTGGGATACTGGGCGGTCGGTGTGCCGCCGTCTGGACCGATGGATGATCGTGCTCTGCGTCTCGGCAACCGACTACTGGGCAATGCCGAGGGGGACGCCGCGCTGGAGATCACCCTCAACGGACCCACACTGAAATTTAATACAGAGATTCAGGCGGTGATTTGTGGCGCATCGCTGAGTGTTACGCTGGATGGTGTTGAACAGGCGATGGACTCTGTATTTACTATCCCGGCTGGCTCAACCCTGAAGCTGGGCGCGATGAGAGCCGCGGGCGTCAGAAGCTATCTCTGCCTGCGTGGTGGCATTCAGGTGCCTGACTATCTGGGCAGCAAAAGCACCTTTACTCTGGGCCAGTTTGGCGGACACGCAGGACGTGCGCTGCGTAGCGGCGACGTGCTGCATCTGGCTCCGCAAGCCGCAATCCCAGACGGCGCAGAACTGCCCGCTGCACTGCGCACAGATCTCGCCAAAGTACGCACACTGCGTGTCATTTATGGCCCTCACGGTGCACCGGAGTTCTTTGCACCGGATTATATCGCGACCTTCTTTGCCACAGAATGGGAAGTGCACTTTAACTCAAGCCGCACCGGCGTACGTCTGATTGGGCCAAAGCCGATCTGGACCCGCGACAGCGGCGGCGAGGCAGGGCTGCATCCCTCGAATATTCATGACAACCCTTACGCCATCGGCGCAGTCGATTTTACCGGCGATATGCCGGTAATCCTGGGGCCGGATGGCCCGAGTCTCGGCGGGTTTGTCTGTCCGGTGACGGTCATTGAAGCGGATCTGTGGCAACTGGGACAGCTCAAAGCCGGTGACAAAGTGCAGTTTGTAGCCGTGGATATCCCGACAGCACGTCGATTGGCCCAGAGCCGTCTCAGCGAGCTCGCAACGCTTAAGCCACACGAGACAGCGTGGCATCCTGCGCCGCTGACGTCGCCCATCGTAATGACCTGCGGCGAAGCGGATAAACGTCTGGTGGCGCGTCTCTCTGGCGATACGCATCTGCTGCTGGAGGCCGGCGAGCCTGAGCTGGATCTGGTGCTGCGTTTTCGCATTCATGCATTAATGCAGGCGCTGGAAGCGCAGGGCCGTAACGGCATAATTGATATCACGCCGGGAATTCGCTCGCTACAAATCCACTTTCAGCCGGAAACGCTCACGCTTAGCGTACTGCTGACGTGGGTGCGGGGTGAGTGGGAGACGGTCTGCATGAGTGATGACCTGCAGGTGCCCACACGCGTGGTGCATCTGCCGCTCTCCTGGGACGACCCGGCCTGTCAGAAAGCCATCGAAAAATATATGACTACCGTGCGCCCGGACGCGCCATGGTGCCCGAGTAATCTTGAGTTTATCCGCCGGATAAACGATCTGCCGGATGAGCAGGCCGTCTGGAACACGGTGTTTGACGCCAGCTATCTGGTAATGGGGCTGGGTGATGTCTATCTGGGTGCGCCAGTCGCCACACCACTGGATCCTCGCCATCGCCTGGTGACGACGAAATATAATCCTGCCCGCACCTGGACGGCGGAAAACTCGGTTGGCATCGGCGGCGCGTACCTGTGTGTGTATGGCATGGAGGGACCAGGCGGTTATCAGTTTGTGGGGCGCACACTGCAGATGTGGAATCGCTATCATGAAGTCGCCGATTTCGGTGGCAAACCCTGGCTATTGCGCTTCTTTGATCAGATCCGTTTTTATCCGGTCTCTGCGGAGGAACTGTTGCAGATTCGCCGCGATTTTCCACTTGGTCGCTATCCGCTGCGTATTGAGCACAGCACGCTGCGGCTGGCGGAGTATCAGGACTTCCTCATACGTGAAGCGGAGAGTATCGGCGAGTTTCGCGATCATCAGCAAAACGCATTCAATGCTGAACGGGATCGCTGGATAGCCAGCGGCCAGGCGCATTTCGACAGTCAGGAAACGGTGGCGGATGAAGGCGGCGATGCACCGCTGCAGCCGGGTGAGCAGGGGGTTGAAAGCCCGGTATCCGGCAATTTATGGCAGGTACAGGCGACGGCGGGCAGCAGGGTTCGGGAAGGGGATGTCCTGGTCGTGCTGGAGTCGATGAAGATGGAGATCCCGCTTCTGGCCCCGTGCGATGGTATTGTTCAGCAGGTCAGCGTACAGCCAGGCAGCGCAGTCCGTGCAGGGCAGCGCGTGGCAGTCATCACTGAGGACAATGCGTAACGATGCTTATAGCGTAGTGACATAAAGGTGTGACAATACTATCCTGCGCCCGCCGGCGGTTACCTCTGGCGGGCGCAGGCATTTACGTTCACCGGCTATCAGCGACCTGCAGCCTGTTCGTTTAACCAGCCGATCAGTGCTTCACTGCCAGGCTGGCTCATCGTGCGTTGTGGCCAGGCGAGGAAATAGGGTTTGCTCAGTGGCAGGAAAAGATCATCCACTACCACCAAATCGCCACGCGCCAGTTCGGGCGCGATAAGGCGTCGTTGTCCCAGCAGCAATCCCATACCCGCAACAGCCGCATCAATCGCCAGTGAAGTCAGATTAAAACTAAAGGCGGGCTGCGGCAGCGGTTCGTCCATGCCTTTGGTCTGAAACCAACCCGGCCAGTCCGGCAGAAAACGGCCTTCATTTCCCCAGTCGAGATGGATCAGCGGTGCCTGACTCAGAACCGTTTCCGGCGCAAAGCGTTGCAGCAGCGCCGGACTTGCCACCGGCAGCACCTCATCATGAAACAGTTTCAGCTTATCCAGTTGCGGGTAACGATCTTCACCGAAACAGATCACGAAATCAGCGGGCATGGCGGTGAAATCGACCTGAGAATGCGTGCCATATAATGAGAGATCAATATTCGGGCAATGATCGCGCCAGCTCGCCAGTTGAGGCAAAAGCCATTTGGATGCCAGCGCCGGTAATGCGTAAACCGTGAGTTTTGGTGCACTGGCCGCATGGCGAATATTTTGCTGGCCAAGATGCAGGATATCAAAGGCCTCGGTGACATAGCGCAGATACTCTTTTCCGGTTTCGGTCAGCATGACACCGCTCTGCGTGCGTAAAAACAGGGCGCTGCCGAGTTGCTCCTCCAGCTGGCGAATCTGCTGACTGACCGCCGCCGGCGTTAAGGCCAGCTGGGCGGCGGCTTTTGCCAGGCTTCCCAGCTCGGCGGCCACCTTGAATGACTGTATGACGCTGATTTTTGGCAACCTTGGCATTTGGGCAGGCATTAACGCTTCCTTATCAGGGCAGTAAATTTTTATCGTTACGCAGTGTGGCAGGCGACAGGTAGAGTAACATTACACCTGCCCATCGTGAGAAATGTTGCTATGTCTGGTTCCCTTGTTCGTCTCGATCTTCATCCGCTGGCCGACCACGGCTGGCGTCAACGCTGTCGTGAGCAATTAAACCAGTCTGGCGCGCTGGTACTGCGTCAGTTTTTAAAACCACAGGCTTTAGAGGCGATCATCGAAGAGGGCAATGCGCAACGTCATCTGGCCTATCATACCCGCAGCAAACACAATGTGTATCTGATGAAGCCTGATGAGGCTTTCTCAGCCAATCACCCGCGTAATCGGGATGTGCTCAGCACCAAAGGCTGTATTACTGATGATCTGATCGCTGCCGATTCGCCGTTGCGTCAGCTTTATAATGATGACCTGTTCCAGCGTTTTCTGTGCGATGTGCTGGGTGAGGATGCGCTCTATCCCTACGCGGACCCGCTTTCCTCGATCAACCTGCACTATGCGCCTCACGGACAGGAGCTGGGCTGGCACTTCGACAACTCCTCCTTTGCTATCACCTTGCTGGTCCAGAAACCGCTGGCGGGCGGCATATTTCAATACGTGAAAGATTTGCGGGATGCCGATGCCGGTGAGATGAACTTTGCAGGGGTTGAAGCCGTTCTTGATGCACGCCAGCCGGTTAATGAGCTGGAGATTGATGCCGGGGATTTGGTGCTGTTTCGTGGCCGTAATTCACTGCACCGGGTGACCCCAACTGAAGGCGAGGTCACCCGGATGCTGGCGGTACTGGCCTACAATACTCAGCCTGACATTGCTTTATCCGAAACTGCGCGTATGACCTTCTACGGCAAATTATAACATCAGGGCGTGTCTGTAAGGGCACGCCAGCCACGCTGGAAAATCTGCTGCGTACGAAACGCCACTAACGCACGCCAGTCCTCATCGGCGGGCCAGAATCCCTCTACCAGTTGTTGCTTCACTGCCTGACCTGCCGCACTGGCGGGTTCGCCATAGAGATGCAACCAGTGATCTTCACGCACCCGCTGATGCATATCCTGGCCCTCGTAAGTTCCACACTCCACGACCAGCGGCAATATTTGCGTCTCCGCCAGCGACGTCAGCAGATATTGCGACAGATATCCGGTCGCCGTTGCCGTCACGCCCGTTACGCTGTCACGTCCGGCACCGGTGAATAACAACGTCAGCCACTCCCCGTAAATGACTTTGCCCCAGTCGTGAGCAGCATAACGCTGCTCTGCAATTGAGAGCAGCATCGGATGGCCCCATGCGCCAGCGCCGGTATGAAGATCGAAGCTGACAATGATTTTCGCAACCGAGAGATGCTGTTCGATGATCGCCTTCATCGTAAGATGAGACCAGCCGGGCTGATGCCCGCCGAAGAAAAAGCCATCTGCAAACGTATATTGTCCCGCTTCCACCACGCGTTTAACTGACTGCCAGCCCACGTTGTCCATCGCCTCAGTCAGTTGCCGGTCTGCGCTGACACGGTCGCCATGATAAATAGCGTGCCACTGCGCATATTCCGGGTTATCAGGAACCGGTTGACTGAAGTTGATAAAGTTACGGTTGAGGTCGATGTTGTCTTCGTTCACGCGCCGTAAATGCGCCGCACCCCATGGATTGAGCAGATGAACAAGCAGCAATGCGGTGTCAGCAGGTATTTTATCCAGCGAATCGAGCCACGCTATCTGACAATCCGAACCATAATAGCCTTCAACGCCATGTGTGCCAGAGACGACCAGCATCAGACGCGATGCGCTGGCGGGTCCCAGTCGTGCCACATCCGTATATAGCGCTTCGCCCTGCGGACCCGGAAGAGGATGCCGATATGAGGTTATCGCAGCACCTTTGCGCTCCACTGCGGCCATAAAGCGTTCACGCTGAACGCGGTAGTCGGGCAATGCCATAGTCTCTACCTTCCCGAATTCGTCACACAATAGTAATCAGGGATAAACCTTGAATTTAAAGTACTTTTTAGTGAGCTGATCATAAGTTCCGTTTTTATGAAGCTCAGCCAGTGCCGTGTTGATCATCTTCAGATTCGCTTCATCGCCTTTGCGTAACGCAATACCTACGCCATCACCAAAAATGACTTTATCCACCAGTGTTCCTTTAATGGCGTACGTCTTGCCTTCCGGTGAGGTAAGGAATCCCTGTTCAGCGGAGACCGCATTCGCCAGGCTGCCATCAAGACGTCCGGCGACCAAATCGGGATAGACTTCCATCTGATTAGGATACGAGACGATTTTGACGCCTTGTGACTCCCATTTAGTTTTGGCGTACGTTTCCTGGATGGTGCCCTGAGCCACACCGATGGTCTTACCGCGCAGAGAAGCAACGTCGGTCGTCAGCTTGCTGTCAGCCGGTGCCAGCAGGGCACTTGGCGTGTTATACAGCATGTCGCTAAACGCCACCTGCTGACGGCGCTTATCGGTCATCGACATAGCTGACAGGATGGCATCAAATTTCTTCGCCTGAAGAGCAGGGATGCTGCTATCAAAACCCATTTGCACCCATTGGCACTTCACCTTTGCCTGAGCACAGATGGCATTACCAATATCTATATCAAAACCCTGTAATGACCCATCAGCCGCCTTAGATTCAAACGGCGGGAATGTAGGGTCCACACCAAAGCGCAGCGTTTGCTGTGCCCATGCACCCTGGGTGAACGCGGTAAGCGAAAACAGTAATGCGAGAGATAAGCTCTTTTTCATGTTTTATTTCCCGAAGGCTGGTGAATTTAAGCACGACACCTTAATCAAATAACATGCAGGTTCATTTCCCGCCAGAGATAAGCAGCATTCATCCAGAGTAAAATCTTATAATATTAAGTGAGTTAGCGAATCTTTGTACGGCGTTAAATTTTGCTTAATGCTGATGGTAATTTCAGATATAAATCGGGATGAGGGTCTGGGCCTGCTCAGGTCAGGCAACAGCAAAAATCAAAGCTCTGATTCAGAATTCTGGTTTTAGAAGAGGTTTGTTTTGTCAGGCAGTAGCGGATTTATCAAAGCAGATAGATTACGCAGAAAGTACGATTTAAAAACGAATCTTTTTCAGAGGGCATTCAGAGCTCATGTTCGGGGGTTATCAGCAGGTTGCCCAGGATGGCCAGGTCAGCTTTGCCTCTATACCATTGATGCGCACAATCTATCTTATGTTAAATTACAGATGCCAGCGTGACTCCTGTTACCCTTCCATACCTGAATAGCTCAATGACGTTCAAAACTGACTAAGGCCGGTTTCTTCTTAGTCAGGACCTTACTTAACATCCAAGGCCAGACAAGACAACTTGTGGTCGATTATGTAATGATTCAGGAAATTTACAGCTCTGGTTCTGTACCTATGCTCTCAGTGCCTTTTCCTGTCATTACCCTGCTTGCTTTATTTTTGCTGATGGCAACAGTCTTTTCTGGCAAACCATGCAATAACGGCGCACTGCGTTTCCTTTCGGCCTGCATCATCCTGGTTTCACTGAATACCATTCGCTGGGAATACGATTCTCACTTTCTGAGGGATTTGCAGTCTGTTATGGCCATGCTATTACCTGCGATTGCATGGCACACTTTTGTCCCACTTAACGACAACAAACGCAAACATGACTTATTCGTCATGATTGTGCCAGTCCTCGTATCGCTGGCGATCAGATTGGTTTGGGCTCCTGTGACTGACTTCATTCTCAGCCTGCTTTTTTTCAGCTACGGCGTTGGACTGCTCAAAAAAGCTTTTGTGAATGAGCAAAAACTAAAATTCAATCGCCTGAAAGAGATCCCTCAGCAAGCTAGCCTGACGTTCTTCGCAGGAAGCTTTCTCTGCCTGTCGGCACTGACAGATCTTCTCATCGCAATTGATTTTGATATCAGTGGCGGAAAGCATGCCGCTTTAATAATTCTCATCACTCAACTTTTGCTCTTACCGATTGTTGGTGTGATTATTTACAACTTCATAAATTCGCATCAACAATTTGAGCCAGATATCAGGCAGGAAAAAGATACCACCGATGAAAAAGCGCCAGCAGCTGATATGACTGAGTTATATATTGTGCTGGAAAAAAAGATCCATGAATCTGAGCTCTATCTTGATCCCAATCTGACCCTGGCTCTTCTGGCAAGAAAAACCGGCGTACCCGCCCGCAATTTTTCTGCAGCGGTTAACTCTGTCAAACAATGCAACGTTTCTCAGTGGATCAATGGGTTCAGGGTTGAACGGGCAAAAGAACTCCTGCTTAGCACATCATTACCCGTTACCCATATCATGCTGGAGTCCGGATTTATGACTAAATCGAATTTTAATCGTGAGTTTCAGCGGCTTTCAGGACTTTCGCCGCGTTTATTTCGCCAGCAGGCGCTTGATAATTCAGTACAGAATTCAGAAAAACTGTAATTTCAGTCGTTATCGTCTGATGCAGCGCGGTTCTGTCCGCGTCCTTATCGTCATGGCAAACAATGCCATCGCCCGGAGATTCATCATCAATAATTTTCTCTGCACCGGGTTTACATATTTGCATAAAACTGAAGTGTGTTGCGCCTTTAATGAGGATGTATTTCCGCAATGATACACGCATTTGATTAGCAAGATATTCAGATTCCTCAGGCGCTGGAAGTTCGCCCACCATACCGTTGCCTGCCGCCAGAATAAGTACGGGTATGTTAATTTTGCTAAGGCTTACGGGCGTAAAACCTGGTGCTAAACCAGCATCAAGTGACACGACGGCTTTAATTCTTTTATCTTGCCAGTCAGATAAAAAAACGTTGCGGGCTGAAGCGTCATCTATTCCAAGCCTGGTTGTCAGTTTACAGTCTCCGCGAAGTACGTGTCGCTGACAGTCATGCAGGAGGCGTAACGGATCAAAACGTGCACCAGCCAGCGACATGACTGTCCATCCGCCAAGTGAATGACCTGCTGCAGCTATGCGCGCCGGGTCTACTGTGCCAGTTAATTCTGAAGATTGACTGACGAAATCAATTACCCGTGAAATTTCACCAGGGCGCCGCCATAGTTTTCTGGCATCTTCAGGATTGTGGTTAAAAGTCGTCGTGCCGGGATGATCAGGTGCAGCCACAATATATCCCTGCGCGGCCATTGCTGAAGCAAGCCAGGAGAGATTCCTCCAGCTGCCATTAAACCCATGTGAAATGAGTAAAAGTGGATGTTTTCCAGATGCGGGTACAGCATCTCGGATAATGTCCGTGCCGACAAAGGCGGCGTTCCCTCCAACCGTTTCACTGACTCCTTTTTGGACCGCCGCCGGATACCAAACGGCTACGTTCAGGGGCACTCCCTGATCCCCTTTTAATGTCACCTGGCGGAAGCCTGGCGTTGCATGAGCCTGCAAAGAGATGATTAAAACCGATAATGCGATAAACGCTGCTCTGAACAACATGATGAATGCCCTGCTGTGATGAATGAGCCCTATTAATAACGGGCAGCAAGGCACCGATGCGTCCTTTTACACGATCCAGGTCTTTAAAAGTGCAAAAATGGCGGTTAATTATGCAGCCATCCAAACTTGATAGCGGCGACAATACACCATGGCGGGTCAGAATCTTCCAGCAGTAGTAATTATGAAGTTACAGAAATCATTGACCCTCTCCTGAAAAAAGCCCCGACACAATATGCCGGGGCGTTCTGCTATTACTCTTTCGCTATCGGCGTCTCACTCACATCAATCTTTGTATCACCCTGAATAGTTTTAATGCGTTTCTCAACGTCATTCACCTGCTGGCTGTTATGCAGCAAGGTATAGGTCAGATCAAACGCCGTGCTGGCACCGGGCTGCAATTGCTTAACGCGTTTCTGTTCGCGCTCAATCGTGACCGGATAAGCATAACTGGTGCCCGGCTCAATACCGGTCACGTAGCCCTGTTTTAAGGTGTCGGTATTTTTCCACAGCGTAAGCATTGGAAGCTGGCGGGTATCAAACTGAATGGATGCGCCGCTGTTTCCGGCTTTATTTATCACTGCAGCCACGGTCTGATGATTACTGTCAGAAAGGGGTTTGATGTTGAATACCATCTCATCGAAGTCTTTGGTCGGCCCTTTGTAAGTCTGCCAGTCTTTTAATCCGGCTTTTGCGTAATCATTAAACGGGCTGATGCCGGACATCGGTGCCAGGAAACGTGCACCCTCTTCAAGAATAGGCTTACCGAAGTTGCTGTGATAGATGATCTGGTAATCGTGCGGATAGTCAGCGTGATTAGTTAACACATCATGCAGGCTGAAGCTGTTACTGCCTGGCACGTAACGCAGTTCGGTCATCGTCTGCAAATCGGTTTTCTTGAAGGTGCTCTCTTTAATCAGGCCACGAATACGGATTTCATGGGGCGCTGCATCTGCCACTTCAACTTCCAGTTGTGAAACCGGCGTGTTACCTGCTTTACCGTGCAGGGTGTAGATGCGGCCCTGGTCAGTCACCGGATGACCGGTCCATTCGTAGCCGCAGCGCACCATCATTTCATTGAAACCGTCCAGCCAGCCCAGGCCGTTGCGGCTTTCCAGATTGATGTAAGCAGGATTGACCACCTCTTTGACCGGTGAATCCCAGCCCATACGCGTACCAAAGCCTTCGACGCGCAGCAGGTTCATGCCACGGGTGGGACTGAGCGTGATAGTCAGGCCATCCTGACTGCGAATCGTCAGCGTTTTACTGCCTTCCTGTTTGCCGCCGTGCAGAACTTTTTGCTCGATGCTGAACGGCTTGCCCTGAAACTTCAGCTCACTACTGGAAATCTGCCAGTTTCCCTGATCTGTGCCCTCTTCAGCACTCGTCAGCACCCATGTTTTTGCGGCTGCAGAACCAGAAACCAGAACCGCTACTACCGTTAACGCCAGTTTAATTTTCATTATTTACCTCATTTGCTGAATCGTTTTTTCATACGTTAAGCGGAATTTACTGGTTGAGGCTCACCAGAAACGTGACGACGCTCACCTGCCGGTAAATCGGCAACGTCCAGAGGAATAAATGCGGGTTAAATCACATAATTAAGCAGCCAAAAAGGAATAATCGCGACCAATTTAATGTTAAATCCGGACTTAGCTGTATTCGATTCAGCTTTGTGAGCATTTCCCTGACCCTTTCAGCCAGACCACCTAAATCGAATAAATCGTAAAAATATTTCAAAACCCCGCAACTTTTTCCATTTTTGAACGAACCTTTTATCAGAGACGTCAGGCAACCCCGTCTGTTCGTCAATGGAGAGAGAAATGCCAATGAAAAACACCCTGAAAACCCTGGCCGTCGCTACGCTGCTGGCACTGAGTGTTCCGGCAACATCTGCCTTTGCGGCGTTACAGGTCGGTGAAAAAGCGCCAGACTTCAAACTCGACGCCGCACTGGCGGGTAAATCGACCACCTTCTCTTTGCAGCAGGCTCTGAAGAAAGGCCCGGTTGTACTCTACTTCTTCCCGGCGGCGTTCAGCGCTGGCTGCACGCTTGAAGCGCATGATTTTGCCGAAGCGTCCGATGAATTTAAAAAACAGGGTGCGACCGTGATTGGTGTCACTGCCGGCAATACCGATCAGATTGCTAAATTCTCTCAGCTGGAATGCCGTGACAAATTCACCGTGGCAGCCGATCCTGGCGCTAAAGTGGCGGCTGAATACAAAAGCACCATGGAGATGAAAGGTCAGAAACTGTCCGACCGCACCTCTTATGTGATCGCGCCGGATGGCAAGATTCTGCTGAGCTTCACCGACAAAAATCCTGATACGCATATTCAGAAAGCGATGGATGCTGTTAAAAAATATCGTCAGGCCAATCCGGCATAACTTCATCTTCTGAGCAGGTATATCATGCTGACTGCGATTGCAGCTGCCTTTCTGGGTGGCATTATTCTGAACCTCATGCCCTGCGTGTTTCCGGTAATCTCGCTGAAAGCACTGAGCCTGATCCGCCATCACGAATCGCCCTCTCACGCCCGCGCAGAGGGCCTGGCATTTCTGCTGGGCGTGGTCCTGACGATGGTCGCCCTGGCAGCACTATTACTGCTGGCCAGAGCGGGTGGTACGTCCGTTGGGTGGGGATTTCAGCTGCAATCGCCGCTGGTCATCGCCGCGTTAATTCTGGTGATGCTCGGTTCAGCACTGAATCTGCTCGGTCTGTTTGAGGTCGGCTTGTCGGTTCAACGCGTTGGCGAAGTGGGCGGCAATCGTGCAGGGTTAATGGGTTCAGCCCTGACCGGTGCACTGGCCATCATCGTTGCGACGCCCTGCAGTGCGCCATTCATGGCCAGCGCGGTGGGTTATGCCCTCACCCAGCCTCCGCTGATTAGTCTCATTATCTTTATTTCGCTGGCGCTGGGCTTTGCTGCGCCTTTTACCCTGATATCGTTCTTCCCGGTGCTGGCGCGCATATTGCCTAAACCGGGGGCCTGGATGATCACGCTGAAACAGGGCCTGGCGTTTCCTATGCTGGGCGCGGTGGGCTGGCTGATTTGGGTTCTGGAACGTCAGGCAGGCTCGGCAGCGCTGGCGGCGATTCTGGTCTGTTGTTTGCTGTTTAGTTTTGCCGCCTGGCTGTATGGCATGGCACAGAAACGCCGTATGATGGGACAGCGCCATGTTGTAATGCATGTTGCAACTGTGTTCTTCCTGGCACTCGTCGTCGTGCCTTTGCTGAACCTGAACCGTTTTGCCAGCGCGCCTGCTGAAACGGAAACCGCTTCACAGGCTGCAGCGACTGTCTCCTGGTCGCCGCAGAATGTCGACGCGATTAAAGGTCAGGGCAAGCCTATCCTGGTGAATTTTACGGCATCATGGTGTATTACCTGCCAGGTAAACGATCGCACTTCACTTTCGACGCAGGCGGTCAAGGCCGCAATGGCGCGGACGAATACCATTTACATGGTTGCAGACTCCACCAAATATAATCCTGATGTTGAACAGGCGCTGAGTGATTTCGGACGCGGCGGATTGCCGCTCTACGTGGTCTACCCGGCTGATGGCGGTAAACCGGTAGTACTACCGCAGGTCCTGACGCCGGGTATTGTCATTTCTGCGCTCGATCAGGCAACGGAAAAAGGAAAGAAAACCTGAGACGATTGACTAAGCGATTTCCTGGGACGTTTCCAGGCCACTGTCACTGTGTGCTGAACTGCTGATGACGAATGTCAGAGACTGATCCACGCGCACAGCAGTGGCCTGCCCTGATGGCACGGGCGCAGGCGGGCGACAGAGCAGCCTATAACCAGTTACTGAAAGCGATGGTTCCGGCCATCCGTGCATTAGTGTGCAAAAAAATCCGTGACGAGGTGCTGGTCGAAGATGTGATTCAGGAGACGCTGCTGGCGATCCATCGGGTTCGCCACACCTACGATCCGCAGCGCCCGATACTGCCCTGGGTTGCAGCAATTGCTTCTGCACGGACCATTGATACGTTGCGTCAGCATGGTCGACGTCAGGAAGTACAGGATGAGGAAGCGCTGCAAAAACGCCCGGCTGAAAGCAGTGAACTCCAGTCTGATAACGATATCCTCTCCGGTTATCTGGATATCCTTCCGCTACGCCAGCGGGAGATTGTCGAATCCGTACATCTGCGTGAGCAGAGTCTGGCGCAGGCAGCTGCTGAAACCCATCAGTCTCTCTCAGCGGTTAAATCCCTGTTGCATCGCGCAATGGTCAATCTTAGAAAATATGGACGGGGTGTGCATGAGAAATCATGACCAGTTAATTGATCAGCTCAGCGCCTCTGCGCAGCCGGTGCAGCGCGTCTGGCCTGTGGCCTGGCGCGTCGCGGGCTGGATCGCGCTTGCCCTCCCTTGTGGCGCGTTGACCAGTTGGGCGTTTCACAGCCGGTTTACTGACTGGTCGCAGCCCGGCGCGTTTTTCGCGCTGGTTGCCGTACTGCTGTCTCTCATCATCGCGGGAAGCACACTTGCGGCAGCCTTTACGTTGAGCATTGCAGGCAGGAAACCGATCAGTCCGCGCTGGCCGCTACTGCTGGCTGTTTTGTGGCTGGGGCTAAATCTGATCAATATGTCACCTGAAGCCCCGCCAGCAGGTGCTGGTCGGTTTGGTGAGGGGATACACTGCTATCTGTTTATGCTGTCTGCCAGCGTGCCGATGATGTTGATGTCGGTGATCGCCCTGAAACGCACCCGTTCACTTTATCCCGCGCGCAGTCTCGCGCTGAGCGGCTGTGGCTGCGCGTTTACCTCATCAATGCTGCTATCGCTGTGTCATGACACTCATCTGCATATTGTTGATTTCTCAATGCATCTTGCCGCAGGCATTACTATTGTGGCGCTGACGGTGCTGGCCGGACGCCGCTGGATTCAGCTGGGAAAGTAATGACTTTGTTTATTACTCTGCGACCAGCTCAATCAGGTTTCCGTCAGGATTATGCCGGGCGGGCAGAGACATAAGATCACGGACGGCACGGTCGGACAAACCGCGATCGACCAGATCCCGGGAATTCTGTCTGATCAGGCATTTATTGGCGGCTGTGCCATGAATCCGGAGGCCGGGCTGACCGGTTTTAACGGCGCGATTTATCGTGGCGAAATGGCATGAAATCGCAACGCGGGTCGTGGAATAAAAGCGTGATAAACAACGGCATGAGGTGTTTGAGGCTGAAGAGAGGGGTGTGAACCTGCGCAATGTTCAGCACGGAATCAACTCGCTCCTGCCGGCGCGCGACAGAGGTCTGCGAACACCACGCAGAAGCGAGCCTGCTTCAGGTTACAAATGCGCCGCGAACCACGACGTCTGCACCTTAATCACTGATGCAAAGTGATGACCGCTGTAAATATCGTAATGACGGGCCTCTTCGGCCACAAAGAGCTGCTTATTGGTTGCGGCTACCGCATCAAACAGCGCACGCCCTTGTTCCGGCGGATTCACGCTATCCTGACCGGCGACCACGACCAGTGTCGGACAGGTGACCTTCGCGGCATTGATCGCGGGTTTGTAGTGCAGCGTTTCCCGGACGGTTAAAAACGGGATTTTGATGTCCATTTTCGGATGCTTATGCCGGTTCTCCTCAAAGAACGCTTTTGACTCTTCATCGTTCAGCACGCGAGTAATGGCCACAAACATCTCTTTGCCACTGTTCTGCCGCTTTTGATCCATCTTCTCCAGCGTAGCAATAAAGCCCGCCTTCTCCGTCGCGTCCAGTTGCCCGGTGACAATCTCTTCCCCATCCGCAAAGGCGAGCTGGCTGACAACACATTTCACATCCGGGTTATTCGCTGCCGCGCCAAAGATGTGACATCCGCCAAAAGACGTGCCCCATAAACCTATTCTGCTCGGGTCCAGCGCCGGTTGCTGTTTTGCCCATGTGATGACCGAGAGAATATCAGCGATCTGCATCGCAGGCACCAGACGACCCCGCTCGCCTTCGCTGTCACCAAATCCACGGTAGTCAAATGTCAGTGTCGCGAAACCTGCCTGGGTAAACGCCTCTGCGAACGCAGGCAGTAAAATCTCACGGATTCCGCAAAAGCCGTGACACAGAATAATCACCGGGGATTTAGTGGTCGCTGTGGGCTGACGCAGCGTCAGCACAATGCCTTCCGGAAGAGTGTGGGTAGATAATTCCATCGTGAGTCATGCTCCTTGCTGAGGTTAAAGGTCAGAAAGTTCAGCTAGCACCCTTTCACATCCGCACCGTTTTTACTTAGATCCAGATCAGACTGCTGACACCTTTTGTCTGAAATGCGGACAAATCCGCCTCCGATGCTGCTAAAACCCGGGCTTTGGCGTAGGCTGAAAGCTGGGTGTTTCATTACACAGGAGATCATTATGCAGAATGAAATGACAGCGCAATGCCACTGTGGTGCCGTTGCCTATAAGGTGACGCTAAAGGATGGCTTTAACACGGTGCGCCGATGCAACTGCTCGTTTTGCCGGATGCGCGGCGCGGTAGTGGTGTTTGCAACCAACGTTGAGCTGACGCAGGGTGAAGCGCACCTCACAGAATATCGCTTCAACAGCAAAGAGGTGGGCCACTACTTCTGCTCCGTCTGCGGCATTTATACTTTTCATCAGAGCCGCTCACAGCCCGATCAATTTGGGGTTAATGTCGCCTGTCTTGAGGGCGTTTCACCGTTTGATTTCACGGATGTGCCGGTCTCTGATGGTATCAACCACCCTAAAGATGGCGGCGCGGGCGGTGTAGCCGGTCATCTGGTCTATACCCCCACGCAATCCTGAACTACCGCTGCCTTTACTACTCCCGGCTAGGCTTGCCGCTAAAGCGTGTGATTGGCTTCTCCTCTTCACGGTCAATCTGCTGAGAGAAAACCTCGAGTGCCGCGAAGAGTGGCCGCAGTCCACGCCACAGATCCTCATCATTAAGTAAGCGGATGATGCCACGGATGCCCGGCGCGGCTTTTTCCTGCCGCGCCTCATCCCGAGCCGGCTTAACGGCCATTGCAGCATCACGCACCGCCAGCAGCAAGTGATTAAAACGCTCTGGCGGCACGCTGCCCAGCGTCATCATCAACAGTGACAGGTTTTGCAGCGCATTTTGGGTGCCGGGCTGATTGAGACCTGAGACCAGAATTTTCCCCACGTCATTATTTGATTTAACGAGATCGTTCGCCAGCCGCAGAAAACCGTGCTGGTGGAGATTTTCAAGCAACTCGTCCATTGCCTCCCGGGCAGTGGGCTCGGTGCGTGTGGGCGGGACCTGATACTTCATCCGTTCTGCCATTAAAATTTCTCCGGTTTTTCGACATGTTCAGGCGGTTCACGATAGCCTGCCTGCTGCCATTTCTGCTCAATCGGCAGGTGATCCAGGGGTGTTCGGCTACCATGACGGAAATTGTGTAGCGGCACCGGATTAGGCTGCGGGCGTCGATCGACACGCGTCATGTTGACAGCGATCTCTTTGTAAGCGGGCGTGTTGACGTCAGGATCGTGATGTTCACCAGTCAGTGCATTAACGCCATCAGTACCATGATGAATTGGCATGAACAGCACGTTACCCGCCACACGGTCTGTAATAACCACTGGCACATCCAGCGATCCCCGACGCGAGGTAATCCGTACCCACTCACCTTCAATGAGCGCGCGCGAGGCTGCAAGTTCCGGTGAGATCTCAACAAAGGCATTAGGCGACAATGACATCATGCGGCCACCCTGCCCGGTCTGATTCATTGACTGGAAATGCTCCAGCATTCGGCCATTGTTCAGCAGCAGATTGTATTCGGCATCCTCCTGCTCAGCGGGCGGCTGCCAGCTCAGCGGATAGAGGCGCGCTTTACCATCCGGGAAATTGAACCGTTCTGTATAGAGACGGGGTGTGCTTTCACCTTCAGCGTTGACCGGCCAGAGTTGCGACTGCCAGCCGGCGAGTTGCTCATAACTCACACCCGCGAAAATCTCTGCAATGCCCGCCACTTCGGCCATAATCGCGCCGGGATTCGGGTAATGCCATGGATGTCCAAGACGCGCCGCGAGATCGGTAAAAATCTGCCAGTCAGGACGACAATCACCCAGTGGCTTCATGGCAGGAGTAAAATGCTGAATGCGCCGCTCGGTATTCACAAAGGTGCCCTCTTTCTCCACGCTGGGCGCACCGGGCAGCACGACATCGGCAAATTCGGCGGTACGCGACATAAAGATGTCCTGAACCACCATAAATTCCAGCTTGCTGAAGGCGGCATGCACCGATGTGGCGTCGGCATCCGCAAACGCTGTCTCTTCCCCGGTGATGTACATTGCACGGATTTTACCTTCACCGGCCTGCTGCACCATTTTGAAGTTATCGGCGCCAGCCTTATCGGAAAGCGCATCAGGAGAGACGCCCCACGCGCGCGCCCATTTTTCCCGGATCGACGCGTCGGTGACTTTTTCATAGCCCGGATAGCGATTGCTGAGGCAGCCGAAATCACTGGCGCCCTGCACATTGTTGTGACCGCGCATCGGATAGCCGCCCGTGCCAGGCCGACCATAGTTGCCGGTGACCAGCAGCAAATTCGATAGCGCGGTACTGGTGTCTGCTCCGTGGCTGTGCTGGGTAATCCCCATCGCCCACAATATGCAGGCGCTACCCGCGTGTCCGATCATCTCCGCCGACTCTTTGAGTTCGGCTTCACTCAGACCGCAAATCTCGCTGGCATAGTCGAGCGTAAAGGTATCAAGCGAGGTGCGATACTCTTCTAGCTGATTAACCCGCTGTGCCAGAAACGCATCATCGGCATAACCGTGGTCGAACATATATTTCGCCATCGCCGAGGCCCAGACCAGGTCCGTGCCAGGTCGGATGCGCAGATAGCAGTCCGCCCGTTCCGCCATTTCATGACGACGCGGATCGACAACCAGCAGTTTCTGACCGCGATGTTTGTGGCTCTGTTTGATGTGGGACGCAATCACCGGATGGTTCTCGGCCAGATTACTGCCGACCAGCACAATCAGTTCGCTCTCCTGCAGATCCTTTATCGTTCCCGCATCACCGCCGTAGCCCACGGTGCGAAACAGCCCTTCTGTCGCCGGGTTCTGACAATAGCGCGAGGAGTTGTCGACATTGTTAGTGCCAAAGATTAAGCGGGCGATTTTCTGAGTAAGATAGGCTTCTTCGTTGCTGGCTTTGCTGGAGCCAATAAAGCCAATCGCATCGCCACCATAATTCTGCGCGATGCCCTGCAATCCTTCAGCTACCCGCTGCAACGCCTCATCCCAGCTGGCGGGCCGGAACCGGCCATTTTCGCGGATCAAGGGCGTCGTCAGACGCGCCGGGCTATTAACAAAATCCCAGCCGAACTTACCCTTAACGCAGGTAGAAATGCCATTAGCGGGCGCGTCCGCCACCGGCTGAATTTTCAGTATGTGACGATCGCGAGTCCAGATCTCAAAGCTGCAGCCCACGCCGCAATAGGTGCAGACCGTTTTAGTGCGTTTAATCTCCGACTGCCTCAGCGCCACATCGATGTTGGAGACGCCAGTAATCGGCCCCATGCCAATACTGTTTTCCATCGTTTTGACAAAATCAATCAGCGGGCGCTTCAACCCCTCATCCATTGCAGTGAACGGACCCGCATCAGGCTGCATGGTCTTTTCCAGTAATGCATTACACGGACACACTGTGACGCAGTGTCCACAGCTGACGCAGCTGGAACCGGCGATTTCTGTGCCGCCATCCCAGAGCACGCGGGGATGTGCCTGGGTGTAGTCAATAGAGAGTGTCTCATTGACCTCCACATTCTGGCACGCCTCGACGCAGCGACCGCATAAAATGCACTGGTCAGGATCGTAGGTATAAAACGGGTTAGAGTGATCTTTGGCGTAGGGTTTGGGCTGATGAGGATAGTACTGAATCGGAATGTGCATATCAGCCACGGTATTATGCAGCGTGCAGTCACCGGTGTTGTGTTCACAGACGGTGCAGTAAAGCTCGTGACGGTTGAGCAGTCTATCCATTCCCTCCTGTTGCGCGGCCCTCAGCGCAGTACCTTCACTCTGTACCGAGAGCCCCTCTTCAGTGCGAAGCGTGCAGCCGCGAACCCGCTCGCCATTGGCATCCACCCAACAGACATCACAGCTTTGCAGCGGCGGCAACGCCGGGTGGTAACAGACATGAGGTAGTTTTTTCCCGTGAGCATCCAGAAAGTCGATTAGCGGTTGATTAGCTAACCCTTTTAACCGTTCACCATTAAAGAGAATGGTGCAGTAATTTTCACTCATATAAGCCTCATGGCGTCATTGCGAATAGCGTCCTGCTGGAAAAATATCCCTGAATTTAGAGGGTTGCTTCACAAGCTTAGTGAGGATTAGCAGCCGCACCATGAATACCGCTACGCTTATCAGGGTTACTTACTGACTGTTAAGGGTTTTTTAAATGTAATGACTTCTTACCACGTGAACCACGTCATGTTTTCCCTTACGGCAGGACGGCAGGAATCACCGTTATCGGCATTTTTGTATTGCTAAGCGATAAGCACCCGATGGCTGATGATAAGGTTAACTATGAAATGATTTGTATGTTGTAACTATATGGTGAGCAGTTTGATATTCCTTTCTGACCCCGTACAAACATCAGCATTAACCTGGTTCTCTCTCATTAAACCTGTCGATTAATCCACTATCGAATCCCTCTGGAATTTGTACCAGTTAATATCTGAATCCATTCAGTGCCGTCCCCATTGAATTGGGTATTAAGGCATGCTGAAACGGTTTAACCCGTTTGAACAGCTTATGGATTAATTACGCACCTGACCTGCACAGTTTTCCTTGTCATTATCCGATCATGAATACATTGCAATGATATGGCGTTTCAATAAAAACGTATGCGTTCTCTAGCCAGAAAGCCCTGAGCCACGCCACGGTAATTAGTGTATATTTTAGCCATTTCAATCAGTGAGTTATCCGAATTTTAACAAGCTGTTAATTATAAGATGATAATGATTTTCGTTATGGTAATATCCTCTTAACCCCGCCCGATGCCCTTTTATCCGGGTCTCTTTGCGCGTCATGCTTAATTCCGTGACCATTAAAACGCTGGCTGAAATGAGGTCTTTATGAATTCCATCGTATATATCGTTGATGACGACGCCGCGGTGACTTCTGCACTCACTAATCTCCTCATCGCCGACGATTACACGGTTATCTCTTTCTCTTCAGCTGATGATTTCCTGTCTCACGCGTTAACGCCCCTTCCCTGTTGCCTGATTCTGGATATTAATCTGCCTGGCGCAGATGGGTTTGATGTCGCCCAGGCGTTGATCGATCGTGGCTATGCTATTCCCACGATTTTCCTGACCGGCTTCGGGACCATTCCGGTCACCGTGCGGGCGATGAAAACTGGCGCTTATGAGTTCCTGACTAAGCCCGTCGAACCTGAGCGTATTTTGCAGGCGGTCGCGGAAGCCTTAAAGATTGCAGAGCAGAATCTGGCCTCTTCTCAGGAACGGCGGGAAATTGTGCAGCGGCATCAGACCCTGACGCCGCGTGAATCCGAGGTGATGCTGCTGGCGATTAGCGGTCTGTTGAATAAACAGATTGCTGCAGAGATGGGCGTCAGTGAAATTACGGCTAAAGTCCACAAGCGACGGGTAATGGAAAAAATGAATGCGCGTTCGCTCACCGATCTGGTGCGGGCGGCAGAGCGGCTCAATATTGAACATAGCCGACGCCGCTGAAACCCGGCAGTCGACCTGTTCCTCTCGCTCAACCCAATGGCAGAGTAAACCAGAAACGGCTGCCACCTTCCGGCCGGTTTTCTGCGCCTAACTCACCAGAATGCTTTTTGATGATCCCTTTGCTGATCGTTAATCCCATGCCCATACCGCTTTTTTTGGTGGTATAGAATGACTCAAAAAGCCGTTCCCGCACGTCATCACTTAATCCGCAGCCGCTATCCAGCACCTCAAACCGCAGCGTATCTGGGGTGGGATTCTCTGACGTCAGGCGCAATAGCGCCGCGCGCGGCAGATCGTCGGACATAGCATCGATCGCATTGATCACCAGATTCAGCAGCACCTGCTGGATCTGAACGCGGTCGCAGAAAATCTCTGCTTTAGCAGCCCTGAATTTAAGTTCCAGCGAGACACCCCGCCGTTCCAGCTCTACACGGGAAAGCGCCAGAATGTCACGGGCGATCAGATGGAGGTTTTCCAAAGCAAAGCACGATTCATGATTACGGGTCAGCGCCTGCAGGCCGCGAATAATCTCCCCGGCACGTTTGCCCTCTTTAATAATCTCATCTAAACCGCTGCTGGCGTTTTCCAGCATCAGCGGCTCACGCTTCAACCAGCGCAGGCTGGCACCCGCATTGGCCACGATAGACATCAGCGGCTGGCTGATTTCGTGAGCGATGGAGGCTGTCAATTGCCCGACGGTAGTGGCGCGCGTAACACGCGCCAGGTCTGCCTGCGCCATGCGCGCACTGTCTTCCGCCATACGCTGCGAGGTGATATCTGAAATGGTGCCAAAGTACTCTTTCACCTCAGGGAAATTGTTTACCGGCTCCCCAATACCTTTGATATAGCGACATTCACCGTCTGACCTGATTACCCGAAACTCTGCCTGCATGCTGCGTCCCTGACTGACGCTGTGCGTCACCAGTTCGCTGATAGATTCATAATCATCAGGATGAACGCGGGTCAGGAAGTCTGCCATCGACAGTCCATGTTGTTCGGCTGGCAGCCCCAGTATCCGGGCATATTCTTCAGAGACTATCATCATGTCCTCGGCTACTTCCCAGCGCCAGGTGCCGGTATGACTGATTTTCTCGCCCAGCATCAGCGAAGTCTTGCTGGCACGCAGCTGTTTCTCAACCCGACGCCGATGGTTGTTCTCCTCCAGCAGTTCCGCATAGAGTCGCGCCGTCTCCAGGGAAACAGCCGCCTGCGCGCTCAGGGTTTTTACAATGTGGGAATGCTCAGCGGTGAACGCATCGGGCATCAGGCGATTTTCCAGATAGAGCACCCCGACCATGTTGGCCTGCCTGAACATCGGCACACAAAGCACCGCCGCGCCTGAAGCCACCAGATAGGGGTCCTGACTGAACGGACTGAATACCTCCGGTTTACTGGTGCGAATCTCCTGACCCGTGCGGATCACTGCTGACAGCACCGATAGCGGCAGGTCATTTGCGTCAGGCCGCTCTTTGACAATCTGAACCCGCACGCCATCAGCCGTGCTTTCTGCCCAGGCCTGTGTCTCTGGCAGGTTGCCATCCAGAATCCGGATGAGGCGACAGCGCTGGGCACCTGCCCGCTCCAGCAGCATCCGCATCAGGGTGTGAATCAACCGATCAAGATTGATCTCTTCCGTCAGGGCGCGCACGGCGGTCAGCACGCTTTCCAGATCGTAGAAAGCGGCATCCTGCGTAAACGGAATCGTCGCCAGCGCACTGTTTTGCACCGGTGCGGCCAGGTGCGGATAGTGCTGCTCCATCTGGCGCACCATCGCCTGCGCTCCCCAGTTGTCCCAGCCTGTCATTGCTACTTTGATGTAGGCATCTGCCGCGGTATCGAGTTGCAAGGCTTTGCAGTAGCGGCCCGCCAGCTGATTGGCCAGCGCATGAATGTGCAGATATCCAGACTGCCGGGAAAGACGGATTGCATTTTCATACTGCTTCAGCGCCTCACCCGTGTCGCCCTCAAGCCGGGCGCACTCTGCCCTCAGCAAGGCATATTTGTCTGCAAACAAACCGGGATTAAGCTCCGTCCAGCCAGCAAACTTGTCGAGATGAATGCGCAGCGCGCTGCTATCAGTGGTTTCAGACAGCTGACTCAGGGAGAGTGCAGTATAAAAATGCATATCCATCATATAGATATAAGCAGGCACCGCGCTGATCAATGGCTGGATTTCTTCCAGACAGCGCAGCGCATCACGATATTCACCGGCATAGTAATGGGCCATTCCCCGATACAGGCCCGCCCAGAACTGCACCATCGCCTTATGGCCGGAGATCGGACCTGGCTCACTGCCGGCCACCAGCGGCAAAGCCTGGTCGCGCTCGCCTGCTCTGAACCCACTGCTGTTACGCAGTTGCATCACCAGCTGCTTTTGCATCAGCAGCACGTTCTCAACGTCGGGATAACCCGTTTTACGCGTAAAGGCGAGTCCGCGCTCAAGTGAGGTCATCACGGACTCCAGGTGATCGCCGCGTGTCAGCGTGTTCATGATTTGATGACGCAACGAAAGACAGGCAAAAGAGCGATCGCCATACTTCACCGCGACGCGAAAACTTTCTCGGGCACATTCAATGGCGACGTCCAGCGGCTGTGTCCAGATCCCCACCTGATCCAGCGGCAGCAGAGTACGGGCTTTATAACGGGTAAAGTCATACCGCTCCACCAGCTCGCGGGCCACCCGACCGCAGGCATAACTAAAATGCCAGGTCTGATACCGTTCTCCTGTCAGCACGCTGAACCAGGCCAGACCAAACGCAGAGGCACCGGTTATGCCGTGGTCCAGCGTCATCTGCAGCATCTGACAGACCAGGATTAAATGGAGCTTTGGGCAGTCATAGGCGGAGACAAATATGGTGCTGGCCATCAGGTTTAGCACCGACTCAACATCAGGATCGCTGTTAAGCGGCAGCCGGTTCAACGTATCCTGCGGTGAATCGCCGATTCGCGCCCGAATCGCCAGGCAGGCGGCGTCGATCTCCACGTCATCCGGATCCCTTTTGAGATGCACACCAAACACTGCCAGCCAGGCAAGCGCGGTTTCCAGCGCCAGATGGTTGTCAGACTGGCGCATATGGATTTCAGCAGAAAGACAGGCTGCCTTTGATTTTTCACCGAGCGTGCCTGGCTCACGTAGCAGCCGGGTACAGAGCGTTTGCGCTGACGTGAGATTACCGTTAAGAAACTCGCACTCCGCTTCATCAAAGCCCAGCATAAAGTCATTACCGGTCACCATTCGCAGGCTGAGTCGCTGGGCGGTGCGCAGATAGCGCAGCGCTGAGAGGTAATCTCCGGCGCGTTTCGACGCCTGCGCGGCTCGCAGACAAAGAGGATAATAACGTTCACGATCTGTCACAGTCAGTGGCAGCTCAGCAATCATCCCAATGTGATAAACCGCGCGGAACAGCGTCTCACTGTTATCCCCGCTTGCGACCGCTGCGGATAGCCAGACCGCTGCCTGCTGGTGAAGATGCTGTTGCTGCCGCAGGTCAGGCAATAATAACGCCGCGTTGTGCACGCGATCGTGCGTAAACGCGTAGTGCCCACCGGTCAGGGTGACAAAACGACCGCTGACAGCCGGTTCAAGTTGCTGCTGAATCAGCGTCACAGGCATCGCACTCAGCTGACCTAACAGCGAGAGCTCGCCACTGGCCCCCAAACAGGCCAGCGAACCCATGAGCTGCCGCGTGGTCTCTGGCATCCGTGCCAGCTGGCTTAACACCAGCGTGGCCACATTGTCGGTGTAACGACGCGCCATGAGCGCCTGACTGTCGTAATGCCATTTCGGCGGATTTTGACGAAAGTTAATCACCCCATCCTCTACCGCCTGCCGGAAGAACTCCTGCATCGAAAGGGGATTGCCGCCGGTTTTCTCGAAAAGGATCTGCGCCAGCTCGCGATTACCGCCAGGACGGGTATGCAGCATTTGCGCCAGCCAGCGGCCGATGCGTTTCACACTCAACGGCTGCGGCGTCAGCGCCACTACCCGCGGTGCGGCGGCCCTGATGCGCAGCAGAAATCCGGCAATCATCGGACAGGGCATTGATTCACCCTCCCTAAAGGCGAGCACCAGCATAAAGGGCAAATGCTCATTTCGGGTTATCAGGTTTTCCAGCAGTTGCAGCGTGGCAGGGTCTGCCCAATGTACGTCATCAATCAGCATAACCAGCGGACGGCCCGGCGTGGCGAAAGCCTGAACAAGCGCAGAGGCCATCTGCGTGAACTGCTCGCGGGCGTCCAGTGCATGGCGCACCACTGGCTGTAAATTCCCAATATTGAGCAGCTGTTTTAATTCAGGCACCAGCTCAATGGCTAAATCGACATAGCCGCCCAGCAGACGCAGCAACCGGCCCCGCCATTTTCTGACCTCTGGCGCTGACAACCCCAGCAGATAAAGCGTGACCGTGCGAAACGCGGAAGCCACAGCGGCAAAGGGTGCGGTCGGCGAATGTTGATCGGCCTTGCTGGCGGCCAGTAAAATCTGTCGGTGCTGCAGGGTTTTCAGGGCGCTCGCGATAATCGCGGACTTACCCGAACCAGGCACACCGCTGAGCATCACCAGGCTCTGTGTTCCAGTGCGGATGACCGTATCCAGCGTCGTCAGCAATACGCGAGCCTGCGGATGCTGACTGAACAGAGTCTCAGGCCGGAAACTGGTGTTAAAACGCTCCTGCAGTCCGGGCGTAAACGGCGCAATGGTGTTTTCACCTGTCAATGTGGCCTGACAGCGGCGAAGGTCGGCCATCAGCCCCTGCACGCTCTGATAACCGTCAGCGGGTGACTTTGCCAGCAGGCGTAGCAGAATCACCGAGAGCATCGGCGGCACATCGTCTCTGACCTGTTCAGCTGGCCGGGGCGCGCTGGCGATGTGATGATGAATCCACTCTGCTTCACCTGCGTCCGGTGAGCCAAAGGGTAGCTTGCCGGTCAGATACTCATATAACACCACGCCCAGACTGTAGAGATCGCTGAGGCTACTGACCGGATGTGGCGTGCGACCGGTGTGCTCAGGGGACATATAGGCCAGCGTGCCGCCTGAGGCGCGCAGGCTGTTTTTCTCTGCCGACTGCGCCGCCAGTGAGGCGAGTCCAAACCCGCCCAGCCGGAACCGTCCATCGTCAGTAATAAAAAAATGGCCTGGCTTGATATCCCCATGCACGATGCCCTGATGATGTGCCTGACCCAGCGTGTAGCAAAGCTGCAATGCCACCTGCAGGAAATCGGCGATTTTTTCGGGAGGCGTAGCAAGATTGTTAGCCAGGGTGCGAAATGGGAAGGTGGGATAAATCAGCGCATAACGATCAAGATAACGGGTCGTGCCGGTGGCGGTGATGGCCCAGCGTGGAGACAGATACGCAGCCAGAGCACGCTCATTTTTGAGCCGCTGGGTGGCCTGAAAAGTGACGTCGTCACTTTTACCCGTGGCGATGATCAGTGACTCACCCGACTGGCGGCGCGCCAGCATCCAGAGAAGACATCCCTCCTGTGCCAGCGGCATCAGGATGTCAAAATTTTCAATCGCGATCCCTGCGTCATCACTCTCCAGGGAAGTAACTGAAAGAAGGCTCATCAGCGCACATCTCCCTGAGATAACTCGCATCGGATCAGTGTCAGCAGCGTATCAACATCAATGGGCTTTCGCAAAAAAGTCATGGCCCCGAGCCCAATGGCATACCACAGCGTGGTTTCTTCCACATCTGCCGAGATAAAAATTACCGGCGGCAGATCAGCCCGCGCCTTGAGAAGGGTAAAAAGCTCAAACCCGGACATGCCCTTAAGTCCAACATCAATAATAAGCATACCCGCCTCTACCAGCGCATCGTCATCGGCCAGTAATGCCTCACCGGATTCAAATGATCGGGTTACGTAGCCGTCCGAATGCAACAGATTGCTCAGTCCACTGCGGACCGCGCGTTCATCATCGACGATGACAATACGCTGGGGAAACGTCATGCAGGTATCCTCTGGAACGCCTCACCGCGTGGCATGCGAGGACTTAAGGCGTGTTATCACCCTCGGGTGGCGGTGTCCCACTGATTTTTGGCATGCATTCATGGCGGAACCACTTCAGCGTCACCGGCTGTCGCCTGAACAGACGTTTACCCAGCGGTATTAACTGTTCACCCACCAGCATGCCAAACAGCCCTGCCAAAGCAATGACGGGCGGCGCCGGAGAGTTGACGTTGATCAGGGCATAGATTACCCCGGCGAGCAGGCCCACCGCGAGAGAAATAACGCAGGATTTCAACATGTTCAGCTTATCCGCGATAAGGATGAAACGGGATGAACATCAGGCTGAAGCAAGGCAATTGCAGGCTTTTGTGCGGGAGATACCGCATGCACCAGCGCCCCACCCAACAGCATCCCCAGCAGACCCAGCAGCGCAATCGCGGGCGGTGCCGGTGACCGCACCTTTAGCAGGCCATATAGCAGGCCAATAAGCACCCCGGCAGCCAGGGAAACAAGTAGAGGATTCATGACCAGCTCCTGTTATGCCACTCAGCTGATCGGCGATTTTCCGCCGATCAGCTGGATGCCTTAGCGTATCGGTGCGTGAACCGGCGCCAGGGTACGGTGTTCACTTTTCTGACGTGATGGTGCTTTATGCACCATGGTGTAGGCGTAATCGACACCAATGCCGTAAGCACCTGAATGTTCTTTGGCGATGTTCATCACCGCATCATAAGTGTCACGATTGGCCCAGTCACGCTGCCATTCCAGCATCACCTGCTGCCAGGTTACCGGCACCACACCCGCCTGAATCATGCGCTGCATCGCGTAGTCGTGTGCCTCTTTAGTCGTGCCGCCAGACGCGTCTGCCACCATGTAGATTTCGTAGCCGCCTTCCAGCATCGCGCAGAGCGCAAAACTGTTGTTGCACACTTCGGTCCAGAGGCCAGAAACCACGACTTTTTTCTTCCCGTTGGCGGCCAGCGCATCACGCACTTTCTGATCATCCCAGGAGTTCATTGAGCTGCGTTCCAGAATATCCAGCCCTGGAAACACATCCAGTAACTCCGGATAGGTGTGACCCGAGAAGCTTTCGGTTTCTACCGTGGTGATGATGGTGGGGATACTGAAGACTTTCGCCGCCTTCGCCAGCGCAACGGTGTTGTTTTTCAGCACCTGGCGATCGATGGATTGCACCCCAAAGGCCATCTGCGGCTGCTGGTCAATGAAGATGATCTGGCTGTTATGTGGCGTGAGGACTTCAAGCTTAGCGTTGGACATGCGTTCACCCATAGAGGTTATGTAACGAAATTTCCGCCAACCGGCGTGTGCAAAATGACGGTCAGTGCAGGTTTATCGCCCTGCTGCTGGCTGTCTGGTCGCAGTGTAGAGCGACCTGCAACAGCAAACTATTATCTCTGCGTATAACTATACGAAGGTATAGGTATCCCTCTGTATAACTAGACGCCCCGTTAGCCTGCTCACCATAATCCGGCTTATTCGTGCCCTGTTATCTGCGGCACTTCCTGTCCCGCACTAAGCCGGACACCCCCGATGAGGAGCATCTATGGTTACGCTCGGTAAAGCAGAACTGATACTGACCCATGGCAAATTTCATACCGTTGACCGCAGTAATCCAGTGGCAGAAGCGGTTGCGATTCGCGATGGCAAGTTCGTGGCGGTCGGCACGCTGGCAGAGGCGATGGAATTTCACTGCGACGGCACCAAAGTGGTCGATCTTAAGGGCCACACGGCCGTGCCCGGCCTGAACGATTCACACCTGCATCTGATTCGCGGGGGGCTGAATTACAACCTTGAACTGCGCTGGGAAGGCGTGCCATCGGTTGCGGATGCCTTGCGGATGCTGAAAGAGCAGGCGCTGCGTACCCCTTCGCCGCAGTGGGTTCGCGTAGTAGGAGGCTGGACTGAATTCCAGTTTGCCGAGCGCCGGATGCCGACGCTGGATGAGATCAACGAAGCAGCACCGGACACGCCGGTTTTCGTGCTGCACCTCTATGACCGCGCCCTGCTCAATCGCGCCGCTCTGAAAGTGGTGGGCTACACCAAAGAGACGCCAAACCCGCCGGGTGGCGAAATCCAGCGCGACAGCAACGGCAATCCCACCGGTCTGCTGATCGCCCGCCCTAATGCAATGATCCTCTACGCCACGCTGGCGAAAGGACCGAAACTGCCGCTGGAACAGCAGGTCAACTCCACCCGCCAGTTTATGCGTGAGCTGAACCGTCTGGGTCTGACCAGCGCCATTGATGCGGGCGGCGGCTTCCAGAACTATCCCGAAGATTACGAAGTGATTGCTGAGCTGCATCAGAAAAAGCAGATGACGCTGCGTATCGCCTACAACCTTTTCACGCAGCGTCCGGGCCATGAGCTGGAAGATTTTGAAAAGTGGACGGACATGCTGACGCCAGGTCAGGGCAGCGACTATTTCCGTCACAACGGCGCAGGGGAAATGCTGGTCTTCTCGGCAGCTGACTTCGAAGATTTCCTGGAGCCTCGTCCGGATTTAGCCCCTGGCATGGAAGACGAGCTGGAGCGCGTGGTGCGTCATCTGGTTGAGCATCGCTGGCCTTTCCGTCTGCATGCGACCTATGACGAGTCGATCAGCCGGATGCTGGATGTGTTCGAAAAAGTGAATCGTGATATTCCGTTCAATGGCCTGCACTGGTTCTTTGACCATGCGGAAACCATTACTCAGCGTAATATCGATCGCATTAAAGAGTTGGGCGGTGGCATTGCCGTGCAGCATCGCATGGCGTTCCAGGGTGAATACTTTGCTGAGCGCTACGGCATAGAAGCCACCCGCCATACCCCGCCGGTTCAGAAAATGCTGGAGACCGGCGTGCCGGTCGGGCTGGGCACCGATGCGACTCGCGTTGCCAGCTACAACCCCTGGACCGCGCTCTACTGGCTGGTTTCTGGCCGCACCGTGGGCGGCATGCAGATGTATGATGTCAGTGCCCGCCTTGATCGTGAAACGGCGCTGATGCTCTGGACGCAGGGCAGCGCCTGGTTCTCCAGCGAGCAAGGCAAAAAAGGCCAGCTTAAGATTGGACAACTGGCGGACCTGGCGGTGCTGAGTAAAGACTTTTTCAGCGTCCCGGAAGAGGAGATCAAAGGCATTGAGTCAGTGCTGACCGTGGTGGATGGCAATATCGTCTATGCCGCAGGATCGTTCAGCGCAGATGCGCCGCCTGCGATTCCGATCCTGCCGGAGTGGTCACCGGTGGTAAATGTGCCGGGTCACTATCGCAGTGCTCCGCCGGTTGCGCAGAGCCGTGCAGGCATGATGCCCGCCGTCCACCACTGCAGCGGCCCGTGCGGTGTTCATCGCCACTCGCATGAGATCGCCCGTGGATCCAGCGTACCCGTTGCCGAAGATAACGCCTTCTGGGGCGCGCTCGGCTGCAGCTGCTTCGCGTTTTAATCATGAACTATGCTACCGCTCTTTCGCCCCGCATCAACGCGGGGCTGTTCTTCCTGCGCCTGACCGGCAGCCTGCTGTTGTTACAGGTACATGGGCTGCCGAAAATTCTGCATTTCAGCGAAGAACTGACGCGCATCGAAGATCCCTTCGGGCTGGGACCGATGATGAGCCTGCTGCCCGCTATCGTGGCGGAAGTCATCTGCCCGATTTTCATTATTATCGGCTGGGGAAGCCGGATTGCCTGTCTGCCGATTATCGCGGTACTGCTGGTTGCAATGCTGGTAGTCCACCCTGGCTGGTCACTGGCGGAAGGCCAGTTCGGCTGGCTGCTGCTGATTATCTTTACCACGCTGGCGCTGACCGGGCCAGGCGGCTGGCGCATCGGCGCAGCGAAACCTAAGGGGAGGCGTTATGGCACAGGTTAATGATATTCATCAGGTTGAGCAGGAACAGCCTGATGTACGGCCCACTAATGAGGTTTCGCCGTTACAGCCACTGCGTCAGCCGGTGTTCCGTATGTTATGGATCGCCACTGTGGTTTCAAATATCGGATCATGGATGAATGATGTCGGCGTGAACTGGACCATGCTGACGCTGAGTGCCGATCCTCTGGCCGTGGCGCTGGTGCAGGCAGCCAGCAGCCTGCCGATGTTTCTCTTTGCACTGCCCTCCGGGGTGATGGCGGACATCGTTGACCGCCGTAAATATTTGCTGTTTTCCCAACTGTGGACGTTTACCGCCGCCGCCGGGCTGACTGTACTGGCGTGGACAGGCCATGTGACACCCGGCGTGCTGCTGGCCGCTGCCTTTTTGCTGAGCGCGGGTGCCGCCATGAGTTCGCCGCCGTTCCAGGCGATCGTGCCGGATCTGGTGACCAAACCGGAGCTCGGGCCTGCCATTGCCCTTAACTCCCTGGGCATTAATATCAGTCGCGCTATCGGACCGGCACTGGGTGGCCTGATCCTGTCGTTCGCCGGCCCCTGGATGGTCTTCCTGCTTAATGCACTGTCAGTGCTGGGTGTCACCTGGGTGCTCTGGCGCTGGAAAGCGGAGCCGAGCGTCCAGCGTCTTCCGCCCGAACACTTCTTCCCGGCGGTACGGGCAGGTCTTCGCTACGTTCATGCGGCACCGGTCTTACGTAACGTGCTGGTGCGAACCTTCTCGTTTTTCCTGTTTGGCAGCGCGGGCTGGGCATTGCTGCCGCTGGTGGCACGTCGTGAACTGGGCCTCGGCCCTGGCGGCTACGGCATCATGCTGGCCTGCATCGGGGTCGGCGCGATTACCGGCGCGGTGCTGCTGCCGCGTTTGCGTCGTCACTTAAGCTCCGATCGCCTGATGGTGCTCGCCAGTCTTCTCTTCGCCCTGACCATGCTGGCGCTGGCCTTTGTGCGGCACTTCTGGCTGCTGAATGCGTTTGAGTTCTTCACCGGCTTTGCCTGGATCGCGGTGCTGTCGACGCTGAATCTTGGCGCACAGCGTAGCGCCGCGAAATGGGTGAAAGCGCGTGCGCTGGCGGTCTATCTGACGGTGTTCTTTGGATCGATGACCGCAGGCAGCGCCCTCTGGGGACAGCTCGCCTCGCACTTCGGCATTCCGCTGTCGCTCTGCGTCGCCGCGCTGGGGATGGTGCTCGCCAGCAGCACCGTCTGGCGCTGGCGTCTCGATCAGGATCCCGATCTCAATCTCGATATGGTTGGCGATGGCGTTAATGCGCCTGCACTGGATATCCGTCATGAACGAGGGCCAGTGATGGTAAATTACGAATACCGGATTACTATTGATGATGCACATGCCTTTACCGTCTGCATGCAGGATATGCGGCGGGTCAGACGTCGTGGTGGCGCCATCAACTGGTCACTTTATGAAGATATCCTGCAGCCCGGTATTTTCGTCGAGACGTTTGTGGTCGGCTCCTGGGTCGAGCATCTGCGTCAGAAAGAGCGCTACACCATCAACGACAAAAAGATAGAGCGGCGGGTTTTCGCTTTTCATCAGGGTGAAAATCTCCCCGAGGTTCGCTATCTGGTGGCGCCAGTGTGACTGGCTACACCTTCTCATCATTCATCACGTCATACAGAGGGCAATACCATGAGCACCTTTAAAACGACCGACGGTACACAGATCTACTTTAAAGACTGGGGAACCGGTAAGCCTGTTTTGTTCAGCCACGGCTGGCCGCTGGATGCCGACATGTGGGACAGCCAGATGAACTTTCTGGCCGACCATGGCTATCGGGTGATTGCATTTGACCGCCGTGGCTTTGGCCGCTCAGATCAGCCCTGGAACGGCAATAACTACGATACCTTTGCGTCGGACATCAACGACCTGATCACCCATCTTGACCTGCAGAACGTGACGCTGGTGGGCTTCTCTATGGGTGGCGGTGACGTCACGCGTTATATCGGCAGCTATGGCAGCGATCGCGTCGGGGCGCTGGTGCTGCTCGGTGCCGTTACACCTATCTTTGGCAAAACGGCAGACTATCCGCAGGGTGTCGATATGTCGGTGTTCGAAGGCATTCGTGATGGCCTGCTCAAGGATCGCGCGCAGTTTATCAAAGAGTTCGCGACGCCGTTCTACGGCACTAATGCCGGACAGACCGTCTCCGATGGTGTCATGACGCAGACGCTGAACATCGCGCTGCTGGCCTCACTCAAAAGTACCGTGGATTGCGTGACCGCCTTCGCGGAGACCGATTTCCGTGCCGACGTGGCGAAAGTGAATGTGCCGACACTGGTCATTCATGGCAGCAACGACCAGGTCGTGCCGTTTGAAACCACCGGCAAGGTTGCGGCGGAGATGATTGAGGGTGCTGAACTCAGGATCTATGACAATGCGCCACATGGTTTCGCCGTGACGCATCAGGATCAGCTGAATCAGGATCTGCTGGCGTTCCTTAACGCGCAGTGATGCAAAAAACTGCGCGACTTTCGCCGCGCAGTTTTCGTTTTATCGGGTTGGATGATTCACTTCATTCGGACGCAGGTCGAATAACAGCACCTCTGCGCCTTCACCATGACTGAACGACAGCGTTTTCTCGTCGCGAACCCGCGCACCATCTCCGGCATTAAACTGCAGGCCATTGACTCTGACACTGCCACGCGCCACATGAATATAGGCGTAGCGATCGTCCGGGAGTGTAATAGTCTGCTGCTCATCGCCCTGGAACAGTCCTGCATAGATGCGAATATCCTGGCGTACCCGTAATGCCCCATTTTCACCGTCCGGCGAAATAATCAGCCGCAGATTACCGCGCTTATCTGCTTCGCTGACGGAGATCTGCTGATAACCTGGCGGAGTGTTTTTCTCTGCGGGTACCACCCAGATTTGCAGGAAATGCACACCCTCGGTGCCGGAGTGGTTGAACTCGCTGTGGGTCACACCGCTACCGGCACTCATCAGTTGCACATCGCCAGGGACAATCACCGAACCGGTTCCCATTGAGTCTTTGTGCTCAAGCGCCCCTTCCAGCACATAAGAGATAATCTCCATGTTGCTGTGCGGATGGGCGCCAAAACCCCGTCCTTTGGCAACCCGGTCATCATTAATCACCAGCAGATCGGAGAAGCCCGCCTGTTTCGGATCCCAGTAGTTTGCAAAAGAGAAGGTGTGACGTGAATTCAGCCAGCCGTGATCGCCCACACCGCGTTGCTCTGACAATCTTTGCTCAATCATATTCTGCCCCTTCGTTGATTCGGGAAGTGCGAATGCCCTTCGATGGAAACAGCATATAAGTAAACCTGAGTGCCACACAATGACCTGATCTGGCAATCACTGTCTCATTTAGGTGGACAATATGAGCGACAATATCCCGATGAAGGGTATGCGGGTGAGGCGTTCAGCTGCTGGCTCGCACCACCAGCTCACCCTGCATAATCACAGATTGCGGCGGCGCGTCGGGCCAGGCAATTTTCTGCAACACCAGCTCACAGGCGCGACGACCAATCTCCTTTGAGGGCTGAGCCAGTGTGGTCAGCGGGGGTGAGACCATGCTGGCCAGTTCGCTGCCGTCAAACCCCACCACGGCGATATCCTGAGGGATCCGCAGTCCCGCCTGCTGAATCGCCGCCATCGCACCGGCGGCCAGCGTATCGCAAACCGCAAACACCGCGTCAGGCCGGCTTTCAGCAGCAAGCAGTTGATTCATTGCTGCTTTACCGGCACTGAAACTCAGTGCACTGGCATACGCGATGGCCTGCCAGCTCAGTTGCTGTTCATCAAGCTCTGTGGTGTAGCCCTGCTGACGCAGGCGGGCATAACGGTAGCTCAGGTCGTGATTGATCAGCGCGATGCGCTTTCGTCCCTGCCTGGCAAGATAGTGCACCACGGACTGCGCAGCGGCTTCATCATCAATGCCGACGCAGGAGATCTGGCCGTTATCATCATGTTCGGCGCACTGAACCCAGGGTGCCGAACCTATCAGCTGACTCAGTTCCGGGAGTTTGCTGAAGGCATCCATGGTGATGATGCCATCCACCATCTTGCCGGAGAGCAGTTGCAGACTGGACCGTGAACGGGCGATGTCCGCGCCGGAGTTACATAACAGGATGCGATAGCCGTTTTTCTCCGCCTGCTCCTCAATGCCTTTGACAACCTCAGCGCAAAACGGGTTGGAGATATCTGAAACCAGCACAAGGATCATTGAACTGCGCGCTGTACGCAACTGACGTGCCAGCAGATTGGGCTGATAGTTGCTCTCTTCAATTGCCGCGAGGACTTTCTGGCGATTAGCTGGTTTCACGCTGTCGCTGTTATTCAGCACTCTTGAAACGGTAGCGACCGAGACGCCCGCCATCCGGGCGATTCTCTGTATAGACATAGCGCTCCTTCTGTTTGAATCCGTGCAGATCGCCCACATAACACAGCCGCTGAATCTGCAAAATGGCCTCAGGTGTCACGATCCAGGCCCAACTGATGGCGTACTGATGGGCCGTTCTCTGCCAGAGCAAAATCATCAAAAGCGCGATCAGACACCGGAATGATATGCCGGCGGATAAACTCCGCGCCTTCACGCGCACCCGTCTCGCTATCCTTCAGGCAACACTCCCACTCCAGTACTGCCCATCCGTCATAGCCATACTGCGCCAGCTTGCTGAAGATACGGCTGAAGTCGATCTGACCATCGCCAGGCGATCGAAACCGTCCGGCGCGGGCCAGCCAGGGCTGATAGCCGCCGTAAACGCCGCTGCGCCCGTTAAGCTGATACTCAGCATCCTTAACGTGAAAGGCTTTGATGCGCGAATGATAAAGGTCGATGAATTGCAGATAATCGATGTGTTGCAGCAGGAGATGGCTGGGATCGAACAGGATATTGCAGCGCGGGTGGTGATTAACCTCCGCCAGAAAACGCTCAAACGTGACACCGTCATGCAGGTCTTCGCCGGGATGAATTTCATAACAGAGGTCAATGCCGTGATGGTCAAACATATCCAGCACCGGCAGCCAGCGGCGCGCCAGCTCAGCAAACGCCTCATCAAACAGCGCGTCATGCTGCGGTGGCCACGGGTAAAACCAGGGCCAGGCGAGCGAGCCGGAGAACGTGGCATGCGCACGCAGGCCGAGCTTCTCTGAGGCAGCCGCAGCCCTCTTCAGTGTGGCAATAGCCCACTCAGTGCGCCGGGCCGGATCGCCACGTAATGCCGCCGGGGCAAAATTATCAAATGCCAGCTCGTAGGCCGGATTAACCGCTACCAGTTGACCTTCAAGATGGGTAGAAAGCTCGCTGATCTCCAGTCCGAAACCGGCCAGCACCCCTCGCACCTCGTCACAGTACGTCTGACTCTCCGCCGCCTTTTTAAGATCGAAAATAGCAGGCTGATGACAGGGGATCTGCAGTGCCTGATATCCCAGCCCGGCGGCCCACTTCCCCAGCCCCTCCAGCGAGTTAAACGGCGGCTGCGGGGTGATGAACTGTGCCAGGAAGATGCCCGGTCCCTTAATTGTTCTCATCATTAACTCCTGTGTCCTGCTATTGCCTAATCACGGTATTTGAACGAGAAGAAGAAGATAATCGCAATCAGCGCTGCAGCAATCGCGGGGATCCACCAGAATAACGCCCAGCTCTGGGCTGTGGCATTGCCCGCCACCAGATGGTTGTACAGAGAACCGGAGATTTGGGATCCCAGCAGCATGCCAATGCCGTAGGTGAACATCACCACCATGCTCTGCGCCTGACCTTTCACCTTTTCACCGGCAATCCGATCGGTGTAGATAAATCCCACCACGAAGAAAAAGTCGTAACAGACACCATGCAACAGGATGCCGAGGTAGATCAGCGTGCGCGTCTCATCGCTCATGCCCAGCGCGAACAGGGCGTAGCGAACAAACCACGCCATCATCCCAATCAGCAGCATGGTTTTGACGCCGAGGCGACGAAACAGCAGCGGGATGATCAGCATGAACAGAATTTCAGACATCTGTCCCAGTGACATCAGCGTGCTGACGTCCCGGATACCGGCATCCGCCAGCCACGAGGCGGTGAAGGCGTAATAGGTGCCCAGCGGAATGGAAATCAGCGTGGCGCACAGAGCAAAGACCATGAAATGACGCTGTCGCAGCAGTGCGAAGGCGTCCGCACAGAAGAGATCGCGGACTTTCAACGGCAAACCTTTGGCTGGTGCCGGCGTATGCGGCAGCGTCAGGCTGTAAATCGCCAGCAGTATCGAGCAGAGCGCCGCCAGCTGAAACACCGCCACGCTGTCAGCAATGCCGGTCACGCCGATAAAGATCCCCGCCACGATCCAGCCGATGGTGCCGAAGACTCTGACGATGGGGAAACTCCGCTCACTGCTGGCGAGGCTGTGAAAGGCGATGTTATTTGAGAGTGCCAGCGTCGGCATAAAGCAGAGCGTATAGCCAAATAACAGTGCGATTAGCAGCGCGCCGTTCTCCGCAATCAGCGCCTGTGGCACAAACCAGAGGATGGCTGCGCCCGCCAGGTTCATCACGGCCATGACTTTTTGCGAAGGGAAAAAGCGATCCACCAGCATGCCGAGCACAAACGGCGAGAGAATTGAGGCGATAGGTCCAGCTGAAAACGCATCACCAATCAGCAACGGCATATTGTGTCGGGTCATCACCAGCCCCAGCGTGACCGACCAGCTGCCCCAGATAAAAAACTGCATAAACATCATGAGAGAGAGTCGCGGCACCAGCAGCTTATGCTGCACCCGCTGGCCTGCGCGCGCCTGCACCGTTGTAATCATGGGAACCTCGTGAATAAGTAATCGATTACTTTTTGATGGTGTGAAAGTAATCGATTACCGTAACAGGTTCTCCTGCCCCGATCACAAATTATTCACCCTGCGTTATCATCCGGGTATCAACGATGCCAGACGACGGTGTCGTGAGGTCAACCGGTGGCATCAACCACCCGCGCTTTCCGGAAGCGATATCGCTCATACAACACCGAATAGAGACCGCCGATCACCACCAGAATTGCACCGATAACGGTGGTGGAAGTCGGCAGATTACCCAAAAGCAGATAGCCCACCGCCACCGACCAGATCAACGTCGTGTAATCAAACGGCGCCAGCAGTGAGGCTTCGGCGTACCGCAGGCTCAGAGTCATCAGGATCTGCGTGATACCGCCCAGCAGTCCACATCCCACCAGTAATGCCAGCTGGTTACCCTGAGGGACTTTCCAGCCGCCCGGAAGCGTAACCAGCGACGTTAGCGCCGTGGTGACAGCAAACCAGAATGCGATAGCACCGGGCTTCTCTTTCCCGTTAAGAAACCGAATCTGAACCAGCGCACAGGCAGTACATAAGGCTGCCATTAACGCCAGCAGAATGCCCACTGAGGATGAGAGCGAGAATGTGGCCTGACTCGTCAGGGTAAGATGCCCGGAGAACATCACCAGGATGCCGCTAAAACCGGTGAAAACCGCCACCCAGCGATGGTGCCGGACTTTTTCACGCAGAAACAATGCCGCCAGTAGCACGGTAAAAAGCGGCGCAGCATAGTTAATCGCAGTGGCATCGGTCAGGGAAATGTAGAGCAGCGACAGATAACTGAAATAGAGGCCGCCGGTTCCGGCCAGTCCTCGCACAAAATGTCCGCGGATATTCCGGGTGCGAATGCCATCCAGGATGCTGCCCTGAAAACCTAGCCAGATTAACAGTGGAACCAATGCCAGCACCGAACGGAAAAATATCACTTCACCGACCGGGATTGCGCCATCCAGTCCTTTTACACAAGCCAGCATCAGCGTTGAACTTAACGCAGCTGTGATCTTCATCGCTATGCCAGCGGAAGCGTTCATAGGGTTTTTGATCTCATCATGGGGAAAATTAGCAGGAGAATCAGCACTCTCAACCACCATACTGGCACAATGCGATGCTGTGATCTGCCGTGATTGCGTTACAGACGGCATTTTATATTTTTTTGCCGTCGCGTCACGGCATGAACTGGCATGTGGATCGGCGTCCCTGCTGGTACACTCTTCCTTCTGCCCTGCTCTATGGGCCGCTTCTCTAAGGAACAGGAGTCTCCGATGTCCACGCTGCGTTTACTGCTATCTGAATCTAACGACCCCTGGTTTAATCTGGCGGTAGAAGAGTGCATTTTCCGGCAGATGCCCGCCACCCAGCGCGTGCTATTTTTGTGGCGTAATGCGGAAACGGTGGTAATCGGACGGGCGCAAAATCCGTGGAAAGAGTGCAACACGCGACGTATGGAAGAAGATGGTATCCTGCTGGCGCGTCGCAGCAGCGGCGGTGGCGCGGTATTTCACGACCTCGGCAACTGCTGTTTTACCTTCATGGCTGGCAAGCCGGAGTATGATAAAAGCGTCTCGACCGCCATTATCCTGCGTGCACTTAACGCGCTGGATGTCCCGGCGGAAGCGTCCGGACGTAACGATTTAGTGGTCAACACCGCTGAGGGACTGCGTAAAATCTCCGGTTCCGCCTACCGCGAAACACCGGACCGGGGTTTTCATCACGGCACTATCCTGATGGATGCCGATCTAAGCAGGCTGGCGGACTACCTTAATCCTGATGTGAAAAAATTGCAGGCCAAAGGGATTACGTCGGTCCGCGCAAGGGTAACCAATCTGGCAGAATTAGCACCGGGTATCAGCTATCAGGCGATCTGCTCAGCAGTGACTGACGCCTTTTTCGATCATTACGGAGAACGTTGTGAACCAGAGATGATTTCGCCTGAAGCCTTGCCCGACCTGCCGGGTTTCACAGAACAGTTCGCGCGGCAGAGTAGCTGGGCGTGGAATTTCGGTCAGGCACCTGACTTCTCGCATCTGCTTGACCAGCGTTTTGCCTGGGGCGGTGTGGAAATCCACTTCGATGTTGAACGTGGCGTGATCACTCGTTGTCAGATTTTCAGCGACAGTCTCAATCCTGCGCCGCTTGAAGCACTGGCGCAACGGATGCAAAACGTCACTTACCGCCCAGACGCCCTTGAACCGGTACTGAGTCAGCTGGTTGCGGATTTCCCGTTGCAACAGGCAGAGCTGACAGAATTGCAGCACTGGCTGGTCGCCAGCCTACGCTGAACAGTTGTTTTCATTTGCCCGTTTAGAAATCTGTCGCGGGCCATCTTCTCCTTAACAGCATTCCGTAAAAGACAAACGCAAAAAACCCGCACAAGGCGGGTTTTTATTAATTATCAATTTCAGGCTTATCTGCTCAGGCTGTTGCCGTCATCGCTATTGTAAGCGTTATTGATAACTAAGGCTTACATAGGGACTACGTTTGCCGCTGAAGGACCTTTAGCGCCGTTTTCAATCGTGAATTCGACCTGCTGGCCTTCGTCCAGAGTTTTATAATCGTTGCTCTGGATTGCAGAGAAATGTACGAATACATCTTTGCTGCCATCCTGAGGAGAGATAAAACCGAAACCTTTACCAGCGTCAAACCATTTTACTAAACCAGTCATTTTATTAGACATCGATATTTCCTTAATTTATGAGCCACTACGTGGCGAAGATGGCCTGTCTTTCAGAAGGTAACTTACCAGGCTTTTAGGAGGAGACTCACAAAGAAGGGGTATCTTGAGATATCGCTTACACTGAGGACTGCTTTACTAAAACTGCTTTGATAAGGTCTGTGTTCCAAACCGATGACGCTATTAAGCCACGCTTTACCTATTTTAGCAAACATTGTTTTAATTTATTTTTAACATCCAGACGTCCGGAGCCCTTATAGTGTTCCGTCTCATTTGATCCTGTCCGTTATTATTGCTTTCATTAACTGCTTATTTAACGCACAACAAATGAAGCAGCATAAAAAATAAACTTTTATTGATTAAGCCGTAATAAAACGCAAAAAACCCGCACAAGGCGGGTTTTATTAATTATCAATTTCAGGCTTATCTGCTCAGGCTGTTGCCGTCGTAGCGATTATAAGCATCATTGATAATCAGGGCTTACATAGGGACTACGTTTGCCGCTGAAGGACCTTTAGCGCCGTTTTCAATTGTGAATTCGACCTGCTGGCCTTCGTCCAGAGTTTTATAATCGTTGCTCTGGATTGCAGAGAAATGTACGAATACATCTTTGCTGCCGTCCTGAGGAGAGATAAAACCGAAACCTTTACCAGCGTCAAACCATTTTACTAAACCAGTCATTTTATTAGACATCGATATTTCCTTAATTTATGAGCCACTACGTGGCGAAGATGGCCTGTCTTTCAGAAGGTAACTTACCAGGCTTTTAGGAGGAGACTCACAAAGAAGGGGTATCTTGAGATATCGCTTACACTGAGGACTGCTTTACTAAAACTGCTTTGATAAGGTCTGTGTTCCAAACCGATGACGCTATTAAGCCAGACCTTATCGACTATAGCAAACATTATTTTAATTTACTTTTAACATCCAGACGTCCGGACCGCCTTTATTGATTTTCTTAGCCTTTTGAAATTTTCAGTCAGGCAGAATGATAATCTTCATTGAACGATCAGAGTAAAAGGCCTTGCTGACAATCAATGTTGAAAAATGATACGAGTAATAGTGTGAATAACGCGCAGCGATAAAATGTATCGCTGCACCCTCTTCTCTTTATATCAGGCCAGTTGTGTCTGCTGACGGGCAGCATGTCTCGCTGTCATGACAAACACCATAAGACCGGCAACACCCAGCGCAACGCCCACCCAGGCGGTAGAGATCCAGCCGTAGCCAAGCGACACCGTCAGACCACCGAGATACGCGCCCATGGCATTAGCAATGTTTAGCGCCGAGTGGTTCATTGCGGCAGCCAGGGTTTGCGAGTCATTGGCGACATCCATCAGGCGAATCTGCAGCGACGGCAGCAACACCGAACAGGTGCCGATCAGGAAGGTCGCCAGCAGTCCGGTCGCCACATGCTGAACCAGCACCGGGAAGGCCAGCATTACCAGCACGTTCCATAACAGCGTCCAGCCAATAATATTCAGTACCGAACCATCCGCCAGACGGCCGCCGACCAGATTACCGATGATCATCCCCAGACCGAATGCCACCATCGCCCAGGGTATTAACGAGGGTGAGATGCCGGCAATATTAATTAGTGTCGGTGCGATATAACTAAAGATCGCGAACATTCCGCCAAAGCCTACCGCGCCCACCAGCAGGGTCAGCAGCACCTGTGGGTTTTTCAGCGCGCCCAGTTCCCTAAGCGGATGCGCATCTGCATCGCCTGCGACATAAGGAACATAACGACCAATCAGCAGGCAGGTCAGCAGACCAATCGCGCCCACAAAGGTGAACACCACATGCCAGCTGAAAAGTTGTCCTATCCAGGAGCCCAGCGGCACGCCGATCAGGGTCGCTACCGTCAGCCCCAGCATCAGGGACGCCAGCGCGCGGCCACGTCGCTCAATGGGTACCAGCGATGCCGCCACCAGCGAAGCCACACCGAAGTAGGCGCCGTGCGGCAAGCCTGTGAGGAAACGCGCAACAAGCAGACCGTGATAGCTATCAGCCATCGCGCTGGCGACATTACCGATGCTGAACAGCGCCATCAGGATCAGCAGCAGTGATTTACGCGCCATCCGCGCCGCCAGTACCGCAATAAACGGTGCACCTACCACCACGCCCAGCGCGTAACTGGCAATGGCGTTACCTGCCTGCGGCTCAGTGATTGCCAGAGAGCGTGAAACATCCGGCAGCAGGCCCATCATGATGAACTCACCCGTCCCGATGCCAAAGCCGCCCAGCGCAAGGGCCAGTAATGCCCAGCGGACAAAACCGGCATCGTCGGTTTTATGATTTTTTCTTAACAAAATTGATTCCCAATGGCCTGAACTGAAAAAAACGGAAGTGAGCCGGAGGGAGAAAGCAGAACATGTTCCCGTCCGGATAGAGCGGTCTGACTATAAAAAGGAAGAACGTGCTTAGCAACCCATTTTGTGATCTGGATCACTAAAAGCATTCAGTGGCGTGCAATGCCTGCTTTGCAGATTGGAACCAGACCGCCGGGAACACGTTCATGATTCGAAGGTCATTCAGGCCTGGAGAGCCCATAATTGCTTTACGGGCCAGTCATTGCGTGCCTGTATTCACCCGCCGGCCAATGTCTTTCAGCTGGGAGTATTTCTCCAGCAGCTGTGGACCATCATCCAGGCTCATGGCAAACATCCACATATAGGTCATCACCGAATAGATGTGACCCGCATCAGTGCCGCCACGGCTGGACATCACTGCAATGGTGGCAGCAAACAGCAGCGCCGCCACGCTGCCAATCGCCAGATAACCGTACGCTTCCCTATCGGAGAGGCGGATGCGCAGGATGGCCAGCACGCCATAGTGACGGCCAAGTGACGCGGCGTTCGCATTGCTGACAAAGCTCACCTCTTTCTCCAGCCGGTTATTCAGACGACCAAACAACGCGTCGTTTTTACGGGTAAACCCCGGCAGAAAACAGGCAAAGAACAGCAGGATCGCCAGACAGCCTGCGCCGGTCCAGAACTCGATAGCCAGCAGCATCACGGCGGCACCGGTCATCGACGCCAGCGAGGTTATCAGCACTGGAAGATGTTTCTCAAAAAAGTCGACAAATTCACGTGACAACGCCACCCGCGCGGCAATCGTTGAAGCGCTCTGGTTTTCGCTGCGCTGCGCCACAATCACCGGCACGGCCAGTTCAGCGTAAATGCGGGCAAAGGTGCGGGTATCCACACTGCGTCTTGCTGCGCCAATGGCCCACATAGTAAAGACCATCGCGGCATAGAGCACTGCATGCCAGGTCCTGCCGGAGATGATCGCATTGATCGCGAAGCCTGCCAGCAGCGGATAGAGGAGATACATGACATTCTCCGCCACCACCAGTAGCAGCGTGAGGAAAAGCTTGCGGCTATGGCGACGGCCAAGCATTTTTAATGTCAGAATAGCGCTGCGGGGAGCCGCAACAGGAAGGATAGTTTTTGAGGAATGCATAGTTTCTGTTTCTGATATAGTTATTATTGAGCGGTCGCTCAAGTACAAAAAGCAGTCTATTTGAGCAACCGCTCAAAGTCAATGTAGCCATTATCGGGAGAATAATGAAAGAGTCAGCTGAAGCATTGAGAACCAGGATACTGGATGCGGCGATAGTCCTGTTTATTGAAAAAGGGATTGAAAAAGTGACTACCCGGGAGCTCACCGAATCAATGGGTATCTCACGCAGTCATATCTACCACTATTTCAGTAACTGGCAGACACTCTGCCTGGCGGCGCTGGAGCGCTTCATGCAGGTGGATTTTGAAACGTTTGCTGACTCCCTGAAGATGCTCACACCCCGCCAGCGGCTGGCGACGCTTATCGAAAGCCATCTGCCGAGCGCACCGGATGCAACCTGGCAACTCTATGCGTCGTTCTGGCAGACGGCTGCACATAACGAAGCCTATGCGGCGCTGGCCGATGAGATGACGGATGCCTGGCAGGGTTTGATGGAAGCGATTATTCGTGACGGCGTCACGGATGGGACATTGCAGTGCAGTAACGTGCCCCGTACCGCCAGACAGATCAGCGCCATGCTCAACGGCTATGCCGACCTGCTGACCATCAATCCTTCTGAAAAAAAAGCACGCGAAGCACTGGCAGACTTAAATCAATTTATTGATGCTGTCCTGTCATAAACCCGATTAACCGGTTTATTAGCGAGACGGCACCGACCAGATATTAATTAAATGTTAATAAAAGGTTTATTATTTTAATTAGTCGGCGGTTTATTGCTGCTATAAATGCAGCTTCCGCAGTCAAACCGACTTATACCTTTTCTGTCTGATAAGGCCTCTTTTTGATAGCGTTTTTACCCGGAAACAGCTGTTTACACAGATTATTATCATTGACTTAGCGCAACCGGAGTCAGGTAAGCTGGTGTTTTTACGCCAGTTATTGGAAAGCAGCTAACGAAGCGGCAAGAATAGATGCGCTCAGAACCCCACCAAATTATTGATTCCTATAGTAAAGAATCCGATATCTGATGATGAAATTAAACATTGAGTCGGACCTTAAAAACACCTATATTGGCCGCGCTTTTACATAGCCACCCATTTTAATTCATTTATTCAACTGTGACGCTACGCCCGTCCCGGTTGTAGGAGAGATATGATGACGGATAAAGTCCGTATTGATAGTTTGAATGCACAGAACGCAAACGCTACCAACGAAACGTATTTAGCCCGTCAGGCTGAATTTGAATCAAACGTTCGCAGTTATCCTCGTAAATTGCCATTCGCAATTGCGAAAGCTCAGGGTGTCTGGATTACAGATGTCGAGAATAATCAGTATCTCGACTGTCTTGCAGGTGCAGGAACGCTGGCGCTGGGACATAACCATCCCGATGTTTTGCAGAGCATTCAACATGTCATTACCAGCGGCTTGCCGTTACATACTCTTGATTTAACTACGCCTTTAAAAGATGAGTTCTCTGAGTACCTGCTCTCCTTATTACCGGGCCAGGGCAAAGAGTACTGCCTGCAGTTTACTGGCCCGTCCGGCGCAGATGCCGTTGAAGCGGCGCTGAAACTGGCGAAAAAGCACACCGGTCGTTCCGGCATTATCAGCTTCTCCGGTGCCTATCACGGTATGACCCACGGCGCGCTGTCGGTCACCGGCAACCTGTCTCCGAAAGAAGCCGTTGATGGCATGATGCCGGAAGTGCAGTTCATGCCTTATCCGCACCTTTACCGCTGCCCGCTGGGCATTGGTGGTGAAGCGGGCGTAAAAGCACTGACTTACTACTTCGAAAACCTGATTAATGACGTTGAGAGTGGCGTTCGCAAACCCGCTGCCGTCATTCTGGAAGCGGTTCAGGGTGAAGGCGGTGTTAACCCGGCGCCAGCGGAATGGCTGCAGCGTATCCGCAAAGTCACCAAAGAGCATGGCATTCTGCTGATCATTGACGAAGTCCAGGCGGGTATTGCCCGTACCGGTAAATTCTTCGCCTTTGAGCACGCGGGTATTGAGCCAGACATCATTGTGATGTCCAAAGCGGTCGGTGGTGGTCTGCCACTGGCGGTACTCGGCATTAAGAAAGAGTTCGATGCCTGGTCACCAGGTCACCACACCGGCACCTTCCGTGGTAACCAGCTGGCAATGGCCACCGGCCTGACTACCCTGAAACTGCTGAAAGATAATAACATCGCTGACAAAGTCGCGGCACAGGGCGAATGGCTGAAAGGCAAACTGGGCGAGCTGCAGCAGCGCTATCCGGTCATCGGCAATGTGCGCGGTCTGGGTCTGATGATCGGCATTGAGCTGGTGAAACCCGACGAGCCTGCTGACCACATGGGCAGCTTCCCGGCAGACGGCGAGCTTTCTGCGCTGGTTCAGAAGAAATGCTTCGAGAACGGCCTGATTCTGGAGCGTGGCGGACGTCACGGCAGCGTATTACGTCTGCTGCCTTCCCTGCTGATCACGGATGCAGAACTTGACGTGTTCATGGATAAATTTGAAAACGCCCTGCTGTCAGCTGGCGTGAAACCAGTTTGAGTGGAGTGAATGCAATGTCCCGGTTAAACCCGATTCTGGCGGCCTCAGCACAGAGTACCGAGGCCTACCAGCAGGCGATTGCCCAGAGTAGCGCGGCTGTCGTTAAGTGGCTGGAACAACCTGAGATGTATCAGGGAAAAACCGTCGCAGAGCTGCGCGAGCGCATCACGCTGGACTTCAATCCTCAGGGCCTGGGCAACCAGGCCGCGATTGAACGCGCCATTGAGTACTTCCTCAAAGATAGCCTGTCGGTGCATCACCCGCAGTGTGTGGCGCACCTGCACTGTCCGAGCCTGGTTATCAGCCAGGCGGCGGAAGTGCTGATCAACGCCACCAACCAGAGCATGGATTCATGGGATCAGGCACCGTCTGCCACCCTGATTGAAATGAAGCTGATTGAGTGGCTGCGCACCCAGGTGGGTTATCAGCCTGGCGACGCGGGTGTCTTCACCAGCGGCGGTACACAGAGCAATCTGATGGGGCTGATGCTGGCGCGTGATGCCTGGTTTGCCCGCCAGGGACATTCGGTACAGCAGGATGGCTTAACCGGCGATCTGAAGAAGATCAAAGTCTTCTGCTCAGAGAACGCACACTTCTCCGTACAGAAGAACATGGCGCTGCTGGGTCTGGGTTATCAGTCCGTCACGCAGGTAAAATGTGACCGCTTTGCCCGCATGGACATGGATGACCTGCGCCACAAGCTGGCCGTATCCAAAGCCAACGGCGAAAACATTCTGGCGATCGTTGCCACAGCCGGTACCACCGATGCGGGTGCGATCGATCCGCTGCGTGAGATCGCGGCGCTGGCGGCGGAAGAGAACATCTGGGTGCACGTCGATGCAGCCTGGGGTGGCGCACTGCTGCTCTCAGAAAAATATCGCGATTATCTGGATGGCATTGAGCTGGTCGACTCCATCACCCTGGACTTCCATAAGCAGTTCTTCCAGACCATCAGTTGTGGCGCTTTCCTGCTGAAGGAAGCACGTCATTATGAGCTGATGCGCTACCAGGCGGCCTACCTGAACTCTGAGTTCGATGAAGCGCAGGGCGTGCCGAATCTGGTGTCCAAATCGCTGCAGACCACCCGCCGTTTTGATGCACTGAAACTGTGGATGGGCCTGGAAGCGCTGGGTCAGAAGCAGTATGCCGAAATCATCGATCACGGTGTGACGCTGGCGCAGCAGGTTGCTCAGTACGTTGATGAACAACCAGCGCTGGAGCTGGTGATGAAACCGCAGCTGGCCAGCGTGCTGTTCCGCTATCGTCCGGCGCATCTGGCGCACTTCAGCAGTGCGGATATCGCCCTGTTGAACCAGCGTATCGGTGATGCTCTGCTGGAGTCAGGCCGCGCTAACGTCGGCGTGACCGAGCACGATGGCGTGACCTGCCTGAAAATGACGCTGCTGAACCCGACAGTGACGCTGGATGATATCAAAGTGTTGCTGACGCTGGTGGAAACCACGGCACAAAAGCTGGTGTAATTTACCCGCAATCCGCAGTCCGTCGCATAAAACAAAACCAGCCGCCAGGCTGGTTTTTTCGTTCAGGCAGCTCTGTTTTCCAGTCCCAGCTTTTCAGCCAGCCGATGCACGGCAGAAGCCGAAAGATACTCCTCTGCGATCTCCGAAAATTCCGACCAATGCTGGCTCAGAAACCAAGCCACGACTTCGCTTTCCTCTTGTGACAATTCCATATCGTCTCCCGTTAGAATCAGGAAAGTATGGTTGGCGATATATATCGGGACATCAAGCGCGTATTGCCGGATGAGCGACAGAATCGGGTCCCATTTGACCCCATATACAGCCAGGCACTGATGCAGATCTGGACGATTGCCAGATGCCCTGCCCCTGGTCTGTCTCAGCGTGCGGGTGGCTCATCCAGCATCCGCAGATGGTCATCTTTATTGAGCGTCATCAGAGCCACAATACTTACCAGTGCTGTCGCCATCACATACCAGGCGGGAATATCGGGGTTACCTGTCTCCTTAATCAGTCCGGTGATGATTAATCCTGCGCAGCCGGAAAACACCGCATTGGAGAGTGAATAGGCCAGCCCAAGCCCGGTATAGCGCACCCGCGTCGGAAACATTTCGGACAGCATCGCGGGTCCTGGCCCGGCGAGCAATCCGACTACCCCGCCCGCGATAAACACCACCAGCGCTTTTAGCAGCAATCCGGCGCTCTCTGACTGCAACACGTTTAACAGCGGCAGAGAAAGTACCAGCAGCAGTACCGCCGCCGAGACCATGACTGCCCGTCGCCCAATCCTGTCGCTCAGCATTCCGGCCGGAATAATCGTGGCGGCAAAGCCGAGGTTGGATATCACCGCAATCAGCAGCGCCTGGTTAAAGCCAGTATGCAGCGATGCCTGCAGATAAGTCGGCATGATCACCAGCCAGGTATAGCCCGCCGCCGACCACACCATCAGCCGGCAGATACCCAGCAGAATCGTTTTCAGTGTGTCACCCAGGCTGGCGTCGATTTTTGCTACAGGTTGCGCCTGCTGCTGAATAAATGCCGGCGTCTCCTCCATCTGTACCCGCAGCCAGAGCGCCAGAACGCCCAGTGGCAGCGCGACAAAGAACGGAATGCGCCAGCCCCAGCTCAGCATCTGCTCCGGCGTCAGCAGCACCGAGAGCAGCGCGACAATGCCCGCGCCTGCCAGCAAACCCAGCGCCACGGTAAAGGATTGCCATGCGCCATACAGACCCCGCTTACCGCGCGGCGCAAACTCGGTCATCAGTGAAACTGCCCCGCCATACTCGCCACCCGCGAATAGCCCCTGCAGGATGCGCAGACCGGTCACGATCAGCGGCGCCAGGATGCCCAACCGGGCGTAGGTGGGAACCAGACCAATAGCCGCCGTCGCCAGCGTCATCATGATCAACACAAAGATCAGTACAGGTTTGCGCCCGATGTGGTCGCCCATACGGCCAAAGATGATCGCACCCAGCGGACGGAAGAAAAAAGCGATGGCGAATGAGGCATAGGTCAGCAGCAGCCCGGTCAGCGCGGATTCCCCTTCCAGCCGGAAGAAGTTCTGCGCAATAACGGTAGCCAGAAAGCCATAAACCGCGAACTCATACCATTCAATGAAATTTCCTACCGAACCGGCAAGCAGCGCACGTTCACGGCTGGCAGAGCTGAGCAGATTTCCAACGGGTCCGGACATGAGCGACGTTCCTTTCTAGAGCATCATCAGTTGCTTATGATTAGCACAATCACTGCATGCCTGCGCGCTCTTCTGCCCGTCACGTTAACCCGAACACATAAAAGCAGCGATGATGCGCCGCGGGTGAGCTTTTTCACCTTCAGTCCTTGCACAACCGCTTTACGATTGTCAGGATGTGCGGCATTGACTGAATCAGGCGGATAGACGATGAACGCACACACCTCAAAAGATCCTCTGCATGGCGTAACGCTGGAGATGCAGATTAACAGTTTAGTCGCGCAGTATGGCTGGGAGGAGCTGGGAAAACGGATCAACATTAACTGCTTTAAAAGCGATCCCAGCGTTAAATCGAGCCTGAAGTTTTTACGTCGTACCCCCTGGGCGCGGGCTGAAGTCGAAGCGCTTTATCTCGACTCGTTAAGTGCGCAACCGGCAGCGCGTGAAGAACCGTCAGACGCGGATCAGGCCCCTGCTGAAGATCCCTGGGGAAACTGGCGCGACAAAACGCCGGAGTAATACCGATCAGGCGGCAATAAAAAAGCCCGCACAGGTTAACCTGTGCGGGCTTTTTTTACGTCAGGTCGCTGTTACAGCGCCATATCGTGTTTCGCTGAAGGCGCAGCCTTCTCAGGCTGTGCGGCCGGCGCATCTGTGGTTTTGCCTTCCATGTTGATCACGGGCGGCGTGGTCAGTTGCAGAGTCTGAGCGGTCTCATTCCAGACCTGCTGCAGCAACGGCACGTTGTCATTCAGTTTCTGACCGTATCCTGGGATCATCTTGTGGATCTTCGCCTGCCATTCCGGTGACTTGAACTCTTCCGGGAACAGTTTCTGCATCACGCTCAGGGAGATAGGCGCTGCGGTTGAGGCACCAGGAGATGCACCCAACAGTGCCGCCACGGTTTTCTGCTGATCGGTCACAATTTCTGTACCCAGTTTCAGCACGCCACCTTTATCAGCATCTTTCTTGATGATCTGCACACGCTGACCGGCCTGAATCAGTTTCCAGTCCTCTTTCTTCGCGTCCGGATAGTATTCCTGCAGTGCTTTAAAGCGATCTTCATCACTCAGCATGACCTGTCCGATCAGGTATTTCACCAGGTCGAAGTTATCCATACCCACATCGGTCATCGGCACGATGTTATGAGTCGTGGTAGTGCTCAGCAGATCAAACAGCGAACCGTTTTTCAGGAACTTGGTGGAGAAGGTCGCAAACGGTCCAAACAGCACGACGCGTTTGCCGTCCAGATAACGGGTATCCAGATGCGGAACCGACATCGGCGGTGCACCGGTTGACGCCTGACCATAGACTTTCGCCAGGTGACGATCGGCAATCGCATTGTTTTCAGTCACCAGGAATGATCCGCCTACCGGGAAGCCCGCATAGTTATCCGCTTCCGGGATACCGGTCTTCTGCAGTAATTTCAGCGCACCACCACCCGCACCGATAAAGACATATTTCGCGTCAACAGCACGTTCGTTGCCGTTTTTAGCGTCTTTAATGGTGACGTGCCAGGAGTTGTCGCCGTTACGTTTGAAGTCGGTAACTTCAGAAGAGGTTTCAAGACGGAAGTTATCGTTCTTTTTCAGGCTGCCGATCAACTGACGGGTAATTTCACCATAGTTAACATCGGTGCCAACTGGCGTCCAGGTTGCGGCCACTTTCTGCTGTGGATCGCGACCTTCCATGACCAGTGGTGCCCACTGCTCGATCTGCTTGTGATCGGTAGAGAACTTCATGCCCTGGAACAGCGCCGTTTTCTGCAACGCCGCATAGCGTTTGGTCAGGAAGTCGACGTTGTCGCCCCAGACGAAGCTCATGTGTGGCGTTGAGTTAATGAAAGAGCGCGGATCGTGCATTACGCCCTCTTTAACCTGTGAGCTCCAGAACTGGCGAGAAATCATGAACGCTTCGTTAATTTCCAGCGCTTTAGAGACGTCGATAGAACCGTCTTTACGCTCAGGCGTATAGTTCAGTTCCATGTTGGCAGAGTGACCTGTACCGGCATTGTTCCAGCCGTTAGAGGATTCCAGTGCCACGCCATCCAGCTTCTCAACCATGATCTGTTTCCAGCCAGGCTGCAGCTCTTCCAGCATGGTGCCCATTGAGGCGCTCATAATGCCGCCGCCAATTAACAGGACGTCAGTTTTTTCTGGTGAGGTTTCAGCGTGAAGGGCTGAAGAAACTAACAAGGCCGCGAGGGAAAGAGTGGGAATAACTTTCTTTGAATTCATCATTTTAATCTACAGCTCAGACGGTACTGGTTAAAAAAAGTCCTCAAAGTTTAAAATAATGTTATTTGTGAGTTAATGTGAAAATAGTTATAAAATTAAAAATAGCAATTTAGCCTTATTTTAATTACAAAAGGCTTACTGAATTGCTCACATATTTTAACCACACATTAAGGGTGTCCTTTGAATTATACAATCCCCTAACACAAATATTGTTTGAGTGCGACTGCCCGCGCGCAGGCCGCTAAAACTGTACTGATGCGGTGAGTTAGCGTATGTTTCCTGGCGATCTCCCATCCGTGCTGGACATTCATGAAAAGCCAAACACAGAATCGATATGCCGTGCCGAAACGACCAATGAAACTCAGTACTCTGACCACCCTGATGATGACCGCCGTTATCATCACTGTATTGATCGCTGTCCATGTGCTCTATTTCGTTCAGATTGATAACTTTGCTCAGTCGCATCTCAAAGACAAGGCGATGGCAGTGGCTCGCACGCTGGCAGACACGCCTGAAGTTCAGCGTGGTTTGTTGTTGCCGGACGGCAGCAGTCAGATTCAGCCGCTGGCTGAAGCGGCCCGCAAGCGTAACGGTCTCCTGTTCGTGGTGGTCACGGATATGCAGGGTATTCGCTTTTCACATCCCAATGCGGCGGTGATTGGCAAACACTTTGTCGGCAATGATATCTATCCCACGCTGGGTGGTCGGGAAAATGTCGCCGTCAATCACGGCGTACTGGTGGAGGCACTGCGGGTATTTACGCCCGTTTATAACGCACAGCATCAGCAGATTGGTGTCGTGGCGATCGGCATCGCACTGAATGATGTGGCGGCCCAGATTGCTAAAAGCCGCTGGAATATCGTCTGGACCGTCCTGTTTGGTGGTCTGGCAGGCCTGCTGGGTATGCTTATTCTGGTCAGGCGGCTAAAAACCATCTTACTGGGGCTGGAGCCGCACGAAATTTCCAGCCTGTTTGAGCAGCGTCAGGCCATTCTGAATTCCATTAAAGAGGGTGTGATTGCAGTAGACGATCAGTCGCGCGTCAGCCTGATCAACCACGCGGCTCAGCAATTGTTACATGAGACGACCCGCAAGATGCCGTCAAGCGGCGATTTGATTGCAGAAGAGAGTGTGATGCATCGTCATCAGCAGGATGCACTGCATGCAGGTAAAGCCTGGTACGACCAGGAGTTGACGCTGGGTAACCGAATCCTGATCAGCAACACCGTGCCTGTTCGCAGTCGCGACCGCATAATTGGCGCGGTGACCACCTTCAGGGATAAGACGGAGATCAGCCAGCTGATGCAGCGGCTGGACGGCATGGTAAACTATGTGGATGCATTACGTGAACGGTCCCATGAGTTCATGAACAAGCTGCATGTGATTCTGGGCCTGCTGCATATGAAAAATTATGCGCAGATGGAAGAGTACATCCTGAAAACGGCTAACGCCTATCAGACTGAAATCGGTTCACTGCTGCAAAAGATTAAGTCGCCGATCATTGCCGGCTTCCTGCTCAGTAAAATCAACCGGGTGACCGATGAAGGCCATCAGCTGATTATTGATGAAGCGAGTTTTCTGCCTGACTGCGGCAGCGAGGAGCAGAACGCGGTTCTGATTACCGTATTGGGCAATTTAATTGAAAACTCGCTTGAGGCGCTGGACCCGGAAACTGAAGGGGAAATTCACCTCATGTTGCACTATCAGAACGGCTGGCTGGCCTGCGAAGTGAGTGATGATGGGCCGGGCATTGACGGCAACCAGCTCAGTACCATTTTTGAGCGCGGTGTTTCATCAAAAGGCGACGATCGTGGTGTCGGATTATTTCTGCTTAAGCAGCAGACCGAAAGCCTGGGCGGCAACGTCAGTGTCGAATCGGAACCGGGTGTATTTACCCAATTCTTGGTACAACTTCCGTGGGAGAGAGGAATGATTACCCAATGATCAATGTGTTAGTTGTCGACGATGATGCGATGGTAGCCGAACTTAATCGCTGCTATATCGGGCAGATCCCAGGCTTCATGTGCTGCGGCACCGCCTCGACCTTACAGCAGGCAAAAGAGCGGCTGGCTCAGGAGGAGCCACAGGTTGATTTAATCCTGCTGGATATTTATATGCAGCAGGAAAACGGGCTCGACCTGCTCCCGGAACTGCGCAGTGCCGGACGTCCGGTCGATGTGATTATCATCTCGTCAGCCGCCGATGCCGCCACCATCAAAACCTCGCTCAACTATGGCGTAGTGGATTATCTGATCAAGCCGTTTCAGTTTGCCCGCTTTGAAGAGGCGCTGACCGGCTGGCGACAGAAAAAATCGCTGATGGATAACCACCAGTTCTATCAGCAGTCAGACGTTGATCAGCTGTTGCATGGAAATCCGCCAGGTGCCAGCGAGCAGAAACGCCTGCCGAAAGGATTAACGCCGCAGACGCTGCGCACACTCTGTCTGTGGATCGATTCGCATCCTGGCACCGAGTTCTCTACCGATGAGCTGGCAACGGAAGTGAATATCTCTCGCGTCTCCTGCCGCAAATACCTGATTTGGCTGGCGCAGATTAATATTCTGTTCACCAGTATTCACTATGGTGTCACGGGCCGTCCGGTTTACCGCTACCGCCTGCAGCCGGAGTATCACACCTTACTCAAACAGTACTGTCAGTGAACCAGCCGGTACCCGGGGTCCAGTAACTGAAACGAAAAGTGACGTTGTGACGAGCAGATGACCTGCCTGTCACGGGTCACAAAGATCGCTTCAATGCCCGGTTTATCTGCCAGGCAGGCCATGCCCTTTTCGACACCTAAGCCATAGAGCAGTGTCGTGTAGATGTCACCATCCAGTGATCGATCAGAGATCACCGTGACGCTCATCAGGTCGGTATCCAGTGGATATCCGCTGTGCGGATTGAGGATGTGGTGATAACAGATGCCATCCAGCTCGAAATAGCGCTCATAGACACCCGACGTCACCACCGAGCGGTTGTTCACGCCAATCACGCCAATCAGCTCATCGGCCTCACCAAAAGGTTTTTTCAGGCCAATTGCCCAGCCCGCCTCTTCGGGCGGCGCGCCCACCGTCTGCACGTTCCCGCCCAGATTAATCAGCGCACTGCTAACCTGCTGCTGGCGCAAAAACGCCTGTACTACGTCGGCGATGTAGCCCTTGGCGATGGCGCCCAGATCAATCTCCATTCCCGGCCGGGCCAGCATGACACTGCGACTTGCGGCATTGAGGATGACGTCATGGGGATTCGTCAGCGCCATGCGCATCTGAAGGTCGGTTTCTGACGGGACGCTGTGTCCCTGAAAACCGATATTCCAGCACTTCACCAGCGGCCCGATAGCAAGATTAAACAGGCTGTCCGGCAGCAGGCTGACGGCATGTGCGCAGGCGATCAAATCAAAGACTGGCTGGCTGACGACCACAGGATGCTGACCGGCCGCGTCATTAACGGCCATCACTTCAGACGCCGCACGATTTACCGTGAAAAGGTTCTCCTGCTGTTTGATCAGACGGAAAACCTGAGCGGCCAGCGTCTGGTTGTCTTCGAAGAGCTTCAGCAGAATGGGCGAACCCATTAAAACAGCGGAGTAAGCATAGACACGCGCATCAGTTAACATAGGCGACTCTGCTTTGAATAGGAAAAAACCGGCACCCGCAGGTGCGGATGCCGGAGACTGCCGTTAACGTCGGGCGTAAGCGGCGGCGTTACCACCCGCCAGAATACCAAAGATGATGATATCCGCGACAGCGTTACCGCCGATACGGTTCGCACCGTGGATGCCGCCAACCACTTCACCACACGCCCAGGCACCGTTGATTACCTGTTTCTGGCTGTTCAGCACTGCTGTTGTGGTGTCGATAGTTACGCCACCCATAGTGTGGTGAACACCCGGAGCAACACGAATCGCGTAGAACGGCGCTTCACTCAGCGGATGACGCAGCGCGGTCTGACGACCAAAGTCTTCATCCTTCTGCATAATGACGAAGTTGTTGTAACGGGCCAGCGTTGCTTCCAGGGTGTGATGCTCACTCATGTTGAGTTTCACCGCCAGTTCCGCCACGGTTGGCGCGCTGATGACAAAGCCTTTGGCGATGTATTCATCAGCCGCTTTGTTTTTCATACGCACCTGCTCATCAAACACAATCCAGGCACTCTTTTCTGGCAGCGCGATAATCTGAGCGGAAACTTTGTCGCGGGTTTCCATTTCGTTGTAGAAACGCTCGCCCGCCTGGCTGACCAGGATGGCGCCGCCGCCGCGAATGGATTCGGAGACAAGATAAGAGGTGGTCTGCTCAACCGTTGGGTGAATCTGGATTTCGCCCATATCCACGGTGCCGGCACCAATTTTTTCCAGCATCGCAATACCGCTGCCGGTGGCGCCTTTATGATTGGTCGTCACGAAGCCATCAAGTTCAGGACGGTATTTCACCACCAGCTCACGGTTCGCACTGAATCCACCGGTCGCCACAATCACGCTTTTGGCGTTCAGAATACGGCTGTCGTTGTACTCATCAACCACTTTCACTCCCGCGACTGCCCCATTCTCATAGAGGATCTCGGCGACGGAGGTTTCCAGCAGGACTTCAATGTTGCGGCTGTTGATATTTTTTACCAGGCCGCTAATCAGGAACCCACCCACCGCTGAGCGGTCAGCCGGACGGTGCGTACGGTCGATGCTCATCCCGCCGGTAATAGTGATGTCGTTAAGCTCAATGCCTTTATCCGCCAGCCACTCAATTGCTTCAGGTGCCAGGTCAACAAACTCACGCAACAGCACCGGATTGTTTTTGAACTGACCGCCTTTCAGCGTCTCTTCATAGAACAACTCTTTGCTGTCTTCAATGCCTTTGAGTTTCTGGAAGCGGGTTTCAGCGGCGTTCATGCCTACTGACGCTTTAATTGTGTTGCCGCCAATGGTCGGCATCTTCTCGATGATCACCACGCGTGCGCCTTCATCGTGCGCCTGAATCGCCGCCGCCAGACCGGCACCGCCGCTACCCACAATCACCACATCATAATTCTGTGGTGCGTTAGGGTTACCGCCTTCCTCGATCACGTGTTCCTTACTGGAGGTGGTCATCGCGCGTGAAACCGCTTTTTTAAGCGCCTCACTCTGAGTGGTTGCACCGGTAATCGCATCAACGTGTGGGCTGTTCGCCACCAGAATGCGGCTACGCAGGCTTTCAAAGGTGGTGGTGAAGTCCACATCCAGCGTGTCATCCGGCACCAGCGAGATGTCGGTGATACGGTCGGTATCCAGCGTGACGTTGATTTTCAGCTTCAGCGCTTCGGCTTCAACTTTTTCCTGATAGACGCCCGCTTTGTATTTACGGCCTGATTCGCTGGTGTCGCGGATCATCGCATCGACCAGCGAGAAGCGCCACAGCGGTTCAGGGATCTGCAGCTCTTCGCGTTTGTTGCTGTCGATGTAGAGCTTAAGGTGTTCATTGTTGATGATGCGATCGGTCCAGTTCGGATAGGCGATACAGGCTTTACCAATCGCGACCAGATCGTAACCCTTCTCCAGCGCCAGCTCCGCATCCGCTTTGTTCACCACGCCGCCGACACCGATTACCGGCACTTTTGCCAGCTCAGGTGAGCGCATCGCGACGAATTTCTCAATCAGCGGCGTCGGGTCCTGAGTATCGACAATCGACGGACGCAGCAGCTGGCCGACAGAGAAGTGAACGTAATCGAGTCCACGCGCGGCCAGTTTTTCCAGCAGATAAAGCGTGTCATCAAAACGGATGCCGGGGACTTCGATCTCTTCCGGCGAGAAGCGATAGCCGATAATGAACGAGTTATGAGCGAAGCGCTCCGCCATCTTATGGGTGATTTCCAGCACTTCCAGCGGGAAACGCGCGCGGTTATCGCGGCTGCCGCCCCACTTGTCATCGCGCTGGTTAGAGTTGGGTGAATAGAACTGCTGAATCAGGTAAGTGTTGGCACCATGAATTTCGACACCGTCGAAACCGGCCTTGATGGCGCGGTTTACTGCGTCACCAAATTTGGTGATCATGGTATCGACCTCTTCAGCGCTCAGCGCGAGAGGCTGCGTTGCCCCTTCACGAGGCGCCGCGATGGCGCTGGGCGCAACCGGTGTTTTTCCGCCAATCAGTTCTGGCTCAACCATACGGCCGCCGTGATAGATCTGCAGAATGGCGGTTGAGCCTTCAGATTTAATTGCGTCCGCAATACGTTTGAGTCCGGGAATTTTATTGTCGCTGTCGATAGCAATGGCACCCGGAAATGCCGGGCCACGGTTATCAATAAAACAGCACTCTACAATCACCGTACCGATGCTGCCCGCGCGGGCGCGATAGTACTCGACCAGCTCGCTGGTGACCGTGCCGTCGTAAAAACCGGTACAGGTGGTCATCGGAGCCATGACCAGCCGGTTTTTTAAAACAGCGCCATTGGGCAGGGTAAGTGGATTAAGAATGGGAGTGAGAGATTTCATTGCGATAAACTCCAAAATTTATAAAGTCTGGAAATTTTTAGCGGACGCAAATTATCGCTTAATTAAGTGGTCCGATGTCATAACGTTAATATACTCTTTTCTTTGCTTTCTTAAGCGATAACTTTACTTTTATAACTTTTAAACGATTTTTATTTTTTATTTGCCGGGAGAGTAAAACGAAGTTATATTAATTGTTAACTATCAGTTACCAAAAATCAACCATTCATTTACACAACAAATAAGTCAATTAAAATCATAGCTTTATGGAAAAAACGTTTGCTTTACAGAGTCATTTTGTTGTTGATCAGCTTCACAGAGTCGTCAAATCCCTGACGCAGTAAAAATAAATTAATAATAAATGTTAAAAAACGGGAATAATGAATTAATTTCTTTGATCTGGATCAAAATTCTTATTTCTGGAAATCGCATTATATTTACATGGATTTAAAAGCGCTGCTCATTATCACAGCAGCAGATTAAAAAAATCAGTGCATCGCGGTTTATTCACACTATTAAGAATATAAAAGAAAGTCATCAGTGAAGGTCCGGGGCGCAAATCGCATTCTTATTAACTTGCAGATAAAACACTATGAAAACACTCTCAGCTGTTACTGAACCCCCAAAAGCCGATCCTGTGGCGGCGGGTAAAAAGAAAGCTATCATGCTGGCGCTGCCGGTAATCGTTGCCGTACTGCTGTTGCTTGTTCCCACCCCAGCCGGACTCGAACCCTACGCCTGGCACTTTTTCGCCATTTTCGTGGGCGTGATTGTCGGGTTGATTTTTGAGCCCCTGCCAGGTGCCGTGATCGGTCTGACTGGCGTGGTGGTCATCGCGCTATTCAGCCAGTTTCTGCTCTTCAGCCCGGCTGAACTGGCTAATCCGAAATTTAAAGTCGCCAGTGAGTCCTTTAAGTGGGCGGTCAGCGGTTTTGGCAACTCTACAGTCTGGCTCATCTTCGGTGCCTTTATGTTCGCCGCAGGTTATGACAAAACGCAGTTCGGGCGTCGCCTTGCGCTGATTCTGGTGAAATATCTGGGTCGCCGGAGCCTGACGCTGGGTTATGCCATCACCTTTGCTGACCTGTTACTGGCACCCTTTACCCCGTCAAACACCGCGCGCAGTGGCGGCACGATTTACCCGATTATTGCTAACCTGCCGCCGCTGTATGGTTCTAAGCCTAATGACCCGAGCGCCCGTAAAATCGGCTCTTACCTGATGTGGGTCGCGATTACCGCAGCCTGTATCACCAGCTCAATGTTCCTCTCTGCACTGGCTCCTAACCTGCTGGCGCTGGCGCTGGTGAAAAGCATCATCGGTTTTGATATTTCATGGGGCATGTGGTTCCTGGCCTTCCTGCCACTGGGCTTGCTGCTGATTCTGACCATGCCGCTACTGGCTTACTGGTTCTACCCACCTGAAGTCAAAATCAACGATGAAGTGCCAAAATGGGCTATTGCTGAACTGGAAAAACTGGGCCGACTGACGCGCAACGAAATCCTGCTGCTGGTGTTTGTGGTCTGTGCCCTGCTGATGTGGATTTTCGCCACTTCGTGGATTGAGCCCGCGATGGCGGCGTTACTGGTTGTCGTGCTGATGCTGTGGACCGGCGTCCTGAACTGGAACGACATCACCAGTAATAAACCGGCCTGGAACACCTTTGCCTGGTTCGCAACCCTGGTCGCGCTGGCAGATGGCCTGGCCCGTGTCGGATTCATCACCTGGTTAGGTAAAGAGGGTGGCATGCTACTGCAGGGTTATGACCCGCAGGTTTCAGCCGTGGTGCTGTTAATCGCCTTCTTCCTGCTGCACTACCTCTTTGCCAGCACCACCGCGCACACTACCGCGCTGTTACCGGCCATGCTGACCATCGCAGCGTCAATCCCAGGCATCAATATGCCCGTATTCTGCCTGATGCTGTGTACCTCTTTGGGTGTGATGGGCATCATCACGCCATACGGCACTGGCCCAAGTCCGATTTACTACGGTAGCGGCTATCTGCCTACCAAAGATTACTGGCGTCTGGGTACTATCTTCGGTGCCATCTTCTTAGGTTCGATGATGCTGATTGCTTATCCGTGGATGGTGTGGATGTTCTGACGGATACAACATGCAGATCAACGCGTTATAAGATACCATTCCAGCACTTCCTCACCGCACCCACGGTGAGGAAGCATAATAAACGATTAATTCGCCTATGATGTTGTGCCCCGCAGCCTGCACGCGGAGGTTCAGCCGGTCATTAAGTGAGAAAAAATGTCGAACAAACCTTTTGTCTATCAGAACCCTTTTCCGCTGTCCCACGAAGATACTGAATACTATTTGCTGAGTCGCGAGCATGTCTCCGTCGCCGAGTTTGAGGGTCAGGAGATCCTGAAAGTTGACCCGCAGGCACTGACGCTGCTGAGTCAGCAGGCCTTCCACGACGCTTCTTTCATGCTGCGTCCGGCCCACCAGCAGCAGGTTGCCTCCATCCTTTATGACCCGGATGCCAGCGACAATGACAAATATGTGGCTCTGCAGTTTTTAAGAAACTCTGAAATTGCTGCCAAAGGCGTGCTGCCTACCTGTCAGGATACCGGCACCGCGATCATCATGGGCAAAAAGGGCCAGCGCGTCTGGACCGGCGGTGGCGATGAAGCCGCGCTGTCACTGGGTATCTACAACACTTATATTGAAGATAACCTGCGCTATTCCCAGAATGCCGCGCTGGATATGTATAAAGAGGTGAATACCGGCACTAACCTTCCTGCGCAGATCGACCTCTACAGCGTTGATGGCGATGAGTACAAGTTCCTCTGTATCGCTAAAGGCGGCGGCTCCGCCAACAAAACTTATCTCTATCAGGAAACCAAAGCGCTGCTGAGCCCAGGCAAACTGAAAAATTACCTGGTGGACAAAATGCGTACCCTCGGCACCGCTGCCTGCCCGCCATACCATATCGCGTTTGTTATCGGCGGCACCTCGGCAGAGAGCACGCTGAAAACCGTGAAGCTCGCCTCAACGCACTACTACGATGGCTTACCGACCGAAGGCAACGAGCATGGTCAGGCATTTCGTGATGTGCAGCTCGAGCAGGAACTGCTGAAAGCAGCGCAGGACCTTGGCCTTGGTGCGCAGTTTGGTGGCAAGTACTTCGCGCACGACATCCGCGTGGTGCGTCTGCCGCGTCACGGCGCGTCCTGCCCGATCGGCATGGGCGTTTCCTGCTCGGCTGACCGCAATATCAAAGCGAAGATTAACCGCGAAGGTATCTGGATTGAGAAGCTGGAATCAAATCCAGGCCGTCTGATTCCGGAAGCGCTGCGTCAGCAGGGCGAAGGTGAAGTGTTGCAGGTGAATCTTAACCGTCCAATGGAAGAGATTCTGGCCCAGCTCTCCGCGTATCCGGTTTCTACCCGCCTCTCACTGACCGGCACCATTATCGTGGCGCGTGATATCGCACATGCCAAACTCAAAGAGCGCATCGATAATGGCGAAGGATTGCCGCAGTACATCAAAGATCACCCGGTCTATTACGCCGGTCCGGCTAAAACGCCTGAAGGTTACGCGTCCGGTTCACTCGGACCGACGACAGCCGGACGCATGGATTCCTATGTGGACTTGCTGCAAGCCCACGGCGGCAGCAAAATCATGCTGGCAAAAGGTAACCGCAGTCAGCAGGTGACGGATGCCTGCCATAAACATGGCGGCTTTTACCTGGGCAGCATCGGTGGTCCGGCCGCGGTGCTGGCGCAGCAGAGCATCAAGAGTCTGGAATGCGTGGAGTATCCTGAGCTGGGAATGGAAGCGATCTGGAAAATCGAGGTGGAGAATTTCCCTGCCTTTATCCTGGTCGATGATAAAGGTAATGACTTCTTCCAGCACATTGAGCGTGCGCACTGCGCTAAATGCGTGAAGTAATACCTGCGTCAGCTAAGCAAAAAGCCCCCTGATTCGGGGCTTTTTTGTTGATTAAAGTAAGGGCTATTGGCTGTCAGAGAGTCTGCGCAGGGAGCACGGTCAGAGGAGGAAAGCATCCCTTACCAGGGACGGTGCGGACCGAGGGTGTCATGGATGACGGCTTTTGCGTCTTTCCAAACTGACCGCGTTCCCTGAGCAGGCTCGATCCAGCAACAACCCTACCTTTCTATACCCGCTGCAACCGCTGCAACGCCACATCAATCTGCACATCACCCTGGGTGAGTTCGATTATCTGATATTTAATCGCCGGATTCTCAATCAACCCGACCAGCGTCGCCGCCACATCTTCACGCGGGATTTCCCCATACGGAATAGCGAGATCAGCATGCACCCGCCCTGTCCCGGCTTCATCGGTCAGCGTTCCCGGCCGCAGGATCACCCACTCCAGCTTGCTCGCCACCAGCACGGCATCCGCCAGACGTTTCACCCGCATGTAATTCTCAAAACCCTCTGATGGCGTTTTACCACGGCCTGCATCCGGAAACGCCGAGACCAGCAGGAAGCGCGAGACACCCGCCTGCTCTGCTGCGGCTACCGCCAGCTTCAACCCTTCACCGTCAATAGCATTGGTCAACTCGATCCCGGCACCGCCGGCACCCGCGGTGAAAACAACCACTTCGTGACCCGTCATTAAACCGGACAGTGCCGTCACGCTGAGTTGCTGAATATCACCCGCAACAGGCTTCGCGCCTGCGGCCTGAAGAGTTTCAGCCTGTTCCGGTTTACGGTGCAGCGCCGTGACCGCATGGTTTCTGCTGCTCAGTTGACGCGTCAGCTTTTGGCCAACCTTGCCCGCCGCCCCGATAATGAAACATGTTGTCATCGATCTGCTCCTCCATTCACTGATTCAGTGCCTGAGTATAGTCTCTGCCAGAAACGAAACAGGCGCCTGATGCGGCGCCTGCTGGGTTAGTCCGGAATCACTTTTTCCGCTTTCAGCTTATCAAACAGCTGAGTAAAAGAGTCGAGCGTGCTGCGATAGCCGGTAAAGCCCGCTTTGCGGCTCTTACTCATATCAGTAAAAGCTTCCATCGGACGGCCCAGGTCTGCATCGGTGTGCCACCATGAAGCCAGCTTAGTCACATCTGCCTCACGCAACTGATTCTGCTCTGCAATCGCCTGCCATGCACTGGCGGCTTCCTGCATACGATTTTCCAGCGGCATCATCTGCGCCGGGTACTCCGCAGCTTCAATACCGAAATAGTCTGCCAGTTTTGGCCACATCCAGTTCCAGCGGAAGACGTCGCCGTTTACGGCATTGAAATCCTCATTTGCGCCATTTGGTGAAGTGGCAGCCCAGTGCAGCTGCTCAGCCAGCAGGCCCGCATCGGTCATATCCACAATACCGCTCCACTGCTCAGGCGAGCCTGGGAAGATAAAGGGCCAGCCCTTCTCTTTGCACAACGTCGCGTAAACCGCCAGCGTCTGCCCCATATTCATCGCGTTACCTACGGCATGACCGATGATGGTATGCGGACGGTGAACGCTCCAGCGATAGTCATACTTCTCAGCGCCCGCGAACACTTCATCTTCCTGCGCGTAATAGAAGTTATCGACTGGCTGACGACCCTGCTCTTCGCGGAACGGCGTCACCGGCACCGCCCCTTTGCCGTAAGCTTCAAACGGGCCCAGGTAATGCTTCAGTCCGGTGACCAGTGCCACATGTGAACCCTTGAGGCGATCGCCGAGTGCTTCAATCACATTGCGCACCATGCCGCCATTAACACGGATGTTCTCTTTCTCATTTTCCTGACGCGCCCAGACGCTGAAGAAAAGCGCATCCGGTTTTACCTCTTTCAGTGCGTCACGAACGGCGTCAGCGTCGGTCAGATCGGCTGTCAGACTGGCTGCGCCTTCAGGAACCGCACCGCGTCCGCGTGAAAGACCGGTGACCTGCCAGCCTTCTGTTTGTAATTTCTCTGCCAGTGCGCGACCAATGACACCGCTGATGCCAACAATCAAAGCGTGCTTTTTCATTTGATTTCTCCTCGTTTTGCGTAATTCTAAGCCTAATAGAGAATTCAGTTCTTATCTCTGGCATTTATTCATAGCATTCTTAACCTGAGTTCATCAATCAATGCACGATCATCGCCTCAAAGATATTCTGCCGTTTGTTGCCAGCGTCGAGTGCGGCAGCTTTACCGCCGCGGCTGAGCGGCTGCATGTGACCGGTTCGGCAGTCAGTAAAAGCGTCAGCCGCCTGGAGACGCGACTGGGCTCGCGGCTGCTGGAACGCACCACGCGAAGCCTGCACCTCACCGACGCGGGCAGCGCCTATTATCAGACCTGCCTGCGCATCCTGGAGGATCTGGCCGAAGCCGAGGCAGTGCTGGCGGCGCAGCGCATCATTCCGTCCGGTCGTCTGCGTCTGGCGGTGCCCACGACCTATGGCCGTCTCAACGTCATGCCGCTCTTGATGCCATTTTGCCAGCAGCACCCGGAACTGGCGCTGAGCCTGAGTTTGTCCGATCGCTTTGTGGACCTGTTTGAGGAAGGCGTGGATGTGGCAGTACGGATCGGCGGTGCGCCTGACCTCCCTGCGTCCCTGGGATGGCGCAATATGGGCCGCGAGCAGATGCAGTTCTGTGCCTCTCCTGCTTATCTGGACCGTGAAGGTCGTCCGGAGAATGAGGCGGCGCTGCTGAATCATCCCGCCATCCTTTATGAGCGCGTGGATGGCTCGACCAAACCCTGGCTGTTCACCACTGAAGATGGTCAGCCACACTGGCGCGAGGTGCCGTTCAGGCTGGCAGTGGGCGACGTTGATGCGCAACTGCAGGCGGTCATCGCCGGACTGGGTGTGGCCCAGATGCCTTCATGGCTGATTCAGCGCGCCGTAGCAGCCGGCGAACTGGAGATTATCCTGCCGCAGTTACAACCTGACGGGCTGACGCTAAGCGTGGTATGGCCACGGCGTAAACAGTTTCTGCCAAAAGTAGACGCGCTGTTATCCGCATTAAATGCACTCACCATCCGCTAACCTCAACATTCCCCTTTCTTCTGGTCAGGATATTTCATCCTGACCCTGATTCGTCACACTCTGCTTTCCCGAAATTATTCCCATTTCGCCCTGACAAAAACATCGCTTTTTTATTAACGTGAATATTAACCCTCTTTAATCTAACGATTTTTATTACGCCCTGATGGAATCCAATCAAAATAAAAAAGGCGAAAGGGTTGAGCTCACATAATGAAAACTAAGTTTCAAATATAATTTAACCCGAAATAAAAATATCAGTAGGGTGATGGCTTCTTCATGTTCTGACGTTTTGTCTTTGCCGTAATGACCAGGAGTATTCATGGAAAAAGAACTTTATATTTCGTCGAACCCGGCCTCCGGTCCCAATAGCGCCACCCGCACCGAGCCTTTTGTGAAGATTATTGCGTTGGTTGCCACTTTAGGTGGGTTGCTATTTGGTTATGACACCGGTGTGGTCTCGGGTGCGCTGCTATTTATGCGTGGCGATCTGCATCTCACACCGTTTACAACGGGACTGGTGACCAGCTCCCTGCTGTTTGGCGCGGCCTTCGGCGCACTGGCGGCCGGCCATCTGGCAGATGGCCTGGGCAGACGACGCATTATCATCGCACTGGCGCTGATTTTTGCTCTGGGTGCGGTGGGATCAGCCCTGGCACCGGACGTCACCTGGATGATCGCCTCGCGTCTGTTCCTGGGCTTTGCCGTGGGCGGCGCGGCAGCCACCGTGCCGGTCTACATCGCGGAAATCGCACCCGCTAACAAACGCGGCCAGCTGGTTACCCTGCAGGAGCTGATGATTGTCAGCGGTCAGTTGCTGGCCTACATCTCAAACGCCACGTTTAACGACATCTGGGGCGGTGAAAACACCTGGCGCTGGATGCTCGCGCTATCGATTGTTCCCGCCGTTCTGCTCTGGATCGGCATGATATTTATGCCAGAAACCCCACGCTGGCACGTGATGAAAGGCCGCAGTCAGGCCGCCCGTGAGGTGCTGGAAAAGACCCGCGCCGCTGAAGATGTTGAGTGGGAACTGGAGGAGATTGAGGAAACCATCGAAGAGAACCGCCAGCGTGGCAAAGGCCGCCTGCGCGATCTTGCGACGCCCTGGCTGATGAAAATTTTCCTGCTGGGCGTGGGCATCGCCGCCATTCAGCAGCTGACCGGCGTCAATACCATCATGTATTACGCGCCGACCATGCTGACCGCTGCCGGACTGAGCAATGATGCGGCGCTGTTTGCCACCATCGCCAATGGCGTGATTTCGGTGGTGATGACGCTGGTCGGTATCTGGTTAATCGGCAAAGTGGGCCGTCGCCCTCTGGTGTTAATTGGACAGATGGGCTGCACCTGCTGCCTTTTCTTTATCGGGCTGGTCTGCTGGCTGATGCCGGAATACCTCAATGGCACCGTCAATCTGCTGCGGGCGTATCTGGTGCTGGCGGGCATGCTGATGTTTCTGTGCTTTCAGCAGGGCGCGTTGTCACCGGTGACCTGGTTACTGCTGTCAGAAATCTTCCCCGCCAGGATGCGCGGCATCTGTATGGGCGGCGCGGTCTTCTCACTGTGGATCGCTAATTTTGCCATCTCTATGGCCTTCCCGCTGTTATTAGCCGCATTTGGTCTGGCTGGTGCCTTCTTCATATTCGCGGCCATCGGCATCGGCGGTTCTGTTTTTGTTGTGAAGTTTATTCCCGAGACCCGGGGAAGAAGTCTTGAGCAGGTTGAGCACTATTTCTATGCGCTTTATAACGGCAAAAAATAGTGCCTGCTGCGCAGTAAAAAAATAACGGCCCGCGTCATGACGCTGACGACCCGATTGCTATTAACACCGACACCCTACGTTCAAGGAAATTGTTATGAGCCTGAATATTCCCAACGCGCGCTTTTGCATCAACCGTAAAATAGCGCCCAGCCTCACCCTTCCGCAATTTTTTAACCTCGTCAGCCAACTGGGTATTCATAATGTCGAGCTGCGTAATGATATGCCCAGCGGACGCGTTACCGACGATCTCAGCGGTGACGACGTCAGGGCCCTGGCGCGTGAGTCAGGTATTCGTATTGTCACCATCAATGCGCTCTATCCGTTTAACCAGCTGAATGAAGAGGTACTACAGCGCGCCCGTCAGTTATTAAGCGATGCACAGGCAGTTGGCGCGGAATCGCTGGTGCTCTGTCCGCTCAATGACGGTACGCCCATCAGCGCAGCCGATACCGTCGCTGCACTGAAAACCCTGGCACCGCTGTTCGCCGACGCAGGTATTCAGGGACTGGTAGAACCGCTGGGCTTTCCTCAGAGCTCACTACGTTCGGCAACTCAGGCGCAGACACTGATTCATGAAGCAGGCGTGCCGTTCAGATTACTGATCGATACCTTCCATCATCATCTGTTTGAGGATGCGGAAAAGACCTTTGAACAGGAAATCGATATCGGTCAGATCGGGCTGGTTCACCTCTCCGGCGTCACTGACCCGCGCCCGGTCAGCCAGCTCACCGACGAAGAGCGCATCATGCTCAGCGCGGACGACCGCCTGCACAGTAAGCAACAGGTTGAGCGGCTGGAGAAGATGGGCTACAGCGGCCTTTACGCTTTTGAACCTTTCTCGTCGGTAATGAACAGCTGGCAGGAAGCGGACATCACCCGCGAAATACGCGACAGCATTCGTTTGTTAAATCACTCAGCTTAAGGGAATCATCATGACAATTAACATTGGTGTTATCGGCACCGGCGCAATCGGCCGCGAACATATCCGTCGTTGCAGCACAGTGTTACAGAATGCGCGCGTGGTGGCGCTCAACGACATCAACCGCGACAACTGCCAGCAGATTGTGAATGAGCTGACGCCGGAAGCACGCATTTATGACAATGCGTTGGATCTCATTAACGATCCGCTGGTGAATGCGGTGCTGGTCACCTCCTGGGGTCCGACACATGAAGCCTTTGTGCTGGCCTGTATCGAAGCGGGCAAAGCGGTGTTCTGCGAAAAACCGCTGGCGGTCACCGCTCAGGGCTGTATGAATATTGTTGAAGCGGAGATTCAGGCGGGACGGCAGCTGGTGCAGGTCGGCTTTATGCGCCCTTATGATAGCGGCTACCGTGCGCTAAAAGCGGTCATCGACAGCGGTGAGATTGGTGAACCGCTGATGCTGCATTGCGCACACCGTAATCCGGAAGTGGGTGACAGTTACACCACCGACATGGCAATCACCGATACGCTTATCCACGAACTCGATGTGCTGCGCTGGCTGCTGAATGATGACTACGCCAGCGTACAGGTGATCTTCCCACGCAAAACCCGCAAGGCATCGTCACATCTGCGCGATCCACAAATCGTGCTGCTGGAGACAGCCAAAGGCGCGCGTATTGATGTCGAAATCTTTGTGAACTGTGAATATGGCTACGACATTCAGTGTGAAGTGGTGGGTGAACGCGGCGTTGCCCGCCTGCCGGAGCCCGTTTCTGTGCAGACACGCAGCGCGGCAAAACTCTCGACTACCATTTTGACCGACTGGAAAAAACGCTTTATCGATGCCTATGACGTGGAGCTACAGGCGTTTATCAACAACGTCATCAGCGGTGAGATGACGGGTCCCTCGGCGTGGGATGGTTACGCGGCGGCAGTCGCGGCCGATGCCTGTGTCGCGGCACAAACCTCTGGCGAGATTGTGCCGGTTAAGATGTCGGTTAAACCGGCGTTTTATCGCTGATAAAAACAACGCATGGCGGAGTCCGCCGTGCGTTCATCTTTTCCCATAGTCAGCGGCGCGTCACGCGCGGGAAAACCCGCCGACAAACAGGCGTTGGCTGCTGGTTTATCATGGTGCAGTGATCACAATGGCCACGCGGCGGTTTTGCGCACGCCCTTGCGCGCTATTGTTGCTGGTAACCGGAGCACTCATCCCCAATCCACGTGTAACAATATTTCCACGGGGTATCGACGCACCTTCCGCCCACTGTGCCGCTACAGCATTCGCTCTTTTCAACGACAGCTGCTGGTTATAATCGGGTTTGCCATAATTGTCAGTGTGTCCATCGATGCGCACATGCTCAATACCGGTCGATGCCAGGTTTTTCGCCATCCCCTGAATATTACTTTTGCTTGAGGGAGTCAGTTCTGATTCGTTAACACCAAACAGGATTTTATCGGATAATCCCAACCCCCAGCCTTCACTATTTCGGGTAAATCCAGCACTTTTCATCGCGGCGATTTGTGCCTCACTAAAATGCTCTTTAGACTGACAACCCACCAAAGCCAGTGTCAGGAGCATCAGGGAAATATTCTTTTTCATATTCACGTCTCGTTCAGGCCTTCATTAAACTTTATTTTTTCGCTTATTCTTATACATATTCATATCAGCACGTTCGAGGATCGATTCAACCGTATCACCCTGTTGTGACCACGCATATCCGATGGTCATTGAGGTTTTTATCGGCATACCTTCTGCAATACTGATTTCTTCGCTGATCGCAGCATGAATGTTCTGCATGAGTTGCTGCAATTGCTCATCACGGGTCCGGCTGCTCACCAGCATGGCAAATTCATCTCCGCCTAATCGGGCAACCAGATCCTGTTCAGATGCCTGTGATAAAAGGCGCGTTCCTATCGCTTTCAATACCTCATCCCCGGCGGCATGTCCCCAGTTATCATTAATGCTCTTAAAACGATCGCCATCGAGGAATAACAGCGCAAAGCGCTCATTGGCAGATTGCAGAGCGAGGAGTTGTGTCAGCCGGGCGGAAAATGCAGTGCGGTTGGCAAGGCCGGTCAGCGGGTCTTCCAGCGCTTTAGCGGCCAGCGAGCGATTATCACGCATAAGCGAAGCCTTCAGCGATTGCATTTCCTTAAGCAGTGAATTCAGATCGTCTGAAAAGAGCTGAAACTCTTTAATTGGGCCACCCTGAATTCGCAGTGAAAAATCACCAGAATGAATCACATAGTGAATTGAGCTGGTAATGGTGCGCAGTGTTGCAACCATACCCCGATGCAGAAATTCACTCAGCAGAAGCGAGATAACCAGCACACAAAGCATGCCGCTGCTAAGAATCATAAATGAGTAACGAAGGAAGTTTAACGCGCCGGTCACCGTGCCTTCCAGCGTCAACGTCCCGACGACAGCATCAGCATGAATGATATTGACGTTAAGCGGTTTGATATAAATCCACTCGCGCAGTAAGCGTGAATACCAACCCGACGGTTCCTGTTGTGCATTCCAATGAACCAGAACAATGTGATCACGGGTAACCAGCTTCGCGGAAGCGAACATGCCTTCATTGCCAAGCCGTTCGATTTTATTACGTGCGTCGTAGCTGTCGGCAAAAACGGTAGCCGCAGTTAGCGTAGTACTTAGCGTCGAACCGATTAATTCGAGATTTCGTTTCTCATATTTTTTAATAAACAGCAGCGACGTTGATGAGAGCAATAACCAGCACAGCAGGAGTATCACTGCAGCGTTGATGGTGCTTATCTTCCGCAGTTTATTGCGGATGGACGATTTATCATGTCTTAATTTATCAAATTTCATCTTATTCGCCTCCCTCGCGGGAGAGCAAAAGCACATCAGGACTCACCCTGACACCGCTTCTGGCAAGGGAATCGAGGTTAACGGAAAAATGCGTATGATTAGGCTGAAAAATCATGCAAAACGCGGCACCTACCGTACACTCCGCATTATTCTCCGCGAGGCTAAGAACGGCCCTTCCTGTAAAATGCTGCAGAGAGTCAACCTGCTGCTGGGGCGTCTGATCGCCGAAATAAACAGCATCGCATCGGTGCATACTGAAGTCGTTAACAGAAGCAAGATACACAACAGTAAATGTCGCGGTTGAAGACGCAGTATTTTCCGGTAAAGAGAGATGTCGCGCTGAAGATAAAACACATAATTCTGGTCGTTTCACACCCGGCCAGTGGGTGAAACTGATAATACCACTGACAATGCGATTAGCTTTGCCATCCTGTATTTCGGCCCAGGCTAAATGAGGAATGACGATGAGCAGAAGAAACGTCAGGACGATTGTGCAGATGTGTCGTAGCAGAAGCAGTACAGCGACATCGTGATGGGTTTGATATTTATCTATCATACTGCGTTCCAGTAATACTACACACGGCAGGAAACCTGAATAAACGTCGAAATGTTAGCACAGCAGCAGTTACAAATGTTAACAAACTTCAATCACTACAATTTATAGCGGCCCTGATATTTATCTCAGCTTACACGCTCATTTGCGATTTTATCATCAGATTAAGCAAACCATCAGAAAAAGCGCAGCGTGACCTGCACGATTAAGCTTTTCCTTTGCCTCGTCTCTTCGTATCTGGCGTAAATATCGCGCATGTAATCAGTCAAAATAGGGTTTTAAAATGTCTTCTGTCCAGTGCATAAAAGCCCTGATACGCCGCGACAGATTGCGGCGGTGCGCGACCACAAATACGCGCTAAGCGGCTCGGGACGCAGATCGGGAAGCACTTCAACCAGTTCACCACAGCACACTCCCGCTCTGCTTTACTCTTCCAGAACTCTTCCAGACCTTGTCAGGCGCCTTTAACCTGCGTCGGTTTCCTGTGCGGGTTTTACATCAGAACAGCCTTATGCCTGGGCAATTTTCAACAATCGATGAATAATCGCCCGCTATTCTCAGACATAGCCCATCATTTTTAACAGCGCCTGCACCTGATTCATTGCCTCGCTGCGATGAGAGACGCCCAGTTTTTGGTAGAGATTACGGATATGCGTTTTGATGGTGGTGGATGCCACCGCCAGTTCCCCGGCGATTTGATCGTTGCTGTATCCTGAATAGATCAGGCCCAGCACCTGCCACTCACGCTGCGTCAGTGGACTGGTGCGGATCAGTTCCGGCACGTCAGGATGGTTGAGCAACCGGCTGACAAAACCTTCATCGAAATGGGCAAACTTATGTCGATGATATTTATTAATTTCAAGCAGGATGCGGCGGGCGCGGTGACTGTCCAGCTCATTCAGAGTATTTAGCTGAATCAGCTGCCGCAGTTGTTGCGCCATCATCTCGCCTTCAATGACAAAATGGCTGATAAATCCGGTGCTGCGTGCCAGTTTCAGCGCCTCAATCAGCACACGCTGCGCCTCCGCTTTGCGGTCAGTCTGCCAGTAGATCTGATTCAGCAGCAGCAGATTACGGTTTAAATCGCTCATCAGGCGCAGGGCACGGGCGTTCTCATTCAGTTCCTCCAGCACCACTTCTGCCTGGCTGACATCACCCAGCAGGATCTGTGCACGGGCAATGTTACGCCACTGTCCCTGCAGGAAATGGTTGTTAGCGAAAGCGGGTTTGGGTGTCTGCCGCATCCAGTCGCGTGCGTTCTGGCTGTCGCCGGTCATCTGCCAGTAGATCACCCGAACCTTATCGGCATTGGCGATCCAGTCACTGTGCCAGTTGCCGTTGTTCAGCAGGTTTTCCAGACGGTTCAGGTAGCTGCGGGCGTTATCAATGTTGCCGCGCGCCAGTGAGCACTGTACCAGCAGTCCCAGACACTGAATCTGCTGTTGCGGCTGGTAACCGTTCAGCACGTTGATCCCTTCGCGCGCCGCCTGCTCTGCCTCTTCCAGTCGGCCCCAGGCCCATAACAGCTGAGCGCGAATGCGCAGCAGAAACTCATGCAGCGGGAACTGCGCCAGATGCTGCTCTTCCACCAGCACAAAGGCGCGGCTCTGGATCTCATAGGCGGCCTGCAAAAAGCCCTGAGCAAACAGAATCTCGCTCTGTTGAATCATGCTCCAGAGCGCGTAGTGCCAAACCTCATCGCGACGCGCCATCTGTTCGGTCTGACGCATCAGCTTGAGTGAATCATCTAACTCACCTTTGCAGTGCATCACTTCGCCATGTACTGAGGTCGCCACAATACGGCTGTAGTGACGGCTGGCTGGCAGGGTGTCGAGCGCCACTTTCGCCAGCCGCTCCGCTTCGTCGGTGTTGCCATCGTTGATCGCCACCTGGGCGCGCAACGCATTAAATTCACCGCGCAGAGCGGCATCAATCTCGCAGCGGCTGGCCTGTTCAAAACGTGCCAGCAGACTATCGACTTCAGAAAAGCGATGCTGGGTCTGCATCAGCCACGCCTGCAGCAGCACCAGCATAGGATTCTCCAGCATCATCTCCCACGGCAGCGCTTTCAGGGAGTTCTCCAGTAACGGTAGTTCGCTCTGATTAAACAGCGTCCAGGCGTGCTTCAGCAGCACATCCCGCAGCATGCTCGCGTCACCGGAGGCGAGCGCGTGGTGAATCGCCTCGCCAGGGAACCCCTGCGCCATCCAGCTTTCAGCCGCAGCCCGATGCAGCGCAGGCAGCTCTGCGGCCAGCTCCCACTGACAGCGCTGACGCAGAAAGTTCCCAAACAGCGGATGGTAGCTGAACCAGCAGCCGGAATCGTCCATGCGCTGCAGAAATAACCCCTGACGTTCAATCTCCTCCAGCCGCATCTGGCCGTTATCTTCGTGGGTTACGCAGGCTATCAGCTCATCGTTCATTGAACGCAGCAGCGCAGTTTTGAGTAAGAAATGGCGGGTGGAGAGATCGACATTATCCAGCACCTCTTCCACCAGATAGTCAGAGAGATGGCTGGCATTAATACCTGAAAGCCGCCGGGCTGAATGCTGCGCAGAGCTGGCACCCTGTCGTGCCGACAGCACGATCAGTTGCAGTGCCGTCGCCCAGCCTGCGACATCATCACAAAGGCGGCTGCTCTCGTCGCTTTCCAGCGGCGCCGTCAGACGGCAGTCAAAGAACTGGCGCGCTTCCTGATGTGTAAATGCGAGCTGCTGGCTGCCCAGTTCAATCAGTTGCTCACGCACCCGCAGGTTAGCGATACCCAGCTGCGGCAGGTTACGCGACATCAGAATCAGCGTCAGATTCTCCGGCTGATGACGCAGGAAAAAGCGCATCGCGTCATGAATGACCGGATTGGTGATGAGATGGTAGTCATCAACGATCAGCCACAACGGCTGCTGCCACTCCACCAGTTCGATAAAAAGCTGAGAAAACAGTGCATTGAGATTCACATATTGCCGCTTCTGCGCCAGCAGCTCAGTGCGGGGACAGCCGCCATGTGTGGCCTGTTGCAGTGCAGCTATCAGGTAATCGACAAAGCGTTCCGCCTGATTGTCGCCCTCGTCCAGAGATACCCAGCCCAGATCGCGCTTTCCCGCCGCCCACTGCGATACCAGTGTGGTTTTGCCGTAACCTGCCGGACTGGTGACCAGTACCAGCCGATAGTTACCGGCAGCGGTGAGCTTTTGCAGCAATCTTTCACGGATGACGGTGCCTTCAAGACGGACCGGGCGGCTGAGTTTGGCGGGTATTAACATGGGCGCGCGTTTCTCCATTCGTCGAGCGCATCATTATTTTACGCTTCGTAATTATTCCTTACACAGGTTCAGCATTTCGTCTGATGAATGCAAGCAAACCCATTAACTAAACTTTACAAAAGCGTGCGCAATCACACTCCTGCGTCGATTTAGGAATAGCCTCATTCTCTCCACCCTCCCTATCCTCCTGCCCTAATCCTTTTCGGGAGGATGAGTGATGATTTCCGCCCGGGCACACTGTGACCACATTGACCCACTTTCTTTTTTTCAGGACATCAATCATGACACAGCCCGATTTTAACCCGACTCAGTTTACTGCTGCCCTGACCCGTCAGTGGCAGCGTTTTGGCCTGCACGACGCGCAGGAGATGAACCCGTCGCAGTGGTGGCAGGCCCTCAGCGGTGCACTGGCCGATATGCTGGCGGCGCAGCCAGGTCGCCCGGCTACAACTGAACTGCGCCATGTTAACTATCTGTCGATGGAGTTTTTGATGGGTCGCCTGACCGGCAACAATCTGCTGAATCTGGACTGGTATGACGCGGTGAATGATGTGCTGGCCGCCTGGAATGTCTCACTCACCAACGTGCTGGAAAACGAAACCGATCCGGCGCTGGGCAATGGCGGTCTGGGTCGCCTGGCGGCCTGTTTTCTGGATTCCATGGCAAATGTGGGTCAGCCTGCGACGGGCTATGGTCTGAACTATCAATATGGTCTTTTCCGCCAGCGTTTCGAACAGGGCGCGCAGATTGAAGGGCCGGATGACTGGCAGCGCGATCGCTATCCGTGGTTTAACCATAACGCCGCGCTTAACGTGCGCGTCGGTCTGGGCGGTAAAGTGATCACTGTCGAAGGTGAGCCGCAGTGGCAACCGGCAGTTGAACTGGTCGGGGAAGCCTGGGATCTACCGGTAGTAGGTTATGAGAATGGCATCAGCCAGCCACTGCGTTTATGGCAGGCGAAACATGCGCAGCCGTTCAACCTCAGCCGCTTTAACGACGGCGATTTTTTGCGCGCTGAGCAACAGGGCATTGATGCAGAGAAACTCACCAAAGTGCTCTATCCCAATGACAATCATCAGAACGGTAAAAAACTGCGTCTGATGCAGCAATATTTCCAGTGCGCCTGTGCGCTGGCTGACATTCTGCGTCGTCACCATCTGGCCGGACGCAACATCGAAACCCTGGCTGACCATGAAGTGATCCAGCTTAACGACACCCATCCGACGCTGGCGATCCCGGAGCTGATGCGTCTGCTGCTGGATGAGCATCAGCTTAGCTGGGATCGCGCCTGGCAGATCACCCAACACACCTTTGCCTACACCAACCATACGCTGATGCCGGAAGCGCTGGAATGCTGGGATGTGCGACTGGTGCGCAGCCTGCTACCGCGCCATATGATGATCATTAATACCCTGAACGCGCAGCTGAAAACGGCAGTCACCGCACGCTGGCCGGATGATGACGCAAAATGGGCAAAACTGGCACTGGTGCACAATAACCAGCTCCGCATGGCCAACCTTTGCGTCACCAGCGGCTTCGCGGTCAATGGTGTGGCGGCACTGCACTCAAAACTGGTAGTGCAGGATCTCTTCCCGGAATATCACCAGATGTGGCCGGAAAAATTCCATAACGTGACCAATGGCATTACACCGCGCCGCTGGATTAATCAGTGCAACCCGGCGCTGAGTGCGTTGATTAGCCGAACGCTGCAAAAGCCCTGGTTGAACGATCTTGATGCCCTGCAGGGACTGGAAGCTTTTGCGGATGACGCCACGTTCCGCGCGGAATATCGCGCCATCAAACAGCAGAATAAGCAGGCACTGGTCGGGTGGATCAAAAACCGGACGGGTATTGAGATCAACCCCACCGCGCTGTTTGATGTACAGATTAAGCGCCTGCATGAGTACAAACGTCAGCATCTGAGCCTGCTGCACATTATTGCGCTGTGGCAGACGCTGGTCACCGATCCCCAGGCGAACCGTGCACCGCGCGTGGTGCTGTTTGGTGCCAAAGCCGCGCCGGGCTATGCGCTGGCGAAAAACATCATCTACGCCATCAACAAAGTGGCCGAAGTGATCAATCAGGATCCGCGGATCGGCGACCGCCTGAAGGTGGTGTTTATTCCCGATTACAACGTCTCCGTCGCCGAGCGCCTGATTCCGTCCGCCGACCTTTCTGAACAAATTTCTACTGCCGGTAAAGAGGCCTCCGGCACCGGCAACATGAAGCTGGCGCTTAACGGTGCGCTGACCATCGGCACACTGGATGGGGCAAACGTCGAGATCGCCGAACAGGTCGGCAGCGAAAATATCTTTATCTTTGGGCATACCGTGGAACAGGTGGTGGCGTTAAAAACGGGCGGCTATGCCCCGGATCAGTGGCGCAAAAAAGATCCACAGCTCAATCAGGTGTTACAAGCGCTTGAAGATGGCACCTTCAGTCAGGGCGACCTCCACGCTTTTGACGCGATGCTGCACAGTCTCGGCCCGGAAGGCGGCGATCCGTATCTGGTGCTGGCTGACTTCCAGCCCTACCTGGATGCGCAGGCGCAGGTTGAACGGCTGTGGAGCGATCAGGAGGCCTGGACGCGTGCCACTATCCTCAATACCGCACGCTGTGGCATGTTCAGTTCCGATCGGGCGATCCGCGATTACCAGCAGCGCATCTGGCAAGCGAAACGCTAAGGAAAGCCATGAAAACAGAACCGGTTATGGATGATTTTTCTCTGGCAGGCATCGCTGCTGAGTATATCAATGCGCACGGCAAGCCTCAGGCGATCCCGACCCTGACCCGCCAGCGTTTGCTGGCGGTGATGCAGACTCCCCATCCGCTGAGCACGCCGTTGCCACCGGCGGTGATTTTCCGCAGCGGCGATCTGCTGAGCCTGTCGCCTCAGCTGAGTGACGATGCCCACTGGCATCTCACCCACGAGTCGGGTGAGATGAGCTCAGGTCGCTGCCAGCCTGCCCAGCCACTGCATCTGCCACCGCTGCCTGAGGGCTATCATCAGCTGACACTGCAACAGGGCGCGCAGCAGTGGTCGTGCCGGGTGATTATTGCCCCGGCGCGCTGCTATGAACCGCCGGCACTGTTGAAGGGTGAATCCCTGTGGGGCGCCTGCGTGCAGCTCTACACCCTGCGTTCTGCGCAGAACTGGGGCATTGGCGACTTTGGCGACCTGCGCCGGATGCTAGCGGAAATCGCCGCACGCGGCGGCGCGTTTATCGGCCTTAACCCTATCCATGCGCTGTTTCCCTCCAGCCCGGAAAACGCCAGCCCTTACAGCCCCTCGTCCCGGCGCTGGCTCAATGTGCTTTACATCGATGTGGCCGCGGTCACTGACTTTCAGTTGAGCGCGGTCGCGCAAACCTGGTGGCAACTGCCCGAAACGCAGCAGACGCTGGCGCAGGCTCGCGCAACTGAATGGGTCGATTATTCCGCGGTAACCCGGCTGAAAATTCAGGCGCTGAGCCTGGCGTGGCCGCAGTTTACCCAGCGTGATGCCGCTGATCCTGAGGTGCAGGCGTTTAATGCGTTTATCCAGGAGGGTGGCGAAAGCCTGCAGCATCAGGCGCTTTTTGATGCGCTGCATGCCAACCAGATGGCGCAGGATAGCGGGCGCTGGGGCTGGCCAGTCTGGCCGGAGGCGCTGCAGCATCCTGGCAGCCCGGCGGTGCAGACCTTTTTAAAACAGCATCAGGATCAGGTGCGCTTCTGGCTCTGGCTGCAGTGGCTGGCCGCGCAGCAGTTTGAAAACTGCTGGAACAGCTGCCAGCAGCAGCAGATGCCCATCGGACTGTACCGCGATCTGGCGGTGGGCGTCGCGCAGGGTGGCGCAGAGACCTGGAGTGAGCGGGATCTTTACTGCATGGAGGCCAGCATCGGTGCACCGCCTGATATTCTCGGCCCACGCGGTCAGGATTGGGGGTTGCCGCCCATGGATCCGCAGGTGATGCGTCAGCGTGCCTGGGAGCCGTGGATTGCCCTGCTGCGCGCCAACATGCGCCACTGCGGCGCACTGCGTATTGATCATGTGATGGCGCTAATGCGGCTGTGGTGGATTCCCGCTGGCGAAGGCGCGAGGCACGGGGCGTATGTGCACTACCCGATTGACGATCTGCTGGCGATTCTGGCGCTGGAAAGCCAGCGTCATCGCTGCATGGTGATTGGCGAAGATCTCGGCACCGTTCCGGAAGCGATTGTCGATAAGCTGAGGGATGGGGGCGTTTACTCCTACAAGGTGCTCTGGTTTGAACAGACCTCAGAAGCCGTTTTTAGACCGCCCGCCAGCTGGCCACGGCAGGCGATGGCCGTTGCCACCACACACGATCTCCCGACACTGCGCGGCTGGTGGCAAAGTGACGATCTGACTACCGGCGCGCAACTCGGTCTCTATCCGGACAAAGTGGTGCTGGCCGGACTGTATCAGGAACGAACGAGGGCGAAACAGGCGCTGCTGAATAGTCTGCATCGCGTGGGCGCGCTGCCGAAACGTGCCGGACGTGATGCACGCCGTACCGGTATGAGCAAGGCATTGAATCAGGCGATGCAGCGTTATCTGGCCGACAGTCACAGCGCTCTGCTGGGACTGCAACCGGAGGACTGGCTGGATATGGCCGCGCCGGTGAACATTCCCGGTACCAGCGACGAATATCCGAACTGGCGACGCAAGCTGAGCGTGCCGCTGGAAACGCTGTTCAGTAATTCGGAGACCCAAGGGTTGTTGCACGATTTGACGGCGCGACGGAAGCGGTCAGTGCGTGGTTGAAGATTAACGCGTGACTCAGACGCGTGTCTGACGCCGCCTGATTTACATAATTTTCAGTTATTACAGCGTGCGGGCCGCCAACGGCTCGCACGCTGCTATTTTACTCAGCGCCTTTAATCAGAGATGAATTACCCATGAGCAAGGCGTCTGAAAACACAAACAGGATCGTGGTCAGGATTTATGACACTTACGAGTTTGTATTATCCCAATCCTGAGATTGCTTTAACAGCAATGCCCAGTCGTCTGGTGGGTAGCCGTTATGCAACATTCCTGAAAATACCTTATAAGCGTCACGTTTACTGCCATAGGCACGTTTGGTCTCGGCGTCATTCATCCATGCAAGGATAATGGTTTTATGTTGTTCGCTGAATCTAAAGAACAAACGATACTGCATTAAAAACTTCGCACTGAACCAATGCTTATTTTGTTCTCCCAGCGTATCGCCCTGGCGAAACTTTGCATGATGTGGATCGGCGCAAATCTCACTATTGATAACTTTAAACACCGCGGCTAAAAGCTTAGTCGTCGCTTTTCGCTGGTAACTTTCAGGATATTTAGCCCTGAGTGACTCCACTTCATTGGTCAGCGCAATCAGCTGTGATTCAAAACAGGGATGAACATAAACGTGCCATCCATTCATAACCGTGCCATCTTCCATACCTGATTACTCATCGTCCATGAGTGGAGCATCCAAATCAACGTCCATACCTTCGGTCAACGAAGTAATGCGAGTTAATAATCCTCGATCCAGCGTTTTGATATTTGAAGGCGTGTTGCACATATCAGCAGCAAGAAAACTCAGAAAGCTCGCCATCACCGGATCATCATCAGTCACCGTTTCCTGACGGGTAATAAGGACTTTGCCGCCAGGCAGAACAGCGTATTCGATATTCTCACCAGGTTGCAGATTCATCGCATCACGAACTGCGGCAGGGATAGTGGTCTGGCTGCGGGCTGTCAGTTTTGATGTAGCGCGCAGAGAGATGTTGGTATGAGTCAGCGTTCCCATTTCAGATTCTCATCAGGAAAAACAAGATAACGCAACAGTAATGCAAGTGCATTGGCAATGCAAATGCATTGATCGCGACAACCACGACTGTTTTGTTACTCAGTCACCATTAAAAGTTTCTGATTACTCTTTTCCGTATCGCCTGAAAAGTGACACCCTGTTTTACTTCCTGCCAGATATCACACTCTTCGCGGCTGATATGCACAGGAGCAGAAATACTCCGACGGGTGATAACCCCAGGTTCACCCGCCATCACGATACCCATGATTTCAGAAAGATATTTCGGGTCTGAGTTGCCATGTAACTTCGCCTGAAATGGCCAGAAAATTCATCCCTGAAACAGCTCAGGAAGCCTATATTCATCGAACGCTATTGCCCACAGCCTGACTTACGCAATGCGTAAAGCCACACAAAAAAAACTGCAATCAGGATCTCCACAACAAAAAAAAGTGCGCCGCAGCGCACTAGATGGGACAACATCAATAGCGTCGGGGCAGCTTCACCCCTTGCCTTTAACACTACTGATAAAGGTCTGCCGTGCAGAGGTGGAACCCAGCCGCTCGGCTTCATCCAGCAGTTTCAGCGCCTTGTCGATATTGCCGCTGTTCACCGCCTGGGTGATCTTCTGGTTAAAGTAACTCTCGGTGTCGCTCATGATCGGTTCCGCACGGGCTTTTGGCGCGGGCGCTGCAGCGGGTGCAGGCGCCGGTGCTGCGCTGTACGCTGACGCAGGTGCAGTATTGCCGACGGTGACGGCACTCGCGCCGGATGAACCAAACAGCGGTCCGACAAGAATCGAGGAGCCGGAACTGGTCTGCATCTTCAGCTTGATCGTGCCTTCGCGGCTGTGGCTGGCGACCGGATCGGGAATATCCGGTACCGCATGGCCGGTGCCCTGGGCGTAGGCCTTGGCAGGATCGAGCAGCGTGGTGGTCTGGGTCAGATCGCTGTCGGTGGTAAACACCAGCAGGTAGATTTTTTGCTGACCCAGCGCCGGGGTCAATTTCATCACCCCTTCCAGCCGATCTGCCGCCATTACGCCCGGCTTCTGATAGGTAAAGTAGCGGCTGGGGAACCAGGCCGCTGGGCGCAGGTTTTCGTCCAGCACCAGCACGTTCGGCGCGAAAACCCGACCGTTCGCCACTTCACTGCTTAGCGTCAGCGTCAGTTCGCCGATATTTGCCGGCAGACTGTAAGCCGCGACCGGCCCGGCAATGTGAGGTGCATTCAGCGTCTGTCCACTGTTGGCGAGTTTTGTAGTCTGCGTCTGAGAGGCCGCCAGCGGCTGCCAGATCAGGCGTTGCAGGGATTCAGGTGCGACGACCGGTGCAGAAGAGAGATCCTGCGGCACCAGATTGACCTCCGCCAGGGCGGGAAACGCGTGTCCTGTCAGTAACGCCGCACTCAGGCAGAGTGCAGCCAGCTTTTTCATTTTCATTATGCGTACCTTATTGCAGGTCGCGGCGTGAACCAGGCAATGGCACACCGCGACCAAAGTGATCCATCAGGCGCAGGGGTGCGCCCGTCAGAACAGGGGTTGGTTTACCACCAGATTTCCATCTGCGCGCCGAAGGTCACTTCGTCATCTTTACCACGGCTGTTGGTCAGGATGCCGTTGCCGGTAGAGTCCGCAGAGGCGAAGGAGGTGAGATCGCCCGAGGCATCTTTGTTGTAGCCCCACTTCTCATCCCATTTGGCGTAGGTTGCGAACAGACGCAGCGCCGGACGTGACCAGATGCTGTCACCGGCCTGCCACTGCTGTGCCAGTGTTACTTTGTACTGACCGTTGCGCTCATTAGCCTGCTGCGATTTTACGTTGTCGTAGCCCAGTTCCAGCAATGTGCTCATGATCGGCGTCCATTTGTACATCGGGCGCACACCCACGGTGTACCAGTCGGTACCCCGGTTGTTGTCCAGATCGATGTTCTGGTACATGGCGACATACATCAGGTCCCAGCGTTCCGCCAGCGAAATGGCACCGTGGTCAAGCACGCGGTACATCTTGCCGTTGTTATTGAGATTGGTACCCTGCGGCACGCCTTTGCCCTGCGAAGTCATCGCATCAGTTGCGTATTGCAGCACAAACTTGTTGTAGCCTTTCAGCATGCTCTGGGTATGTTCAGCCGTGAACATCCAGCCATCTTTCGATGCGCCATCTTCAATGCGGTAGCCGTCACGGGCATTAGCACGACCATAATCGACACCCAGTTCCAGCACGCCGTTCGGGTTGGTTTCCAGTCCGGCCAGACGCACATCAAACACGTCGTTGGCGGTGCTGGTGGCGAAGTCACGGATACGGTCGCTGGAGAACGTGTACGAGCCGCCCGCTTCAGACGAACGGGTTGCGGCGAAAGAGAGTTTACCGAAGCCGAGATCCACATCTTCCAGACCGGCGCCCGGACCCGAGATATCCCAGTAGTAGAAGTCGATCATGTGGACGTCATGACGCTGATAGAAACGCTTACCGGCCCAGATGGTCGATCCTGGCAGCGAATCAATCAGGTTTTTACCTTTGACGTTAGCCTCACGGAAAGCGGGTGAGGTCGCTTCCCAGTCATTTTGCTGTGCCACGGAGTAAGCCACGTTGGTGTCGAAATAGAAGCTCTTGTCGCCCTCTTTCCACACTTCCTGGCCTAATTTCAGTTCGGCGTAGGTTTCACATTCATTGCCCAGACGGTACTTACTTTGGGCACCAGTGGCCTGGAAACATTGCTGTTCGCCACCGCTACCTGTCCAGCCAATGCCGGAACGGGCGTAACCGGTAAAATCAACCGCCATCGTCGGGGCGGAGAGGGTGCCCACCGCTACGGCAACGGCGATGGGAAGTTTGCGCAGAGTTAACATTTTCTATCTCCTGAGGTCATTGCTTTTATTGTTTTTGGCAGGGCTATACACCCGGCTCCTGATAAAGCCTGCGGCACGCGCTCCCGTCCTCACGGAACAGGTGACAACGCTCGGGCGGCAGGCCAATACCGAGGATGGCGCCCTCTTTCACCAGCACGACGTCCTCCTGGCGGTAGACCAGGTTTTGACGGATAGCGGGAATCTCGATGTGGATCTGTGTTTCATGCCCCAGCTGTTCCACCACCTGCACTTCCCCTTCCAGGGTAACGTCGGCGATATCGCTGGAGAGCAGATGTTCCGGGCGAATACCCAGTGACATATTGCTGCCAACCTGCACGCCGGCGCTGTCAACCGGCAGCCAGACCAGTTGCTGATTCGGCAGTCGTACCTGAACCTGATCGATGGCGGTGGCGGTCACTTTGACCGGCAGGAAGTTCATTTTGGGTGAGCCGATAAATCCGGCGACAAAGCGGTTAGCGGGATAGTGGTAAAGCTCAAGCGGTTTGCCGACCTGCGCAATGCGCCCGGCATCGAGCACCACGATCTTGTCAGCCAGCGTCATCGCTTCGATCTGATCGTGGGTCACATAAATCATGGTGCGTTTCAGGCGCTTATGCAGACGGGAGATCTCAATGCGCATCTGGACGCGCAGCGCGGCGTCCAGGTTTGACAGCGGTTCATCCAGCAGGAAGACGCGGGGTTCGGCCACCAGCGTACGGCCAATTGCCACGCGCTGACGCTGCCCACCGGAAAGGGCCTTAGGCCGGCGATCAAGCAGATGCGCCAGCTGAAGGATCTCTGCCACCTGATTGACGCGCTGATGGATCTCCGCTTTTTTCACTCCGGCCAGCTTCAGGCCAAAAGACATATTTTCCGCCACGGAGAGGTGTGGATAGAGCGCATAGGATTGAAACACCATGCCAATGCCGCGTTCAGCAGGTGGCACTTCATTCATTCGCTGGTCGCCGATTAACAGTTCGCCGCTGGTGATGGTTTCCAGACCGGCAATCATGCGCAGCAGTGTCGATTTTCCACAGCCTGATGGGCCGACGAATACAACAAATTCCCCTTCACGAATAGTGAGATCGATATCTTTCGACACCACTGTTTCGCCCCAGGCTTTCGTGACATTGCGTAACACAACGCTCGCCATGATCCCTTCCCTCTTAGCTGCATAATCGTGTCTGCTCAGCGGCAGACGGGTTCCGGGGCTCACTATGCGAGAGGAAACAATCGGTAACATCCTCCGCCGTAACGCAAACTGCTGGGGGAGGAGTCGGGAGGAGGAGAAACACGGGCTGACGCGTCAGCCCGCGCCTTGCAACGCTTTTTTGTGATCGCTAACGCAGACCCGAAGATTGTTTTGCCGCTTAAGCACCCGCTTAAGGCGCTTTTTGCCAGTGGGATCACAGAGGCAGGCTGAGGGGCGTAGAGCGGAGGAGGATGAGATGCCGGTGTGGATACGCACAATGATGCCGACAGAGCATTCACCACTTCCGCTAACAGGATGGATTTATGACGACGAAAACCGGAGCACGCATTCTGGCCCTTTCTGCCCTCTCTGCTGTGCTCTTTTCAGCAAGCGCGATGGCAAAAATTGAGGAAGGTAAACTGGTCATCTGGATCAACGGTGACAAGGGCTACAACGGCCTTGCCGACGTGGGTAAGAAATTTGAGAAGGAGACCGGCATTAAAGTCACGGTCGAACATCCTGACAAAATGGAAGAGAAGTATCCGCAGGTCGCGGCGACCGGCGATGGCCCGGACATTATCTTCTGGGCACATGACCGCTTTGGCGGCTACGCACAGTCGGGCCTGCTGGCGGAGGTGACGCCGGACGCCAGCTTCCGCGAGAAAATCTTCCCGTTCACGTGGGACGCGGTACGCTTCGACGGTAAGCTGATTGGCTATCCGATTTCGGTTGAGTCGCTGTCACTGATTTACAACAAAAAACTGCTGCCGAACCCGCCGAAAACCTGGGAAGAGATTGCCGGACTCGACAAGCAACTGCGCGCCAAAGGCAAAAGCGCCATCATGTTTAACCTGCAGGAACCCTACTTCACCTGGCCACTGCTGGCCGCAGGCGGGGCTTACGCCTTTAAGCTCACCGATGGACATTATGACGTGAAGGATGTTGGCGTCGATAACGCCGGGGCGAAAGCGGGCATGCAGTTCCTGGTCGATCAGGTTAAAGCCAAAACCCTGAATGCCGACACCGATTACTCCATTGCTGAGGCTGCCTTTAACAAAGGCGAAACCGCCATGACCATTAATGGTCCGTGGGCGTGGGGCAACCTCGACAAGAGCGGCATCGACTACGGCGTCACTGAACTGCCCACGCTGAACGGCAAACCATCGAAAGCCTTTGTCGGCGTGCTGAGCGCCGGGATCAACGCCGCCAGTCCTAACAAAGAGCTGGCGAAAGAGTTCCTGGAGAACTATCTGCTGACCGATTCCGGACTGGAAACGGTTAACAAAGACAAGCCGCTGGGTGCCGTGGCGTTGAAATCTTACCAGCAGACGCTGGAAAAAGATCCGCGTATCGCCGCCACCATGAGCAACGCTAAACAGGGCGACATCATGCCAAACATCCCGCAGATGGCGGCCTTCTGGTACGCGATGCGCACCGCCACGCTGAATGCGCTGGGCGGTCGTCAGAGTGTTGACGCCGCGCTTAAAGATGCCCAGGCCCGCCTGAAGAAGTAATAATCCCATGCCGGGGTTATCCCCGGCTTGAGTGACCGTTAAGGAAAACCGCATCATGTCAGGAAAACCGAAAACGCACAGTCTGTTGCTGAAAGGCGTTCTCATCGGAATCGGCTGTCTGCTGGTCGGCTATCTGCTGATACTGATGTACGCGCAGGGTGAATATCTGTTTGCGTTGCTGACGCTGATCCTCAGTGCAACCGGGCTGTGGATTTTTGCTAATCGTCGCGCCTATGCGTGGCGTTATGTCTATCCCGGCGTGGCAGGAATGTCGCTGTTTGTGTTGTTCCCCCTCACCTGCACCATCGCTATCGCCTTTACCAACTACAGTAGCACCAACCAGCTCACCTTTGAGCGGGCGCAACAGGTACTCCTTGGCCGTACTTTCCAGTCGGGCGAGGCAGTCAGTTTTTCTCTGTTCCCGGCAGGCGATCGCTGGCAACTGGTACTGAACGATGGCAAAGCAGACTTCGTCTCTCCGCCTTTTCAGTTTGGCGCTGAACAGACTCTGAAAATGATGCCTGCCACGCCACCCGCTGGCGAACGGGCGACGTTCAGGGTTATCACGACTAACCGCCAGGCACTGAGCCAGATCCGCGCTGAGTTGCCGGATGGGCGTCAGTTGCGCATGAGTTCGCTCCGCCAGTTCTCCGGCACCCAGCCGCTCTATCGGGTTGGCGCAAAAGATGAACTGATCAACCAGCAGAGCGGCACGCATTACCGCGCCAATCCGCAGACCGGCTTCTATCAGGCCGTGAACGCGGACAATAAGTGGGGCAACGAAACCTTAAGCCCCGGATTTACCGTGAATACCGGCTGGAAGAACTTCGTGCGGGTGTTTACTGATGAAGGGATTCAGAAGCCGTTCCTGGCGATATTTGGCTGGACGCTGCTTTTCTCGCTCATCACGGTGGTGCTGACCGTAGCCGTCGGGATGGTGCTGGCCTGTCTGGTGCAGTGGGAAGCGTTACGCGGCAAAGCGATCTATCGGGTGATGCTGATCCTGCCCTATGCGGTACCGGCGTTTATCTCGATTTTGATTTTCAAAGGACTGTTTAACCAGAGCTTTGGGGAGATCAACGTGATGCTCAGCGCGCTATTTGGCGTGAAGCCTGCGTGGTTCAGCGATCCCACGCTGGCACGCACCATGCTGATTATCGTCAACACCTGGCTGGGCTATCCCTACATGATGATCCTCTGCATGGGACTGCTGAAAGCGATTCCCGATGATCTCTATGAAGCCTCGGCGATGGACGGAGCAGGACCGCTGCAGAACTTCTTCCTGATTACGCTGCCGCTGTTGCTGAAGCCGTTGATGCCGCTGATGATTGCCAGCTTTGCCTTCAATTTTAATAACTTTGTGCTGGTACAGTTACTGACCAACGGCGGACCGGATCGTCTTGGCACGACCACGCCAGCCGGTTATACCGATTTGCTGGTGAACTACACCTGGCGCATCGCCTTTGAGGGCGGCGGCGGGCAGGACTTTGGTCTGGCGGCTGCCATCGCCACGCTGATCTTCCTGCTGGTGGGTGCGCTGGCAGTGATTAACCTGAAAGCCTCGCGGATGAAGTTCGACTAAGGAGTTGTTATGGCTATGGTACAACCCAAATCACAACGGCTGCGTCTGTTCACCACGCATCTGCTGCTGCTGGTATTTATTGCGGCGATACTCTTCCCGCTGCTCATGGTTATCGCAATTTCACTGCGATCCGGTAACTTCGCCACCGGCAGCCTAATCCCGGAACAGATCTCCTGGGAGCACTGGCGGCTGGCGCTGGGTTTCAGCGTTGAACATGCGGATGGAAGCGTGACACCGCCGCCCTTTCCGGTGCTGTTATGGTTATGGAACTCGATCAAGATTGCTGCAATCAGCGCGCTAGGCATCGTGGCACTTTCGACCACCTGCGCCTATGCGTTTGCGCGTATGCGCTTTGCCGGTCGTGCCAGCCTGCTGAAAGGGATGCTGATATTCCAGATGTTCCCGGCGGTTCTGTCACTGGTGGCGCTCTATGCGCTTTTTGATCGGCTCGGTCAGTATCTGCCGTTTATCGGGCTGAATACCCATGGTGGCGTAATCTTCGCCTATATGGGCGGCATCGCGCTGCATGTCTGGACGATTAAAGGGTATTTCGAAACCATCGACGGATCACTGGAAGAGGCCGCCGCGCTGGATGGCGCAACACCATGGCAGGCGTTCCGGCTGGTGCTGCTGCCGCTGTCAGTGCCGATTCTGGCGGTGGTGTTTATTCTGGCGTTTATCGCAGCGGTCACTGAAGTGCCGGTTGCTTCGCTGCTGCTGCGCGACGTCAACAGCTACACCCTTGCGGTCGGGATGCAGCAGTATCTCAATCCGCAGAACTATTTGTGGGGAGACTTTGCCGCCGCGGCGGTGCTCTCCGCGATTCCAATCACCCTGGTGTTCCTGCTGGCGCAACGCTGGCTGGTAAGCGGTTTAACCGCAGGCGGGGTGAAAGGCTAAACGATCATCATTGTACGTTGCCACTGCTTACACAACGCCTGTTGTGGTTGAATGATTCGGCGGCCTGCGGGCCGCCTTTTTTATCCTACGCTGACTCCGATGCACGGCTGCCAGTTACCAGCGCGACGACCATGGCCGTTATTGCCTGCTCGCCTTCCGGCTTAGCGACATCGCCACGTGTCACGGCGGCGGCGATAGCATCCGCGCCCCCCAGCAAGCCCCACATGCCTGCTTCTGGTATCCCGCTGCTGCCCGTAAAAGGAGCAAACCAATGCTGACAGCGGGCGATAAAATCGAGCTGATAATGACGTTTGACGGCGGCCAGTTCCGGTGAGGTACTGAGTGCTGACAGCAATTCCGGAATCTCACGTCCTTCTGTCATCACACAATCCACATAACAGGCGGCCAGCACTTCCGCTTTTTTCTGCATCACCATCGGCGCAGCATTCATCGCCGCGTCCATTCGCTCGGTCTGGCGACGATCAAAATCGTCATACAACGCTGCCAGCAATCCATGACGGGTGGTGAAATGATCGTAAACCACCGGTTTACTGACGCCCGCCGCTTCGCCGACCCGTGCCAGCGTCAGCGCTTCGCTGCCTTCGGTTTGCAAAATCTGCCACGCGACATCCGACAACTGCCTGCGTCGGGCCTCACGTGACAGTCGTTTCCGCGGTACTTTCTCAACGGTCATGTTTTTCCTGATGGGGGAACAGACGCTGGCCCAACGCCTGCGCCAGCTGATAGTGTGACTCAGGATAACCCTCATCGCCGCTTAGCAACAGTTCACTGGTCACCACCGGCGCGCCACAGTAGTCAAAAATGCCGTGATCAATCTGATTTCGCATGCTGCCGAAATAGCCGCGCCGCAGAAAAGTTCGCGTATCCGCGCCCCCGATTGCAATCAGATGCACAGGAAGATGATTGAGACGCTTCACTATCCGACCCTCCTGTTCATCAAAGGCCCATCCGGCAATGAAAACCCGATCTATCCAGCCTTTGAGCTGGGCAGGAAATGACCACCAGTAAACTGGATAGACCAGCACCAGCGCATCAGCGCGATTTAACCGCTGCTGTTCAGCCAGCACATCCGGCGATGCCTCCGCCTGGCCGTTGAAATGCCGGTGGTCGGTGAGCGTGAAACGCGGATCAAATCTTTCAGCTGCCAGATCGGCTTTTTCAGCCGTGTGCTGGCCGGTCGAGATAATGCCCTGCGCCAACTGGTCCGCCACGCGGTGGGTATGCGCATCCTGATTGGGATGAGAAGTCACTATTAATGCATGCATCGTCGTCACCTTACCTGTTCAGCTATTAAGCTACTAAAGGTAAGTTACTATTGGTAGGTTATCAAGCGTCGCTGTTAACTCTTTTTGCAGACCGCATCTCAGGTTAAACGCACCTGATGCCGGAAGGGTCCGCACAACATGGTCTGAACACAGGCGGAATAAAATGCTGCCTTCCTGTTCACCGTTAAAAACATTTTGCAGAGCTCTGTGCCAGCGTCAGATATAAAACCTACCGACGATAAGCCAGTGAGCGCACCAGCCGGTCGCCGAGTTTCTGAATCAGCATCACCAGTGCCAGCAGCACCACAATGGTGGCCGTCATGATCTGGTTGTCGAAGCGCTGATAACCGTAACGAATCGCCAGATCACCCAGTCCGCCGCCACCGACCACGCCCGCCATCGCCGAGAAGCCAATCAGCATCACAATCGTCAGGGTAACGCCCGCCACCAGTGCGGGTAGCGCTTCCGGCAGCAGCACACGGCTGACGATATGCCACAGCGTGCCGCCCATTGATACCACCGCTTCAATGCGGCCGCGATCGACCTCATCCAGCGCGTTCTCCACAATGCGGGCAAAGAAAGGAAACGCGCCCAGCGTAATCGGCACAATGGCGGCAGTGCTGCCCAGCGTGGTGCCGACCAGCAGACGGGTAAAGGGGATCAGCGCAATCAGCAGCACCACAAACGGCAACGCGCGTCCGGTATTGACCAGCGTATTCAGCAGCAGTGAAATCCCACGATTGGGCAGAATGCCTTTTGGCCGGGTCAGAAACAGCATCACACCCACCGGCAGCCCTATCGCGACCGTGAAAAGTGCCGCCAGCAGCACCATGTACAGTGTTTCGCCAGTGGCATTCAGCAGCAGTTCCTGAAACCGCTCACTACTCATGCTACGCATCGGGTTAATGCCTCATGCTGATATTTTTTGATAAACGCCCGGTCTGCTTCGCCATCCCTCAGCAGCATTTTGCGCAGGCGTCCCTCTTCACGTCCCATGATCTGGCTCAGGCTGCCGCTTTCAACCAGCTGGCCATTCTCCAGCAGTGCCGCTCCGTCACAAATCCGCTTCACCACCGCCATTTCATGGGTAATCAACACAATGGTGATGTTGAGCTGCTGCTGAATGTCGGCAAGCAAATCGAGAATCGAGGTGGTGGTTTCGGGGTCCAGCGCGCTGGTGGCCTCATCACACAGCAGATAACGGGGTCGGGCGGCCAGCGCACGGGCGATGCCGACACGCTGTTTCTGCCCACCTGAGAGTTGCGACGGCCAGGCTTTGCCAGACGATTCCAGCCCCACCAGCTTCAGCAATGAGGCCACACGCTGGCGGCGCTCCGCCGCTCGCACACCGGCAATCTCCAGCGCCAGATCGACGTTGTCCTGTACATTGCGCGAATGCAGCAGATTGAAGTGCTGGAAGATCATCCCCATCTGCTGACGCTGCTGACGCAGTTGCGCCAGGCTCATCGCGGCGAGATCCTGGCCGTCAATCTCAATCCGCCCGCTGGAAGGGCTTTCCAGCCGGTTCAGGCAGCGTAGCAGCGTGCTTTTACCCGCCCCGCTTCGTCCGAGGATGCCAAAGATGGTGCCCTCTTCGATGGTGAGTGAGATGTCGTCCAGAGCTGGCGCAGGTGCGCCAGCGTAATGTTTACTGAGATGGCTGATTTTAATCATGCTGCTCGTCCGCAACCGGAATCACAGAGCCCTGATAATTTTTACGGATAAACGCCGCCACCTGCGGCGAGCGCAGATCTTTTGCCAGCTGTAACACGCGCGGATCTTTAGCCCGTTCAGGCGTGGTCACCAGCAGGTTGGCGTAAGGGTTATGGGCCGCGGACTCCAGACCCAGCGCATCTTTCGCAGGCGTCAGCCCGGCTTCCAGCGCGTAGTTGCCATTAATCACGGCGGCATCCACATCATCCAGCGAGCGCGGCAGCTGTGGCGACTCAATCTCAACGATTTTAATATTCTTCGGGTTTTCACTGATATCTTTCGGCGTCACCAGCGTCGAACCCGCCTCTCCCTTCGCGCTTAGTTTGATCACCCCTTTGTCCTGCAACAGCCACAGTGCACGGCTCAGGTTGGTGGTGTTATTCGGCACAGCAATGCTGGCACCCTCTGGCAGCGCCGCCAGTGATTTCACCTTGCGCGAGTAAATCCCCAGCGGCTCAATATGCACGCTGGCAACGACGGCAAAGGTTTTACCCAGCGCTTTCTCCTGATCTTTCAGATAAGGCAGATGCTGGAAGTAGTTGGCATCGACATCTCCGGCGGCCAGCAGTTCATTGGCATTCACGCCGCCGCTCAGCTCGACAATTTTGATATCCAGTTTTGGATCCAGAGTTTTGACATACTCCAGGATTTCCGCGTGCGGCAGGGGATCAGCCGCCACGCGCAGCGGTGCAGCCTGTAAGCTTTGAGCAATCAGCAGTGAAAGACCGGCCACGACCAGAAAGCGCTTTTTAATCATCATCATTTATCTCTTATCGTTATCAGTGAGTGTTATGTTCGGGATAGAAACGCCGGGCGACGTCCGGATGCGAACGCAGCCGGCCCTTGAGGTAGTTCCAGCCCACTTCGCGCAGCAGTGGGTTGAGCGGATCGCTGCCCGGTCCCTGTGCCAGCCGAGCCAGCTGGGGAGGCAGTTGATAGACTGGCACCACCGCATCCAGCTGGGCACCCAGGAAGAAGGCAATGGATAAGCGCTCGCTGCTTTGAGGTGGTGAGACCACGCGATGCACCGTCGCGCGCAGGTAGCCGTTGGTCGCCAGCTCCAGCAGTTCGCCAATGTTCACCACAAAGGCACCCGGCAGCGGCGACGCATCGATCCAGTTGTCCGGTGTCACTTCAACCTGCAGGCCCGGCTGGTCATCCTGCAACAGCATGGTCAGGAAGCCGGAATCTTTATGCGCGCCAACACCCTGGCGTGATTCGCCCTGGGTGCGTCCCGGATAGCGAATCAGTTTGATATGTTCGTTGGGATAGTCGCCGTAGAGGTTGTCGAAAGCGTTGCGCGGCAGATTAAGTGCCTGGGCAAAGGCGCGCAGTAACGCCAGCGCTACCTCTGTCATCTGCTGCTGCCAGCGGGTGACCACGGTTTGCAGTTCTGGTAAGGCTTCAGGCCACTGATTCGGCCCCTGCATCCGTTGCCAGGTGGGGGAATCGGCAGTAACGGGCAGCGCTTCCCGTTCCGCACCAATATCGAACTGCTCACGATAGTCGGGCTGGCTGCGGGTTATTTCCACGCCCGCCAGGTTATAACCACGAAAATGAGGCGAGTTAGCCATCGCTACCGCGGATTTTTCCGCCTGTGGCAGGGCAAAAAATTTCCGCGCGACGTCCTGAACCTCATCTGATAATTCACGGTCGATGCCGTGATTGATTAAATAGAAGAAACCGACATCACGCGCGGCCTGGCTTAACTTTTCCAGCACCTGTTGCTGCTGCTGTTGATTACCTGACAATAATGCGAAATCGATAACCGGCAATTCTGCTGTTGTTAACGCGCTCATGAGAGAGACTCTGTTGGCATGGAATAGCCTTACACTGCCATTCCCTTTATGCGTTAACTACCAACTAATCCTGCTATGGATATGCGGTGGATGGAAATATACCACCACCCCTTAGCCATCCCTGCCGCAGATTACTCTGCATGCGTGAGCCTCTTTTTCGGCAGTCATTGTGGCGAAAACAGCCATAAACAGATCCACACATGAAAAGAGCTATTACCAGGCAATATTTAAAAATGTTTATGGCCGTAAGCACTCAGGAGTCAGAGCGCCGTGCTGAATTTTCCATCAAAGTTAGCTTTTTCGGCTGAAAACTTGCAAAACCTTACAATCGTGGTCTATGGTTAACCGGCTGCGGCTTTTGCCGCTTCACTTAAAATTTTTCGGCTTCTTATAGCTTTCATTTCCACGGTTTCTTCTGAACATTGTTTGCGGCTGCGAAAGCTATAAGACTCCTTCATTGATGCACCTGAGGAGAATATGGACACCAGAAACTCATCGTCTGAACACCCAAAGAAACATTTCTGGAACAGGAAGCCTAAAGAGCTGACTGTCGACGACATTACCGTGATCGATAACGACATGCTGAAGCGTGCGGTTGGCGCAGCGGCATTAGGTAATGCGATGGAATGGTTCGACTTCGGGGTATACAGCTATCTCGCCGTGATCATCGGCAAAGTCTTTTTCCCTGATGCCAACAACGCGGTTCAGCTGATTGCCACCTTTGGTACGTTCGCAGCGGCCTTCCTGGTGCGTCCGATTGGTGGCCTGGTATTCGGGCCGCTGGGTGACCGTATCGGCCGACAGAAAGTGCTGGCGATGACAATGATCATGATGTCGATCGGGACATTCTGTATCGGTCTGATCCCGGCATACTCTTCAATCGGCATCATGGCACCCATTCTGCTTCTGGTGGCGCGCCTGATTCAGGGCTTCTCGACCGGGGGTGAATATGGCGGTGCCGCGACCTTTATCGCCGAGTACTCCACCGATAAACGCCGTGGCTTTATGGGCAGCTTCCTTGAGTTCGGGACCATTGGCGGCTATCTGATGGGTGCCAGCCTGGTGACGGTCATGACGACCGTGATGTCCAATGAGGCCATGATGTCCTGGGGCTGGCGCGTGCCGTTCTTTATCGCCGCGCCGCTGGGCCTGTTTGGTCTCTATGTGCGACTGAAGCTGGAAGAGACTCCAGCATTCCAGCAGCATATGGAAAAACAGGAAGCGCTGGAGCAGAGCAAACCGCGTCTGACACTGATGCAGATGCTGAGCAAATACCGTGCGCCGATGATGAAGTGTATTGGTCTGGTGCTGCTGTTTAACGTTTCTAACTATATGCTGACGTCGTACATGCCGAGCTACCTGACCGGGATACTGGGTCTGCCAGAGTTAAGTGGCCTGCTTCTGGTGATGGTGGCGATGTTTGTGATGATGCCGCTGACGCTGCTTTGGGGTCGCTGGACTGACCGTATTGGTCGTCGTCCGGTAATTGCCTTTGGTGCGGTGGGCCTGATTCTCCTCGCTATCCCGAGCTTTATGCTGATCGGGTCCGGGAATATGTGGGCGGTATTTGGCGGACTCATGATTCTGGGTGTGTTGCATACCTGCTTCAGCGGCACCATGCCTTCGACGCTGCCAGCCCTGTTCACCACCGATATCCGTTACAGTGCGCTGGCCATTGGCTTTAACCTGTCAGTTTCCCTGTTTGGTGGTACCACACCGCTGATTACCGCATGGCTGGTGGATACCACTAAAAACACGATGATGCCGGCCTACTACATGATGGGCGCGGGCGTGATTGGCCTGCTGACTATCCTGACGGTACGTGAAACGGCCCGTCAACCGCTGACCGGTTCATCCCCTGCGGTAGCAACTAAGGCAGAAGCGCATCGCCTGATTGATAAGCTGCGTAAACGGCCTAAGCCTGCCGCGACAGCGTGTAAATAAGTGTTCTGACACCCTGCTCTGCAGGGTGTTTTTTTATCTGCGACCGGACGCTCCGCCCACCTTATTTAACCGCCCTTACGCGTGCCACAAGCGTTTCTTTATTCCGGGTGCAGATTATTCATTACTGAAGCGGCCCACTGTGCTGGCCGCCCCCAGCGCATGGCCTTTCAGTTGCGTGACCAACTCTGCCTGGGTTAACCCCGCTTTCAGCTGCCCCACCGGTAAATCGGTGGCGATCAGCACAAAGTTATAGTGATGCAGACCACTGCCTGCTGGCGGGCAAGGCCCGTAATAATGCAGCGTGCCTGGCGTATTTTTTCCACCGGTATAATCCTTGCCCTTTGTCAGCGCCCCCTGCGCAAAAGACGTGCGGCTGGCAGGAATGTTATAGGCCACCATGTGCGTGACCCCCAGCCCTTTGGCCCCGACCGGATCGGTCATCAGCAGCGCAAAACTGCGGGTTCCCGCAGGCGCAGCAGACCAGTTGAGTTGAGGAGAAATATTCTCACCGGTACAGGAAGGATTACTTTTATTGGCACCGGCAAACTTTTTATCCAGTAGCGCATTATCGCTGAAGTCCTCAGATTGCAGCGTAAACACCGACGCCGCCAGCGTGGTCATGGGCAACACGGCAAGCACCGTTGCGCAGAGTAATTTTTTCACCAGCCACTCCTTATCAGATTAATCAAGAGATTATGTCCCGGATGGATTGCGTCACTGCCTGTTTACTATAACGGCTTTAATACGATTGACCCGACTGACCGCCCGTTCAGGAGTAAGAAAACGGCAAATCTATGATCTCCGTCGCGCTGGCTGATAGTGCTGACGCGTTGCCCTATGGCGTATTACCCGATATAAGTTAACTTCTCTGGCTGAAGTTTCGCCTGAATCATCGTCACTGTCACCGATAAGTGGACACTATGCAGATTGAAGACCTTCGGATTTACGTTGCCGTGATGCATGCTGGCAACTTTACTGCAGCGGCTGAGCATCTGATGTTATCGAAACAGTATGTCAGCCGCCGCATGGCCGCGCTGGAGGCGTCATTGGGAGTACGACTGCTGATACGCAATACCCGTAAGCTGTCTGTAACCGATGCAGGTTTATTGTTCGCGCAACATGCTCAGCGCATTCTGGATGAGATTCAGGAAGCAGAGCTGGCAGTGTCTGAGCAGCAACAGGCGCTGCGTGGCACCTTCCGCATTAATATGCCGATGTCCTTTGGTATGAGCCACCTGTCGCCGCTGATCGCCGAGTTCCTCAGCCACCACCCGGCATTGCAGTTTCAGATTGAGCTGGCGGATCGCTATGCGGATGTCATTGGCGAAGGCGTGGACATGGCGATACGCATCGGCACCCTGGCGGACTCAACGCTGATTGCTCGGCCGCTGGGCGAGCTGAAACGGGTGATCTGCTGCAGTCCCGGTTATCTGAAACGGGCTGGCACGCCGCAGCATCCCGATGAGTTACTGCAACACGCCTGTCTGCGTTATGGACGAGAAGGTCAGAATGGCTGGGAGTTGCAGGTCAATGGCAAAGCGAAATGGCTGGCCGTTCAGGGTCCGATGGTGAGTAACAATGGCGAAGTGCTGCGGGATGCGGCACTGGCGGGTTTAGGACTGGTGCTGCTACCCGCCTTTATCCTTGAGACTGCGCTGCAACGTGGTGAGCTGGTGACGGTACTGGACGGCTGCCAGCCGCCACCCCTGTCACTGAATGCGGTTTACCCGCAGCACCGTCAGCGCAGCGAAGTAAACCGTCAGTTACTGGCGTTTTTACAGGCGCGTTTGGCGCCATAGGTGTGCCGGAAAGTTTAAAGCTGTTTTAACGCTGCAAACACTCTGGCCACCGCGACGGCACCCGGATCAGACACGCCGTTGAGGTTAGCACTGTTAAGATAAGATGATCGGCCCGCTTTTGCTTTCCCCATGCTGGCGGTTGCATCACTGCCCTGCTGTGCCGCATCAGCCGCCTCTGCCAGCGATTTACCCGCCACCAGTGCCTCGATAGCCGGTTGCAGCGCATCAATCAGCGTGCGATCCCCGGGTCGTGCCCCGCCATACTGTTTCATCTTGTCCAGACCCTGCAGCAAGGCTGCGGGCAGTGCACCACCTTCCGCCAGCTGCTGCGCGGCAGCGGTGAAAAAGATCGCCATCAGCACGCCGCTGGAGCCGCCCATCACCGTCGCCAGTCGTTCACCCGTCACCGCGAGCAGATCCGGTAAGGCATTTAACGGCAGCTTGTTATCCGCACATTCACGCTGGATCTGACGCGCACCTGCAGCAAAGGTCGAGCCGGTATCGCCATCGCCCACCTGGGCATCCAGTTTATTCAGCTCGCTTTCGCTGGCGATCAGGGTTGAACAGATGCTGTCAACGAAAGCCGCCACCGTCGGGTTATCAGAGGGTTGGGCCGTCTGTGCTGTTGCCTCTCTGGGGGCAATAACAGGCTGCAGAGGCGCAATTTTAACAGCCGGAACCCAGCCGCTGACCTCTACCGGCGCGCAGATTGCCTCCTCGAACAGCGGTGTCAACGTCATGGAGGTGACGGAAAAGCCTTTCATGTCCAGCGCGGTCATCAGCGGAGCCGGGCCAATCAGATAATCACTGCCCCGGCTGAGCGGCGACTCAATCAGGTCCCGCGTTACCAGACTCATCTCCAGCGCGGACATGCCACCAAGATTATTGACTAACAGCGCGCGTGGCTGATCGTTGTCCGGCACCACTTTCTCCAGCAGATGCTGCACAATCTGCTGACTGTTTTGCGTCTGCATTACGTCAACACCCGGTTCGCCGTGAATCCCCAGCCCCATTTCAACGCTGCCGTCTGGCACCCGCTGGCCGGTCTGCTCATCCGGCAGATGGCAGCTTGAGAGCGCAACGCCCATAGTGGCGATAGCACGACTGGCTGCCTCTGCTGCCTCGGTCACCGCCGCCAGGTCATCCCCCCTTTCTGCGACGAAGCCCGCCACTTTATGCACCAGCAACGTGCCCGCTACGCCGCGTGGCTGAGGGTTATCGGGCAACGCAACATCATCACCGACAATCACCATAGTGACGCTGAATCCCGCTTTACGCGCTTTTTCTGCTGCCAGACCGAAGTTGAGTCGATCCCCGGTGTAGTTTTTCACAATCAGCAGACATCCTGCCTCACCGGTAATATTGATGATGGCGTTGTAAACCGCGTCCACGCTGGGAGAAGCAAACACATCGCCACAGACGGCCGCCGTCAGCATCCCTTTGCCGATAAAACCGACATGCGCCGGTTCATGGCCTGAACCGCCACCGGAAATCAGCGCGACCTGCTGTTTTTGCCAGTCATTACGCATCACGATGCGAATGCGCGGATCGACCTGCAACCGGACCAGATTGCGCCACGGGCTGGCGTAAATCATGCCATCTAACGCGCTGTCGACGAGATCATCCTTTTTATTCATTACGAATCGGGTCATGTATTCTTTCCTCATAGGCATGCGGGTTTGCTGATGAAGCAGTGTTACATACCACTGACGACTGTGAGAAATCCATCAACAGGTCTATAGCCTGATTTCAGACATACCGCACGAAAACCAGCGGGCACAGGCGCAGCGATTTTTACTAATTGATTGATTTTTATCAAATGTCTTTACCTGAAAGTGAGAGGGTCTGCGCAGAACATCCACCGGAGATCACGGATGTTAAAAATCCATTTGTTAACAGAGGATGTTTTAATGACCCAACGTATGATTCTCAATGAAACCGCCTGGTTTGGTGCTGGTGCTTTGCGCCATTTGCCGGAAGAGGTACAACGTCGCGGGATGCGAAAAGCACTGATCGTTACTGACAAAGCGCTGGTCGCGGCGGGTGCGCTGAAACGGGTGACTGATCTGCTGGCGCACCATCAGCTTGACTGGGCGGTGTATGATGAGGTGGTGCCGAATCCTACCATTCGGGTTGTGCAGAAGGGTGTTGCGGTGTTCAGAGAGTCAGATGCCGACTACCTGATAGCCATCGGTGGCGGCTCACCACAGGATACCAGCAAGGCGATCGGCATTATTATTAATAACCCTGAGTTTGAAGATGTCCGCAGTCTGGAAGGCGCCAGCCCCACCCGCCATCCGTGTGTGCCAATCATCGCCATCCCGACCACGGCAGGCACAGCCGCAGAAGTGACGATTAATTACGTCATTACTGATGAAGAGAAGCGCCGTAAGTTTGTCTGTGTCGATCCTCATGACATTCCGAAAGTGGCGATCATTGATGCGGAGATGATGGCGAGCATGCCAGCTTCGCTGAAGGCTGCGACGGGTATTGATGCCTTAACCCATGCCATTGAAGGCTACATCACACGCGGCGCCTGGCCCCTGACCGATATGCTGCACCTCAAAGCCATTGAGATTATCAGCCAGTCACTGCGCAAATCGGTGGCAGGAAATATTGAGGCGGTTGAGCAGATGGCGCTGGGACAATATGTGGCCGGTATGGGTTTCTCCAATGTCGGCCTTGGTCTGGTGCATGGCATGGCACACCCGCTTGGCGCGTTTTATAACGTCCCGCACGGTGTAGCGAACGCTATTCTGCTGCCGCAGGTGATGGCGTGGAATGCCTCCTGCACAGGCGAAAAATATCGCGATGTTGCCCGCGCAATGGGTGTAAAACAGGTCGAGTCATTATCGCTGGATCAGGCGCGGGAAGCGGCGGTCGCCGCGGTTCGTCAGCTCTGTCGCGATGTGGGTATTCCCCGCTCGCTGCGTGAAGTGGGCTTAAAAGAAGTGGATATCCCAGCACTGGCACAGGCGGCGCTGGATGATGTCTGCACTGGCGGCAACCCACGGACTCCGGACCTGGAGGAAGTGATGGCGTTATATCACCAGAGTTAAGTCACACCCCTTGGCGCTGTAATATATTGCCCGCACTCGCTGGCGGGCTTTTTACATCCTGCAAACGAATAACAGAGAAGTATTCGCCAGCGGTTGTAGGAATGCATTTGCGGCGGCAGCAAAGGTTTTAGCGGCATTTTTCGGCCGGGTTTCAGCCTGAAATCGCCTGATGTGATAGTGCAGTTCAGCGTCCGAATTGCGCGCTTAATCCATGATTTCTTTAGATCCTAAACCGCGCACCTCTTGATCTGGATCACAAAAATCCGCATCATGCGCAGCGAAAACCTTAATGACGCTGCGGAGATTACGATGACACTGTACCAGGGAATGCTCATTTTCTATGCTGTTGTTGCACTGGTCGCTACGCTGATCACGTTCTTCATCGCAAAAGATAAGCTGAGTATCAAACTGCTGAGCGCCTTTTTAGTCGGTGCGACCTGGCCGATGAGTTTTCCTGTCGCCCTGATGTTTGCGCTGTTTTAATTGACAGAATCTCCTTAGCGACCACACTCAGGTAAGACGTCCCTGACCTGCAAACCGGCGATCACCGACGTAAATTTGTTCGTGACGGTTAATAAGGAGCGGCTATGCGCGTTGTCAGTGTGATGATTCTGGTTTCACTTCTTAGTGCATGTAGCGCCAGCGCCCCATGGCACGCTGAAAAACCAGTTCCCGCAGCCGAAACCCGTCAGCAGACCTGTCAGCCCGGCACCGATCCCAGCCAGAATGACTGCGGTCACTTCCCTGAACCTGAATTCCATTGATGACTAAACAGCAGACAGTGTGGCGAGATCGCATTTACGCTATTCCATCGCATAACAAGGCTTTACACGCCGCTACCCGGTCAGTAGAGTAGCGTCCAGACATCAATTCTGATGCGTAAGCGTTAACGTCAAGCAACGCCCCCGCAGCACTGCTGCCTGTGATGATCCCTGCCATGATGCCTGTACAACACGCCGCTAAATCTCTTACTGCGTTTTCAAGCGCTACGTTTTTTTTGTTCGTCCTGCTGCTTACTGCCGCGAACCTTCGCGCACCTATTACTGTCGCTGGCCCGGTATTGCAGGATATTCGTCAGACGTTTGGACTCACTGCCGGTGAAGCGGGCCTGTTTAATTTTATTCCACTTATTCTCTTTTCACTGCTCGCCCCACCCGCCGCCTGGCTGGGAAATCAGCTTGGGCTGGAGCGGAGTTTGTGGGGTGCGCTGTGTCTGATCACGGCCGGTTCACTGTTGCGCTGGCACCCCGCCGAAGCAGCACTGTGGGGGGGAACGCTGCTGCTTAGCGCAGGCATTGCCGCCGCCAACGTGTTGTTGCCGCCACTGATTAAACGCGATTTCACCGCCCACACCGCTAAATATATTGGTCTCTATGCTGCAACGATGTCGATCACTGCCAGCCTAGCTTCAGGCATTGCCGTGCCGCTGAGCCAGCTTTCATCGGCCGGCTGGCGACTCTCATTGGTCGTCTGGGCACTGCCCGGGCTGGTGGCGCTGGTTGTCTGGCTGCCGCTGTTGCGTCAGCGGCAGTCAACACTCGCGGCAACCGATGCGCCCGTCGCGTATCGTCATCCCTGGAAATCAGCCGGGGGCTGGCAGATCGCGCTGTTTATGGCGCTGCAGTCGCTGGCATTTTATACCCTGATCGACTGGTTTGCTGTCTTTGCTCAGGACAATGGCTTCAGTCAGACCCGTGCGGGCTGGCTGCTGTTCTGGTATCAGGCGATTGCGATCATTGCCAATCTGGGCTGTATGGTGATTCTGAAGCGGGTTAAAGACGCCCGGCTCACTGCATTCATTGCCTCATCAGGCATTTTCCTCGGCATGCTGGGTTTATTGCTCAATCCACAGTGGGCGATGATCTGGCTGACACTGGCGGGCCTTGGCGCAGGCGCATCACTGGTGCTCTGCCTTTCGCTGTTTAATCTGCGAGCCACGCATCATCGCCAGGCTTCGCAATTGTCAGGCATGGCACAATGTGTGGGTTATGCGCTGGCGGCATTTGGCCCTTTGTTTTTCGGCGTGCTCCATGAGCAGAGCGGTAACTGGACGCTGCCTTTCGGTGTACTGGCCCTGCTGAGCCTGTTGCAGATGCTGCTGGCTCCGCTGGCAGCGCAGTCAAAACCTATTAGCTGAGATTGCGGCGAGCCGCTAACAAATAAAAATTTGCCGGTCGCGGCTGGATTGCTTCGTCGATCAGCAAGAATGGACGGGAGAAAAGTGCGTGTCTGAACTGAATAATGCTCTGCTGCAGGCGATCCTGAAGCAGGTTCGTCCACTGGTGCATCAGGGAAAAGTGGCTGACTATATTCCTGCGCTGGCCGATGTGGCTGCCGATAATCTGGCGATTGCGGTTTGCCTGCGTGACGGCACCCTCTTTCAGGCGGGTGATGCTGAGACGCGCTTTTCGATTCAGTCGATCTCAAAGGCGCTCTCACTCACTGTGGCACTGACGCGCTATGACGACAGCGAAATCTGGCAGCGGGTCGGCAAAGAGCCCTCAGGTCAGCCTTTTAATTCGCTGGTGCAGCTTGAGCTGGAACAGGGTAAGCCGCGTAACCCTTTCATCAATGCCGGTGCACTGGTGATTTGCGATCTGCTGGAAACCCGTCTGACCGCACCACGGCAGCGAATGCTGGAAATTGTGCGTCAGCTCAGTCAGCAGCCCGATATTAATTATGATCGCCATGTTGCCCGTTCTGAATTTGAACACTCGGCCCGTAATGCAGCCATCGCCTGGTTAATGAAGTCGTTTGGTAATTTTGATAATGATGTCACCAGCGTGATGCAGACCTATTTCCACTATTGCTCACTTTCAATGAACTGCATTGAGCTGGCCCGCACCTTTATCTACCTGGCGAATCAGGGAAAAACGCTGGATGGCAGTCAGATGATCACGCCACGTCAGGCCCGACAGATAAACGCACTGATGATCACCAGCGGAATGTACGATGGCGCAGGCGAGTTCGCATGGCGCGTCGGAATGCCAGCTAAGTCAGGTGTGGGGGGTGGAATTATTGCTATCATTCCCGGCGAGATGAGCATCGCCGTCTGGTCACCTGGGCTGGACAGCGCGGGTAATTCACTCGCGGGAACCGCTGTGCTGGAATTGCTGACTGATAAGCTGGGACGTTCGATATTTTGATGCTGAGCGTGAATATTTAGCTCGCTGTCATAAAACACGGCGGGATTGCCGGATGTCGGGAAAGCCGTCTGATTTGAAGGGTGCCGTGTGCCGCGCGCTGGCGATGTGAGGCATGAGGCACCAGTAATTATCAGAGTGCAAAAAATATCTTAGTGTGAAATTTGTGTCAGATCGTCTTCATTCAGACCGGTCATCTGCATAACCGTGTTGCGATCCATACCATTCATCAGCAGGTTACGCGCAATTCTCAGGCTCGCGCCACGAACACCTTCTTTTCGTCCCTGTTCGATGCCCTGTTCGATGCCTTTCTCAAGACCTATCTGCTCAAGCTGTTGTGCAATAGTCATAAGTGCGTTCTCGTGTTGGGGCACACGCCGTGCCAGCTCCCGTACAAAGGCTTTGGCGTCTGATGTTTCGCCCGCCTGTACCATGTAGTGTACCAGCGATATCACCTGTGATGAAGAGTGATCGCCTGCCATCAAAATGGATACCAGCCTGTCCATCAGCTCTGTCAGATCTCGCTGCCGGATGTGCTTTTGCAACAGGGTCAGAGCCGCCATGTTGCGGTGTTGCATGATCTCATCGTCAGGAATCACCGTGACATCGATCAGCGGAAAACTGTGGCTGTAAAGCCTGTCCGCCAGCACCGGGTCATCAAACTCATCCAGCCACCGGGTCGAATAGGGATAGGGCGTGCGTCTGCCGGTGTAAAACAGGATGGGTATCACCAGCGGCAATGTCTTATGCCCGGCTTCCAGATGGCGCTGCATAGCTGCCACTGCATAGCGCATCAGCCGAAATGCCATGTGTTTGTCAGGTGCTGACTGATGCTCAATAAGTACATGGATATATCCATCGCCAGCGGTTGTTTTAAGACTGTAAAGCACGTCGCTGAAGTACTGCCGAAGGTCATCCTCCACAAACGACCCCGACTCCAGCTTCAGGGTGCTGAGATCACAGCGTACGCGCAGCTCCGGCGGCAGGTGCAGCGCCATAAAATCCCGGGCAATATCCGGCTGAGTCAGAAATTGCCGGAATGTCGCATCATGAGGTGTGGGCGTGCTGTTCTTATTTTTCACTGGCCAGAATCCTTTCTTTTCCTGAAGCGCTTACAACGGCTGAGTCAGCCAGTAAAAGGCGCTAATTCCTGTCACGCACCAACGTTTAGTCACTGATGGAGATAACGAAACTAATAGCCTGATTAATAACCACTGTAAAACGTGTCACCTGAATTCTACGAGGTTGCTCTGAATATCAACGCATGTCAGAGATTAAAACTATTTCCGCAAGGCCCGACTCACCACATTAACCGGCTCGCCCTGCATAAAGGCCCCGATATTGGCCATCACGCCCGTCACCAGATTCTCCACACCGCTGCGACTCGCCCAGGCAATGTGCGGCGTCAGCAGCAGAGTTGGCAGATCCGCCAGCAGCGGATTGTCGGGCGCGGGCGGCTCGCTGCTCAGCACATCCAGCGCCGCGCCCCCAATGACACCCTGTTTTAACGCCTTAGCGAGGTCGGCTTCGTTGATCAGTCCGCCGCGCGCGGTATTGATTAGCAGCGTATGCGGTTTCATTTTCTCCAGCGCCTGACGATCGATCATCTGACGAGTGCTGTCACTCAACGGGCAGTGAAGCGAAATAATATCGCTTGTCGCGAGCATCTGTTCGAAGCTGACATAACCCTCACGCACCCTGTCACTGCCTTTACGCTCGGCGTACTGCACCTGCATACCCAGCGCCTTAGCCAGCCTGCCGACTGCCTGGCCAATGTCGCCCTTGCCCACGATACCCAGCATTGCGCCGCCAATATCCCCTATCGGCTGACGATGCAGACAGAAGTGCTGAGCCTGCGGCCAGTCGATGCGGGTATTGCTGGCGTAAGCCATCATCTGACGGCGCAGGGCAAAAATCGCGGCGATAACCGCCTCTGAAACGCTCTGGGTGGAGTAACCAGGAACATTACTGACCACAATGCCGCGTGTACGACAGGCATCGAGATCAATACAGTCATATCCGGTCGCCGCGACACAAATAAAGCGCAGATCGGGTAAGAGTTTTAAGGTGTCGGCACGCAACGGCACTTTATTGGTGATCGCGACTGTGGCGCCCGTAAGCGCCGACACGATTTCACTGACCGAAGTCTGTGCACGAATTTCCCAGTCAGCATTCTGCTTTCCGGTCGGCAGTGAAACAGGCAGCGTGTCGCCATCCAGCATGACAATTTTCATTCTTAATCCTTTATGGGTTCGGTTTAACTGCAGCCGAAACATTAATGTTATTTGTATGTGTTCTGGTGGTAACAACTACGTTAAATGATGCTGAAATTAAAGTGAATATGTTCAAAGAGTGCGAATTTTCTCGCTACAGAAGCCACTTTATTTAACCCTTTTATCCCCTTCGCGTTACACTGCCGCCCTGAATTCTGACCCCAAATGCCTGTTAAAATCATGCAGAGATCTGACATCCGACAGCGACTCACAGCCGGTATTGCGATACTGGCCGTGCTGCTGTTGTTTGTTGCCCCGATGATCTCTAAAAATCTGGCTGAACATCGCGCCATGATGCAGGATGCCTCTGCCATGAGCGCAGAGATGCCCATGATGGATCATCACAGCGAGATGGCGATGGCGGATCACGGGATGATGATGGGTTCGGGCTTTGCCTGTGGTTACTGCGATTTGCTGGTTCATGTGCCGCTGATGCTCTGGGTCTTTATCCCGTTCATCTGGTGGATGTGCCTGATAAGCCGCGCCCCGCCTCCTTCTGCCATTAATCCGCCGCAATGGCGACGATTACTGCGCCTTCACCGACCGCGTGCGCCACCCTGTTTTGCGTCACACCGACTGCTAACTGATTCGATTGCGTGACAACGTCACCAGATCGCCTTTGTCTTTTGAAAAGTGTGGAATGCTATGTCCTCTAATCGGGAAATGTCCCCTGCACCACGTGGCACTGTTTTTAACCTGTTTCGCCGCCTGCATTTTTATATTGGCCTGTTTATTGCGCCGTTTATTTTCGTCGCCGCTCTCACCGGTACGCTCTACGTTCTTACGCCGCAGCTGGAACAGGCGATTTACCACGATGCCCTGACCACTGACACGCAGGGTGTCGCACAACCGCTGTCAGCTCAGATTGCCGCTGCCCGTGCCCGTGCCGGTGAGTCCGCGCGCATTTACGCCGTGCGTCCCGCACCAGGCCCGCTGGATACAACCCGGGTGCAGTTTGCTGAGCCTCAGTTGGGTCCATCTGAGTCGCGCTCGCTGTTTATCGATCCCTACACCCTGCAGGTGAAAGGCGATATGACGGTCTATGGCACCAGCGGTGTGTTGCCGCTGCGAATGTGGCTGGATCAGCTGCATCGCGGCCTGTTGCTGGGAGATTTTGGTCGCAATTACAGTGAACTGGCGGCTTCGTGGCTGTGGGTCGCCGCGCTGGGTGGACTCGTTTTATGGGCCGGCACGCGGCCACCACGACACCGTAAAAAAGTGCAGAGTGGCTTTGCAGCAACGCGTCACTGGCACGTCACGCTGGGTCTGATTCTGGCCATCGGCCTGGTGTTCTTTTCAGTCACGGGGCTGACCTGGTCACAGTGGGCGGGCAACAACATTGATAAGATGCGCAGCGACTTCGGCTGGACAACGCCGCAGGTTAACACCGCGCTGAATGGTAACGTTCCTGCCGAAGCCGCCAATCCCCATGCTGACCATCGCGGTGCGATGGAAGGGATGACGATGTCCGGGATGACCATGCCAGCGAAAACCGCGCCGCCGGTGATCCTGAACCAACCGAATGCCAGCTGGGATCAGGCCCTGGCGGCTGCACGTCAGGCCGGACTTCACGCCACGAAACTGGAACTGCGCCAGCCTAAGAACGCTGAACAGGCATGGACAGTGTCAGAGATTGATCGCAGCTGGCCGAGCCAGGTCGATGCAGTTTCCATCAATCCGGTTAATTTCAGCGTGGTCGATCGCGTTGAGTTCGCCAGCTTCCCGCTGGTGGCGAAACTGACCCGCTGGGGCGTGGATGCCCATATGGGCGTGCTGTTTGGCCTGCCCAACCAGCTGATTCTGGCGCTGTTTGGCTTTGGTCTCTGCACAATGATTGTGCTGGGCTACCGCATGTGGTGGATACGTCGCCCGGCTGTTCCTCAGCTCAGCCCATCGCAGACGCTGTTGTCCGCCTGGCTGTCACTGCCGCGCTACGCACAGGGTACCAGTCTGATTGTCATGCTGGCCCTGGGCTATGCCCTGCCCGTTATGGGTGTCAGCCTGATAGTGCTGATTCTGCTGGATATTCAGCGCTGGCGCAGTGCGCAGCGAGCCGCTATCGTTCAGGTGGAAATCGCCCCGGATAAGCAGTCGCCGCTGGCTATCGTTCAGTCGCGCTTCGCCGGTAAACGTAAAGAGATGCGTTATTTTCTGCGCAGCGTCACGGTGCTGGCGCTGATTGTCATCTCGGTAATGGCAAATGCGATGATTGGTGGCGTGATTGATCAGTATCAGATCCCTTTCAGCCACTGGTCACTGACTATGTATATCACTCAGGCGATGATGATCCTGCTCTACTCCACCGTCTTTACCGGGCTGTTGTCGATTCCACTCTGGTATTTCTTTCTGGGTGAAAGTGACGAACAGGGCAAGTAGGCTGCCAGCACGGCAAATTGTCTATTATTCAAAATAACTGACGAAGCCGGGCAAATCCCCCGGCTTCTCATTTTACGTCTGAGGTCTATGATCGTTGTTATTGGTCACTTTATTTAAGAGCTAATCATGAACATTGTGCGAGCAAATCCTGAGCAACTTTTTGAGTACGGTCCTTTCACCGTTCGTCGCCAGCGGCCCGGCGCTGCCCTGAGCCCGCTGATCAGTGTTGACCTGATGTCGTTAAAACTGGATGCCCGGATTCCGATGCAGCAGCATCAGAATGAAGAAGTGTTCACTTACCTTTGGCGCGGTTCGATGCAACATCAGGACAGCAACGGCGAGCGCACACAGCTCTCTGCAAAGAAAGTGATGGTGGTCAATGCGGGTGAAGGTGTTCAGTACGAAGAGTCGGTGCCGCTGTATGAAGCGGAGCTGTTGCAGGCCGTGATTCGGCCTTCACAGCCGGGCGGGGAAGCGATGACTCAGGTGCTGGAACGCGGCCAGGGCATTATGACCAACGGCTGGACCGAACTGGCCGGGCCAGAAACGTCTGACGCGCCACTGGAACTGCGCCAGGAGGTCTATATCTACGACACGCTGCTGGCGCGCAACCATACGCTCAATGTGCCTTCAATGCCGGGATTTGTCGCTTATCTCACCGTGCTTGAAGGCATTATCCGCGTGGGCGATCACCGTCTGGGTCGTGGAGACGCAGTCAGCGGGCTGGATGACACCATTGAAATCGTGGGCGACCGTGAGGCTAATCTGGTCTGTTTCCTGGTGAAGCCCGATAATTTTGCATAAGAAAGCGCGGGACTATCCCCGCGCTGATTAAAGCGTTTTACGTTGCTGCCTCGCCTGAACCCGTTTATAGGCATGATCAAACTGACAGACATCGTCGCGCAGCCAGTGACGCTGCGTCAGCGGGGCATCATCCAGCGCCTGTGGCAGCGGCACGCCTCCCAGCGATCCCCGACAGCAAAAGGCGCGCGCCAGCGTTGGGGTTGCGATGCCAATATAACGGGCAAATTCAGGTAGCGTCATCAGTGTTGTACTCATTTCACACCTCCAGTAATCAGATCTTCCCCGCTATTTTGACTCCAGTTATTAAATGCCTTTATTGATCTGAAACATAGATGTGATACTAATCTTCTGCCTGCTGATGAGATAGCTGGCCTACGTAAACCAAAAAGAAGTGAGGACCCTGTGCGCCATTATGGATTGATGATAGCCCTTCTTTTTTCGGGTTTCGCCACTGCCCACACCCTGAAAACGGGTTTTCCTGTCCCCACCGTCTATGTCGCCGACAAAGGCGAAATGGTGCTGAAACAGGGCGACATTCATTATCAGCGCTGGAATAGTCAGACTCTGACCGGAAAAGTGCGTCTGGTGATTCATGTGGCGGGTCGTCTCTCTGCGAAAGATCAGAGCGAGCCTTTAATCAATGCCATTCAGCAGGCCCGACTGCCGCGAGACCGTTTCCAGACCACCACCATCGTCAATACTGACGATGCTCTGCCCGGCAGTGCCATTTTTGTAGTGCGCAGCATTGCGTCCAGTAAAAAGGCTGACCCATGGCAGCAATTCATTATCGACAGCAGTGGCGTTACCGCTCACAGCTGGCATCTTCTGCCGGAAAACGCGTCAGTGGTCGTCATTGATCCGAAGGGAATTGTGCGTTTCGCCAAAGATGGCGCATTATCTGACGAGGATGTCGCCAGCGTGATAAAAACGCTGCGCGCATTACTGGGTTGATTCAGGCAGAATGCCCCGTTAATTATCGACGTTAAACACGGAATGCTGCTGAATTTACCGACATTTTTATCTCTGTGAACTACGCTTAGTTGTAATGGAATTACCCGCCGTTCTTTGAAAACCTGCCCACTATGCAAGGGCAGTCGGGGACGATTATTGAAGATGGCATCGAAGAATTTCGACCTGCTGTGACTTCCTCTGTAGATAAGGACAGCCATGATGACGGTCTGTGCAGAACAACACGTCAATTTCAACCGCAGTGAGGCTGCGAGCCTGTTGAACGAGATTGAGCAACGGCTCGACCAGCTTTTACCGGTTGAAAGTGAACGTGACCTGGTCGGCGCTGCAATGCGCGACGGTGCGCTGGCACCGGGAAAGCGTATTCGTCCGCTGCTGCTGCTGCTGGCCGCGCGCGATCTCGGTTGCGACGTCACGCCCGCCGGTTTGCTTGATCTCGCCTGTGCAGTGGAGATGGTCCATGCCGCCTCCCTGATTCTGGATGACATGCCCTGCATGGATGATGCGCAGTTGCGTCGTGGACGGCCGACCATTCACTGTCAGTATGGCGAACATGTGGCGATTCTGGCCGCGGTTGCACTGCTGAGTAAGGCATTTGGCGTGGTCGCCATGGCAGAAGGCTTAACAGCGGCCGCCCGAGCAGACGCCGTCGCGGAGTTATCCCATGCGGTTGGTATGCAGGGACTGGTGCAGGGTCAATTCAAAGATCTCTCAGAGGGTGACAAACCACGCAGTGCTGATGCCATTCTGATGACCAATCACTATAAAACCAGCACGCTGTTCTGCGCCTCAATGCAGATGGCCTCCATTGTGGCAGAAGCATCTGCAGAGACCCGCGAAGAGCTGCACCGTTTTTCACTGAATCTCGGCCAGGCTTTCCAGCTGCTGGACGATCTTACCGACGGCATGGCCGATACCGGCAAAGATACCCATCAGGATGAGGGTAAATCGACGCTGGTGAATCTGCTTGGGCCTCAGGCAGTGGAAACACGACTGCGAGACCATCTGCGTTGCGCCAGCGAGCATCTGCTCTCGGCCTGTCAGGACGGTTATTCCACACATCATTTTGTTCAGGCCTGGTTTGAGAAAAAACTCGCTGCCGTCAGTTAAGGATGCTGCATGAGCCACTACGCGGTCATCGCACCGCCCTTTTATAGCCATGTGCAGGCGCTTCAGCATCTTAGCCAGGCTTTAATCGCGCGCGGACACCAGATTACCTTTATCCAGCAGACGGACGTCAGCGCACTACTCACTGACCGGCGGATTGGCTTTTTCCCGCTGGGCTTAGCCTCGCATCCCGCGGGAAGTCTGGCCCATACCCTGCAGCTGGCGGCGCATCCTCTTGGCCCGTCGATGCTGAAACTGATCAATGAGATGGCGCGCAGCACCGATATGCTCTGTCGCGAATTGCCGGTGGTGCTGAACACGCTGGCGATCGATGGCGTCATCGTCGATCAGATGGAACCTGCCGGTGCATTGGCAGCAGAGTTTCTGAATCTGCCTTTCGTTTCGGTTGCCTGTGCGCTGCCGCTAAACCGTGAGGCAGATTTTCCGCTGGCCGTGATGCCATTTGACTATGCAGGGACAGATCAGGCGCGCGAACGCTATCGCACCAGTGAAAAAATCTACGACTGGCTGATGCGGCGTCACGATCGGGTGATCGCCCGCAATGCTCATGCAATGGGATTAGCACCGCGCGAAAAACTGCATCACTGTTTTTCACCGCTGGCACAGATCAGCCAGCTTATCCCGGCACTCGATTTTCCCCGCCAGACCCTGCCCGACCATTTCCACGCGGTTGGACCTCTGCGCGCTGCGGAATCGTCATCGGCTGCGTCGAAGACACGCTATTTCACGCAGGACGACAAACCGAAGGTTTTTGCTTCACTCGGCACCCTGCAGGGTCATCGCTACGGCCTGTTTAAAACCATCGTCCGTGCCTGTCAGGAGATTGACGCGCAGTTATTGCTGGCGCATTGCGGTCGCCTGTCACCGTTTCAGGCGGAGAAACTCGCGCAGGCCAGCCATGTTCAGGTGGTCGATTTTGCCGATCAGGCAGCGGCTCTGGCGCAGGCCGATCTGGCCATCACCCACGGCGGGATGAACACGGTGCTGGATGCAGTTAACCACCTGACGCCGCTTCTGGCGATCCCGCTGGCCTTTGATCAGCCAGGCGTTGCGGCCAGAGTGGTCTGGCACGGTATCGGACGTCGCGCATCACGCTTTACCACCAGCCACTCAATGGCCCGCCAGCTCCAGACCTTGCTGGCAGATGAGAGTTACGTTGAGCAGATGAAAACGCTGCGCACCGCCCTTCGTCAGGCGGGCGGGACAACACTGGCAGCGGACATTGTCGAACAGGCGATGCTGACCCGTAAACCGGTGCTGAACAGGAGAGATTATGCCGCGGTATGATCTTATTCTGGTGGGTGCGGGACTGGCAAACGGCCTGATTGCTTTGCGCCTGCGTCAGCAGCGGCCGTCCCTGCGCATTCTCTTAATTGATGCCGAAAGTGAGCCAGGCGCGCATCACACCTGGTCATTTCATGCGGAAGATCTGACTGAAACACAGCATCACTGGATTGCGCCACTGGTCGTTCATCACTGGTCCGGGTATGAAGTGCGCTTTCCTCAACGACATCGTTCCCTGAACAGTGGCTATTTTTGCGTGACCGCAGAGCGTTTTGCGCAGGTCATTCGTGACAGATTTGCGTCGGAACTGCTGCTGAACACCAGAGTGGCGAACATCGCTTCACGCTCGGTCACGCTGGAGGATGGCCGCGTACTGGACACTGACGCGGTGATCGATGGTCGTGGCTATCAGTCCGATACCGCGTTGCGTATGGGCTTCCAGTCGTTCGTGGGGCAGGAGTGGCAGCTCAGTGAACCACACGGACTGACTGAACCGATCATCATGGATGCAACGGTGGATCAGCAGGCAGGCTATCGTTTTGTCTACAGCCTGCCGTTTTCTGCCGATACACTGCTGATTGAAGATACCCACTATATTGATCACGCCACGCTGGAAGGCGATCGCGCCCGTCAGAATATCCGTGACTATGCCGCGCAGCAGGGCTGGAAACTGAATCAGCTACTGCGAGAAGAGCAAGGCGCGTTACCGATTACACTGACCGGCGACGTGGCTGCCTTCTGGCATAAACGCGATTTACCCTGCAGTGGTCTGCGTGCCGGGTTATTTCATCCTACCACTGGCTACTCTCTGCCACTGGCGGTCTCGCTGGCTGACCGGCTGGCTCAGATGCAGACGTTTACCTCTGAAACCCTGCACGCCACCATTGCGCATTTCGCCAGTCAGGCCTGGCAGCAGCAGCGCTTCTTCCGCATGCTAAACCGGATGCTGTTTCTCGCGGGTCCGGCTGACCAGCGCTGGCAGGTTATGCAACGTTTTTACGGACTTCCCGAAAATCTGATCGCCCGTTTTTATGCGGGAAAACTCACTTTGTCTGATCGGCTGCGTATCCTAAGCGGCAAGCCACCGGTTCCCGTACTGGCGGCATTACAGGCTATTATGACTCCTCACCGTCAACAGGCGATGCAATGAATAGAACGACAGTAATTGGCGCAGGCTTTGGTGGTCTGGCTCTGGCCATTCGCCTTCAGGCGTCCGGTATTCCCACCCGACTGCTGGAACAGCGTGACAAGCCTGGCGGCCGGGCTTATGTCTATGAGGATCAGGGCTACACCTTTGATGCCGGTCCAACGGTAATCACCGATCCGAGCGCCATTGAAGAGCTGTTCACGCTGGCGGGCAAAAGGCTCTCTGACTATGTCGAGCTGATGCCAGTCAAGCCGTTTTATCGCCTCTGCTGGGAGTCTGGCAAGGTATTCAGTTATGACAACGATCAGCCAGCGCTGGAAGCACAGATTGCTGCGTTTAACCCGCGTGACGTTGAAGGCTATCGGCGCTTTCTTGACTATTCCCGTGCGGTGTTTGCGGAAGGCTATCTGAAACTCGGCACTGTGCCGTTTCTCTCTTTCCGCGACATGTTGCGTGCTGCACCTCAGCTGGCAAAGTTACAGGCGTGGCGCAGTGTTTACAGCAAAGTGGCAAGCTACATTGAAGATGAACATCTTCGTCAGGCATTCTCTTTTCACTCGCTACTGGTGGGCGGAAATCCCTTTGCCACGTCGTCAATTTACACCCTGATTCATGCACTGGAACGTGAATGGGGCGTCTGGTTCCCACGCGGCGGCACTGGCGCGCTGGTTCAGGGCATGGTGAAACTGTTTGAGGATCTGGGTGGGGAAGTAGAGCTGAATGCCAGCGTTGCCCGTCTGGAGACGCTGGAAAACAAAATTACCGCCGTGCATCTGGATGACGGGCGGGTATTCCCGACCCGTGCGGTCGCCTCTAACGCGGATGTGGTTCACACGTATAGTGAATTATTGAGCCAGCATCCGGCATCTGTGGCGCAGGGGAAAACCCTGCAAAATAAGCGCATGAGTAACTCGCTGTTTGTGATCTATTTTGGCCTGAATCATCATCATGATCAGCTGGCGCACCATACGGTTTGCTTTGGTCCGCGCTACCGCGAATTAATTGATGAGATCTTCAACAAAGACGCGCTGGCAGAGGACTTCTCACTCTATCTGCATGCGCCCTGCGTGACCGATCCGTCACTGGCACCTGAAGGCTGCGGCAGCTATTACGTGCTGGCGCCCGTGCCGCATCTCGGCACCGCCGATATCGACTGGAGTGTTGAAGGTCCGCGCCTGCGCGACCGCATCTTCGACTATCTGGAGCAGCACTATATGCCGGGCCTGCGCAGTCAGCTCGTGACGCACCGCATCTTCACGCCGTTTGATTTTCGCGATGAGTTGAATGCCTATCAGGGCTCGGCGTTCTCGGTGGAGCCGATCCTGACGCAGAGCGCCTGGTTCCGGCCGCACAACCGCGATAAGACGATCAAAAATCTCTATCTGGTCGGTGCAGGCACCCATCCGGGCGCGGGTATTCCGGGCGTCATTGGTTCGGCCAAAGCCACTGCAGGATTAATGCTGGAGGATTTGGCTTGAACAGTCCGTCACTGCTCGACCATGCCGTAGAAACCATGGAAGTGGGTTCAAAAAGCTTCGCCACGGCATCGAAGCTTTTTGATGCCAAAACACGACGCAGTGTGCTGATGCTCTACGCCTGGTGTCGGCACTGTGACGACGTGATTGACGATCAGGTGCTGGGCTTCAGTAACAATACGCCGTCGCTGCAATCTGCGGAACAGCGCCTGGCGCAGCTGGAGATGAAAACGCGTCAGGCCTATGCCGGATCACAGATGCATGAACCTGCCTTTGCGGCCTTTCAGGAGGTGGCGATGGCGCATGACATTCTGCCTGCTTATGCCTTTGATCATCTTGCAGGTTTTGCGATGGATGTTCGCGAGACACGCTATCAGACGCTGGATGATACGCTGCGCTACTGTTATCACGTCGCGGGCGTGGTGGGTCTGATGATGGCGCAGATTATGGGCGTGCGAGACAATGCCACGCTGGATCGTGCCTGTGATCTCGGGCTAGCATTTCAGCTGACCAATATTGCGCGCGATATCGTTGAAGATGCTGAAGCGGGACGCTGCTATTTGCCCGCCGAGTGGCTGACTGAAGCGGGTCTGACACGAGAGACGCTGGCTGACCCGCATAATCGCCAGGCACTGAGTCGCGTGGCCCGTCGGCTGGTAGAGACGGCCGAGCCCTATTACCAGTCGTCGTTAGCCGGACTGCCCGGTTTGCCGCTGCGCTCAGCGTGGGCGATTGCTACTGCTAAACAGGTGTATCGTAAAATCGGGATGAAAGTTGTTCAGGCGGGTTCACAGGCGTGGGATCAACGCCAGTCCACCAGCACACCCGAGAAACTGGCTATGCTGGTGGCGGCATCAGGTCAGGCGGTTACTTCCCGGATGGCGCATCCTGCTCCACGTCCCGCTTACCTCTGGCAGCGCCCCGTTTAACACCGTGACGTTCCCGCAGCGTCGCCTGCAGTTTTGACAACGGCGGCGCATAAAGGAAACCAAACGAGACGCAGTCCTCTTTGCCACGTACAGCATGATGCATGCGGTGCGCCATATAAAGTCTGCGCAGATAACCCCGGCGCGGAACATAGCGGAACGGCCAGCGTTGATGAACCAGGCCATCATGCACGATAAAATAGAGCAAACCGTAAAGCGTCATCCCCGCGCCAATCCACTGCAACGGCCAGACACCTGTGCTGCCCAGATAAATGAGCAAAATCGACAGGCAGGCGAATACCACTGCATAAAGGTCGTTAACCTCAAACCAGCCTTTATGGGGTTCATGATGTGACAAATGCCAGCCCCAACCCCAGCCGTGCATAATATATTTGTGCGCCAGTGCAGCCGTTATCTCCATACCGATAACGGTGACCAGAACAATCAGGGCATTCCAAATCCACAACATAGTTTCTCCCGAGCATGCATCCTGCAAAGTGGCGCAGAGGTTCAATTTTAACAGAAGTTGGGGAAAACCGCGTTCAGGAGATAAACAGAGGATAACGGGAACGGGGCGGGCACCTTCGTGCGTGAAATATCTTTCAGGTTAAATCGTGATCCATTGGTGTGCGAAACGCGTGACGTGCAGCAACCATTAACTGACTGGCGGTTACCGTGGCGGGCAATCGCATTAAAATTTTACTCGCCTGCCAGTAACATAAGACCATGACCTCATCCTCCTCTTTTTCTGCCAGTTCATGCAATCGGGCGCGGAGTGACAACACATTGATACTCTGCTGCTCGTCCAGCATGTCTGAGATCGTCTGGTTAATGACGCGATGCAGAGTTTTCCAGGTGAGATCGGTATGCAAAATTAACCTCTTTTAACGCTTATCGGCTCGGGGCAGGCGATCAGCAGGAAAGTCGCAGAGATGGCTTCATCATGCAGATAGCAAACTCTGCGGGTAACTATAGCGCTCTTCAGTTCAGCTGACGATAAAGAGTCAGATAATGAGAATGCTAATGCCTTTAATTCTAGCGAGCAATGGACCTGCCTGTCTCCTGTTACGCGCCGGTCAGTGATTGATTGCTGATTTTTGTAACAATAGCGGCTGATTCTCAACTGGCTGAAATAAAGAGGATTTGCCAGAGTAAATGTCTTACCTTCCTGTTTATCTTTTAGGAGTTACCGATGTATCAGCATGCTGATGTCCTGGTGTGGGGCCATGGCCCCGAAGTATTTGAAGTTTTCCTGGAACCTACCTGTCCTTTTTCGGTGCGTGCATTCAATAAATTAGACGCATTACTGGCGCACGCGGGTGAAGGTAAAATCACCGTGAAGATCCGGCTGCAATCTCAGCCATGGCATCTTTATTCCGGGCTGATTGTCCGCTATATCCTTGCCGCCGCCTGCGAAAGTAAAGAGGCGGCGAAGAAGGTGATGCAGGCGGTGGCCGATCATCGTGAAGAGTTCGAATTCACCGACCACTGCACCGGCCCGAATCGCGATGCCACGCCAAACCAGATTCTGGACCGTCTTAAAGCGTACAGTGGCGTAGATGCCAGCGCCGCGTTTGATCAGCCTGACCTGCAGAACGCGATTAAATGGCACTGCAAGTATGCTCGTCAGAATGGTATCCACGTTTCCCCGACCTTTATGGTCAATGGTCTGGTACAACCTGAAATCAGCAGTGGTGACGACATCGAACATTGGTCGAGCTTTCTGATGCGTTAGTTTTACGTGCGCGGCCGCCGTTGCCGCGCCAGGCTTTAAACCACCGCTAAGAGAGCCAGTACGCCATCTCTTTCAATGTCCTGATAATTATGCCTGTTTTCCCGTAAGCAGGCCGGGTAAGCTGTACGGCTATTAGCAGCGTTTGAGCCGTTGCTACATCCTCTAAACGGCGCCGCTGGCCTGCAGTTATGCTGGTCAGGCGCTTATTTCACTAAGGATTTGCAGATGACAATGACGCTTGAACAGATACAGGACAAATATCCGGGTGCATTTACAGATGCATTTGGTGATTCTCCGGAATTAGCCAGCGAGCTTGCAACGCTGATTATTGCCGGAAAGAAGGTGGCTACCTGCGGTTCATTGCGGAGCTGGCAGGAGCAGGATGCCTTGCCTCAGCCGGGCGGTTACAGCATTGTTCTGAACGGCGAAAAGCAGCCGGTGTGTGTTATCCGCACGACCGGACTGTTCCTGACGCGCTTTGACCGCGTGACGCCAGAGATGGCGATGCTGGAGGGTGAAGGCGATCTTAGCCTCGACTACTGGCGACATGAACATCAGCGCTACTTCGAACGTGAAGGCTATTTCCACAGCGAAATGGAGCTGATCTTCGAGACGTTCCAGCTGGTCGAGGTGATTTAAACCCGCCTCTTACAGCGTGTTTGCTGCCATCAGCGCCAGCCGCGTAACGCCCCGCGCGGCAAGGTTCTCCGCCGCCTGGGCGGCGCGCATGCCACTGGCGCACACCAGCACCACGCGCTGATCGGATGGCGGCTGCCAGGCTGCTATCTGCTGCGGCAGAATCCGTAACACCCCATCAGCCACACTCTCAGGCGCCTCCTCCAGACTGCGCAACTCGACAATGCAGTCATCATCCCTGAGCATCAGACGATCGATAAAAGGCATGCCCGGCGCGTCAGGCTCAGGTGCATCGTCGAAGCGAAACTGCCTGATGTGCCAGTCCACAAAGTCACACTGGATCATGCAGCCAAGCGGCGACGGCATCAGCCTGAGTAATACACTCAGTGCCATCTGTGCCTGCATTGCACCCAGCGTCGCCACCGCAGGTCCCATTACCCCAGCGGTATTGCAGTTACCCGAGGCTGTGGGCAACTGCGGGAACACTGCGCGATAGCCGGGCGCACCGCCGCAGAATCCGCCGACATACCCTTTACGCCCCAGCACCGAGGCGCAGATCAGCGGCAGGTCGCGCGGATAGCAGGCGTCAGAAAGCTGATAAGTAATGGCGAAGTTATCCGCCGCATCCACCACCAGATCGATTCCCTCCAGCGCCTGCGGTAGCTGACTGGCGCTCAGCAGGTGTGAATGCGCCTCGACAAGGCAGTCAGGATTTCGCTGCGCCAGCGCACGCTGCGCACAGCGTGCTTTGGGCTCGCCCACATCACCGACACCAAACAACGTCTGCCGGTGAAGATTGTGCAGTTCAACACGATCGCCATCGTAAAGACGAATAAATCCCACGCCCGCGCCTGCCAGTAACGGCAGCAGGGTGGCGCTGAGGCCGCCCGCGCCCACCACCAGCACGCTTGCCCTGGCCAGCCGCTGCTGCCCCGCTTCGCCAATTTCAGGCAACATGGTCTGTCGCTGATAACGCGCCATTGTCTCTCCTCAGAACTCTGCCAGACCAAAAATGGGCGTAGAGGCAGAGGCCATATCACGCTGCTCCATCAGGCCCGCCTGGAATCCCTGATGTCCGCCATAAATCGCAGCAGCAAACGCACCGGCCATCCGCACCGGATCGCCTGCTTTTGCCACCGCTGTGTTGAGCAGCACACCGTCGAAACCCATCTCCATAGCCTGCGCCGCCTGACCGGGTGAGCCGATACCTGCGTCGATAATCAGCGGCACATCTTTAAACCACGCACGCATCGTGCGCAGCCCTTCGATATTGCGCAGCCCCTGACCGGAGCCAATTGGCGCGCCCCAGGGCATCAGCACTTCGCAACCCGCTTCCAGCAATTTTTCACCGACAATCAGATCTTCGGTGGTATAGGGAAAAACCTGGAAACCGTCAGCACAGAGGATGCGCGCGGCTTCAACCAGTGCAAAAGGATCGGGTTGCAGCGTGTCAGCATGGCCGATCACTTCCAGTTTGATCCATGGCGTGTCGAACAGTTCACGCGCCATTTGCGCCGTTGTCACGGCTTCTTTTACCGTGTGGCAACCGGCTGTATTCGGCAGAATGCGCTTGTTGAGCTGTTGCAGTAGCGTGCGGAAGGCACCCCCTTCGCTGCCCTCCCGTCGAAGGCTGACAGTAATGATTTCTGCACCTGAGGCGTCGATCGCCTGCTGCAGAATGTCGGGAGACGGATAGCCAGCAGTACCCAGAAGAAAGCGGGATTGCGGCGCAAATTGATAGAACATTATTAACCTCCCTGCATCGGTGACAGGATTTCCAGCTGATTACCCGCCTCAAGTTGCTGGCTGGCATACCGGCTTCGCGGCACAAACTCACCGTTCAGCGCGGCGGCGACGGAGCGCGGGTCGATCTGCTGCTCCTGCAGCAGTTCCGCCAGCGTGCCTGCATCGGTTTCAATCGTGCGTCCATTAAGTTGAACTCGCATGAGTCATCTCCTGAGTCAGTTGCAGCATGAGGTTTTCAGCCATGATCGGAGCCAGCAAAAAGCCATGGCGATACAGCCCATTGAGCGAAAAACGGCCATTCTCAAAACGAACCTCCGGCAGGTTCTGTTGATAGGCAGGGCGCAGGCCGGTGCCGCTCTCCACAATCCGCGCTTCAGCCAGCGCCGGATGCAGACTGTAAGCGGCGCTTAGCAACTCCATCATGGCTCTGGCGCTAATCGGACTGCTGTCGTGACTTTCGACCATGGTGGCACCCAGCATGAAGTGCCCTTCTGCTCGGGGCACCAGATAGCAGGGAAAGCGAGGATGCAGCAGCCGGACAGGACGGGAGAGCTGAACGTCATGCGTCTGGAGGATCAGCATTTCACCCCGTACGGCGCGCAGCGCGGGCTGCTGATCCGCGGCGTGAATGCCACGGCAGTCAATGATGGTGCCGGTGGGTTCACCACTGTGTAAGGGCACGCCAGCCTGTTGTAATTTGTCACGCAGTTGCTGCAACGCCAGGCGGGGATCGAGATGCGCCTCCGCCGCAAAATACAGACCACGGGCAAAGCGATTTTCCAGCGCCGGTTCGATATCACCCGGTACGACCCACTCATGTTTTTCCGTCATGCTGGCGAAGCGCGTCAGTTCGCGGCTATCACGCGGCGGCGCAACCACCAGCGTACCCTGCTGTTCCACGCCATCAACACGTTGCGACCACCAGCCTGCAGCGTGCTGGCCCCAATCGATCACCTGCTGAGGCGCGCTTTCCGCTTCGCACCAGGGCGCGAGCATGCCACCCGCCCAGTGTGAGGCGGCACGACAGTCAGGCTGCGTAATGATTTCGACGGTTTCGCCCCGCTCCATCAGCAGTGTGGCGACGCACAGCCCGGCCACGCCACTGCCAAGCACCGACCAGCGGCTCATGATGTCCACCGGCGAGGAAGAGAGAGATTCTGGATGAGATATTTCACTTTGGCCTCGTTATACGTTAACGAAGACCCGTGATACGGAGGGAAAAGGCAGAGGCGTCGTGCATGCGCCCCTGCGGCAAGTATCTGATGCGATACCCGTCTTCCTACGCCAGTATCAACTGGGTCAGGTTCTAAGGGTCGCTAAGCCGCGCGATGCGCTATTAGCCTCTCAGTCTCTCTGGCGAGACTCCCCTGACGGGTTTAGTTGTAAGTGAAGCGGGCAGCTTCGTCAAGCGCGCACAGGATGGCTGCTAAGAATTTTAGGGGACAGGCAAGGTTTTGCGCCAGAGTCAAATGCAATGCGTTAGCAGTAGGCAATGAGAGGGTGTTTAAACTGCAGTCGCCTTACAGCGCCTGCAGTGATTGTGTCAGCACGTCGGTGATTTCACGAATACGCGGTTCAGCACGACGATAATAGGTCCATTTGCCCACTTTGCTGGCTTCGACCAGCCCGGCACTGTGAAGTGCTTTCAGGCATAACGACGTGGCGGGCTGTGATAAGCCCGCCTTGTCCTGTATGAGGCTGGCACAGACGCCATACTGATCGAAGGGATAGAGCTGGGTATAGCCCGCAAACGCTTCTTCAGGATGCTTAAGCCACTTCAGCACTGCCACTCGGGTTGGATTGGACAGTAACTTCAGGGCATTTTCGGGGGACATGCCGCCTCACAGAGTATCAGGATTGAAAAACAGGATAGTCAGTATAACCCTTCTCCGTGCCGCCATACAGAGAAGCGTGGTCGACCTCATTCAGCGGATGACCTGATTTAATGCGTGCAGGCAAATCAGGATTAGCGATAAATGAACGACCAAAACCAAACAGATCGCCCCAGCCTTTTTCCAGTACATGCTGCGCTTTTTCAGCCGTGTAACGACCGGAATAGATGATCGGAGAGCGGAATGTTTCCCGCAGCGCAACGCGGAAACTTTCAGGCATGTCCGGGCTATTATCCCAGTCCGCTTCGGCAATGGAGAGATAACCGACTTCAAGTTCATTCAACAGTTTAGCGGCACGGATGTAGGTGGCATGGGGATCGCTTTCAACCAGACCGAGATAAACGCGCTCTTCGTCAGTACTCGAAAACAGAGGGGCAAACCGAACGCCCACGCGATGGCTGCCAAAGACCGAGCTGACGGCCTCAACGACTTCACGCAGGAAGCGCAGACGATTCTCCGCTGAGCCACCATATTCATCCGTACGCAGATTAGTATGCTCTGAAATAAACTGGTTAATCAGATAGCCGTTAGCGGAATGCAGTTCCACGCCGTCGAAACCGGCTGCTTTGGCGTTCTCCGCTGCCTGTCGGTAAAGCGCAACGATCTCTTTAACTTCCTCTGTGGTCAGTGCCCGTGGCTCGCTGGGTGCGGTCAGTATCCCCGCGCCTGGCCCGGTTTCAATAAATACCCGGACGTTATCGGCTGCGATGGCTGAAGGCGCTACCGGTGGCTGTTTACCTGGCTGAAGTTCATTGTGTGACACGCGGCCAACATGCCAGAGCTGGCAGAAAATGGTGGCACCTTCCTGATGTACCGCCTCTGTAACCTTTTTCCAGCCCGCGATTTGCGCGTCGCTATGGATCCCCGGCGTCCATGCATAGCCCTGCCCGCGAGGCTCAATCTGGGTGCCTTCAGTGACCATCAGTCCCGCACCGGCACGCTGACGGTAGTATTCCACCATCATATCGCCGGGAATATTGCCCGGCTGTTCACTGCGGCAACGCGTCAGCGGCGGCAGGACAATGCGGTTACGGAGTTTGAGATCGCCCAGGTTCAGGGGGGTAAAAAGTGACGGCATAACAAAAAGTCCTCTGATGTGTGAAGAGGCGCCATTATATTTACACATTTAAATTTGTAAATGTGTAATCTGTGCTTTTTGTTCCCGGACCTTTACCGTTGGTGGCGTTTTTACACGCTTTTTACCCGTTGAATCTCATCATTGCGGTATGCGGATGGCTATCAGAGCTGTACTCATTTATCTTTTTCCTGACAGCATAATCCCGGAAAATATTGTGACCACATTACTTTCTTTAGACGCGCTCGGACCGCGCATTTGTATTATGGGCCCGTCGAACAGCGGAAAATCGACTTTAGCGGACGCTATCTCCCACAAAACAGCATTACCTGCCATTCATCTGGATCAACTTCACCATCTTCCGGGAAGCCAATGGATTCCAAGAGCACCGGCTGAATTTCTCCGCGTGCACGCTGCCGCGGTGAGTCAGGAAAAATGGGTTATGGATGGGAATTACACAAAATGTATTGAAGAACGTCTCGCGCGCGCCACCGGATTCATTCTTCTGGATGTAAAAGTGCCAGTGGCGCTGTTTCGGTATATTCGCAGATGCTACTCATTCACGCCGCGAGTTGGCGGTCTCGGAATACGCAAAGAGCATGTAACCCTGGATATGCTGAAATATATTATCCTTACTGCCCCAAAGAACAGAAAGCGCCATAAGAAACTTTATGACCATGTCAGACTGCCTAAGCTTCTGCTGCATTCTTCAACTGATGTGAATGCCTGTCTGAAATACTGGGGCTTAACGTTTACGAATAACTGACCATGGCTGCTGTTATTAATCCAGTAACGTTAAGCTCGCCAATAGTGCATTCAGCGACTCAACAGGCCCGGCATGATTTGTCTCTGAACGGGTAGAATCCCAGGGCATCGCGTCCTCGGTACAGTAGTCTCCGATGCACTGCATATCGGCAGGTTCATTGAGTAAACCAACCGGGATCCAGATATAGGGCCTGTCACCCAGCGCGTTAGGTACGGTCGAACCACAGCTGGAACAAAAATCGTTGCGATAACCGGTCGGTTTACGCCAGGAAGCGAGCTGGCTTTCACCGGATAGCCAGCTAAAGTCTGTCTCATTCACCAGCGTTGCAAGATTGTATCCGGTTCCGCTTTGCTTTCTGCAGAGTGAACAGTGGCACCGATAAAAGTGGCTGGGTGTAACGGATAGTTCAAAAGTCACGGTTCCGCAGAGACATGCGCCTTGCATTTTTTTGCCTTGTAAGTGGGGATTCTGAAATTGCCCGATCATTTCAGGTTTTAAGCCAGAAGCAAAATTCTATCACTCATCATTAAAGGTCACGAGTTGCGGCTGAATATCAGTTTTAACCCTGCCAGACCAAAGCAGCAGGCTAACAGCGCATCGAGTTCCCGACGAATCCGACGGTAAAAGGCGCTCATGACGGCAGTTGAGAACAGCAGAGCATATCCACCGAAGACAAGCATACAAATGGCCGCACAGCCGCAGATAACAATAGGTAGCGTTGACGCCATCCCCTCTGGCTTCAGTGCAAATGACATAATGGCTACCCAGGTGAGAATCGCTTTAGGATTACCGATATGCATCAGGATCCCCTGCCGGAAAAGCCTGCCATAAGCTACACGATCATCGCTGGCGGTAAAGTCACTGGCTTCCGTACGACGTAATGCTGATTTGCCCGCTTTAAAGGCCAGCCAGAGCAGATACAAGCCACCGCCGATTTTTAACACAATCAGTAACTGGGCGAAGGTTGCCAGCACGGTCAGCACACCGCAGGCGGCAAGCAGCGCCCAGATCATTGAACCACTCACGACACCCGCCGCCAGCGCCAGTGCGGCACCTCTGCCCTTTTTCATTGCCGTGCCCATTATGGCCATATTGCTCGGCCCGGGACTGGCCGTGGCGACAAGATAGGTGGTGAAGATCAGGACTAACTCGTGTAAAAGCGCCATCATTGCCTCGGTGATGCGTGGTTATCCGTCTGTTATATCGGCTGGTGTGTGAATTTACAATTCATTCACACGATGTCGACCAGCCTCCAAAGGATGTCCGCCACCGCATGCGCGCGTTAACGTTCAGGCAGTGATAGTCATGGATGTTTGCGGTCATCCAGACGCAACTGCATAAATGTCAGATCCAGCCAGCGCCCGAATTTATTGCCGACTTCTTTCATGGTGCCCGCCTCCGTGAAGCCCAGCTTTTTATGCAGCGTGATTGACGCTACATTTTCCGATTCAATGCCCGCCACCATCACGTGCTTTTTGCTCTTACAGGCAAGCTGAATTAACGTCCGCATCAGGGCATCACCTATGCCTTGTCCCCGCGCGTGATTATGAACATAAACAGAGTGTTCAACGGTGTGGCGATATCCATCCCAGGGCCGCCAGTCACCGAATGAGGCATATCCCAGCACGCTTTCATCGTTATCCGCTGCCACTATCACAGGAAAACCCGCCTGCTGACGACTGTGTATCCATGCGATGCGGTTCGCGACATCTACCCTGCTTTCATTCCAGATGGCCGTGGTGTTAAGCACCGCATCGTTATAAATCTCAGCAATCACATCAGCATCACTTTCAATAGCCGCACGAATAATCATGGTAGACACCCCTTTACTCATTCACTAAAGTAGATGAATTGTACACAATGATAGTTATCCATTATGTTAGATGAAATGTCCATCAAAGAAGATAGCCTGAATATCCGGATCGGATTAAAGGTTAAAGAGGAAAGAGAAAAACGCGGCTGGTCACTGACTGAACTGGCAGGTCACTCCGGTGTATCGCGGGCGATGATCCACAAAATTGAGCGTGGAGAGAGCAGCCCGACGGCAGTGCTGTTAGCGCGGCTTTCGGGCTCTTTTGACATGAGCATCTCGCAGCTTCTGGCCCAGACCGAAGTTCAGACAGGAACGCTGGTCAGGCACGAAAATCAGCCGATATGGCAGGATCCTGAAACCGGCTACTTGCGTCGGCACGTTTCACCGGGTGAGATGCCGGTCGATCTGGTCAGTGTCGAACTGCCGGCCAATACCGCTGTGCCGATGCCCGCTATCTCGTATATTTCGAGACGTCAGCTTATATGGGTACTGGAAGGGTCATTGACCTTCGAAGCCGGCTCCAGCACGTATGAAATGGCGTCTGGCGACTGTCTGGAACTGGGCGATCCAGCTGATTGTGTCTTCAGAAATAGCACCAGCAAGGCGTGTCGATACGCTGTGATCGTCCTGCGGCCAGTCTGATCCGTTTATTGGCAGACATCCATGCTTGATGATGGATTTACACCGCGCTGTATCTGAACGGATTATCGCTGTTTAGCCGTGGTTATTTAACGATTATTCCCGGCATAGATATCAGGCCGCGTCATCGTCCAGATATAGTTCTCCCGGTTAGCCTTTTGGTCTGATTTTTTTCTTGTCGGTACTGATCAGATAATGGTTATGGCGCCACTCAAATATTGTATTCATCTTCGATCCTTTTACCTGATGATTGACTGACAATATCAGCTTTAACAACAGATATAACATGACGATATGAGTAAGGGATCAGGGCAGAAGATATTTTAACGATGAGGCTGGCGGGAAAAGAGAAGGTGCAGAAGATAGGTAGTAGCGTAATTTTAATGCTGACACGTATCCCTGTGCAAACCCACTCCCAGCACAGGGAATACTACTCAGTCCGGCTTTTGGTTTCTCACTAGCGAATCGCCAGCCGGACTGAGCCTGCTCAGGAAAAGTTTATTTTCCCAGAATCTCTCTGCGGACAATCTCTGCGCCGGCACTCAACGCATGCAGTTTGCCATTGGCCACCTGACGCGGCAGCGGGATCATGCCGCAGTTGGTAGAAGGATAGAGATTTTCAGCATCCACAAACTGCAGCGCCTTGCGCAGCGTGTTTGCCACTGCTTCAGGTGTCTCAATTTCATGGGTTGCCACGTCGATAGCACCGACCATGACTTTTTTACCGCGAATCAGCTCGATCAGGTCCATCGGAACGCGCGAGTTCTGACACTCCAGTGAAACGATATCGATAGCCGAACGCTGAAGTTTTGGGAATACCTCTTCATACTGACGCCACTCTGTACCCAGCGTTTTCTTCCAGTCGGTATTCGCCTTAATGCCGTAGCCATAACAGATATGAACGGCGGTTTCGCATTTCAGACCTTCGATGGCACGCTCTAACGCAGCAATACCCCAGTCATTCACCTCATCGAAGAAGACGTTAAACGCAGGCTCATCAAACTGAATGATATCCACGCCTGCTGCTTCTAACTCTTTGGCTTCCTGATTCAGGATTTTTGCGAATTCCCAGGCCAGCTTTTCACGACTTTTGTAGTGATTGTCATACAGGGTATCGATCATCGTCATCGGCCCCGGCAACGCCCACTTAATAGGACGATCGGTCAGTTTGCGCAGGATTTTCGCATCTTCAACAAACACAGGCTTCTGACGTGAGACTTCACCCACCACGGTCGGGACGCTCGCGTCGTAACGATTACGGATGCGGACCACTTCGCGCTTTTCAAAATCCACACCGCTGAGGTGCTCAATAAACGTCGTCACGAAGTGCTGACGGGTTTGCTCGCCATCACTGACGATATCAATACCGGCACGAACCTGATCGTCCAGACACAGACGCAGCGCATCTCTTTTGCCGTCAACTAACTCATCATCCTGCAATTTCCAGGGTGACCAGAGCACCTCTGGCTGCGCAATCCATGAAGGTTTAGGCAGGCTGCCCGCGGTGGATGTCGGTAATAAGGTTTTCATAGCAGGTGACCTTCTGGTTTTAATTAATCAAAGAACGAATTCAGCAGACCATTGTGCAAGAAGTGTCTGATTAGGCTTGATGAAATGCGCCTCAGTAAACCTGCCCTGCTCGACGGCCAGTCGGCTGCGCTCTTCGCGATCGTAAACAATGCGGGTTAATGAATAATCCTGATGCTGCAGCGTGGGCTGATAGCACTGTCCGGCTGCAGAATTGGCGTTATAAATTTCCGGGCGATAGATTTTCTGGAACGTTTCCATCGTACTGATGGTGCTGATCAGCTCAAGATTGGTGTAATCGCTAAGCAGGTCACCATGGAAGTAGAAGGCCAGCGGCGCAACACTGCCCTGCGGCATGAAGAAGCGCACTTTCAGACCCATTTTTCCGAAGTAAACGTCAGTCAGGGAAGGCGCATCCTGCTGATATTCGATGCCCAGTACCGGATGATGGTTACCGTTGCGCACGTAGGTGTTTTTGCTCGACACGCTCAGGCAGATAACCGGCGATTTACTGAAGCTCTCTTTATAGGCCGCTGAGTTGACAAAGCTTTTAAAAATATTGCCGTGCAGCTGACCAAAATCATCCGGCAGACTGAATTCTGACTGGCCTTTATTGTGCTCTGCAAGCACGACACTGAAATCATAATCACGCACATAGGATGAGAAGTTATTGCCGACAATCCCTTCAATGCGCTGACCGGTTTGATGATCCACGATGTGCGTTTTAAGAATTTCAATCGCCGGGAACAGCTCGTCGGAACTTTCCGGGCGAAGATTCAGCTCAGCAGAAATAATCTCAAGTTCAACAGAATAGCGATCGCTTTTAGGATTGTCCCAGTGCGCCAGCGCGTTAAAACGATTGTCGATCATCGCCAGGGCGTTGTGCAGATTTTCCTGACGTTTTTCGCCGCGCGCTAAATTAGCGAAGTTAGTCGTCGCCCGCGTATTTTTCGAAGGATTATAGTTTTCGTCGAAACGAATGCGCTTGAGGGTAAAGGCTAAATTGTTCATCGCTATCGGGTATCCTGGTCGCTGAGATGAATGGTTGTTTTAAGGGTTTATCCAGCGTTGCTATCCCTTTACAAGCATTCATATGACTCAAAGTTATTAACAATTCTTACTTTATGCCTCAACGCCGGGTTGAAAAAAAGTGATTAAATTTCAACGAACATGAAGGAAATTCATGTTGAGGTGGGGAAGTGGGGATTTTTTCATGAGAAGAGCGAGGCTTTTAACGCCGGCGGGTTAAATCCGTGTATAAAAGCCTCGCTGCAGGCGGGTTAAGCTGACCGCTAAATTTTATAAAAGTTATCGCACATCACTTTGTGCGCGCCTGATTTAATCGAAAGCCTGCTGGCCACCTCTTTCATCAGTTTACCCAATCCTCCGTCACACGTTGTCTGCGTCAGGCGTGATGCGGGCCCGGTCAGTGCCAGCGCCGCAATCAGTTTGTCACCTTCGCCAAACACCGGTACTGAGAACGCCGCGATATGCGGATCGCGTATACCTGACGTGAACAGGGGAAGCATAGGCGCAGTGTCAAACAGAGGTTCATTCAGACCCCAGTAGCGAAGCACCTGTCCGATAGCAGAATTATCCAGCGGCAGAAAGGTGCCCGGCAGACGCGTTTCGCGTAATCCTTCCGACGACTCGGCTCTGAAAAGGCAGAGTCGTTGCTCATTTTCCATCACATACCATGAGGCACTTTCGCCCGTCGCGGTCGCCAGTGCATGCAGTTCAGGCTGAACAATACTCGCCAGATGGAAGGACTGCTCATAGAGCTTGCCCAGATAAAGCAGTCTGGGCCCCAGAGTGTAAACGCCATTGTCGCGGCGAATCACATAGTTCATGCGCTCAAGTGAGTTCATCAGGCGATAAACCGTCGTTTTATGGTAGCCCGACAGCTGCGCCAGGGCGGTAAGCGTCAGCGACTCCTCGCCAGGTTTGAAACAATCCAGCAGCGCCAGCGCTTTTTCTACGGCAATTACGCCTTCATTCCCCATCGGTACGTCCTCCTGTGTGCGACGGCAGGCAGTTTACCGCGCAATTTGTGATTCACATCGTATTTACATCACAAATGAACGCTTAACACTGGTGCGATCGGAATTAACATAGATATAGTTGTTTTATATTGTACAACATGATTGTACCTGGTAAAACAAACGAGGAATGATTTATGCCTAATGCAGAGAATACCTTTATCAATCGCGACATCATCCGTGTCGCGCCAGAGCTCGTAAAACAGGCTGCGCAGTATCAGGCAGCGATACTCGCTGATGTTGCCGGACGACGTGGAACGCTGCATGGTCGCGTTAAACCTGTCTCCCCGACGATGAAAGTCGCCGGACCGGCAATTACCGTTGAAGTCAGGCCAGGCGATAACCTCGCCATTCACGCCGCACTGGCAATTGCTCAGCCAGGTGATGTGATTGTTGTCGATGGCAAAGGCGATATCAGCTGTGCCTTAATCGGGGAAATTATGTCCACTCAGGCTGAAGCGTCTGGTATCGCCGGAATCATTATTGATGGTGCGGTGCGTGATGCCGATTCACTGAGCGCAAACGGATTCCCGGTTTTCTCTGCAGGCTTGAATCCCTGCGGCCCGACTAAATCTGTTGCGGGACGCGTTAACTTCCCTGTTTCTGTGGCGGGCGCAGCCATTCAGCCAGGCGATCTTGTCATTGGTGATATTGATGGCGTGGTGGTTCTGCCGCGTGAAGCCGTTCCGGTGCTGCTCGAACTGGCACAGAAAAAACTGGATTTTGAGACCGGCCGCATTGCAGCCATTCGTGATGGCGACCTGCGCGCACCCTGGTTAGAGAAATCGCTTCAAATCGCAGGCATGCTGCACGAGGGGGAGACACTGTGATGACAACATCATCTTCCGTCATTCTGGTGACCGGCAACGATCTGGCACCGCAGGCGCTGAATCTGCTGACTGAATTCCGCATCGTTTATGCTGGCAAGCAACCTGACGAAGACACGCTATTCCAGCTCTGCCAGCAGCACAACCCGGTGGGGATTATCGTCCGCTACGGTAAAATCAACGCCCGCATCATGGACGCCGCACCTGCCCTGCGGGTGGTTTCCAAACATGGCAGCGGTATTGACGTTATTGATCAAAAAGCAGCGGCAGAACGCCATATCAGTGTCCAGTCCGCGCCGGGTGCCAACGCAGCGGCCGTGGCCGAGCATACCTGGGCGCTGATTCTGGCCTGCGCCAAATCGGTGATAACGCTGGATCAGCGTATGCGTCAGGGATACTGGGATAAATCCACCCATAAGTCCATTGAGCTGGAAGGCAGAACACTGGGACTGGTGGGGCTGGGCGCAATTGGTGGTCGCGTTGCCCGCATTGGCCGGGCTTTTGGCATGAAGGTGCTCGCCTATGATCCCTTTGCCAAAACCTTCCCTGATGAGTGCGAGTCCTCCTCACTTGACGATCTGCTGCAACAGTCTGATGTCATTTCGCTGCACTGCCCGCTCACCGAACAGACGCGCCAGATGATTAACGCAGAGAAACTGGCGTTGTTTAAAAAAGGCGCCATTCTGGTGAACACCGCACGCGGTGGACTCATTGATGATGACGCGCTGAGCGCGGCGCTGAAGAATGGCACCGTGGCCTGGGCCGCACTGGACAGTTTCCACTCAGAACCCCTCACGGCCCCACATATCTGGCAGAATGTTGAGAACGTAATTCTGTCGCCGCACATCGGCGGCGTCAGTGATAACTCTTACGTGAAGATGGGCACTGTTGCAGCACGTAACGTTCTGGATGTTCTGGCGGTAACGCTTAAGGAAGGAAGTCCAGCAGCGTAATTCTGAGTGTTAAAGATTAGACATGACTCACTCAGTGCTGTATCTCATCCTGAAGGCACTCATTAGATTCAGCTAAAAGGACGATAAGGATGATTTCTAAGGAAAACGCAGAGCACTATGTATGGGGTGAAGAATGCGACGGCTGGTATCTGTTAAATCGCCAGGACATGCTGGTGATTCATGAAAAGATGCCGCCAGGCACGTCTGAAAAACGCCACTGGCACGCCGTCTCAAGACAATTTTTCTTTGTACTCAGTGGTGTTCTTACCATGGAGTCAGAGGGTGAGAAACATGACATCAAGGCTCAGCAAGGACTCGAAATCCCGCCGGGAGCAAAGCATCAGGCCAGAAATGACACCGGGTTCCCGGTGGAATTTCTTGTGATTTCGCATCCATCAACCCGTGGCGATCGTGCTGACCTCCCTGAAAACGGCTGACAACTCATGAAAGCGTGCTATCGATTATCTTCTCTTCAGGTCAGCGTTGTGAGGATCTGATTAATCTTCAGTAGCCAGTGTTCTCAGGGAGTCACCCTGCAGAGAATAACTCACGATACTGTCGTTGATCTTTCCGCCGAGTGACTGGTAAAAACGGTTTGCCCGATGGTTGGATTTTTCCGCGTTCCAGCTCAGGCTGAGACACGCCTGCTTAAGGGCAAGTTGCGCCATAAACTGCATGAGTGATTTACCAATCCCTTTGCCTCTCTCATGTTGAGAGACGAAAAGTTCTTTGATGTGAAACTCACCGCTATACCGTGGAGAAGGATAAAGAATAGTGCAACAGGCCAGCCCAACGATGTGGGTACCACAGCGCGCCCTGATAACCTGTGTGCCAGAGAGTGTGCTGAACAGTTGAGTATGAAGATAGTTTTTCAACAGTGACTCATGAATAATTCCTTTACCGTAATAATATTCTTCCATTTCAGTAAAAATGTTCACCATTGATTCCCATTCCTCTGGAGGACACAGTTCTGCAGTTACTTCCACACCTATTCCTTTTTAACAATTAAACATCCCGGTCATGGGACCGTGTCCTTATTAAGCCGTACACCCTTCCCGTAAACCTGATTAATGAGAATACATCCGCAATATGCAGAGACGTTCATTCCACCCGAGGAATCACGTTACTGACCCATTTAATTTTATCACGGCATGAGGGTGTTATTGACAGCATAAATCCTGCACTTCACATTCGCGGTATGCTCATACATCTGACAGTTGCTAAGCGCCCTCGCAGCAGCATCTTTCGTTGTGCGCGCCCGGTAAGACACTCCCCAAACACCTCTGACATCGGTAGCAAATGCTTTTTCATAAAGCTGTGCAGATTCATATTTTCTGAATGCTAAGGTTCCTGAGGCGCTATTGAGAGTCTGCGGCAGAGGCAGTCTTTCAATGCGTGTCGCCACTATCGCCTTGTATGCCAACCGCTGTTTCTGAAGAAATTCAGCGACAGGATGCCACCAGAAATCTTCAGGTGCGGATTCTATAAAAGTATGACCGTTAGTATCATAAGGTGGCATCACGATAAAGCTGGCGAGACCACCTGCTGAAGTATAAGAATGGAAAAAAGAGATGCCGGTGAAAGGCGGGAATAATGTGTCGTTTTGCGAATAGAGCCAAAGCGAAGGAATGCGCGAAGTGGCGCCCATGGAAGCAAAGCTTTTAAGTAACCCGGCTCTGTCACACAACGACCCACCCTTTCCGGCACCCCGCCCGCCGTCAAAGTTGATGATTGCCTGAACCCCTTTTGGCTGGCGGGCCCCCGTGGCCAGGACGCCAAAACCCCCCGCTGACATCCCGGCGAGAATGGCTGAATGATGGGATGCCCAGGGCTCATGCCTGATAGCGTTGAGCGCTCCCAGCAGGTCTTCAGCATCCCGTTTTCCGGCAAGATCATGCCGCGGCTCAACACAGGTACTGCCGGTATATTCAGCACCGCCGCTTGAATACCCGTAACCTTCACGCATAACGACCACCGCCGCATAGCCGTGCCGGGCGAATGCCAGTGCCATTCCTGACATCCAGTTCGGGTTCATTTCCAGCCGATCGAACTCAGCCGTCTCCGCCGTGCCGTGGGTGATAAGGGCAACAGGCCAGCGTTTATCTCCGGCGGGTCGCGTCACGAAAGCTTCCAGGAGTGCTGGCTTACCCTCTGGTAAAGTCACAGGTAGCATGAGTGGCTCTCTGACAAGACCGTTAATCTGCTGGTTTTCTTCAGCGTTAACCGCGTTCGCATTGGGTATGGAAACTGCCAGCCCTAACGTCAATATAACTATAAGCTCGCATGCTGAATGATTCAGAGAGGATGTAAACACGTTTAGCGGCTCCGTATATCCATTTTAATTGGATAAACTAGCCTGAGATTGTTTAAGTCAGTAGTGATGAGGAAAGGAATTTTCTTGTCAGATTGTTACTGATCTCTTTCTGGACGAGGATGAGTGTCAGATCGTTTTGTAGTCGTTTCAGCGCAGGTTCATGTGCACTTCTCTCAGACTTTTTAAAACCCGCCAGAAGGATGTGCAGCAGTATTGTGTTGCTGGTTTCATCATGCACTTTAGCGTTGAGGCTATCAGGCAGTTCTCACTGGTTGAGGTGCCTGCACCAAGCGGCGCGTTAGTTACGGGGATAAAAAGCCGGGCGGTGTGACCAGCAGACATTTTGATTAATGTCTGCTGGCCTGGTGAGATTATTTGCCGACTGGCGAAGCGTTATTCTCAACGTTAATCGCCGACTCTTTTTTACGGCCCATGACCAGCACAGCGATACCTCCAGCACCGCAGAGGATAGCCAGTGGCACCATGGCAATAGTATGACTGCCGGTCGCCTGATTAATAATGCCGTAAACGTTAACCATCAGTCCTCCCCCAATCAGATTGGCCACCGCGCCGATTGCAGCAAGGCCCGCAGCAGCGGTAGTGGATGACATCCACCCCGATGCCAGTGCCCAGAAAGGCCCTTTCATCGAATACGCCCCGATCAGAACCAGCGACAGGATGACAACGCTGCCGGTCAGACTATTGGTGATGAAGGCGGACAGCAAACCACCCGCAATCAGAAACAGCGTTAACGCGGTGTGCCAGCGACGCTCGCCGCTGCGGTCAGAACTTCTGCCCCAGACAATCATAAGAACCGATGCCAGACCATATGGAATTGCATTGACCAAACCGGTGGTCAGGTTATCCAGACCAAACGATTTAAGCAGTTGCGGAGACCAGACGCTTAGCGTTGAGCCCGCCGCAGACGCACCTGCATAGATCAGCGCCATTACCCAGATATGTTTGTGACGCAGCAATTGCCAGAGAGAGATGTGACCAATGGCTTTCTTCTTCGCATTTTCAGCTTCAAGGGTGCTGTTCAGCCACGCTTTTTGTTCCTCATTTAACCAGCTGGCACTGGTGGGACGATTGCTTAATACGAAGAAGGCCGCAATCCCCAGAATCACCGCAGGAATGCCTTCCAGGATGAATAGCCAGTGCCAGCCACGCATGCCCAGCCAGCCATCCAGTGACAGAATCAGACCAGAAATTGGCGATCCAACAAAATTCGCTGCAGGAATAGCCACCATGAAAGTCGCAATCACGCGGGCACGGTACTTACCGGGGATCCAGTATGTCAGATACAGAATCACGCCCGGGAAAAATCCTGCCTCCGCGGCCCCCAGTAGAAAGCGCAGTACATAGAGGGTATTGGCGCTCTCTACAAAGGCGGTACAAACCGAGATGATGCCCCACGACACCATGATGCGGGAGATCCAGATTTTTGCGCCTATTTTCTGCATGGCGAGGTTGCTGGGAACCTCGAACAGGAAGTAACCGACGAAAAACAGACTGCTCGCAAAACCAAATACCGCTTTCGACAGTCCTAAATCTTCGTTCATCTGTAACGAAGCCATACCAATGTTGCCGCGATCGATAATGGCAATCAGATAACAAATAATCAGGAAGGGCAAAATGCGCCAGACCACCTTCTTAACGGTCTGCTGCTCAATATCGGCAGAGAAAGTCGTGATGTGCTGTTTTTCAGACATGATGATCCTCACAATTTTTTCATCACTTAACGCGCTAAGCGCAAAGTGCCTTGTTGTACTCAGTACAACATCAATGTACTCAGTAAAACTATTATCACGATAAAAAATCATCTCCGCCGGAAGATGTAATCAGGTTGTGTTATTTGTCACAGAAAAGTATGAGGCAGTTTTAGTTTATGTGACGGGCATGCCGTAAATGAGCAGGCAGCGGGGAATCTCTGGCGCTGATTAACGGTAATCGTCAGGAGGGACGCTGATCGTCGCGAAAGGGAAGCAGAGGTTAAGTAACGCAGGCCTGCGGAGGACGGTTAACTTCCATGAGGGTGAGTCGGTGAACTGCTGCGGGGCTTATCACCCTCCAGCTGCTGCGCTGGCAGCGGCCAGAGAAACCGTGCAGCGTTAACTATGTGTTATCCCGCAGCCGCAAGCTGCTGTCCGTTTCCCGCAGCATTCAGGCTGTGCAGCCTAGCCCCCCTGCAGCCTGACGGCCACCGGCGTGGCGTTAAGCGATCAAGCTGATATCAAGGCGACAGGTCAGCCGCACGTCTTACCGCCCCTGCCGCTGACCGTCGGGTTCGCAACTGCCGCCAATCCCGGACAGACGTGCCAGTCCGCCCCTGCCGGCAGGCGGAGCCACCGGATTTTACAGCGTCTTAATGACCATGCCTGCCGCGGCCAGCATCATAATGAAACCGGCCGATCGGAAAAGGCGTCGTTGCGCTTTTTCGCTGGTGAGGAGGTGGCGTATTCTGAGCGCCGCCAGAATGAAAACTGCGCCAATACAGAGCAGGACAAATACGGTTAGTGGCACCAGCATTCCCCCCCACATCTGCAACGAGACATTATCCAGCGAGATCACCAGAGGTAATATCGCCATATAGAAAGCGATGGTCTTCGGATTGCCCAGCGTAATCGTCAGCCCGGAAAACCACGCCGATGCCAGTTCCCGTTTTGTCGCTTTCTGATTGATGTTTATCGCCTGCGGCTGGTGGCACCAGAACTGCCATGCCAGCACGCATAAATAGAGTGAAGCAGCCCAATTAATCAGCGTAAAAATGGAGGTGTAGTTGTGCGCGATTACCGCCAGACCAAAGACGGCAATCGATAAATAGATCAAATCCCCAAGAATGAGGCCAGCCAGCATCGTAAAGCCGGTCATCAGACCGCCACTGACGCTACGGGCGACTAATGCGGTCATCCCCGGCCCCGGAATGGCGGCCGCGAGTCCCAATGCAGCCATGTAAGAGAGTATCTGAGCAGTTCCTGACATAGTGATTCCTGTCGAAAGAGAGGGCGAAAAGTTATTTCAGCGTATTGTTCATAGCGGACCGGCTTCCGGCGACGATAGCCCGGGCAAAAACCAGATCCTGCACGGCAAGCCCCACGGACTTAAACAGCGTTCTCTGTGACACAGGGAGGTCAGGACGATCGCCTGAGGTCAGCAGGGTGCCTATTTCCGTGCCTGAAGCGTCCTGAAGTAATAATCCTTGCTGTTTTGCCTTAAGTAGGCAGGAGGAGGCGTTCCAGACGGCCTCTCTGGAATCCAAATACAGATTGACCGCCGTGTAGATATCTGGCGCCACTTCCTGAAAGCCGGGGGCAGACGCCCCCACGGCATTGATATGACAGCGCGCAGGCAGATCGCTGGCGCGAAGAAACGGTGCTTTTGCCGCTGTCACCGTACAAATGATATCCGCCTGAGCGATGGCCTGAGCAGGCGTTTCCGCAACCGTAACGGGCAGCCCGGAATAGTGCTGACACCACGCTGCAAACTGCGCCGCGCCAGCCCGGCTTCTTCCCCAGACTGAGATATACGTGATTGCACGAACGGCCATGATCATCTGAACATGTTTTCGCGCCTGAACCCCTGTTCCCAGGATTGCCAGATGGCTTGCGTTCTGGTGAGCAAGCAGGTCCGTAGCCAGTGCAGATGCGGCGGCTGTGCGTAATTCTGTCACAGACGCGGCATCAACCAGCACGATATCGCCCTCATCAGTGGCATCGTAAAGCAGGATACACCCCTCATGGGACGTAGACTGATTGTGATGATTGAAATCGACTCTGACTGTTTTGAGCCCGAATCCCGCATAGGGGCCATCCTCAATGTAAGCGGGCATGGTGCCCATCAGGGAACCCTGCTCAGAAGCGATAACACTCCGCAAAGTCTGTTTAACTTTGCCCCTGCTCATCAGGGTAAACGCCTCCCGGCTCAACTGCAGGCATGTCGCAGACGATAAAATCTGCTCAACCTGCTCACGATGGATAAATTGCATGGTGAATGTCCGTGGTTATCGCGACGAAAAGGTCTGAAAATGCGGTTCGATTTGGGTATCTGCCATGCTGTTAAGCAGTGTTGACATGGTTTTCTGGGCGACCCCAAGCACCACATCCAGCGCATTTTGCTGGCTGTACCCTGCAGCCAGAAGCGCCTTAACCGCGTTGTGCGATATCTGACCCTGAGCCAGAGCAACGTCGCGGGTAAAGTGGTATAACGCAGCCAGCTTCGCCGGCAGGGCTTCAGGTTGCTCAGTCAGCCTGCTCAGGATGTCGGCCGATACACCTTTATGCTGCGCAATCCAGCTATGCGCCTGAACCGTATAGGCGCACTGATTGAGCAGCCCTGTGGTGATCCAGACAACGGCCCGCTCCTCTTCTGTCAGCGAGCACTGAGAGAAGGCGTCATGGGCGAACTGGTAAGAAGCGAGCAGTGCGGGCGACTCTGCCATGAACGCACTTTGCCAGGGAATCCAGCCGAAACCGTCAATGGAGCTTTGCAGCAAAGGGCGGCTGGCAGCGGGTGCACTTTCAAGTGTGTGCATTTTAAACATTGTCATTTTTTATCCTTTACGAATCGTTGAGGCGAAAACAGACCAGAGCATATGTATCGGGCGGGTGCGCGAAATAAAATTAAGGTTATGCAGTCTGGCGGCAATTTCTGTTGTTAACGCAATATCCACTTCACCGCAGGCCACCGCCTGTGCTGCCGCGCTGGTAGAAGACATCTCAACAATCTTTGCAATACGTAATCCGGCCGGGAGTAATTCGGCAATCAATGGAACAGGCGCCGGATGAGAGGCAACCGTCAAAGGCCTGTCCGGTAAAACCCTGTTAGCAACCAGCCCATAAAGAGGCGTGTCATAAAGGAATGTTGCTAAGAGTTTCAGACGGGTGTCCATATAAAAATCGTTAATTTTAGGGTACGCATTGGCGACAATTAATAACCCGTTCTCTTCATCAATATTTTTTCTTGCCAGTTCATAGGAGTCATCAAGATGAATCGTATGAGAGCTGTCAGAATAATGATCACCCATCCAGCGATGGAAAAATTGTGAGGCATATTCGCTGCTTGTTCCTGAAGGGCCTAAAGTATGAATGGGATAATTCACAACATGCGTTAAGCCCATATCCATAAAATGATGGCGCATCTTTTCACCTAAATTAATGAATTAACAGACAGGGGTCAGCCAGTGATTAAAGGCAGTTAACTGACCGCGGACTAACTTTTCATACAGACCTTTAACAGACAGGGAAATACTTTTCTCATCCATGCTATTCAGCTTGCGATGGTCGATCTGAATGACAGGCGATATTTCGACGCCCGTGCCTGTTAAAAAACATTCGTCCGCCGTCAGGAGTTCTGAAGGCAATATATCCCGTTGCTCGACACGCAGATCAAGGCAGGTTGTAGCCAGTTCAATGACGGTGCTGCGGGTAATACCCTCCAGAATATGAGCGGTAACCGGCGGAGTAATGAGCGTCCTGTTTTTCACAATAAACACGTTGGATGTGGTCGCTTCGGCAACGTAACCGTGGTGGTTAAGCATTATGGCGTCATCATATCCGCCACGATGAGCCGCCTCCATTGCCAGAGCCGAATTGACGTAGCTGCCGGTAATTTTAGCCCGCGCGGGAATAGAATTATCGGCAATGCGACGCCAGCCTGAAACCGTGCACTTCACCCCCCCCTGCTTTATATAGGCGCGCATATTCAGACTATTAACCGAAAGCCCGCTACTGACGCCGGAGAGCTTTACGCCAAATCCGGTGCCAGGTAAAAGATGACGTTTATATGCTATCGGTCGGATATAGCAGTCGTCTTCGACATCATTTTTTTTCAGAAGCGCCAGCGTTAACGCCTTTAACGCCTGAGGTTCGGGTAGATCATCAATCAGCAGTAATAAGGCTGACTGAATCAGCCGGTTAATATGATCGTCCAGACGGAACACATTAACGGTGTTATCAGCATGATGCGCGTAACCACGAATACCTTCGAACACAGCGGTGCCATAATTTAAGGCCTGGGTGGTAACCGGTAACAGCGCGCTATCGGCGGTAATAAACTCGCCGTTGAGGTAGCTCCATAGATGGTGAGGCGACCGGGTTTCATCACGTTTATCAGCGTCACTGATTGTCATCATTCAAATCCCCGATTAATCAGCGCAAGTGCCGCGTCACGATCGCTGTTATCTGCCGCCGGACGCAGGTCATGAATACGTGCCGCTTTCCAGCTCACCATTGCAGAGGTGCCGGTTACGCGACTGGTTTCGCCATCAATCAGGTGAATGCTGACACCGGCAATGTTCTGTTCAATATGCCGTTTGACGTTGCTGAGTAACGAAGAAACATCGGCTTGCCGGTTAAACATCTCCACCGTGATGTTGAGCACATCTCTCCCTTCGCGGTTGTCAATCTGGATAGCGTAATCCAGACAGCCTTCCAGTTTTTCAAGAAGCGCGGCTTCAAGGTCCCAGGCACAGTAAGCCTGCCCGTTGAGCGTCAGGACATCGCGAACACGACCAATCGGCACAATTTTCTGGCTGCCATCCGGCATCAAGGTTGACCGTACCATGTCACCGGTACGGTAACGGATTAGCGGTTTCTGGCCCTTATAGAGATGCGTGATGACTAACTCACCTACCCCCTGTCCCGTGGTGATGTCACAGGCTGCGCCACTGAAAGGGTTGATAATCTCGTAGTAGTTGTTCAGCGGGACGGTGTAGAGGTGACTATCCTGTGCGCACACGGCAAGAATAGAAGACTCCTGTGAGGCATACATACAGCTATAGACTTTTGCCCCCCAGATCTCACCTATGTTTCTTAACAGAGGTGGCGTGGTCAATTCACCCACGGTAAGAATCAGCTTCACGCTGGTTGCCGATGGGTCCCCGCCCGAATCTTTAATGAAACGCGCTACAGCAATCGCCACGGCGGGCGTACAGACCAGTGCGGTTATCTGCAGTTCATTAATTAATGCCATTACCCGCTTCATTCCCACGACGGGCGAACGCGGCCACATTTTGACGACGCTGTAACCCAGACTGCGGAATACATCCTCGAAGGTATCCCCGGTCGAATGAAGTTCTGTTGGCCCCATGACGCCCACTACATGATGGGGCGCAATTTGCTCAAAGATATTACGGTAATGAATAATCAGAGGCGTATTATTATGCACCGAATCGGTTTCATTACGCGGGCACGGCGTCGGCTTCCCCGTTGTGCCTGTCGTTTCGTAATAAATCCAGCTCTGATGAAGGGGGGCAGATGCCAGCGCTGCGCCTTGCATTCTCAGATCATCTTTAGTCGTGAACGGAAGAGACGTGAGACCAGCGGTAGTTAATGATTCAATATCGGAAGACGTTAAACCTTTAAAATGCTCGCGATAAAAGGGTGAATGCTCTGCAACATATTTCACCACTTCTCGCAGTTTATTATTCTGATGAAGACCAAGCTCATTCAGGCTGATATTACCCGCATGGAAGGCGCTATGCAGATAATAAACCTCCTTCGCCTGCGCGATGACTCGTTCTTTAAAAATAGCGTACATCTTCTCTTCCTTAGTCAGGATAAATTAAAATAAAAACAGGCAGGCATGCAGGGTGAGATCGCTATGCGATCGGCTGCTTAACGCGCTTTAAGATGATTTATTTGTAGAGCGGCAGATTCCCTGTCATTCGGGTCAGCTTCTTTTTAGGCCCGATAATGCCAATGGCGACCAGCTCAATATTCTCGCTTTTCACAGACGAAATTCTTTCGCCATACTCTTCATAGGTTTTACACGACTGTGCCAGTGCGCTGAATGGCATGACATACATCTCATCATCACTTTCAGCACTGGCCTGTAATTCATGCAGATAATCACCTGAAGCCAGCAGTACCGGGAGAGGCGCGTAAATAACACCGGGGTAATTGACTTCATCGAGGCTTTGCATATCAGGTCCAACGAGATTATCGACCGTGCGTCCAAAACTGATTCCGATAACGCTTGCTGCGTTCATGGCAAGACCGGCCGGGAGATCTTTATCAATAATAATCGTACAGCGATGCTGACTGGCGTCGAACTTCATCGTAATTCCTCACTTCTCTGGAATGGATCTTAATGTGCGTGCGAAAGCGTATTCAGTACAGAGAGCAAACCACGGTTTAATGTAAAGTCGCCGGGAAATTCAATATCAACCACCTTCCAGTCCGCAATATATTTCCATTTGGCGACGCCTTTCTGATGGTCAGGGTGGATAATATAGGCGTTCAAATCTTCGCGGTTCTCAAACAGGCCAATTACGACAAAATCCGCTGCGATGTCGCGTCGGGTGATATTCCTGCCACAGCTCCAACCTTTTATTTCATTAATATGATCCGGGTGAGCACGCGTGGCTCTCTCTGCATCAATAGTCTCCAGGGATGACCAACTCCACGGACTTTTCAGCGTAAACATGACGATGTGCATTAACATAGGATCCGTTCATTCCTTGTTCCGTTGATAATATTCATTAGAAAGATGAATGTATTATGCCGTAGCGGGGCAGAAAATTGTTACCTATATCATTTACCCGATGCGGATAATTAGGTAAAAATAACCCTCTAAAGCCTCTCTGTAGAAAGGAGTTTTCCCGCATGGCCCTTAGCCCGACAGATATGAAAATACTTGAAATCCTGCAGGATGATGCGCGCGTGACGAACCAGGTGCTGGCAGAGAAAATAAGCCTTTCAGCCTCGCCGTGCTGGCGCAAAGTCCGCAAGCTGGAAGAAGATGAAGTCATTCAGGGCTACCGTGCTGTACTTGACCGCAAAAAAATTGGTCTGGGCGTGATGGTTTTCATCCGGGTCGTCATTGACAGTCACAGCGAAGCCGAGGCCCGAAAATTTGAAGAGGAAGTGACTGCGCTGGAGGATGTGGTGGCCTGCTACAGTATCGGTGGCGATGCTGACTTCCTCCTGCAGGTGGTGGCGTCAGATCTCGACTCCTACGCCGATTTTGCCATGTCCGTGGTACGCCGGTTACCCGGCATCAAAGAGATGCAGAGCATGTTTGTGCTGAAGGAGATCAAACCACTCGTGACTTATCCTATTAAGAAAATGCCTGAATAGATGATGACACTGGCCTCGCTGAGGATGGCGGTTTCAGGCCGGGCCCTTTTGCCGGTCGGCCATCGCCGGTTAAGCGGGCGTCCGCTGTCTGCGGCATCAGGGCATTGCCTCCCGGTTACTCAGCTGAGCATCGGGCAGTCAATTGACCTGCCCGCCAGAAAACCTGCCAGGGTGAATCCACATTTCCTGCCCGCAGGCACTGCTCCTGCAAAGCCTGTGCAACGAAGATCCCGTCAGTCAAGCCCGTCATCGCTGCTAATCCTAAATTTCGCATCTATAATTCAGTGACTCAGGCCCAGGCATCGCATCCGGCTGACCCGCTAAGCCGCGTTTGAGTGCCTGAACGTCAACGTGTCAGCGAACAAACGCCATTCCATCCTGCACGATGCCTGCCAGGTTAACGATGCCCATTACTGACTGAATTAAGGAAGCCTCATGATCTTTTCTCTCAAAAATCAGGTTGCGCTGGTCACCGGCGCCAGCTCAGGTCTCGGCTATGCCTGTGCTGAAGCTCTCGCCAGAGAAGGTGCCTGTGTGGTGGTTAACTACCACAGTCAGGCGGAACCGGCAGAGAAACTGGTTGAAAACATCCGTGCAGACGGTGGACGTGCCATCGCAGTTAAAGGAGATGTATCGAAAGAAGCGGACGTGCAGAACCTTTTCGACCAGACGATTGCTGAATTTGGCAGACTGGATATCCTGGTCGCAAACTCAGGGCTTCAGAAGGATGCGCCTTCCATTGAGATGACGCTTGAGGACTGGAACACCGTTATTAACGTCAACCTCACCGGCCAGTTCCTGTGCGCGCGCGCTGCGTTGCGACAGTTCCGCAGCCAGGAGCACCGCCCTCACCTCAGCCGCGCGGTGGGAAAAATTATTCATATGAGTTCGGTTCATCAGCTTATTCCCTGGGCCGGACACGTCAACTATGCCGCGTCAAAAGGCGGGGTTGATTTGCTGATGAAAAGCCTGGCACAGGAAGTGGGTGAAGATCGCATACGCGTTAACTCCGTGGCCCCCGGCGCTATTGCCACGGCCATCAACGAGGAAGCGACGCAGGGCGAGGCAGGCAAAGAGTTATTGAAACTCATTCCTTACGGGCGCATCGGTGCAGCTGAAGACGTGGCGAACGCCGTCGTATGGCTTGCCAGCGATTTATCTGACTACGTTCATGGGACAACGCTATTTATCGATGGCGGTATGAGCCTGTACCCTGGATTTCGCGACAACGGGTGACCGTGAGTCGCTGGTGCAGGAGATGGACGGCGGGTTTATATCCATCAGCCAGTACGAAATCCGGAACAGGAGGTCCGGATTTCGCACGCCCGCTGCTATAAATTACACGCCAGCAAGCTGAACACTCCCGTCACTGCGCCGTGGCTTCATACCAGTGGAGCGGAAAAATAGGGACTCAATGTTCATCTTCATCCGGCGTAAGCAAACGCGTCCGGCATACGTCCAGAATTTCATCAGCGAGCCCGGAGTTGTCCGGACAGGCCCGCGAAAGCATTATCGCACCCACAAGATGCGCAAGGGTATTGATCAGTTCTGCGCGCGTTGCTTTTTCTGATTCCAGTATAGACAGTTGCCGTTCAAGCCCGGCCGCAAATGTCTCCTGAATGGATTCAGACTGACGGGCTGCATCAGTCCCCAGAGCCGACATGACACATCCCTTTCCTCTATCATCGCGATGCTGTCTGGAAAGATAGTATTCGATAAACGTTTCGCGACTCACACCCTGGGTTTTTTCTGCGGATTGCGCAAAACCGCAGCGCATCGCTTCGGCTAACAGATCAGCTTTAGACCCGAAATGCTTATAAAACCCGCCATGTGTTAATCCTGCGGCTGACATCAGTTCTGCAACGCCTACTCCATCATAACCACGCTCGCGAAAAAGCGCTGACGCGGTTTCAACGACCCGCAACCGGTTTTCACGAACCTGCTCTTTGGACACTTTCATATTTTACCTCCTGACACAGAGCCTGATTATACATTGATTATGATCATAATCAAACCAGTTGACATTAATGATTACGATCATCATCATTAAAAAATTACTTTTGCCCTTACTTCACCGAGGAATGATCATGACCAATGACGCGCTATTTCAAACTTATGAACTGGGGTCCATCACGCTGGCAAATCGCATAGTGATGGCTCCGCTGACCCGTAACCGGGCCGAAGCAGGACTGGTGCCGGGCGAATTGGCAGCGACTTACTACGCGCAACGTGCCACGGCAGGATTACTGATAACCGAAGCCACGCAGATTTCTGAGCAGGCGCAGGGCTATCAGGATACGCCTGGCATCTACACCCAGGCGCAGATTGACGGCTGGCGGAAAGTGACTGACGCAGTGCATGCGAAAGGTGGGCGCATATTTGTACAGCTATGGCACGTGGGTCGGATTTCACACGTCGATTTACAGCCCGGCGGCGCTGCACCAGTCGCACCCTCGGCCATCCGCGCTGAAACTAAAACCTTTGTGAACAACGGATTCGCTGACGTCTCTGAACCCCGCGCCCTTGAACTGCATGAAATAAACGAGATTGTCGCTGACTTCAGACAGGCGTCGGCTAATGCCATTGCCGCCGGTTTTGATGGCGTAGAAATACATGGCGCAAATGGCTACCTGCTGGAACAGTTCCTGAAGGATGGTGCCAACCAGCGGACCGATGAATATGGCGGTTCTGTAGAGAATCGTGCGCGCCTGCTGCTGGAAGTCGTGCAGGCCGTCAAAGATGAGATCGGCGCAGAGCGTACGGGCGTTCGCATCTCACCTGTCTCTCCCGCCAATGCGATTTCATGCAGCGATCCACAGCCACAATATGACTATGTGGCAGACCAGCTTAATGCTTCAGGTATCGCCTATCTGCACGTCGTTGAAGGCGTAACGGGCGGTCCCCGTGATGCAACGCCGTTCGATTACACGTCGCTGCGTCGCCGCTTCAGAAACACCTATATCGCTAATAATGGCTATGACCTGGCACTGGCATCTGAGCATCTTGCACAGGATAAAGCCGATTTATTCGCGTTCGGCCGCCCCTTCATTTCTAACCCTGATTTAGTCGAAAGACTAAAAACGGGCGCGCCTCTGGCCCCTCTCAATCCTGAAACACTGTATGGCGGTGGAGCACAAGGCTATACCGATTATCCGTCACTAAACGATACCAGCGAATAAATTCCTGGGTGTGCTTAACATACTTCGCCGACGGCGATTCTTACCCACTAACAAAGAAGATAAAATGATGAAAAAACCTTCAGTTCTTATCACCGGGGCATCCGCAGGTATTGGTGCGGTCTATGCAGAACGGTTTGCCCGCCGTGGACATGACCTTGTTCTGGTTGCTCGCGATAAAACAAAACTGGAAGCCCTTGCGAAACGACTGCGAGAGGAACACACCATTTCCGTGGATGTTCTGCCTGCCGATCTGACTCAAGCGGGTGATTTAACCACAGTAGAAGCGCGCCTGCGTGAAGATGCGGGGATAGGTATTCTTATCAATAACGCAGGTATCGCTCAGTCCGGCAGTTTTACCGAGCAAACACCGGATTCCATGGAAAAGCTTATCGCCTTAAACGTAACCGCCCTGACGCGACTTGCCAGTGTTGCGGCTACCCGTTTTGCCGACGCCGGAGAAGGTTCAATCGTCAATATCAGTTCAATCGTTGGACTCGCCCCGGAATTTGCTATGACGGTCTACGGCGCAACCAAAGCCTTTGTTCTGTTCCTGTCTCAGGGAATGAACGTAGAGCTGTCATCAAAAGGGATTTATATCCAGGCGGTACTTCCGGCGGGGACTTACACCGAAATATGGAATCGCGCCGGTATCGACATCACTAACGCGCCGAAAATGATGGAAGTCAGCGAACTGGTTGACGCCGCTCTGGCAGGCTTTGACCGCCGCGAGCTCGTGACGATTCCGCCTTTGCACCATGCTGAGCGCTGGGATGTGCTGGATACCGCCCGTCAGGGGCTGCTGTCAGACATCAGACAGGATGAAGCAGCAGATCGCTACAAAACGTTGTAATAAAAGTCATTTCAGCGGAACCCTCCATCGGGGTTCTGCTGAGAGTGAAGCCAATGATTAATCTGCGGCTGCGTCTCTTTTCCTGCAGAAAAATCCAAACGCAAACTTAAGGTCATACTCATCATGACACCAATACGTGTAGCACTTGTGACTGGCGCATCTTCAGGAATTGGCGAAGCCTCTGCTAATAAACTTCTTGCGGCGGGTTATCGGGTCTATGGCACAAGCCGGCGTGGTCCGGCGGCAGGTGAACACGCTTTTCCCTTACTGCCACTGGATGTGACGGATGACGCGTCGGTTAAGGCTGCCATTGAGGCGTTAATCCAGCGGGAGGGCCGAATCGACCTTCTCGTGAACAACGCGGGCTTCGGGGTTTCTCCGGCAGCCGCAGAAGAGAGTTCTATTGAGCAGGCGCGGCAGATCTTCGACACCAATTTTATGGGTATTGTAAGAGTGACACGGGTCGTGCTGCCCCACATGCGCCATCAGGGCAGTGGGCGCATTATTAACATCGGTTCGATTCTCGGCATCGTGCCATTGCCCTATGTCGCCCTGTATGCCGCCAGTAAACATGCCGTAGAGGGATACTCGGGGGCACTCGATCATGAACTGCGCACACAGGGTATCAGGGTCTCCGTCATCGAACCGGCATACATAAAAACGCAGTTTGAAGCTCACAATATAGAACCAGACGCAAAGCTTGAAGCGTACGAACTCATTCGGGCTAAGTTAACGAAGGTGGTCAGTAAGGCAATGGCTACAGCAGAAAGCGCTGAGGTGGTGGCAGAGGTCGTGGTTAACGCGGCGCAGAGCGCACGGCCAAAAGTACGCTATACAGCAGGAACGCTGGCTGCAAAACTCAATTTTATCCGCCGTTTTGCGCCCGCTTCATTGCTCGACAAAGTTGTGCGAAACAGCCTTCAGCTTGATGCGAGAAATGAATGATGAAAACCCGAACGATGAAAGCTTTTACGTTTAAACGCTACGGAAAATCACCTGAAATGGGGTTTGAAGAGAGCGATTATCCTTCTCACGGCGCTGAAGACATTCTGGTGAAGGTGTATGCCGTAGGTCTGAATCCCATCGATAACATGATCCCTGCGGGAACGTTCAAGCCGGTTTTGCATTTTAAGCTGCCCGCTACGCTCGGCAGCGATCTGGCGGGTGTGGTTGTCGCAACGGGGAGTCGCGTGACGCGCTTTAAGCCGGGTGATGAGGTTTACGCCAGCATTTTCGACACCGGTACGGGTTCTCTGGCTGAGTATGCGCGGGTTCATGAAAGTCACGCCGCAATAAAGCCAAAGAATCTGGATTTCGTTCAGGCGGCTTCGCTTCCGATGGTGAGTCTGACGTCATGGCAGGCATTCACAGAGAGAACCTCTCTGCAGCCAGGACAGAAGGTCTTTATTCCGGCAGGTTCAGGAGGCATCGGCAGCTTTGCGATTCAACTGGCGAAACATCTTGGCGCAAAGACAGGAACGACGACCAGTACGGCTAATGTGGAATGGGTCAGTCGGCTGGGTGCAGATGAAGTGGTTGACTATAAAAAACAGGAATTCGAACAGGTGCTGAAGGATTATGATGTTGTTCTCGGCACGCTCCGTGGGGATGCCATTGAGAAATCCACGCAGATCCTAAAACCCGGTGGAAAAATAGTCTCTCTGATTGGACCTTTAGACGCTGATTTCGCGCGAGCCAGACACCTGAACATCGTTCTGCGGCTAATATTGGGCCTGATGAGCCGAAAGATTGTGCGGCTTACAAAAAAACGTGGCCTGCATTATTCCTTTCATTTTGTGCGTCCCGATGGCAATCAGCTCAGCCATATAGCCAGCCTGATTGAAGCGGAACACATTAAGCCGGTGATCGACAGAGTTTTCCCTTTCACTAAAACTCAGGAGGCGCTTGACTGGCTTCAACAAGGGCGTGCAAAAGGTAAAGTTGTGGTTAAGGTTCAGCAGGAATAGCCCCCGACTCTCATCGGGAGCGAAAGATCATTCTGTACGCTGGCGGCAGAGATTGGCATCAGGATTACGGGTCTGTGAGCGCACTCTCTGCCGGGCACCATCTCCCTCCGCTGTTCGTGCTGTGCTACTGTTGACCCATACCGGGTTTTGCTCAGAGGAGGGTGACATGTCTCCCTTTTATCAATTTAAGGCCGCCAGCCTCAATGGTGAGCTTATCTCAATGAACGACTTCGCAGGCAAAGTGGTTCTGGTGGTGAATACCGCCAGCCATTGTGGATTCACGCCCCAATACGCAGGTCTTGCAGACCTCTATAAAAAGTATGCTGCTCAGGGACTGGTGGTGTTGGGATTCCCCTGCAATCAGTTCGGTAAACAGGAGCCCGGCGGAGCCGACGAGATCGCGCAGACATGCCACATCAACTATGGTGCGAGTTTCCCGATGTTCGGCAAGGTAGAGGTTAATGGCGCCGCAGCCCATCCGATTTTTCGGTACCTGAAAGAGGAATTGCCCGGCGTGCTGGGTGGGCGTATTAAATGGAACTTTACTAAGTTCCTTATCGGGCGCGACGGCAAACCGATCAAACGATTTGCCCCAACCACCACGCCCGGGAAAATGGAAGCCGCCATTATTGCTGCCCTTTAAGGGGCTGCATTAAAGGCATGCAGCCCTGAGTGAGCAAAGCGTTTATTGCAGCGGCTCTGCCAGCGTAATAATCCACAACTCGCTGTCCGATTCAGGTTTCTCTAAGGGTTTCAGGCCAATGGTCGTTGCCACGGGCTTATCATCAATCGTGAGCGTCCCCTGCCCGGTCACCTGATAATCTTTACGCTTCTTACCTTTAACCGGATTTTGCATGACCGCTTTCACGCCGAAGTCATTGTCATTGGCGATCGCGAGCGTTTTCCTGTCGATAAGCGCCAGTCCTTCAGCCTTCTCCTGCTGCCAGCCGAGTTGACGTAAATCGGCCACCAGGGTTTTATCGGCCAGCTTAATACCGCGCTGCGCCAGCGCTTTCTCGTCATTAAATTCCGGATAGTCGCCCGGCTTATCAAAGGCTGTAAGATCGGTAGCCGGGCTGAGATCGACCTTGTAGATAAGGTTGCGCATTGTGTCGTTTTTGTCGCTGCCTTGCTCAATCAACAGGATATGCTGATTGTCTATCGCCACAATATCGCCAATTTTTGCGTCATTGTTTTTACTGTAAACCCCACTGTCGATGGGGTAGCCATACATCGCGGTTTTCCCGGTCGCCGGATCAAAGCTCACCAGACGCGTAAATCGCGCCTGCTTTTTACTTTTACCGTCAATATCCAGCGTGCTTTGTACTGCGGCGATGATGCGCCCATCCGGCATGCGGGTGATCCCTTCAAAGCCGCGATTTGGCTGACGCCATTTGAGAATATTCGGCAGACCGCCCGCCAGAGCTTTCTCTCCCTCTGCGGCCTGCGGTCCGTGAATGGCCAGAATAGTGCCACGCTCATCAACGTTAATCAGGAACGGGCCATATTCATCACAGAGCCAATACCCGCCCTTTCCATCGGGCGTAATGCCTTCTGTATCCAGACCGCGATTATCGCCATGCAGCACTTTCAACGTATCGCTTAGCGCGATTTCATTAGTTGACCCGATGACGTCATTCTGTAACGGCAATCCATTAATACTCCCTTTATTGTCATGCAACGGTCGGGCATCCGTGGCCTGAGCTTTGCCGTTCTGAACCCGAATTCTCATCAGCAGTGGCGCGAAGTCTGGCGTGACAAAGATTTTTGACTCTTTCTTACCCACATCAGGCGAATCAGCATTCGGTCCGCGATCGGTGACCGTTTCAAATGTCAGCGCATCCCCTTCCTTGCCTGTAAATAACAAACCGGAGCCAATGCCCACTGGCAACCCCTGAGGAAATGCACTGGCGAACGCGCCGTTGTAACTGACACGCGTTCCTTCCGGAAAACTGACGATGTAGCGTTCCACCTGCGGCTGCGCCGCGAATGTGGATAAAGAGAGCACACAACTGGTAACCAGAGATATCGCTTTTATTTTCATATTTCTAAAATCCATGAAGGGAAACGCACAGCGTGAAGAATGAAAATGACAGGAAAATGAAATAACCTGGAAACATTCACGGCTAAAAGCTTGATTATTACACTGTTGAGAAGAGTGGCTGGATAGGGAGGAGTGTATAGCTTCAATGAAAGCCGTTCACGGCAGCATACCCGTGACGCGAATCCGGCAGGCAGATTCGATAGCACACGACGGGCATGATATCGTTCTGGCCTTCTCCCGGATAACAGGACGGGCATAGTGTCTGACAGGAATGGGATTAATCAGCCAGGCTTGACGGCGTTATGACCACTGTGATGACACCGTAAGCTGATTGTTCGCCGGAGCAGGAGAAATAGAGTATTCAGAGAGCGTTTCCCGCCAGCTTGATGATTGGCTAAGGCGCTGCTGACTCAAAAAACTGGTAAGAACCATCACGCCGTGCTTTGGCCTGATACATCGCCTTATCCGCATTTTCGAATAACATTTTGGCCGATACCGTGCCGAAGCGGGCAAGACTGATACCGATCGCTGCGCCGATGCGCACATCCATATTATTAATAGCAAATGGCGCCTGAAGACTGTCAATAATACGCTGAGCAATAGCAGATGCGGTTTCGCGATTATGACACTTTGCTGCCACGACAAACTCATCGCCGCCCAGTCGCGCTACGGAATCTCCGGGACGCATGCAGCGTTGCAGCCGTTGACTCACCTGTTGCAATAGCGCATCGCCCGTCGCGTGCCCCATCAGATCATTTACCGCCTTAAAGCCGTTAAGATCAATAAACATCACTGTGGTGTAGGCCTGATCCTCCACCTGAGACAGCATGCCGCCCACTTTCTCAATGATCCAGGCGCGGTTATGCAGGCCGGTCAGCGTGTCCAGGGTCGCCAGCTTCTCAAGATCACGCATCCGCTCTTTGTCTCGCGTGATGTCGCGCGACACCAGTACGGCACCAATGTTTTTTCCCGTATTAGGATTGGTGACGCCACAGGCTTTGGTGCCCAGATTGATGTAGTGACCGTCACGATGCAGTTTGCGCACTTCCACCACATCCGGCCATACTCCCCCGCTAAAGATGCATGAGAGTGTTTCAGTGGCAGCGTCATGATCGTCGGGATGCAGGAAATCCAGTACTAACCTGCCCACCACCTCTTCGGCGGTCCAGCCAATCATTTCGCTATAAGAGGGTGAGATCGACACGTAGCGGCCTTCCGCATCGCAATGGGCAATAAGATCGGTGCTGTTTTCAATTAACAGACGATATTCTGCCGCCGTGCGCAGCGCATCCTCCAGCGCTTTACGCTGTCCGGTGACATCAAGAATGAAGCCGTTATATTGCAGATGAGATCGCCCGGGCAGGGAATCCGGCAGGCCAGACAAAAGGACACGGCGCGTCTTACCGTCCAGACAGTGAATAGGCACTTCGATATGAAAAGGCGTGAGTTCTTCCAGCGCTGCAGTCAGTTTCTGCGCAACTTTCGCATCGTCGTCAGCCTGCGCCAGCCTCAGCCATGAACTCAGCGTCACGCCTTTCAGTTCAGGCATCATACCCGCCGGGCTTGCCTGACTGGTAATGCAGATACCCTGGGCGTCAGTAGACCAAACAGCGGTAAAAGAGGGTTTGATCATTGTGTTCATGGTGGCCGACTCCGATGTTGCTGACGATATTAACTGTGCGCAATACTCGTCGCTACACACCTGATTATAACCGTAAGTCCCCGCCTGCATCTAAAACAGGCCTGGGCACAGGTTTATCATTGCAAAAATACCCGCCATAAACACTGGCTTAAACCGGCGCCACTGCGGCTACCGTTTTTGAGTCACCCTTTCCCTATGAGTCTGCGCAAAACGTCCATGACAGTATGCAGTGTCAGAAGTATCAGCCTGAGTATATCGGCGCATCGGGACAGAATCTTTAGTCACATCCCTGATATATCAGGGATGTGAAACGCTGGAGGGACAGCTTATCTGAAAACCTTTACGCCGCCAGCGCCGTCCCTTTCCTCCTGTAACAGGGATTAGTCACTCTGGCTGGCCCTTACGGCATTCACAACAGGAGATTGACGGTAATCTGAGACACTGTGCTGGCGCGCTGTGATTCTTTAATTTTATTGCTTATAGATGGATGTTTGTCAGAGAGTTTTATTTGCGCCTGTCTGGCTACCCGCATCCAATCACGAAAACCAGCTTTCCGTCCGGATAAAAAATAACATGTGATTACATTGTGATGTGGGCACTTCATCTGAAATTCAGGTCTCATTTCAAAACGCCCTTCCCGATTCACGCCACGTTAAAAATCCTGTTAGGGAAATCTTTTTCATTCCTTCAGCTTAACATTTTCTTAAGATTAATCTCATAGAATCGCTGCGATATTAGCCCATGTTGGGCTTTTCCGGAGCACGACCTCATGCAAAATAACAACACAGCCTCTCACTCCCTAAGCAAAGTTCCGGCCGTCACCGCGGCTTTCTGGTTAATCAAAATTGCAGCGACAACCCTGGGTGAAACCGGTGGTGATGCAGTGACCATGTCGATGAATCTGGGTTATCTGACCGGGACACTGATATTTGCCATCATCTTCCTGGTCGCGGTGGTGGTGCAGATTAACCGTCACAACTTCAATAAATGGATTTACTGGTTCACCGTGGTCGCCACAACCACAGTTGGCACGACGATGGCAGACTTTGCCGATCGCTCGCTGAACATTGGCTATCCAGGGGGCACGCTGCTACTGAGCACACTACTGGTTCTCTCTCTGTTCCTGTGGAAAATCACCTGCGGCACAGTCGCAGTAAGCTCAGTCAACAATGGGGTCACGGAGTGTTTTTACTGGGTCACCATTATGTTCTCTCAAACACTGGGCACAGCATTGGGTGACTGGACGGCAGACACCGAAGGGTTGGGTTACGATGGCGGGATCCTGCTGTTTGTTGGGGCACTTGCTATTATCTGGGCTGCCAGTCGCTTTACGTCACTTTCCCGCACAGCGCTTTTCTGGGCAGCCTTTATTCTGACCCGACCTTTAGGTGCCGTTGTCGGCGACTTTCTGGATAAACCCCTTGCCGCAGGTGGACTGGCGCTGAGTCGATACGGTGCCTCGCTGACGCTGGCACTGATCATTATCACCTGTATGGTCGTACTGCCACAGCGACCGGCGATAAAGACGGCAACCGAAAATTAAAAAGCGCGACCCTTAGACTTACAGGTCACGCTTTTACAGATGTCATCAGGGCCGCCAGCAATGGCGGCTTTTATATTTCTGGTGCGTCATGGTTCGCAGACAGCGAAATCAGACTGAGCGCTCAAAAGAGATGTTATGACCCTCGGGCGCGGCGGAGGGCACCGGCAGACTCTCTGCTGGCTCCTGCATCTTTACCCGAAATGCGGTGTTACTGGCATCAAGAAAAACGGTTCTCAGATGACGATTACAGATAAACCATATTTCATCGCGGTCATTTGAAAGAATGTAGTAAGCATCTGAAGTTTCGGAGGGGTTAAAACAGCCCAGCGCCCGATAAGCCGTCTGGGGCGTAAAACCACTCGAAAGCGGCAGCGGCCTGGGGCCATGCGCTAACTCCTCAATCCGAAGGTAAAGTCCCTGTTCGAGCCACAGCATAATGTCACTCCCTGAAGCCAATGAAATCGGGCTGAATGTATCGGAGTGCCTTAGCGCGAATCAGAATGCACGTCACGACAGCATCAGATAATCGGGCAATCTGTCCGACATTCAGAATAATTATCCTGATCTGAGCATAGCAGCGGTGCGTTCTTGTGCTTTTTTATCTTCAGGAATTGTCGGGTTACTCAAGCCGGCTGGCGATCAGCCGCAACTGTTCGGCAATCTGCTTTAAATCCCGCTGCTGCTGCCCGGCGCTACCGGTTGAACTGCGCACCACCAGTTTTGCTGGCAGAATGGAAGAGGAACGCTGATCATCCTCTTCACTGGCTAACAACAGACGCGACACCGCTTCTTTACCCTGTAAATCCAGATCCAGCGATACCGTGGTTAACGCCGGATGGAAGAAGGCGCTTTCATAGGTGTCGTCGTAGCCAATCACCGAAATTTGCCCCGGCACCGCCACGCCGCGCTGATGCAGTGCGCTCAGCACACCCAGCGCCATCTGGTCATTGCCCACGAGCAGCGCGCTGAATTCCGGCGCTTCCCGCAACAGTTGCAATACACCGTTATAACCACTCTGCGCATCCCAATTGCCGTGGCTGACACTGACCGGCTTCAGACGATAACTTTCCAGCGTATCCAGCCAGCTCTTCAACCGCAGATTGGCAGAGACCGACTGCTCAGGCCCGGCCAGCAGCGCGAATTCGCGATGCCCCTGCTCATACAAATATTTGACGCTGGCGCGAGTGCCGTCAGCCGGGTTAAACGAAACGTTAAACACCGAACTGTAGGGATCAACATCCAGGAACAGACAGAGTATGTCCTGATTCTCCTCCACGACCTGTTCTGCGTCAGCACTCTCCAGCGGGACGTTGATAATGACTTTATCCACCCGCTGAGACTTCAGTTCATTGATACAGTCCTGCAGGCTTTGGTTGACGTTCTCATCTATCATCGCAATCAGTACCTGATAGTCCGCAGCATTGGCATAACGTTTAACGGCGGCGGCCACCTGAGAAGGCGCATGCAGGGCGAGCGATGTTGTCACCAGACCAAGCGTGGTGCTCTGCTTACCCACCAGCTGCTGCGCCAGTCTGTTAGGCACGTAACGCAGGGTCTCAATTGAGTGCTCCACCTTGCGCCGCGTTGATTCCGAGACATTTGCCGACTTATTCAAAACCCGTGAAACCGTCTGATACGACACGCCAGCATGACGGGCGACATCCTCTAAGGTGGCATTTTTTGATTTCATAATTCGCATCCCTGATGACCGAAGTCGGCATGGTATCACAGCCGCAGTGACAGCCAGGCTGCCGCAGTCACATTGCGGAAATAAAAATTAAAAGTAATACCTTCACATAGTAAAATTTGGTGATCCAATTCACTAATCGTTACAAATAGCGCCGCTTTATTTGCAGTACGTCACACATTATCGCGATTTTATTTGTCACTCATCTGACAAAAGACGTTTACTGCCGCTGTCATGTGAACGTATTACAAATAAAAATTGAGGATAACATGGAAACAAGGTTACGTACTGCTGCTGTGGCGCTTGCTGCGGCCCTGACCTCCCCGACACTCTATGCCGCTATCGACAACATTGATTTCCATGGCTATCTGCGTGGTGGCGTGGGCGTATCGCAGGATGGCGGTATTGAAGAGTATCAAAAAAACAAGGTCGGCCGTCTTGGCAACGAAGCCGACACCTATGGCGAGGTTGAGCTGGGCAGCGAGGTCTACAAAAAGGACGACGTGAGTTTCTATGTCGACACCATGGTCAGCATGTTCTCCGACGGCTCAAACGATAACGAAACCACCTTCGGCGATGATGCGCAGTTTGGTTTACGTCAGCTGAACCTGCAGATAAAAGGACTGGTGCCGGGAGACAAAGATGCCGTGATCTGGGGCGGCAAACGCTACTACCAGCGTCACGATCTGCATATCATTGATACCAAATACTGGAATATTTCCGGTTCAGGTGCCGGTATCGAAAACTACACCCTGGGTCCGGGCGCTATCTCGTTTGCGTGGATTCGTGGCGACGCCAATGATGTGGATTACCGCGTGGATGGCGATAACGACGTCAACATTAACTACCTCGACCTTCGCTATGCCGGCTGGAAACCCTGGAGCGGTGCCTGGACCGAGTTTGGTGTTGACTACGCCATGCCGAACACCACGAACAAACAGAAAGAATATGGTGGCCTGTATGACGCGGATAACGGCGTTATGCTCACCAGTGAGATCAGTCAGGATATGTGGGGTGGCTATCAGAAACTGGTGTTCCAGTATGCCAACAAAGGCCTGGCACAAAACATGATCTCGCAGGGCGGCGGCTGGTATGACATGTGGAACGATACCAGCAATGCCACCGGCTATCGCGTGATCAATACCGGCCTGCTGCCGATAACCGATAAATTCTCCCTGAATCAGGTCTTCACCTGGGGCTCAGCCGATGATATCACCGCGCAGACAAGCAAAAGTACGCTGCTGTCGCTGGTGGGCCGTGGACAGTATCAGTTTACACAGTATGTCCGTGGTATCGGCGAAGTCGGCAGTTTCTGGCAGAAAGATGAGAATAAAGTGGGCAGCGACTATAAAGCGGCGGGACAGAAATATACGCTGGCGCTGGGCCTGGCAGCCGGTCCCGAATTTATGTCTCGTCCGGAACTGCGTCTGTTTGCTTCTTACCTGAATGATTCAGAAGACGGACACAGCTTCAAAGACAACACCAGTAACAACACCTGGAACTTCGGCGTACAGGTCGAAGCCTGGTGGTAACAGAGCAGTCTCCTCATTGTGATCATTGTTAAGCTCTTATGCAGGGGCTTATTTGGATAACCGGCGACGGTTATCCATTTTTTTGCATCATATTTTTACAGCGGTTTATCGCTCTGGCTTAAAGAAACGTTCTTCCAGCAACTGACGCAACTGGTCAGACTGCTTACCAAAGATTGCATGTACCTCATGCCCCAGGATCACCACGCCAATCGCCCCCGCTTTCTGTAATCCCGCCGTATCAACTGCCTTCAGCGACGTTACTTTTACCCGTAGCCGGGTTAAACAGGCGTCAACCTGCTGAATATTCTCACGCCCGCCAAAACAGTTCACCAGACGCTCCAGTAGTGCGCTGTCTACCTCAAGCTCTTCCACCGTCAGCGGCTGCCGACTGAAATATTGCTTAAACGATTTCAGACTCAACATGTTGTTCTCCTTCAGATAATAAAAAAGGCGGGCAATGGCCCGCCACTCACGACTGATTAATGAAAACGCGGGGGACATGCCTGGGAACGCTCACTGAATATACACGCTTCCTGCATCTATCCTGTTAGCAGCCTCTAAAAAACCGGCTCCCTATAAACAGTTAAATTCAGACCTTAGTACAGGCAAGGCCAAAACCATAAGCGATGGGAGCCAGTGCCTGTAGCAAAGCATCACGGGCCATGGAGAATAACGCCGGGAGCGTTTCTGAACAACGCAACGCGTTGGAGCGGTAACGGACGCACCTCAGGAATGAGGTGCGTAATAGCCTGTGTTGAGCGGACAGGGGCGGCATCTTTTGTGTCTTTGCCCAGGGCGCTGGTCCTCTGCGCCTGTGCTCAAACGGCCTGCCACCGCCACTAAATTTGCCCCTGACCGCTTACTGCCTCCGGTTATACCGCTCCCTGCGCCATAGGTCCGCTCAAAACTCTGCACCCCCACGGCCCCAGCGTCAGCGATCCCCCAACACTCATGCCATCCACCAAATCACTCAGCCCGGCGGGCAACGACAGCTGCTGCGTCTGAGCGGTAAAGTTCTGCACAAACAGAAACGCCTGCTCACCGTCAGTTTGGCGCTGAACCACCACGCCCGGCGGCAACTCGCCCGCCAGTGCACGCGGTAAACCCAGTTGCTTAATCAATGCGCCATAAAAATCCCGATGGAATGACAGGTCGTTACGCGATGCGATATACCAGGCTTTGCCCTGACCGACGCGATTCATCGTCACCGCCGGGGTGCCGGCATAAAAATCACTCTCGTAACTGGCCAGCGCAGTCGCACCCTCCAGATGAATATGTTCACAAAGCTCTCTGGCCTGATAAGGGCCGCTCAACCCCAGTTCATTGCCGCGCACACCGCGCACGCCGTTAAACTCCTCGTCGGTCAGGCTGTCGATCTCTTCTGACCAGATACCGAGCAGCGGCCGCAATGGACCCGGGAAACCGCCGGGATAACAAAGGTCACTCTCATTGACGATGCCACTCCAGTAACTGGCCACGAAATGCCCGCCCCGTTCAACATGCTGCTCTGCACGCGCCGCGAAACCGTCGCGCACCATATAGAGCATTGGTGCAATCACCAGATCGTAACCACTGAAATCGCTGTCGCCATTAATCACATCTACCGCAACACCCTGCTCCCAGAACGCCCGATAATGCTCGTTTACCGTGCGCTCGTAATGCAGACCCAGATTGCGCGGCCCCTGAGCGTTGTCCATCGCCCAGCGACTTTCCCAGTCGAAAATAATGGCAACACGCGCCTCGACCCGGCTGCCCATTACGGGCGTCATAGCGGCCAGCATCCGGCCCAGTTCACTCACTTCACGACCGGTGCGCGTATCCAGATGACCGACATGATCGATGACTGCGCCATGAAACTTCTCGACCGAACCCCGGCTCTTGCGCCACTGGAAATATTGCACCGCGTCCGCACCGTGGGCGACCGCCTGCAGTGAAGAGAGAATATGCATACCCGGCTTCTTTAACTTGCTGGTCGGCTGCCAGTTGGTCGCACCCGGCGTCGACTCCATCAGCACAAACGGCTTGCCCTGCTTGAGGGTGCGCATCAAATCGTGATACATCGCGGTATAACAGGCGAGCGTGGTCTCATCCTTCTCGTTGTGCCACATCGGGTAGCTATCCCACGAGATAAAATCGAGCGCCGGTGCCAGCTTCCAGTAATCGTAGTCGTAGAAATATTCCATAAAATTGGTGGTAGCAGGCAGATCGGGATTGGCCTGCTTCAGTGGTTTAATCTCCTCACGGCAGAAGTCAGTCACCTGATCGGTCATAAACCGCCGCCAGTCCAGATTCAGACCATGAATAGACATCTCACCCTGTGGCGCAGGTGACACAATCTGTGACCAGTCGCTATACGTGTGACTCCAGAAGTCGCTCCACCAGGCCAGATTCAGCGCCTCCAGCGTCTCATAACGGCGCTGCAGCCAGCCGCGAAAGGCCTCCTGACAACGATCGCAGTGACATTCACCACCATATTCATTGGAAATGTGCCAGCCGATCACCGCCGGATGGTGCGCATAACGCGCCGCCAGCCTGCTGTTCATCGCCTGCACTTTCTGACGATAAACCGGCGAGGTCATGCAATGGTTATGGCGGCCGCCATGCAACGCCGGAACGCGATCGCGCCCTGTGCGCAGCACCTCAGGATAGGCCTGCGACATCCAGGCCGGACGTGCCCCGCTGGGTGTTGCAAGAAATACCGAAATGCCTTGCAGCCACAGCGTGTCGATGACCTCATCCAGCCAGCCAAATTCATAGCGGCCTTCTTCCGGCTCCAGCTTCGCCCAACTGAAAATACCCACCGACATGACGTTACAGTTCGCCTGCTTCATCATTTCAACGTCGTCATTAATGATACCCGGCTGATGCGCCCACTGTTCCGGATTGTAGTCAGCACCATGCAGCAGCCGGTTAACCCGGGCGCTGAGCGGGGGAAATTTATTCATACCTGTTCCTCAGAGGAAGACATTAGCGTTAGCGCTAAGCGTTAATGAAAAACCTGCAGCGAAGGCAGCGCCTTGCCGTGACAGTCAAACAGCGCCTGGTTTTCGCGGGCGTTTCCCTGTTTCCATTCGTCGTGGATATATTTCATGCCAGCCGGTGTCGCCCAGGTATTGCCTGGTGCGGGGATCCACGCGGGCTCCCAATAGACCACGCCCTTGCCGCGATGGTCCGGCACCGCCAGCACCGCCTTAATCAGGTCATGCAGGTATGCCGCCTGACCCGCGACCGTGCCAGGATAGCCACCCGCTTTCTCCTCTTTGGCCTGGAAGCTGTTTTCAGCATTGTCACAGTTTTCCAGCGTGTAGCCGTAAGCGGCCTCCACCACCATGACATCCTTGTTATAGCGTCGTGAGATATCATCCATGTTGGCTTTCAGAGCGCTGACAGGACCGTTCCAGTAGGTGTACATCGACAGACCAATCACATCGAACGGGACATCACGCTTAACGATTTCATCGAACCACCAGCGGAAAGTGTCATTCTTCGTGCCCTCGGCCAGATGCAGCATGATCTTCACCTGATGCGGATCGCTGAGGTTCTCGCGCAAACCGCTGATACCGGCCTTCAGCAAACCCGCCAGCCGATCAAACTCGCCGCCGTTCTGGCCCCAGCTCTTACCTTCTGGCCAGAGCATGCCGCCGTTAAGTTCGTTACCAATCTGCACGATATCCGGCATTACACCTTCCGCTTTAAAGCGGGCGATGGTGTCGCGCGTGTAGTCATGCACCTGGGTTTCCAGCTGCGGAAAGGTCAGCGATTGCCAGGCTTTGGGCTTGAACTGCTTGCCGGGATCGGTCCAGAAATCACTGTAGTGAATATCAAGCAGCAGCTTCAGTCCCGCTGCTTTGACCCGCTTCGCCAGCGCCAGCGTGGTCGCCAGATCGTTGCCGCCACCGCCGTAGGTATGACCGCTGCCGTCAGTGGGATCGACCCACAGTCGCAACCGGATGGTGTTGATACCACTGGCTTTCAGAATGGCGATGGCGTCCTGTTGCTGGTTGTTCGCGTTGTAAAATTTCGCGCCCTGCTTCTCCAGCTCAGCCAGCGATGAGATATCTGCTCCCTTGATAAAATCGGCTGGCCACGGCCCGGCAGAGGCGATGACAGGCTGATCGGCGGCGAGCAGCGGTGTCGCCCAGGCCAGTGCCAGGGCGAGAATCAATGTTTTTGGCGTCATGATTTATCCTTTAGTACTGCCTGAGGCGAGGCCGGAAACGAAGTATTTCTGCAGGGCCAGATAGAACACCGCGACCGGCACGGCGATCAGCACCGCGCCCGCTGCATAAGTGGTGTAACTGGCACCCATTTTTTGTGACACCAGGTTATAGAGTCCAATGGGCAGCGTGAACTGCTCCGGCGTTCGCAGAATGGTGCTGGAGAGAATAAAATCACCCAGCGGCCCGGTGAAAGAGAACAGCGCCACCACCGCCAGAATCGGCTTCGACAGTGGCATGATGATCTCCACGAAGATGCGGAAATTACCTGCCCCGTCCATGCGCGCCGACTCATCCAGATCTTTGGGAATCGAGTCGAGATAGCCCTTCATCAGATAGGTGTTCATCGGGATCATCCCGCCGACATAGATCAACACCAGCGCCAGATGGCTGTTGATTAATCCCAGCAGCTGCGACAAGACGAAAATGGCGATGAGCGCCGAAAACTGCGGGATCATCTGCAGCAGCAGAAACAGCATCAGGCCGTTCTGCCGCCCCTTAAACCGAAAACGGGAAAAGGCGTAGGCGGTACAGCTGACGCTGATCAACGTCAGCACCATGGTCAGAAAACTGATTTTCATCGAGTTCCAGTACCACGTCATATACGGCACCGTGCCATTGAACAGGTCGCGGTAGTGCTGCAGCGACGCATTCTCCGGAATGATTGAACTGCTGAGCAGGCTGTTACCTGCATTCAGTGATGCGCCTACCGTCCAGACCAGCGGATAAATAATGATGGTCGAGACGGCCAGCACCACCAGCCAGGTCAGCGACAGGCGTATCCACCTTTCGCGTTTAATACTGCCGGACTTCGCCATACTTGCTTCCTTACGCCATCTCATCTTGTTTGAATGACCGGGTCGCGCGGAACTGCCACAGCGCCAGACCTACCACGAAAATCGACAGCAAAATGGTGATAGTGGCGGCAATCGCATATTGCGACGACGACATGGTGAGCTTGTAAATCCATGACACCAGGATATCGGTTCCGCCGGCATTCGACCCCGCCACGGCCGGACCGCCGTTGTTAAACAGATAGATGATGTTGAAATTATTAAAGTTGAAGGTGTATTGCGTGATGATGATCGGCGCAATGGCGTAGAGCACCAGCGGCAGCGTGATAGTTTTCAGCCGCGTCCAGGCACTGGCGCCGTCCATGATGGCGGCCTCATAAAGGTCATCCGGGATCGCCTGCAGGACGCCGGTTGTCATCGCAAACACAAACGGGAAGCCCAGCCAGGTCTGCATCATGATCAGCGCCGTTTTGGTCCAGAACGGATCGGTCATCCAGGCTTTAGGCGCGATACCAAAGAAGTCGAGAATCGCGTTGTTGATCACCCCAAAGCTGTCGTTGAACATCCCGGCAAACACCAGAATGGTGACAAAGCCCGGCACCGCCCACGGCAGGATAAAGATGGTGCGGATCAGCGGCTTAAAGCGCAGGTCTTTCTGATTCACCAGAATCGCCAGCATCACGCCCACGGTGCACTGCAGCGTCGTCGCCAGCAACGTCCAGACCACCGTCCATTGCAGCACGTCAAAGAACGTGGAGCGCCAGATCGACAGCGTGAAAATGTTGATGAAGTTTTTGAACCCCACCCAGTCCACCAGCTTCGCCGGGGGCGTGTGATAGAGGTTGTAGTTGGTGAAGGCGATGGCGAAACCAAACAGAATCGGAAACACCACCACGAATACCAGCAGAATAAAGCCCGGCGAAATCATCAGATACGGGAAGCCGTCGCGCAGCAGTAACTGGTACTGCTGTCGCACGCTGTTAAGCTGCTGGCCCCTGTCGCGCCTGGCGCCATTGACCCACGCATCGCGCACAGACACGCCCCATACCGCGACGCCGAAAGCGGCAATCAGCACGCTGATAATCCCCTCAGCCAGCAGGAAAATGGAGTTATCGCGCGGAACTGATTCACCCAGCGTATACAGCCCCCAGAATCCTTCACGCAGAAAATCGTGGAAGACGCCGGTAAAGCTGCTGAGCAGAATCAGAAAGCACAACCCTTTCGCCCACTGGCGGTGGTAAAACTGGCCAAAGCCAGGCAGCAGTGCCAGCAGCGCACCGGTGGTCGCATGACGACGCGGCGGCTTAGCCGTCACCAGATGTTCATCGGAAGATATAGCCACACTCTGATCCTTATCCTGTACGGTTATCCCGCGAACCCGCATTACTGGTTGCTGGCCTGCATCGCTTCAATCTGCATGGTGATCTGCTTCACCGCGTTATCCAGCGCCGCTTTTGGCTCCTGCTTGCCTGAAACGCTCAGCTCCAGCGCCGCATTGGCCGGCCCCCACACTTCCTGCATCTCTGGTACGCCTGGCATGGCTGACGCACGTGCCGCCTGCACTGCGACCGCATTGGCCTTCTCATCATTTTTAATAATCGGATCGTTCATCAATGCTGTAACGGGCGGGATCTCCTGCGTTTTCTGATAGCGCTCTTTCACATACTGCGGCTGGTTAATAAAGGTGAGGAATTTCTGCGCCAGCGCCTGATCTTTACTCCAGGTGGACACCACATAGCCTTTTACACCCAGGAAGGAGCTCATTGGCTTGCCGTTGGGCAGTAGTGGCAGCGGTGCCACGCCATAGTTGATACCGGCAGCCTGATAGGGCTGGAACGCCCATGGCCCGTTAATCACCGCCGCCGCTTTCTTCTCGGTAAACAGGGAGTCGATAGCGTTCAGGCCGTTGTCGCCCATGATGCCGCCTGGCAGCAATCCTTCGCTGAAGAAGCGCTTGAGGTAAGTCACCGCCTCCACGCTGCCTGGCGTGTTCAGCCCGATATCTTTGGTGTTAACCGCGCCTTTAGCGTCTTTGCCAAAGATGTAAGACCCCATTGGCGCCATCACGCCCCAGCTGTAGTAAATCTGGTCAAACTTCGCGAGCAAGCCATACTGTTTTGCCTCGCGCTGCTTCTGCGAGAACACGCGATACTCATCCAGGGTTTTCAGCGGCGCAGGCAAAAGATCTTTGTTGTAGATCAGCACCAGCGTTTCAACCGCCTTGGGGACACCATAGACCACGTTGTTCTGAGTAAAAGCCGCCATCGCTGACGGGGTGTAGGCGCTCTGTTCTGCCGTGTCGATTTTCAGTGGTGCCAGCAGGCCCTGCACGACTGCGCTGCCAAGCTGGTCGTTGGGGATCACCAGCACATCGGGTCCGATGCCTGCCGGACCATCCAGGCGCAGCTTTTCGATCTGCTGTGCAAACGGCATCTCCTGTACTTTCACTTCAACGCCAAACTGTTTCTGAAAATCGGCGATCGCCGTTTTAATGCCGTCTGACTTTTTAATGTCTTCCCAGACGGTAAGTTGCTGAGCGGCCCAGACGGATTGATTAAGCATCAATGCTGACAGGAGTAGCGTAACGCTGATTTTAATTTTCATTGCTGGCCTCGTGTGAAGGTATGACATTTTTAGCTGTCATTTGCTGTTGTTCTTTTTTCAGACACACGCTGAATAAGGATTTATCAGGCATGTGAAGAGTGAATAACGTATCGCATTTGAGCCATAAGCTACGCGGAACAGGTGCTGCGCTCCAGCCCGTTTGCACCAATGTGTGATCGGTATTACAGAAATCAAAAACAGCGATAGGGTGCACTCTGGCTGAACGTTATAGTCAACACAGGCACCATCAGGGCTGACGTGAAAAATGATCAACTGTTATACGTCATACATTTTAGCCGCCAGACATCTTGTTGTGAGGATTAGCATGTCCAGTATCAGATTGAGAAACGTCACCAAACGCTTTGGTAAAACAGAAACGCTGAAAAATATTGCGCTCGATATTGAGGCCGGTGAATTTGCCGTCTTTGTCGGTCCATCAGGCTGCGGTAAATCCACGCTGCTGAGGCTGATTGCCGGTCTGGAAGAGATCAGTGAAGGCGAGATTTTGATTGGGGATGAGGTGATGAATGATGTCGCACCCTCGCACCGCGGCGTGGCGATGGTGTTTCAGAGTTACGCGCTCTATCCCCATATGACGGTGGCGGAGAATATCGGTTACGGTCTGAAAGTAAACGGTCTGCCAAAAGCGCAGATTCAGCATCAGGTGGAGATGGTGGCGAAGACGCTGCAGCTGGCGCATCTGCTGGATCGTAAACCTAAACAACTTTCTGGCGGGCAGCGTCAGCGTGTTGCGATTGGCCGCGCGATTGTGCGTAATCCTCGGGTGTTTATGTTTGATGAGCCCTTGTCGAACCTGGATGCGGAACTGCGTGTCGATATGCGGCTGCACATTGCTAAGCTGCATCAGGAGCTGAAAACCACCATGGTCTATGTGACACATGATCAGACGGAGGCGATGACGCTGGCCGATAAGATTGTGGTGATGAATTACGGCAAGGTGGAACAGGTCGGTTCGCCCATGGAACTCTACTACAACCCGATTAACCGCTTTGTCGCGGGCTTTATCGGATCACCTAAGATGAATTTCCTGCCCGCGCGCGTGGAGCAGTGTGGCCCCTCCGGGCTGGTCGCCCTGATAAATGACGGCGAACACCGGCTGCAACTCCCCTCACCAATCCGTCAGCTGCAGCCCGGTGATGAGATCACGCTGGGTATCCGGCCGGAACAGTTACAGATCAACGGCGATGCGCCACTGAACATCGACTTCCACTGTGAGGTGGTTGAGCGACTCGGCAACAACACCTATCTGTTTGGTCAGAGCCACGGCCACGACGGCTTCAAAATGCTGCTGCCGGGTGATGTGCATTTCCGCCCTTACCAGACGCTGCGTCCGTCTTTCCATCCGCATCACTGCATGGTATTTGATGCCGAGGGCGCACGCATCAGTACGGATATTGAAATGCCTCAGGTGCGTGCGGCCTGAAGTGAGTATCTGGGGGAGATAACGAGAGGCCGGAAACGGCCTTTTATGTTTTAAGGCCTGGAAAAAACCGGGGACAGAGAAGGCATTACCGGCTGAGTAAACGCATGACTCACCCACAATCCCTTCTCTTACTGACCCGCTGTCCCGGCTTATTTACCAAGAATGTTATTAACCGCTTTCAGGTGGCCAGCTTTATCTTTGTGATTTGAAACCACCTGAATAACGGAGAATTTCTTGTTGGCAACCGCCAGCAGCGTCGCCTGTTGAACATCATTACCCCCCATTTTGTCAGTGGCTTCAACGTGATAAACGGGCAGACCATTGTCATTCTCAGTTTTCTCACTGATCACCGTATAAGAAGGTGACGCCTGCTTCTGCTTGTCTTTGATAGACTTCCCGCCTTCAAGAAAATCAGCGTCACTGCCACCGCGCGCAATCAACGGGATCTCTTCTTCGCCAATGATCAAGACGCGTTTTTCCTGCTTGTTTACATACATGGTTCCAGGTCCACCGCCCGGAACAGGCTGCTTTTCATAACCCTGCAGGTTGAAAGTCTGTTTGCCATCCAGCAACGAGATCGTCTGATTCTGCGTGTTTGCAGCCTGTGCTGTTTTCGCTTCGGCTGCTGATGCGATCATCGGGGCGCTGCCAAGTGCAGCCGTCAGGCAGAGCGCACCCATAATGTTTAATGATTGACGTAATTTCACCGTGAACTCCTTCGTGTAGTGGCTATTTCCATTTCACTGACACCGAATCGGGTGTCGGCGAGGCAGAGGCGTTATCGGGTCAGGTCGTAAATACAGATCCCTGAACCGAGCAATAACAAAATTATCGGCCAGTAAAGAACGGGGATAAAAAAGAAGTTGTGGGTTTTTTCGGGGGCCATCATCGGCTCACTTTTGGTCGCCGTTGCGATGGAGTCCAGCCATTTTTCCTGCCGGAGCGCCCAGACGAAGAGCGCACAAAAGAGGGCAGCAACGATGAGCGTTGCGCCTGTCGCCCATAAATGCGCGACAAAAAAACCATCGTAGTAATAAAAATCCAGCACCCATTTACACAGCAGATAAGCAGCACAAATTAATAGTGCGACAAAAAACCCGACTCCGCTCCAGGCGATCATATTTATATCCTATAGATGGGTGAGGAACGAGAAATTATTTTCTTGAAATTAACATATTTTTATCATTGTAGCGATATTTTCTTTGGTGCTAATATTCTCCCTGCCCCGTTCAGGGCATATCAGCCCGATTCGTTATAAAACGCCTGATGCCGCCAGGATTATTTCCTGAGGTTGTTGCTTATCCCGGATCCAGTGTGCCATTAATATTGCTCGCCGGATGCGGCACTGCTGTTTGTTGCACTGCGCTATTATTTTAGTTTGAATGAATCGCGGCTGTGATATCGCTGTTTTTAACATTTGCATCGGCTGTTTAGGTGGGAGACATTTATGCCGCTGTCATCCGGATGAAACAGTATGGTGATCGTCAGATTTCGTGTAAAGCATGGAGGTTGATATGGAACAACTCACTGAAAATAATGGTAAAGAGAACAGATCTAAAGAATACAGTGCGAGGTGGCAGGCCCGCTTTGATTTTTTCGACCGTTATGGTGCTCCCAGTTCACCCGGCTTCAGACAGGCACTGAAGCAACTGCCTTTCAGGCAAAAATTCAGAGTGAACATGAATTTAATTGCCTTCATTTTTGGCCCGATTTATCTGTTTGTACTCGGCCTGTGGAAAAAGAACATCATGCTGATTTTAATTATGATGGCTGTTTATGTTATTTTGATCATCGCTTTAGCGATAGCGGGCATGGAGTTCCCACGGTATCTTCAGGGCGGCCTGGCCTATGGCTTTAATGCACTGTACGGCATGAGTACGAATTACAATTATTACCTGAAAGCGCGAAAAGGCGATAACGGCTGGAACCCCTTTAAAGGGATGCGCTGGTAATTTTTTTCAGCGCAACTGGCAAAATATAAAATCTGGTATAGGGTCAGCAGGAAGGCAGCTTTTTAAACTTCATGGCGGAGGCTGACCAAAATAAATAATAAACTTTAACTCAAATTATCGGTGTTATGCCTGAGCAACGTGAGCCGCCCGAAGAATAGCGAACGGGCAATGAAAAACATCCAGAAATATTTTCCGGGCTTTTCAAAATGAGTTCAGACTGGATTATAATCTCATTGCACTCATTACACTCTCTCTGAAGCGCTTACGTGCCCCGCACGGCATAGTCGGGGCCAGGATATTCTTGTTGAGAACTTCCTGATGTCAGCAGCTTCTCCCTTTCACTGACATATAGGATGTTATTATTTTGAAATCATTAACGGAATTGAAAAAGGGTTATCTGAAGGTATTTCTCTGGCTGCTGTTCACACTGTTTCTGGTACCTGTTATTACTCTGGTTTTTGCTGAATACGGCAATGCGCAACTCGATCAGCAGTACACCCAGTTCTTTATGAACGATGCGCAGGAGCAACATCAGGATACCGGCAAACTGCAGACATTTTTGCAGCAGAACCCGCCGTCCAGCGTCTGCGGCCCGGTAGATGAAAATCTGCAGGATTACAAAAACGCCGTCTGCGCACCGCAATCCGAGTTGTGGCAGTTCTACATGATGGATAAAGTGGCTTTCTGGACGCTGATCGGCAGCGGCGTTGTCCTGCTAATGGTGCTATTGTTCAGTGCGCTGGCTTTTAAAAGCCGCAAGGGACAGGTGATCAGTCTGGCGCTGGCCCGCAAATTCCTGATGCTGGCCTGTTCACTGGAAGTTATGGTTCAGGGCGGCATGCTGGTCTGGCTCTCATTCTGGGGTACCGCTTTCTTCACGCAAACCTACTATCCAAAGCTGGTGATGGCCGTAGGCCTGCTGGTGCTGGCCGGCATGTATTACATGATTAAAGGCATCTTCAAAAAACTCCCGCCGGAAGAGAGTATTGAAGGTGAAGTCGTGACCCGCGAAGCCGCTCCGGCACTCTGGTCACAGATTGATATGCTGGCCGCCAGAGTCGGCACCACGCCCCCCGATCATATCGTTGCGGGCATCGATACCAACTTTTACGTGACGGAAGCCCCACTCAGCGTAAACGGACACCCGCTTACCGGTCGTAAACTCTATGTCAGCATTCCGCTGCTGCGTCAGCTCACCGTTGCGCAGGCTGATGGCGTGATGGTCCATGAGCTGACACACCTGCATGAAGGTGACACCGCTTCCGGCGCACTGCTGGGACCGAAGCTGCATCGCTTTGACCTCTACATGCAATTGATGGGTCAGAATCTGGCAACACTGATCGTGTACTATCCGCTCTACCTCTATCGCATGCTGTTTGAACTGGCATGGCAGCGCAACAGCCGTGAACGTGAGTTTGTGGCGGATCGCAATGCCTCAACGCTGGTCTCCCCCGCCGCGATTATCGAATCGCTGATCAAAGTATCCGCCTATGCCAGTTACCGCAGTGAAGTTGAGCGAAACTTCTTTAATAACCGGACGCTGCATGAAAATGAACTGGGGATCAGTAAAGCTATCGCTGCCGGTCTGCCTGAGCATGTCGCGTCTCCGGACTTTATCAGCGTTGTCCGCGAACAGAATGTGCCGCACCCCTTTGACTCACACCCGCCGCTGGCAGAAAGGATGCGCAACGTTGGATACAACATTGACGAAGCCGACTATGCAGCGGTCGCCGCCGATTTCCCGGCCGAGAGCTGGGTTGATCTGATGCCGGTTGCCAACGAGATCGAACAGCAGTTGTGGCAGAAATATGAACGCGACTTCTCTTCAGTGCATGAGGAAAGCCTGGCCTGGCGTTATCAGCCTGAGGGTGAGATGGAAACCGCGCTGGTGCTGAAGCATTTCCCCAATGTGCCTTACACGCTTAAAGATGGCTCGCAGATTGTCATCACCTGGCAGGGCATCGTGTCACCGAAAACCGCCGAACTGCTGGAGTGGGATAACGTAAAAAACATCAATGTCATTCGTAATTTCGGCCGGGATAAGCTCTACCTACAGCATGAGCAGCCGAACGCTAAAGGTAAAAAGCGCAGTGAGATCCCCTTACCCGGTCTGAAGAAAGAGATTGAAGCCTTTAAAAATACTCTCGGCCTTTACTGGCATCGCCATCAGACGGTCAGGGCATTAATGAAAGAAGAATCGGCCGAAGCGTCGCAAAGCGCATAAGCCGTTTGTCATCGGCTCCCTCATCGCAGCTGATAAGGGAGCCAATGCGAATATCCATTTCCAGTCTGTATTTCTGACCACATAAAGAAGGGAACGATCGTGTTTAAAAGCGCAAGCAGTGCCAGCATGCCCGCGATGACGGTGACTGCCCTTGTGCTGCCTGGCTATCCTGTTTACCTCACCCCATCCCGACGTGGCCGGAATGACAAAAGCGATTGATGCTTACAGTACACTGCTGAATGAGGCAGAAAAGGCAACGGCCAGCGAAGCGGGCAAGCCATTAACCTGCTCCATCTTCCAGGAGAGTGCTGAAACCTTCCTGAAAGACTGCAAAGATCGCATGCGTCGGGTCCGCGATAAAACACCTTACAGTACGGGGGATCACATAGCGCTTAAAGCAAGCAGACGCTGGGCGACCAAGGCGCTTTACTTGTGAATCAGCCCTGGCTTTACCCGCTTTTCGACCCGTTACGCGAATTCTGAGCGATGACAATTGTTCCGCCTGATCAGCATGCCGCCTGGTGTCCCTGCCCTTTTCGCACGCCTTTCAGGAGTATCTGCGTGGCATCAGAAGCTTTTCCTGCGCGTGAACAGACCAGCCCGAACTCACGGTGTACCGCAGGGATTACCGGCAGCACGGTCAGGCCGCGCAGCTCCGCTGGCAGGGCAGATTCCGGCACCAGTGCAACCCCCATCCCTTCTCGCACCAGCAGGCAGGCACTGATCCAGTCGCGGACTTTTACCCGCACGTCGGTAAGCTGATGGCCCGCCTGTTCGATCAGGCTTCTCCCATTCACCACGCAGCCGCCTGTCGCAAGCACAAAGGGCTGGTCTGCCAGTTCCTGCAGGGTGATGCCGTTCGCGCTAGCCTGCGAAGAGCTGGCAGGCATCACCGCAACCCAGGCGTCCTGTCCTAATATCACGTCAGCACGTCCGGGCGCGGGGTTCATCACCACCCCAAGCTCAACGGTGTCTGCTGCCAGCCACGCCTCCACTTCCTCATCAGTCCCTTCAAGCACCACCACATCCATGTCCGGATGCAGACGCTTAAAGCTCCGCAGCAAGCCAGGCAAAAGTGTAGAAGTGACCGAGGGGAAGCTGGCAAGCCGTATACGTTCGCCTTTTAAACCCCTGTGCGCATCAGCCAGTTCGCGAATAGCATTGAGCTGCGCCACCATCGTTCGGGCATGTTCAATCACCTGCTCACCCAGGGCGGTTATACCGATGTGACGACGCTCCCGCACGAACAACGGGAACCCCAGCGAGGACTCTAACTGGGCAATCGCCTGACTGGCAGCAGATTGGGTCATGCCCGTCGCTTCAGCGCCGCGCGAGATGTTACTGGCATCAGCCACCGCCACCAGCAGGCGCCAGTGTTGAAGATTCATCACAGTCATCAGTAGCCAGGCTTATAGTTAATTTATTAAACATTAATTTTACAGCAACAGTCAGACTGAGCACAGTGTATTCAGACACAACACACGCTACCCGCTTTCAATGTTATCGGAGAAAAGATGAAACTCTACTACGCCCCGGATACCTGTTCGCTTTCGCCCCACATCGTGCTGCGCGAACTGGCAATAGCGTTTGAGCTGGTTAAAGTGGACAACAGGAGCAAGCTCACCGCTGACGGGCATGACTTTCGCTCTATCAATCCCAAAGGCTATGTCGCTGCGCTGGAACTGGATGACGGGCAGATACTGACGGAAGGGCCAGCGATTGTGCAGTATCTCGCTGACCTGAAACCAGAAAGCAAGCTGGCACCGCCAGCAGGAAGCTGGGAGAGGGTTCGCCTGCAGGAGTGGCTTAACTTTATTACCAGTGAAATTCATGCGGGGTCTGCGCTGCTGTTTAACACGTCCCTGCCCGACAATGTTCTGACGATTTTTCGCGAGAAGCTGTTCCGGCGGTTCGACTATCTGCAGACTTCGCTGGCCGATAAAGCCTTTCTGATGGGAGCGTCGTTCTGCGTTGCTGATGCCTATCTGTACACCGTGCTGGGCTGGTGCAAATTCTTCAACATTGAACTGGCGCGCTGGCCAGCGCTGGTGGCTTATCGGACGAGGATCAGCGCGCGCCCTGCTGTGCAGGCGGCATTACTGGCAGAGGCGTCGCAGTAAGCGCAGCAAAGCTGCAAGGCCGGGTTCCGGAGTGGGCAAAAACTATCGTTTCACACGCGATGGGTTAGTATCACGGGACTCATGTTTCAGCAGGGAGTCGGCTTTATGATTTATAGCGAGAAGGTGGAAACCGCTGTCATCCGGCATGCCGTTAAGGATTTTGAGGTCACGCTATTAAGAGCGAAAGAGGCCAGGCAATGCATCCTTTTCGCAGCCGGTGCTGGAGGAAGTCCATTGCGTCATCTGGCGCTCTTGCAGACCTTTAACCGGAATGGTATTGCGGTGGTCGCACCGCATTTTGATCGGTTGACCTCACCCACACCCTCAAAGATTGACCTGCTGGATCGTAGCCAGAGGCTTGCCCTCGCTCTGGATAATTTTGGTCATGATTATGAATCGATTGCCGGTGTCGGGCACTCCCTCGGCGCCGTGATTCTGTTGATGCAAGTCGGCGCGGAGGCGTGGACCCGAGCCGGAGAGAAGGTGACGTTTGCAGGCAGTCAGGTTTTAAATCAACTGTTCCTGTTAGCGCCTGCGGCGGACTTTTTTAAAGCCCCCTCGGCACTCGCATCCCTCAATGTGCCGGTGAAGATCTGGACAGGCGAAAAGGACACTCTGACACCGCCGTCGCAAGCGCTGTTTATGCAATCAGAATCAGAAACGGTAATTGATGTTTACGTGGTTAAGGATGCGGGCCATTTTACTTTTATGAACACGCTGCCGCCGCACATAATAGATACCCATCCTTCACGCGAATCATTTCTGCTCAGTCTGGGAGAGGAGATATCCCGTTTCGTCACGGATTATCAGGCCTGACCCGATAAAGAAACACTCTGATTAAACCGAGCCCTCTTTTTCAATAACCAGCACGCGTGCGATGCCCTGTGGGCGCGCGATATGCTCGGTTCCTTCACTGGCGTAAAAGATATCACCGGCGTTGAGAACACGGCTTTTAACTTCGCCCTGTTCCTTATATTGCATTTCAACACATCCATCCATGACAGCAAAAACTTCCTGTCCGTCGTTGATGTGCCACTTGTAAGGCTGATCGGTCCAGTGAAGTTTCACACTGACATTATCAATGCTGGCAATATGCAGTGAGTCCCATGCTCTTGAGCCAGTAAATTCTTTACTGCTAAAAAAATTCATCTTTTCTCCCTCAACAGACGTGCTTTAGCGTCATCAATATCAGAGAGAGTGGATGGATTCTATGCGTCCGCTTTATGTTGTCCTGATCTGTCCCATCGTTGTCTGTTTAAGGGCAGGTGAACACTAAATAATTAATTGAATAGCGTAAAATACCGGGCAGAAATAGCAGGGTAAAGCCTGTATTCATTCTAATTCCAAAAGGTCTGTCATCGATGAGTCTGCAAAACCTCTATCGTTCAACAAACGAAAACACCACCGCCATCTGGGCGAAAAATGCAGGAGTTGGGGATATTAAACAGGGAAACTATTACGATCCCGTCAGGCTGGCTCTTGCCTCGGGTATACAGCCCCCTGTTTCTCTGGATGCCTCGCGTCTTATTGGTGAATTGCAGCAGCTCACAAAAGATGACCCACTTGCTGATGTTCTTCCCCCGGAGGGTTTCCATTTTACCTTCCTGCCCCTGACTCTGCCGTTCATGAACGAAAACGAGCCACTGCCAGGAAAAGTGGCAGAATTGACGAAGATCTGGACTGGATTTGATGCAAAGCGAATCGTTATACGAGACCTTCGCTTGGTTGCGTTGCCCAGCCAGTTGTTGCTGGCGGGAATCCCTGACAGTACTGCAATCGCTATGCGCCAGTCCTTCTGCGAAAGCGTTTTGAATTCTCAATGGAAGAATGAATTGCAGCTGCGTCACAGTGGCAGCCCATTACCCGCCCCTTTCTGGCACAGCACCCTTCTGCGCTACGGCGCCGATTTTCTACCCACCTCTCTGCGTCAGTATATTTTTGAACGCCAGGCCGTTAATTTTGGCGATGTTACCGGGGATTTAAAATTGGCGAGGGTCAACTATAACTGGACGATATGTTACCCATTGACGATTTAATCAGGGTTATTTCTCGCTTCCACCAGCCTGATGACGTTCAGCCAATGCCGCCTCATTGTCATCATGTCACTTTTTACCTGAGGAAAAATTCCTGGGAAATTTAAAAATCTGCCGAGAGCTGCCGATAACCTCAGGTATCGACACTCTGTACGCAGGAAACAACATCCATGTCACCATCCGACATTTATAGTAAGCATCAGGAAATTGGCGAAATTACGGCGCGTGCTGGCCACATCCTGCGGCAGCTTCGCGACAGTCTGCAACAGCTGGGGCTTGATAAAACCATTGCCGATGTGGCGGGAAGCATTCCGAACGCCCGTGAAAGGCTGGGTTATGTCGTCACAATGACCCGCGAAGCAGCAGAGGGCGTAATCAACAGCGTGGAAATCACGCAGCCGCTGCAAACTGAGCTGGGAGAAAAAGCGGAGAAACTCACACAACGCTGGGATGCCACTTCCGGGACGCTGTCAGACAAAGAACAGACCCAGGCATTAGCTACAGATACCGTTGCCTTGCTGAATGACGTCCCTCGTGTCACGGGTCTGACACAACAGCAACTGCACGCGATAATGATGTCGCAGGGGTTCCAGGATCTCACAGGACAAATTGTGCAGGCGATGATGGCCGTGCTGAACCAGGCGGAGCAGCAACTGATACAGGTCATCCGTGATAACGCAGGCTCACATAGCAGCGCCGAACGTAATGCGCCTTCTAAACCCGCTTCCGCATCAGAAACGCCTGCCAGTCAGGATGATGTGGATGACCTGCTGGCCAGTCTGGGAATGTAGGCCGACAGAAAGAGGCCTGGCGAACACTCACACTTAATAAGAAGAGGGTTTGCGCCAGGGCAACCCGCCGGTCCTGATGTGAGCCCGTATTGTGCCAGAAGCGGACATTGCAAAGATCAATGTTTCAAATAAGCCGATAACGGGCTATGCCAGGTGGACTTCATTGACCGTGCTCCATCAACTCCAGCGTCTGTCCATCGGGGCTTTGTAAATAAATTACTCTGGTTCCCTGCATGGGACCTGATAAGACTGTCTGAGGTTTACCTGGTGTTTTCCAGCCATACTCCGATACTTTGCGCAAGAGCGTATCCAGCTCCTCAACTATAAACGCAAGGTGAGCATAGCCGGGGATGTAGGGTGCTGAGGGTTCTGCTGGCTGTTTAATGTTATCGTATTGGAGTAATTCAATTTTGATGCCAGCCAGCTCAAGCAACGCCATTCGTACATCAGCCCCCCTTGCGCCTGTAACTTCATCAATGATGGGCCCAGACATTTTCCCTTCGCGTAATAACTCCCCTCCGAGAATATGAGTCCAGAAGAATAATGACTCATCAATGTTTTTAACTGAAAAACCGACGTGATCCACTCTTCTTATCATGAAGTTACCTGCTGAGTTTAAAAATTAAGCACCAAACTATCTGAAATCTCTGCTGTAGTACTTCACGATAAGTGCGAAGTTAGTTTACTCATTAAAACATATAGTTAAGGCTGACCTGACTGAAATATTTCTGATTATCCAGCGTGAGAGCTATGCATATTTATTAATCCCTGAGGAAAATTACGGGACTGCGTTGCAAGTTTTTATCAATCAGAGAGGTCCTGCGATCTTTCGTTTTTTGCTCATAGCGGACCTTGCAGTACGTAGGTCTGCTTTGTGCCATAAGCAGATGTTGTCGCCTTACTCGAATTAGATAGTTATGCTTAAAAATTTTTATGGCACATGCAAAAGGCTCGTAGAATAAAACTCACCAGGAAAAGGGATGACAATCATGCTGGCCTGCTCCAAAAAAACTGACTGGCGGCGTTATGTCCTTATTGTCAGGATGCCCGTCGCAGGTCGTCATGAGGATGCTGTGCCTGAAGCCTGTTTTGCAGTCAAGCCTCGTGCCGAAAATTTTAGCGGGTACGGTGCATCAATAAAGCTGCTCAGACAAAGAGAGAGTTATGGCGAACATTATTGACGATAACTGGATTAGGATATCTGTGATATCAGCAACATTTAGTAGTCTCGTGGGTTCATTACTGGTTTTAATCTATCTTTCCCTGGGGAAAGACAGTGCACCGGTAATGGGCCTCATATTTATTTATTTTTTCATCGTTACGATGAGTATTATTGGGACCACGATGGGAACAATGATAATCGGCATGCCATTAGCGATGATTTCGAAGCGATTTTATCCTGATGCCGCCCTGAAGGGGAGCTTTTGTATTGTGTACTCTGTGCTCTTCATGTGGCTGTTTATACTGGCATGGCCTGTTATCAGGATATGTGAGGCGTCTTATTCGGATATTTTGCTTTTAAGCCCCTATGCTTTCTGTTCAGCTGCTGCACTTGCTTACCTGGTTTACTGGGAATGATGCGTATACATCAGATAGTGCAGACCGAAGGTAAACGGCGAACGCGCCGCCTGGCATGAACGCTGTTCAGCATATTTAATGTTGTTCCGGGCTCATGCATTCTATAGCAAAGCCCGCATTTAATTTTATATCTGCCTGCATAGCACTGTTTGTCTGGGGTAAGGAGCGTAAATGGCCAATGTCATCATTTTACCTGTTCACCTGAAGTAGAGGTCAGGCCTGGGTTGTTTACCATCCTATCGACTTGCACCGGCTGAATTCAGTCTGTGGAACAATGAGCGCCATATGATTTTCTGCCATGCACTGTTTAAAAACCTCCTTTTTGTAATCCCCTGCCTGTAAACCCAGCAGGGTGCTGGTCCGTTCGGCTGCGTTTTTTTCAATGTAATAGCCACAATTTTCTTTGAAATACTTAGCGTTATCGCTCCCAGAAATCGACCGTCTCAGCTGGGCTTCAACTGTATTAACGGACTTATCCTGTGGTACGGCTTTTGCTGATTTCAAGCCAGAATAGAGTGGATTGACCAGTAATTTCTGTGCAAATCGTTGATTTTCGGCGGTTAACTGGCCGGTTTTACACAACTGCAGATAGACCTGCGAAAGGCGTTGCTCCTCAGCGTCGGCAGCATGAGTGCATTCTTCCTGGACTTGTTCATCAGACTTAGCCGGATGTTTTTCAGTGGATCTCCAGTAACTATTTTTAAAGTCCGGAACCGTGCCTTCAAAGCTGCCAAAAGGGCATAATGCACTGGCACAACCCAGTAAAAACATGGGTACGCACGTCAGCATCAGAATACGTAACAGGTGAAAGGTTTTAAGACTGCTTTTATTCATATTATTCTCATTTTATTTAGCTTCGGAGAGAAGGTACGGACAATGTAATTATTTTGACAGACTGCGTTCAGATGAGGCCCGGTCTTCTGCACAGAGTAACATAATCGGGGCAGACCTCGCTTTTTAGGGCAAGTTCGCATATCGATCTAAGTAAAGAAGGGGGCGTGATATTTTATCAATTCTCACTCTCACACCGGCTGCGTGCTATTCTGTTTCCTGCCTGCACCTTTGCTGCGTGTCGTCAGAGTGTGGCCTCATTCATTAATTTCAGATAACGGTAACCCGATATATTTCTGCCGCTAACCACGCAGACGACCTTACGTCCACTCAGTTCTTTTGCATAACGAAGGACTGCCGCAATTGCAGGTGCTCCCGAAGGTTCAATAACATGGCTGTGCTGATTCAGCATTAACAGCATCGCTGCTTTGATCCCGGCTTCTGAAACAATAAGAACACGATCAACGCGGTCGCGTACAAGGGGCCAGGTTATTGCTTCAGGCTCAATATAGCCACTGATGCCTTCGGCGATTGACGGGGATAATTCAACCGGGATCGTTCGGCCAGCCTCTTTCCAGTGTGCAAAAGTCGGGCTGGCTTCACTTTGAATTGCCCACACTTCGGCTGCAGGGTTGATAGCTTTGACGGCCGTCGCAATACCTGACGCCAGCCCGCCGCCGCCAATATTTACGAGAATGACGTCAGCGTCTGCCCAGTCTTCCATTATTTCCAGACCGACGGTGCCGGCTCCGGCTATCATCTGCTCATTATCGTAGGCGGAGACAAACGTCGCGCCGGACTCCTGCGCAGCCACAATCGCGGCCTGTCTCGCCTCTTCAATATTTTCAAAGAACGTAACCTGAGCACCATAGCTTTTCATTGCTGAGACCTTAATCGGGTCTGCTGAATAGGGCAGAAATATGGACACCGGTACACCTGCTGCGTGACCCGCGCAGGCAAGCCCCAGTCCATGATTTCCCGCCGTCGGGGCAATGACGCCGGCAATGCGCTGGTCTGCATTAAGACTGGCAATGACGTTTGCAGCCCCCCTCAGTTTAAAGCTACCCGTATGCTGAAGACTCTCCATCTTGAGCCTGACCTCTGCTCCTGCAAGAGAAGACAGCGCCTGCGAAAGCTGCAGCGGGGTTCTGCAAACCGTTGTTTTGATGCGCGCGGAAGCAGCATAAATCGCCTTCAGCGTGACACTGTCCATTGGTCTTTGGGTGTGGTTTGTCATAATATGACCTCAGAGTTTATATAGGAAAATAACTATATAGGAGGTTGGCTATATGAACAATCCTGAAACATCAATGGCAGACCTTTTCCGCGCTCTCGGCAATGAGCACCGGCTCGTGGTGGTGGAGTGGCTTTCCGATCCCAGGTCATATTTTCCGGAACAGCAGGATGGCGATCTGGTCGAGGATGGGGTGTGTGTCGGGTTTATCACCGAAAAGATTGGTCTCAGTCAGCCTACCGTGACAGGCCATCTTCAGATCCTGGCCAAGGCCGGAATAGTGACCTCGAAACGTATCAAGAACTGGGTGTTCTATAAACTCGACCGTCAGCGGATGGATGAAGCAACCGTAATGCTGTCAGGATATGGGAAGCTTAAGACGGGTCCAAATTAACAGCCACAATCGGGCAGAATGTCCATAACGAAGCGAGCAAAACCGGTAAGTAGGTATACTTCGTTTATAGTACTCCTGCCTTTCAGAGGGACATATCGAATCATCGTTATCTGCCGTCATCTTATGTGCAGTTTAAACTTCAGAAACTACACTGGCTGATAACCATCCTGCAGGTCAGGGTGCGCTTTTCGCTCTTAGCTGACGTTCATCTGATTCCGTCCACCTCGTGTCAGAAGCGGACTTCTGGGCAGGTTTTACAACGTCAGTAATCTTCATTTTACTTTTCCCTCAAGAGTCCGGATTGCAGGCTTATCTATAAACGCTCGGCAAGACAGGCGTAACATCCTTGTTTTGCGTTATGAATATGGATATAGCTCACTGACGGGTCGTCGAAAAAAAGCTTCAGCAGCATTTCCGTATCCGCACCTTCACAGATATCTGCCTGTAACATCAGATGGTTTTCACCGAAGGCCCTTAATGAAAGGAGCCTGGCAACTATCGATTCTGGTATTTTATTGATGTATATACCTTGATCATTACATCCCTCCCACAGGTAAATTGCATGGGAGCCGTGGTAAGGAGTGTAGGCTGGCTGATAAGTATGATTGAGCAAAATCGCTGTTTCACCGACAGGAATATCTCGCAGTGAAATTCTGTCAGGATAACCGGGATGGCTGTCTACCTTTATTCTTAAAGCGCCGTGACGTTTTAAGTAGTCTTCGTCCTGCTTAAAAAGATGAATAAAGGGTTCAGCATTAAGCCCTGAAATTTTAAAACCCATATCTGCCTCCCGTTGTTGTCAGAAAGACATTACCTCTTTATTTTCATTTGCTGCTCGCTGTTTTCGGACAGGGAAATAGCTGATGTAAGGCGGGCCACGGGTTGGTCTCAGGTTACTGAGACCTGTGCTTTTCATGAAGCCTCTACACGACATTAAGTTAACCGCGAATCATTTCAAGGCACAGGAAGTCCGCTCTGTGCCAGAAGCGGACGTTATTATTTTGGACTTATCAATGCAACTAGTAGCGTTCGGCTGTGTTAAAAAGTTGTTTCAAGACAGCTGTGTCTGAAACCTGATGGAGCAGAAATGAGAACGCAAAAAAGATGCATGGGTTATGTGGCCATCGTGGTCGACGACTATGACCGCGCGATTGAGTACTACACCGACAAGCTGGGCTTTACGCTGGTAGAAGACACGCCGCAGCCGGGTAAGCGCTGGGTCGTTGTGACGCCGAATCCGGAAAGCGACTGTAATCTTCTCCTGGCCCGTGCTTCAAACGAACGGCAGGAAGGCTTTATCGGCAACCAATGCGGCGGACGGGTATTCCTGTTCCTGCAGACTGACGACTTCTGGCGCGACTATAACGCTATGAAGGCGAAAGGCGTCCATTTCTGCCAGGAGCCGCGAGAGGAGGAGTACGGGATGGTCGTTGTGTTTGAAGACATCTACGGCAACAGCTGGGATCTTTACCAGAACAAGCAAAGTTAACTCTTCTGGAGTCCGGTTACTAATGCGTAATCGGCCTCAATCCCAGGTCCGCTTTTCGCTCTTAGCGGACCCTGAACTGCCGACAGCAATCGCGAAATTGCATTGCACCCTTACACCTGTATGTATCAGACCTTACCAGTCTTGGTATTCGCCCTACCCTCTGGACTCATCCTATTCCCTGCCTTCAGCGATGCACGCGGTGAGATATCGTATCAACCGGAAAGACACACAAAACGATTTACCTAACAAATGTTAGATAGGTATTGACGTACGTCAGGTTGCCCGCTAAGGTTTGTTTACCTAGCGTTAGTTAGGTATCCCAGCCACTCACTTAAAGGATTGACCATGACTGCTAAACTTAACCTTTTCACCTCGCCTTCAGCTTTTCCGAACCCTCAGCGTCTACGCCTGTTCCTGCACGAAAAGGGCATCGCTGACCAATTTAATGAGACCATCTATGACATGTCTCCTGTAGGAGAACAGCGTGGCTGGCGTCACCTGAATATGAACCCGTGGGGCGAAACGCCCACCCTTCAACTGACAGATGGTAGTTACATTTCCGAAACGGCTGCCATCGTCCGTTATCTGGACCAGGTTTATCCTGGTCGCAGAATCATGGGGGAGACAGCACTGGAACAGGGTCTGGATAACATGTGGGATAACCGGGTGTGGGTGCATATTCTGTATCGCATCGTTACTGCGTTTCACGTGTTGCACACCGGTCTCGGCTTTAAGCTGGAACTGACCAAAAATGAGGCGTGGGGCGAACACTGCCGTAAGGAAGCTTTGGCTCACGCCGCACTGGTCAATCGCCACCTTTCAGACGGCCGCGAATGGCTGCTTGGCGGCAATGAACCGACCTTTTCGGACATAACGCTGGCAACCGCGATCGCCTTCTCGAAATTCCCGGTCAATGCCACTCCACTGGACGAGCGTTTTGAGTTCTTAGATGCGTACTGGCAGCGCTGGACAAAACGTCCCGCTTTCCAGGCGGCCTACTCTGATCGCAACAGCGGCATTCCTGAGCTGGATTCGCCAGCCCAGTAAGCGCTTCTCAATCAACACTCCGGTACGCCGGGATCGCCATTCCCTGACTTTCCCGGTCACCGCCTTGTGCCTGATAGCGTCATTTGTCGATGCCGCTTGCCCGATTATGATGGAACGACATCTGCATGAACCCTCTGGAAGGAGTGAACTCATTGCGCTAACTGATAATCTACCTGTCAACCGTTAGGGGTTTGCTATAAAATAAGCTTACCACTTTAAAAGATCCTACCAGGTCGGGAGGCACCAGGATGAGCACGAACTCAAAGGAAGCCATTTTGTTGGCGGCCAGGAAAATTGCCCAATCTCAGGGCTACAATGGTTTGAATTTCCGCGACCTCGCGCAAGAGGTTGGTATCAAAGCGGCGAGTATTTACTACCATTTCCCAAGCAAAGCCGAGCTGGGTGTTGCCGTTGCCAGACGATATTGGGAGGATGGCGCGCTTGCACTTGAGATGATCGAATCAGAAAGTCCCTCTCCGCTTGACGCTCTGCATCGCTTTCCTGAAATCTTCCGAAGATCGCTTGAGGCCGACAATCGTCTCTGTCTGGGCAGTTTCATGGGCGCTGAAAAAGATAATTTACCTGTTGAATTGACCAAAGAAATCCAGACCTTTGCTGATGTCAATATTGCGTGGCTAAACAAGCTTCTGCTGGCTGCGGAGGTGTGCGAATCAAATGAGAGTGAATCCAGAGCACGCGCAATTTTCGCAGCTATTGTTGGTGCCCAGCTTTTTGCCAGAAGTCGCTCAGATATCTCGCTTTACGATGCACTGGTCGACTCATACCGCGCGTTCGGACCTCTGCCGGCTTAGCAACTGCCAGCAATGCGGTTCCATGAACGGGCAGCTTTGCCGCATGCGCCCTCAATGCGAAGCGGCGCCCGATCGTGCATGTGCTTTTACACTCAGGAATGCATCACTTTTGCAAACGGTTCGTAACGATGAGCCCACTATCTATGCCATCTATGCTGATACGCAATGTGGGCTCTTCAGAAGAACGCTTACGTATTATCTGACCCCGCGCCTGTTAAGCTAAACCGGAAAACGATCCACCTGGCACAGGGAGTCAATTTGCGTTCTTCGTTTCATAGCGACATCCAAACTTCTTTAAGAATAGCGTTTGTGACCCATTAAATTCCAGTCTCACAGCAGACAGAGTGCTAGCGCGCATGTCCGCTTTGTGGCAGAAGCGGACATAATAAAATGCGTATCAGTCTTTCCCTGCAGCCCATTATTAGCATTGCCCAGCGTCAGGCCGAGAGAAAATGTCAGACCGCTCACTTATTTTCTGCCGCAATACTCTTTCTTATACTGGCAATAAAATTATCCCGCGTGACATCCTCCCTATCTCCGTTCCAGGCGACACCCATTTCCCAGCTTACTGACTTACCTGTTAGCGGAATAATAGTCCGTTCCGGTGGGGCGATATGAACAACGCTATAAGGGAGAATGGCAACACCCGCACCCGCGATCACCAACGCGACAATAGTTTGTATATCATCAGCCAGCTGGGTGGATGATATAAAAAGGCCGTTATCATGCAGGAAACGATCAATCTGCATATTTAAACCCTGGCCTCGTTCAGTATGAAGACGTAACAAAGGGAATTTTTTTAGCCAGTCAGCAGCAGACGATGATAACAACGGTGTTGCGGGTGCAATCAGAACCAGCCGATCGGTAAATAATGGCAGGTAATCAAGCGCTATCGGTGGCGGTACCCTGACAAAGCCTACCTGAAGCTCATCTTTTTGCAGAAGTTCGTATTGCAGGAAGGAGGGAAGATCCGTCAATGACATCTCAATTCCCGGATACTCTTTGCGAAATTCAGCAATACAGCGTGGTGCCAGATAGAAGCTTGAAAGGCCAAACCCTACGTCTATATGCCCCTCAATACCAGCTGATACCCGCCCTGCCTGCTGCATAAATAACTGGGTTTGCCTGAGCACTTTTTTAGCCTCTGGCAACAGACGTTTGCCCCCGGCGGTCAGTGTTGCGCCATGACGGCCCCGTGAAAAAAGTGACACCTTCACCATTGACTCAAGAAGATTGATCTGTTTGGTCAAAGCGGGTTGTGAAATACAAAGTTCCCGTGCAGCGTCGGCATAATTTCCTTTTTCAGCCAGTATCGAAAAGGCCTGAAGCAATCGGATATTCACTTTTTCATTCCAGAAGGTTATCGAAAATGGAAATATTTTGATTATACAGTTATTGGAAACTGTTATGTAATCCAGTTTCAACAACAACTGGAGAAACATCATGCACGAGCTTAAGTCTTTAAAAGTTGCAACCGTACAGTTTCAGCATCAGGCAAATGACAAAAGATATAATCTTCTGATAATGGAGAAATTTATTGAGCAGGCGGCTGTTCAGCAGGTGAAGATCCTCGCGTTTCCGGAAATGTGCATCACCGGCTACTGGCATGTACCAAAACTCACCACCGCGGAGGTTCATGCGCTTGCAGAACAGATTGCAACCAGTACCTCCCTGAAATTAATTCGCACTCTGGCGCTAAAACATCAAATGATTATTGGTGCCGGGCTAATTGAGCAAGCTGAAGATGGCCGCCTTTATAATGCATACGTTGCCTGTATGCCGGACGGTTCAATGCAGACGCACCGTAAACTTCATGCCTTTGAGCATCCGGCTATCAGCAGCGGTGACAGGTTTACCGTTTTTGATACTCCCTGGGGAGTAAAGGCAGGGATCCTGATTTGCTGGGACAATAATCTCGTGGAAAACGTGCGTGCTACGGCATTGCTGGGTGCAGATATTCTTCTCGCGCCACATCAGACAGGCGGTACCGATTCCCGCAGCCCTCATGCGATGAAACCCATTCCGCTAACACTCTGGGCGGAGCGGGAAACCCGAAAGGAAGAGATTACTGCTGCATTCAAAGGGGCAAGCGGTCGGGAATGGCTGATGCGCTGGCTTCCTGCCCGTGCGCACGACAACGGGTTATTTCTTATCTTTAGTAACGGTGTCGGCGCAGATGACGACGAGGTCCGCACAGGCAATGCCATGATCCTTGATCCTTATGGCAGAGTCATTAATGAAACCTGGGCTGCTGAAGATTTAATGGTTAGCGCTGAACTGGATTTAAGCCTGCTTGCCATGAGTACCGGGCGTCGCTGGATCCACGGGCGACGTCCTGATCTATACCAGATACTGACCCAACCACAGGGCTATGAACGTGATGCGATCAACGCACGATTTTCGGATGAGATACCTTAAAAGGAACCCACACAGAATCGCATCTGACTGCGGCGTTTTGTTCCTGGAGCAGGTCAAGTGGACATTTTTTGACCTGCTCCCGATTAATGAACAGGCGGCGACATTAACAAAATTTTTATCTGTTGCAGAACAACTGCGTACTTCCGCTTCTTGCTCATAGTGGACCTTTGCAAGAGTCACACTGTCCGTTTTGTGCCAGAAGCGGACGTTATGATGGTGTTCAGAAATAGTTAATTAATATCCAAAGTCACTTTGAGAATCATAGTCATTCAGGTCTATATTGAGTAGCAATTCTGATGCATGATAAGCGGCTTTCCCAGCGTTAAAATCATCTCTATTTGAAAGCACAACTACTGTTAACTTTGAATTAACATGTCTAACGAAAAATGAAGCGTAGCCTATCCAACTTCCTGAGTGCAACAGGCTTTTTTCTTTAAAATCATGCTGAACAAATAAACCAGACCCATAAGCCTGATAACTCGCAACCCTACAATTAACATCAGCTATCAGTTCATTGAAAGGATCAGAAATCATGTCTATTATCTTGCTATTTCCTGATTTAACAGTTGAGAAATTCCCACCCCATTTCATCAAATCTTCTGGTGTAGAGTAAACAGCCCCATCGCCAGTTTGTGTCCATAAACTTTCATTATGTTCATAACATCCTGTCAACTCAGAAGGGCTATATCCTTTAGCTGTTTCTATTTCGATAGGGTACGATTCGTTATAAAACGTATCATTCATATTGAGGGGTGTGAAAATCATATCACGCGCAAATTGTGATATTTTTCTGCCTGTAACTCTTTCAATTATAATCGAAAGGAGAAAATAGTTCGTATTGGAGTAAGCGAATTTATGCCCTGCGATAAAATCTGGCTTACTGCAATCGCAGACGTCTTTCAAACTTTCTGTTGGAGACAAGCTTCCAGATAGTGAAATACCTCTTTCTTCCGCTATGTCGATATAATCTTTTAATCCACTTTTATGGTGAATTAGATTGTCGATTTTTATAAGGCTGGCATAGTCAGGAAGTTCCGGTATGAATTTTTTTATAGTATCATTTAAAGAAATTCGACCTTCGCTTTCTAATAAGTGAATACAAAAAGCAGTGAATTGCTTTGAAAGTGAGGCGATGTTAAACACCGTTTTTTTACTAACATCAATACCTTTTTCTACATCAGCCTTACCGCGCCCCAGATAATACTCATTGCCGTCATCAAATCTGGCCATGAGAACGACACCCGGTTCATCATCACAAACTTCATTTAATAAAACACCCAGCTTCTCATTTAGCTGTAAATTCATATTATAAAATCCTTTTATTAACCGATAAGTAAAAATGCCAACTGTGAATCAATATTCAAAATAACTAATTATACATATTTACACCCGATTATTATCGTAACATATTACAATCACTTGATGTTATCAGTATAAAACAAATGTCCGCTTCTCGCTCTTAGCGGACCTGGCAGCATTTAGTCCGCTTTGTGCCAGAAGCGGACACTCGGATTTTACTGCTTTAAACTCAATTTAATACCTGAACAGCCTGCCTGGTTATAAATCACCCGACAAATCAGTCCAGTTATGTGATCTCTTTAATGGTTTTTTTATTTAATCATTGATTAACCGTGATCAAGGTCAAGTATCAACTGCAAGCTACTTGTATGGTAGTAGCCGCAATAGCTATGTTACCAAGGTGTTTAAATTTTGATCTATTGTTTCCTTAAACATAACAATAATAACTACAAATAGGGGCTGGGCTCGCCAGCGGCATCAGTAGGGCTGCTGACAATAAATATTTTTCTAAGGCACCAGATATGACAACTTCCACATCTGAACAGACGAAAAAGTCGCCAAAAGAGACCTGGACTGACGGTGAACACGCTCCGCGCACCGGGCTATATCGTTTTCTCCCTAAAGCGCATCCTCTCTCCTGGTGGATGCTGGTCATTACGACTCTTGCGATCCTGATGAACTCAATTGACAGGATTATTCTTCCTACTCTGCTTCCGGCAATAATGCAGTCATTTAACCTGACCGAAGTTCAGGCAGGTTGGCTCAACTCACTTAGCTTTGTTGGAACCTTAGCTGGCGCTGTGGTTTTCGGTTTGTTCTCAGACTGGTTAGGTGCCGGGCATAAGCGCTGTTACAGCTGGTGCGTAACGGTGCTTGTGGAAATTATCTCAGGTGTGGCGACTGCCTTTTGTAAGACGCTGGGAGCGTTTCAGGTGCTGCGTGTCACAATGGGCATGGGAACCGGGGGGTCGGAACCGATAAACGTTGCTCTGCTCGGGGAGTGGTGGCAGAAAGAGAACCGTGGATTTGCTATTGGAGTACATCATACCGGATTTCCGCTAGGACAATTTATTGGTCCTATCCTGATCGCAGCCATTCTGGCTTTTGCGACCTGGCGTGAAGCATTTCTGTTTATTCCACTGATTGGCTTAGTTATTTTAGTGGCACAGTTAATCGTTGGTACACGTAAAAATCATCAGAGGGTTAATGACTGGATTGTTGATAACAAGCTGACCCCGCCCGTTACGGAATCATTGCAGAACACCATTGAAAAGAGTTCGGTATGGGCTAATGCCGCATCTTGCCTGAAAAACCGCAACTGCCAATTGAGTATTCTGCTGATTTTTGGTTTTACATGGGCAGAGATGGGGATAGCTAACTTTCTGACGCTGCAACTGACGCGTGAAGTTGGACTCGACCTCTCGACCGCAGCAATCATCTCTGGTGCATCCGGATTGACTGGCTGGATTGGGCAGATTTTGTGGGGCAGCTTCTCGGATTTGAAAGGGCGTAAACGCTCTCTGGGCATCATTATTACGGGCTGGATTCTGGCAGCGGCGCTTTGCATGTTCATCCATTCCGCAACACTTGGCTGGGCCATTCTTATCTTTTGGGGCCTGTTCCGCAACTCACCTTACCCTGTGGCTTATGCTTTACTTATCGACTCATCTCCTCGTGCTGCAGCGTCCAGCATGGGATTGATGATCGGCCTCGCAGTTGGCATCGCTGGTATTCTGGTCGCACCCATTAGTGGTTGGATTATTCACAACTACGGTTTCACCGTGCACTATTTGGTTATTGTCGCGGTATTACTTATCTCATGTGTTCCACTTTGGTTCATTAAAGAAACAGTAACGTTGAAAAAGGCCTGATATGACCAGCGATCTGATCACTTTATTACGTCACCATAAACTCATTGAGTTAAACCATCTCTATAAAGAGTTCATGCCAGTCTGGCCAACCCATGGAAAATTCTTCTGCAGCCGTGCCGAAGACTACATTGCTGGTGATGGCAATTATAACTGTCAACTTAGCCTCGGCGATCATTGCGGTACTCATGTGGATGCGCCTGTTCATTTCATTGAAGGTGGAAAAACTATAGAGCAGATTGACGTGCGCCAGCTCACCGGACGGGGTCGCTGCCTGGATATGTCGCATCTGGCAGAGAACAGTGACATCACTGTAGAAATGATCCAGTCCTGGGAAGCTGATAAAGGAAGAATCATTGCAGAAGATATTGTGATATTTCGAACGGGTTATGATGAGAAGTGGAGCTGTCGTCCAAACCATGCGCCATTTTTGCAAAACTGGCCAGGCTTATCAGGCGAAGGAGCAGATTATCTGATTGAAAAAGGCGTTACTGTTTTCGGTACAGATGCCATGTCGCTGGACAGATATAATAATGAAGCATACCCGGCTCACCTTGCCGTTCTCGGCTCTGATTGCCTGATCATTGAGAATCTGGCTAATCTTCAAGCCTTGCCTTCCGAATTTATTTTCATGGCATTTCCGCTCAGGATTAAAGGTGCATCGGCTTCGCCAATCCGGGCAGTGGCGCTAGTAGAGTAAATGACGCGGGTGTTTGCCTGAACAGGACGCAATTTTAACGAAGCTCAGGATTAATTAACGGGGAGCAGGCGATGTTTAACCTGCTCCCCGCTGATTCATACAGAACGCTTTTAGCAATGTCCGCTCCTCGCTTATAGCTGACCTGCCCTCGAATAATCTTCGACTCATACCCACGTATAAGACAGTTGCTTGCAGCTGGCGTAGCGGGTTTTCCAGGCGGCCCCTATAAGGCCGTCCCGGCACGTATCAAATACATGTCCGGGAGGGCCCACTTCTGGTTTCACTATGAATGTTGACACCTGCAACATCCTGCTCACAAGAATGTGAAATCATGCCTGAAACCGATTAAGCTTCACAAGTTGTCGCAGCATCTCGATATGAATCGGTTTATCATTAAGCGCCGGTATGTAAGTAAACGATTTACCACCCGCATGCATAAAAATCTCCCTGTTCTGCTCATCAAGCTCCTCAAGCGTTTCTAAACAGTCTGATGCGAACCCCGGGCTGATTACATGCAGGCTTTTTATTCCTTCATTCGGCAGATTTTTAATTGTCTCATCAGTATAAGGCGTTAACCATGGCTCTCTGCCGAATCTTGACTGGAACGTCATCAATATTTTCAATGACGGCATATTGATTGCTTCAATGAGTAACTTTGTCGTTAACTCACATCTTTCCTGGTATTGATCCCCCTCTTTGACAAACCTTACCGGTATACCATGATATGAAATCAACAATGCATCTGGAATGCCGTTAGCTTCGAAAGATGCCAGAACGGATGCTTTTAACGCTTCAATGTAGGCAGGAAGATCGGCATAGTCATTGATGAAATTTATGGAGGGTGTATAGCGGTTCTTCATTGTCTGCAGGTGACGGCTCACGCTATCCCAAACAGAAGAAACGGTCGAAGATGAAAACTGGGGATACAAAGGAATGACGATAATTTTATCGACGCCTTTTTCCAGTAGCCTGTCAATTGCACTACCTATACCCGGCTCGCCATAACTCATCCCCAGCTCGACGGGCAAACCTGTCACTTCTTCAAGCGCACGGGCTTGCCTGACGCTGTAAACCATGAGAGGGGAACCTTCCTCCATCCAAATCGAAGAGTATAATTTCGCCACTCGCTTCGCACGTAATGGGATAATCACGCCATGTAGAATGGGGCACCAAATGATTCTCGGTAAGTCGACCACTCTGTAGTCATGCAGAAATTTAGATAAAAATTTCTTAACCGCAGCAGGCGTTGGTTCATTTGGTGTTCCAAGGTTAACAATCAAAACACCCTGTTTATTCGTCATTAAGTGGGGCCCTCAAAGCCATTGTCACTAATTCACTCATGCCAGTCACTCCGTAGCTGCTTGTCTTCAGGCCTCAATTTGACCTCATTTTGTAGAAATATTTGCAATGCAGCTTTACGGTTTCACGGCTTATGATTCTATGCAACTGATTGCAGCCATCGCTTTGACTGAACGATCATGATTTTAGGGCATATCATCAGTAAAAACATTACTTTCTCTATCGTCAGATTTAACCGGTGCGGGGCTACGCGACGTCATTATCGAAGTCGGCGTGTGGGGGTTAGTTGGCTGGAGGAGGTGAGAAAAACCGCATCTGGATGCTCGCGCAGATGCATGCCTCAGGCTTTATCTTTTTATGCGTAAAAGTGATGTAGGCGACTGACCTGCTCCCTGTTAATTCATACAGAACGCTTTTAGCAACGTCCGCGACTTGCTGAAAAGCGGACCTTGCCTAAGACGCACTTCTGCTTTGTGCCAGAAGCGGACATACGTATTTGTGCTGAAGGATCGCGCCGAATGCCTATGACGGGATGCGGCAAATAGTCTTATGATAAATAATGCTGTCTGGCTCGCAGAAGATCACTGGCTGTCAAGCGCCCGCCTGCCCGTTAACTTCTCTATGAATGAATGGTAGCATTGCCCGGTTCACTGGCATGCCTTATAACCTGCAGGGAGCGTTTAATGCAGTTAAAGAGAATGACCTACGACGATCTGACAAAGGGCGGCGGCGAAGCAAAGCTACACGTTTACGGCGTGGGTACCTTCCCGGTATTTTCCGGCCAAAAGCCTTATACCAATGATCCAAACTGTACTTACAAGCCTAACAGTGCCATTCCGGTCGGGCGCTACTGGATTGTTCCGCGTCCTGAAGGCAGTATCGCTAACCGGATCAGAGGATAGGCCGTCGACACCTGGAACAACTCAAATCATTCTGAATGGTTTGCGCTCTTTAATTCGGAAACGATGAGTGTTTCCATCTTCATCAATGGCGTTGCCCGCGGCGGTTTCCGCCTGCATCCTCTTCGGCCAGACGGCTCCGGAGAAAGTGAAGGGTGTATCACCTTCGTGCGGCGCACTGATTTCTATACGGTAAGACAGGCGCTGCTCCGGAGAAAAACAATTCGCGAGCCGGGTTCGCGAAACAGCTTGATGGCATACGGCTACGTTGACGTTCAGGGAGAAAGTAATTTTGCAAACAGCAAAATTCGCTAGAAAAGCAGCGGGTTTTTCGTCTGCTTTATTGCGGCCTTTATGGTATCGCGTTACGGGATGCCACTCTATCCGCTGACGGCGTGGCTCGTTGAACATTCTCATCAAATTTTCGGCAGTTATCAGGATGACGTATACGAAGCCGGTACGGATCCGGTTACGTTCTTTTCCCTTGTGACCGTTATCGCTTTTTACGCTTTAGCCATGTATTGGTTAGTAAAAATGGCAATTAAAAAAGTAAAACGTGGATAGGCTGGTTGCATTAAAAACCTGGGGTTTATATTGCCCTGCACTTCTGTCTGAAAAATCAACACCAACAAGGGTTCGCGAGCGTATCGTTATATTTGATATAGCAGAACGTCCCTATCGATACTATTTCACGTCCGCTTATCGCTCAAAGCGAACCCTGACCTTCGGAGCAGCACACTTTCTCTAAACAAGTATTAAACCTGTTAAACTCCCCCTGCCCGCCTCTGAACCCCACAGATTTTGCATAATCTATGCCTGAAATCAGCGCTCAGTCCCGCCGTGAAACCTGTTGCTTAGGTGCTCTTTGTCGCTGATTTCCCCGGGAGCGGGTAGTTATAAGCAGCGGCGGAAGTATCGCATCGGTAGCTGCCGGTATGTGCGCATTTTCGCAGGGAAGTTATTCAGCCGGGGTATTGTTCCTATATCCCTCACCAAAGATACCCCTGGATTTGTTGCCCCGACAGTCAGCAACTTGTCGCTACCCGACGCAGCAGTGATGGGTGAACCCGCTGTTATCCCTCATCTGCCTGCATGATCAGGGCTACCGGCTGAGTCTATCCGACTCTGTGGTGTGAAGTGCCACGAATCGATAATGCCGGTCTACCTGATATTTCCAATAAACTTATTCGTAACACCGACATTGCCAGCAGCACAGGTGTGCCCAGCATAAAATGCCGGTTACTGGCCGGGGACATTTGTCAGCAGGATTATCGTCAGATGGGTTGCCGAAAGAAGATCGTCAGTTAATTAGCCATGCCCTGGCTATAGAGGCTATCCTTCAGCGCTAAATTTTCACTTCAGGAACCCCTATGTCAGATATTGCAATTTCAAGGCGTTCTCCTTCGGTATTTTGGGGAGCGACCATCATTTGCGGCACCGTGGTGGGTGCAGGCATGTTCGTCCTGCCGGTCGTGATGGCCGGGGCATGGTTTGGATGGGCGTTACTGATACTGACGTTTAGCTGGGTCTGTATGTTAATCAGTGGTCTGATGTTTCACCGTGTGAGCCAGCATTACCCTCTGGAAACCGGCTATGACAAAATCGTCCGTGATGTATTAGGCCGTAACTGGGCTGAAGTAAATGGCCTGAGCCTGGTTTTCGTGCTGGGCATTCTGACATACGCCTATATTTCAGCGGTCGGGCCTGTTTATGATCACTCACTGAGCAGACTGACCGGCAAAACGGTTTCATCATCCGAAGCCAAAGTTATGTTAAGCCTGACCGTGGCTGCCATCGTCTGGTTAGGCACCAGCACCATTGGCAGGATAATGTCTGTTTTGCTCATCACTAAAATTGTTCTGTTACTTATCCTGTTTGGTGGTTTATTTACTACCGTGAATGTCGACTACCTGCTGGACAGTCAGAATCCGGCAGCATCCTACTGGCCCTATATGTTAGGCATCGTGCCATTCTGCCTTGCTTCATTCGGTTATCATGGAAACATTTCTGGTCTGATTAGCTATTACAATGGCGATCATCGACGTGTGAAAATATGCCTGTACACAGGCACCGCCGTGGCGCTGGTTATCTATCTTTTCTGGATAATCTGCACGATGGGTAACCTTCCGCGCTCAGCCTTTCCGGAAATTGCCAGCCAGGGCGGCGACATTGCCGCGCTAATGCACGCGTTTAGTCTGCGCGGTTATACGGCCGGAATGTCGCTGTTGTTCTCGATATTTTCGCATTTTGCCGTTATCTGTTCGTTCGTTGGGGTGACAGCGGGCCTTGTGGATTACATCAGTGACCGCCTGACTCTTCCCAGGACCAGAACGGGACGCCTCAAAGCCACAGCGATCACGTTCCTGCCGCCATTGAGTTTATCTCTGCTTTTTCCGGATGGGTTTGTTAGGGCGATTGGTTATGCCGGGCTAATCGCGACAGTATGGGCAGTGATTGTTCCGGGATTACTTCATCTGAAAATGCGATCCCGTCATGACTCAGGCTATCAGCGCAGCCAGTGGGACGGGCTTCAGTTGTGCATGATTATGGTATTCGCCGCCCTGAACATCCTTTCATGGGCGCTGAGCGAGTTTGATCTGTTGCCGGTATTTTAACGTCATCAGAAAGGTCTGATGACATAATAATTTCCTGCAAAACAGCCTGTAATTTAATGATTAAGCCGGTCAGGAAGTGCGTCAATTGCATACTTTCTGGCCGATTGGTTAACAACACACCGTACGGCCATGAACATCGCAGGCAAAATCCCGTGCTTAACTATCTACCCCGCCACCAGCTTTGTATTAGCTGATAAAGGTCAAATTAGCAGTTCTGATTTACATCCCTTATCCTTAAACCAGAAAAGCTTTTGTAATATAACCTCCTGCATAAACAGGCTGACCTGCCCTCCGCTGATTAACACAGGCGATGTAAGTGATGTCCTCATAAGCCACCTGCGTACACCCCTACCAGGAAGCTTTTTCCGACGAACAGATCATCAGTATCCTCCGCTCAGATGAGGCTGTTTTTTCTTCCGGTGAATTCTGCCGTAAAAAGCTATTTCCGACGTCATTTTTTCACCTGGCGCAAGAAGTTTGGCGGCTTGGAGGTTCCTGAAGTGAAGCAGCTCAAGTCGCTTGAAGAGGAGAATACACGCCTCAGGAAGCTGCTCGCTGAAGCCATACTTGCCAGGGAGGCACTTCAGATGACTCTCATCCGTAAGTTCTGACAATTAATCAAAAATATGAAGTCTTGTAAGTCAAGTGTGAGGTTTCAGGTCTTTAGCACTGTCGTACCTGCGGGCTGACAAGTTTGTCCCCAATATTCGGTTCAACGCCCAGCACTTCGCTGGCCTGGTGATAGTTCTGGTTGATCCGAAACTCCACAGGACACAATGCTGCAAGCCGGCGAATAATCATGCTGTTCGTCTCTGTCAGTCAGACTGAATAGGTGGCAGGAATTTTTCCGCAAAGATGTCTGGTTCATACCCTGCTGCCGCAAAAAGGTGCTCACGTGATTCGTCAATCGCTGCGCGAAGGCGCTCGCTGTCCACACCCAGCACTTTGCCGTTCTGCTTGACGATGCGACCGCCGATCATCACGGTATCGATGTTGCTGCGTTCAGCAGCATGCACCACCGTGCCAAACGCATTCCCGTTTGGATAGAGGTTGAGGTCAGTCGCGTTAATCAGGATCAGGTCAGCCTGTTTGCCTGGCGTCAGGCTCCCGATTTTGTCCTGCAGTCCGGCACAAAACGCGCCATCAACGGTTGCCGATTTCAGCAACTTAGCAGCCGGAAGCGTTGTCAGCGAATGCTCTGAATTACAGCAGTGCTGCTTATGCATACCCATCACACGCTGCAGATAGAACGCCACGCGCATTTCTGTAAACATATCGGTGCTGTAAGACGTTTCATTGTCCACGCTAAGTCCAGGATTGATGCCATGACGCTGCGCGGCTTCAATGGCGAACATCCCGCTTTCGATCCCATAGTGCGAATCTGAGCGCGGGCAGACGTTGACCCGGACACCGGCGTCGCGCAGGATTTCCCATCCCTCATCAGGCAGGGCTGTGCAGTGGTTAAAGATATTGTCCGGGCCAAGAAGACCCTGCTGATGCAGTGATTCGAGCTCGGAGGCCATTTCAGCACCAAAGAACTCGGTGACAATCGGCAGCCCCAGTCTGCGGGCCTCAGCCCACAATTCCGGATCCAGCTGAGCCATGACGCCCAGCGTCACAAGACTCTCTGGATTATCCCTGAAATATTTTTCCTGCAGACGCTGCCAGTTGCAAGGCCAGTGCGCATTATCCCATTCACCCGCAACCGGTGCGCCGGAAGCATGGATAGCGCGAATACCGCTATCAAACAGGGCCTCGACTGCGGCATCGGCGTGTTCTGCGGTGCGGCTGTTATGCGAATTATCAATCATCGTGGTAATGCCCGCGTCAATCGCACCCAGCGCCGTCAGCAGGTTACCGACATAGATATCTGCAGGGCGGTAATATTTAGCGAACGAGAAGTGCGTGGCGTTGCTGTAGTCGTCCAGACAGGTGGCGTTAGGGTTAATGCGGCGCAGCTGACCTTCCCAGGCGTGACGATGGGAATCAACCATACCCGGCATGACAATCATATTTTTGGCATCAATGACGTGAGCGCCCGGAACGTCAAGGTTCTGACCCACAGCGGTAATCGTTGAACCGTTGATGAGAATATCACCGCGCTCAATGTTACCGACGCTCTCGTCCATGCTCAGTATCGTGGCACCACGAATCAACATAGCCTGTGAAGTGACATTTTGATTGCTAACAATATTTCTGATATACCCGGTCATTAACTTGCCTCTTTCCTGATCAATGTGGAAACGATACGCCAGGCCATTATCCTGAAAAAGGTGCTTAAACCGTTTTCATAATTCATAATTTGCGAATAATCAGACTCAGTTTTTACCCATGGGAAGGATGATGGATCGGATTCAGGCTATGCAGATTTTCATACGGGTTGCTGAGGCCGGGAGCTTTGTACGCGCGGCAGAAACGCTGTCACTGCCTTCTTCCACTGTTACCAGTACTATTAAAAACCTGGAGAAATACCTGCAGGTACGTCTGCTGAACCGCACAACAAGACGGGTCAGCCTTACGCCTGAAGGCCTGCAGTATCTGGCGCAATGCCGGGAAATTCTGGCTTTAATTGAACATACTGAAGCCAGTCTGGCTGATTCGAACAGGCGCCCCCGTGGGCGCCTGCGGGTTGATATGCCCGGTGGGATCGCGCATTTCATCGTCCTGCCCAACCTGAAAGACTTTTACCGACTTTATCCGGATATTTACCTGATGATTGGTGTGAGCGACCGGCAGGTCGATCTTGTGCAGGAAGGTGTAGATTGCGTCATAAGAACCGGTGAATTAACTGACTCCACACTGGTTGCACGTCCGCTTGGCCGGTTTCGCTGGTTGACCTGCGCCTCGCCGGACTATCTCAGGGAATACGGTATTCCTGAGACGCCGGAGGCGTTATCGCAGCATAGGGCGATTCATTACTTTTTCGGTTCGGGAAGACGCACTAATGAGCTACGTTTTATACGAGGCGCTGAGGCCTTCTCTGTTCCGGTGGAGGGGGATACAGCCGTCAACGAAACGGGACTTTACATCAGACTGTGTCTTGAGGGTTTTGGGCTGGCGCAGCTTGCTGAGAATGTGATTTCAAAGAATCTGCAGCAAGGCAAACTGGTCGAGGTTCTTGCGGACTGGCAGCCACCCTCCGTGCCGGTGACGATGCTCTATCCGCATCAGCGTTTTCTCTCTCCCGCCGTGCGTGCTTTTGCTGACTGGGTCGCCGGGCTTTTCAACGAAGGCGCAGGTGAAAAGCAGTTTTCCCCATAGAAAACGGCTCAGGCAGCGCGTTTATTACAATGTTGAGAAAAACATAGGGTAAATAACCGACGCAATATTTTTCGACTACAGACTAATGCAAAAAGATACAAACCAAATTTTTAAAAAATAACGTTAGCGTCAGCTCCTCGCCTAAAGCGGACGTTGGCCATGCATCAGTCCGCTTTGTGCCAGAAGCGGACATTAAAACCTTGATCCAATACAAAGGCCCTCCCTAACTAAGTTAGGGCCATCACTTTACGTTCTGGCCTTTTTAGCATACGTGGGCCAATCGTCTTGTCAGCAAAACTGCCAGGAAATTTTTTTCGGTGAAATATAGAGCAATATATTAACGACATCGGTATCAGACTTTGGCATGCACCGCGTAATGTTGTGCTTTTGTCAGTACCGGACTGCTACATTCCATGCTGTTTTGCAAGCCACTGACGGGCCGTTGTAGTTGCAATCCCCTGACGTTGATTGTAAGTATCGCTCTTATTCCAGGCTACTCCGTCAGGCCGTGCGAAAGCAAGTCGGTAATTTGCCCCGACATCCTGCGGATTATGTTGCACATCATCCTGGAGCTTTTGCCTGTCCAGTAATTTTCTGTTTACTTCAGCACCCCAGTGGTCACGCATTAAATCAGCAAGTTCACTATAAGTAAGCGTATCACCTGCAATATAGATAATCTCGTTTTGGAAAGTGGGCTGATGGAAGAAAATGTCCGCTGTCAGTTGGCCGATATCTTCAGGTGTGGTCAGCGTTACGGCGTGCTGCCAGTCTCCCAGAGCACAGACAGTTTTACTTTTTGCGTCAATCACACCAAAATCATGCTCAAACAGATAGCTGGTAAAAATACCTGTAGATACAATGACCCATCCTGTCACATTCTGCTGGCGTAGAAGGTGGCGAACTTCAAGCTGTTCATCCCAGACTTGTTGCCCGCTGCCTTTACCCACAACGTCATAATCAACGCCAAACTGCCATGGAAAGTAGCGAGCTACAGCCGCTTTCAATACCGCCTGCGTAATTTTTATCTGCGTTCCCGGGCCGCCAACAAAACCACTGCAGTTGATGACGGCGTCGAAAGAAGCAAATAGCTCACTCAGTTCATCAATACTGTTTTCCTGCAGATCGCCCTCCACCACAGCGATCCCAAGCTTCATCAGTTCATCCAGCCGTGCCCTGCGTGAACCAGAAACAGCATGAGCGGCTTCGCTTCTGAGTAACACACTAATTTTTACATGAGTATGCGCCTGCGCTTTATTGCTTATCGCTCTCAGTACCTGAATACCAAGCTCTCCAGCACCCAGTATAAGAACAGTGTTTATAGGTTTTATGTCGAAATTCATTCTTGCTTCCTGTTGTATTAAAACGTCATCCTGACAGCTGACATAGCCTGGTTCAATTAGGCACACACAGGATACCGGAGGTGATATGGAGTCTGAACGGGAAGCACTGTTGCAATTTTCAAAGGAGTTTTGTGAAGAATTAAGCAACGATGATGAGGGACTGAAACGTGAGATCCTGGCGCATGCAGGTAATCGCTGGTCGCTGGGCGTGCTGCATATTCTTGGTACCAGCGGACCTCTTCGCTATGGTGAGTTACGCCGCTACCTTACGGATGTCACTCAAAGAATGCTGACGCGAACATTACGCCATCTGGAGCGGGACGGGCTTATATCCCGCTGTGATTACGAGGAAAAATTGCCCCGGGTGGTTTATGCGATTACCCATATGGGAAAAGAAATGCTTATGCGGATGTTACCTTTATGGTCCTGGATTATCACCTCCTCCAGCTATTTTCGGGTAGCAAGAGAACAGTACGACGGTGATTGAATGTTCAGGTGACAAACTGGCAGGCAGAGAACAGAGGACTTTATGAATGTTGAAACTCTAATCAAAGCAGACGGTTCAACATACTCTCTTTCAGAAAAAATGCCGATTGGCTAATCGCTATGAATATTGTCTTCATTAACATGATGCAGGATGCAGGATGCAGGATACCTCACTGCACAATAAATCAGCATAATGGTATTGCAGCCTACATTCTTAGCCTACAGGTCCGCTCTTCGCTCAAAGCTGCCAGTCAGTTCCTTTGATATCTTGAAGATTTTCCAGTCGCCGTTCTGCAAACCTGCTCAGAAACGCAGTGTGTCCAGGCGGCATGGATTTAATGTAATGTCTCTGATTTACGGTTTGATTACGCCAGGACTATACCCTGGCCGGCATTCCTGTAAAAAAGGTTCACTGGACAGAATATGTGGTCAATCCACAAGATGACTGTATTAACGCGCAGGGTCTCTGAGGCAGAGATGGTGGGTAACTTTTTCTATGCCAGTTAAAGCAACAAAGCCAGCTCGTTCATAAAAAATGAATGCCAATGGAGGAGCGTTTGTGTTGATAAAATCAAACCAGCGGTCAGAATCCTTAATTATCTCACTGAGCAGGGCACTGCCGATCTGCCTTTTTCTCCATCCTGAGTCTACATAGAGATGTCGCAGACGTCCGATGCCAGTTTCTGAGGTAAATGGATCGATGTTAAGTCCACAAACGCCAACCATTAATCCATCTATAGATGCCCCAATTAGTTTTTCTCCTGGTCTATCAAAGCGATTCTGTCCGCTAAGCCAGTTATCTTGCAGTCGGCGTAACATGTTAAATCCTTCAGCCATGCTCTGCGATCTTAACTCAGCAAATCCTGGGCTGTCCGGGGTAACGCTTGTGAGTTGGATGTCCATAATTCTTCCTGTGATTTCAATTTGCATGGTCTGGACAGAATTATAATTGTGTCCAGTATGACAATTGCACCCTCTCATGGCTAATGCCATCAATGTTCGCTTTGTGCCAGAAGCAGACGTTACTCCCAACCTGTATTTCTGATCCTTACGACGACTATGCCAGTCAAGACACTGCACTGAACTTCAGTTACCTGAAACATCAGTTTTTTTCTAATTAAGTTCATCTTTATGCCGATAGATATGCTGAATATTTTCAAATAGACAGCCCATATCATTAACCACTTAAAAAAGCAGGAATAAAGATGACAATTACACAGCGATTATTGCTCACCTTTTCACTTCTCTCTACCGCGCTGGTCGCGATGGTTATTGTGGCCGTCTTCGTTGCTAGCGGATTTCAGTCCCGCTTTCAGTATGTGCAGGAAAACACGGTTCCATCGCTTCTGGATCTGGGCAAACTGATTGACGACAGTAATACGCTAATTATCTGGCTGTACCGCCACCAGAGTGCAACAGAACCCCGGCGCCAGGCTGAAGTTGAAAAAAAAATTGATGAAACTATCAGCAATATCAAATCCATGAATCAGTTTTACCTCAGCAACGACATTTCCAATGAGGAAGACCGGCAGTTAACTGAGGATGCATTCTCTACCATAAAAAAAATTGACGCCTCACTTCCGGAGTTTCTTGCTGGCTCACGCGCACAGAATGACGCTGTTGCGCTAGGCGCGCTTCAAAGTAATGACGGCCTTGGCGAATGGGCACGCCAGTTGATTGCAGGTTACAAGAAACAGCTTCAGCTTAATGTGGACATCAGTAAAGCCCTGAGAAAAGAGAACGACCGGAGTTATCAGGTGACACTCTGGAGCCTGATGGGTGGCTCCGCGCTGGCTATCACTATTCTTGCATTCTTTGCGTTGAAAACTATTTTCGCCATCCGTAGTCAGCTGAATGGTATGCGGAAGACCATGGAAACAGCCAGCGAGAAGCTTGACCTTACCCTCAGGGTGGACGAGTCACGCCGGGATGAAATCGGCATGACCGCGAAGGCCTTCAATCAGCTCATCGGCAATGTCTCAGCCTCGCTTTCAAAAGTAGAAGCTTCTGCTCAGTCGGTCAGCTCAGCCTCGGCGCAGATATCTGCCGGTAACGAAGATCTCTCATCCCGTACTGAGGAGCAGGCTGCCTCACTGGAGCAAACGGCTGCCAGTATGTCTGAGTTGAGTGAGACCGTCCGTCAGACCGCAGAAAACACGCGTCTTGCCAGCCAGCTGGCAAAAAATGCGCATGAAATCTCAGAAGACAGTGCAGGTCGTGTGCACACTCTGCTGTCAACAATGAGCGATATCCGGGGAAGCTCATCGAAAATCACCGATATCATTTCACTGATCGAGGGGATCGCTTTTCAGACCAATATTCTGGCCCTCAACGCCGCTGTAGAAGCTGCCCGTGCTGGTGAGCAGGGCCGTGGCTTTGCCGTCGTGGCCGGTGAAGTCCGCAATCTTGCGCAGCGTTCATCGTCTTCAGCGCGTGAAATCAAGGCGCTTATCGAATCGTCTATGGGCTTTGTTCAGGCTGGCTCAGCACAGGCAGAAGGTGTGGGCGAAAATATTGCCAGAATGAACGATGCCGTTCGTCAGGTTACTCATCTGGTCGATGAAATATCCGTGGCGGCCAGTGAGCAGTCTCAGGGAATCGGACAGGTTCATCAAGCCGTGGATCAGATGGACGATGTAACACAGCAAAACGCCGCGCTGGTTGAAGAGGCTTCTGCAGCCTCACGTTCGCTGATGGAGCAGGCGGCGTCACTTAACCAGCTGGTCAATACTTTCACGCTCGCTTCATCGTCTGTCCCTGCGTCGCCATCACACAGCAATGTAAACCGCCCGGTACCGGCCGCACCCGTTTTGCGCACAGGTCCTGCCGTCGCGGCAGCAGGTGATCAGAACTGGCAAAGCTTTTGATGATTCAGCGCTTTAATCTGTTTTAATATTAATTCGTCTTGCAGAATTTGCGTTTTCTTCCAGGCTGAAATGTGCCACTTCACTGCTGGAGCTGGCGCCTGGAATAAAACTTGAACGACTTAACTGTTCAACCCGCTGAAGATGGCGGGTTTTTTATCATTAACTGAGAACCTTTCACAATTAAATTGAGAGTAACCAGCCGTTTTACGGTCAGGTTACCTTCGCGCTTTTATCCGCTGCGGATAACATCGCTCTCTGCGGCCCTGCCGTATCCGCTCTGATACATGCCCACAAGGTATTCTCAGGTCTGCCTGAAGCGTAACCGAATCTGCCCACGTTGACGTTATCAGACGCGCTGATGTTTCACTGATTACTCCCACCCTCTTCTTTGGTAAACGGTCCCTGCTGCGGGTCCGGCAGAATCTCCAGAACCCCCTCCGACGGACGACAAAGCTTTGTGCCGAGCGGCGTCACCACCACCGGACGATTAATGAGGATAGGATGAGCCAGCATGGCATCAAGCAGTTCATCATCGCTGAACTTGTCCTCTGCCAGCCCCAGTTGCTCATACGGTTCCGTGTTTTTGCGCAGTAATTCGCGCACGCTTATTCCCATCTCTGCAATCAGTTTTTGCAGCTCGTCGCGGGTCGGCGGCGTCTCCAGATACAGAATCACTAAAGGCTCTACACCACTGTTGCGGATAAACGCCAGGGTGTTACGAGACGTCCCACAGGCCGGGTTGTGATAAATAGTTATGTCAGTCATTAGCGATGTTCCTTTAAGACGGTGCGTGCACGCAGCGCCAGATTAAGGTTAAACAGAGAGACGCAGGGCCAGCGCGGCCAGCGTCACAAAAAGCACCGGCAGGGTCATGATAATGCCCACGCGAAAGTAATAGCCCCAGCTGACGCTGATGTTTTTCTGTGCCAGAACGTGCAGCCACAGCAGGGTTGCCAGGCTGCCAATCGGAGTGATTTTCGGGCCGAGGTCGCAGCCGATGATGTTGGCATATATCATCGCCTCCTTCACCACACCCTGAGCGGTGCTGCCGTCAATGGAGAGCGCTCCGACTAAGACCGTTGGCATGTTGTTCATCACTGATGACAAAAAGGCTGTGAGAAAACCGGTACCCATCGTCGCACCCCAGACGCCGTGCTCCGCAAACCGGTTCAGTGCAGCCGATAGGTAATCCGTGAGTCCGGCATTGCGCAGGCCATACACGACGAGGTACATGCCCAGCGAAAAGATGACTATCTGCCAGGGCGCACCTTTCAGCACTTTACCGGTATCAATAACCGCCCCTTTTCGGGCAACCAGCCAGAGGATAAATGCCGCCACCGCCGCAACCAGACTAACCGGCACGCCGAGCGGCTCCAGACCAAAAAAGCCGGCCAGCAGCAGGAGCAGAACCAGCCAGCCGGCTTTAAAGGTTCGCCTGTCACGAATGGCTTCCCGTGGACGCTTCAGCCTGGTCAGGTCATAGGTGACCGGAATCTCTTTGCGGAAAAACAGATGCAGCATTCCCAGCGTGGCGGCAACAGAGGCGATATTCACCGGAACCATGACGGACGCATACTCACTAAAGCCCAGCTTAAAGAAATCCGCCGTCACGATGTTGACCAGGTTCGAGACGATAAGCGGCAGGCTGGACGTGTCCGCGATAAAGCCGGCCGCTATAACAAATGCCAGCGTGGCAGCCGGACTGAAACCCAGCGCAAGCAGCATAGCGATGACGATGGGCGTCAGGATAAGTGCAGCACCGTCATTGGCAAACAGCGCCGCCACCGCCGCGCCCAGCAAAATAATGCAGGTGAACAGCAGTCTGCCTCTGCCGCCTCCCCAGCGGGAAACATGCAGAGCCGCCCACTCAAAAAAGCCAGACTCATCTAACAGCAGGCTGATGATGATGACCGCAATAAACGTGGCCGTGGCATTCCAGACAATCTGCCAGACAACCGGAATATCATCGATATGCACCACGCCGGTGAGCAGTGCCAGCGCAGCACCAATAACGGCGCTCCAGCCAATACTGAGCCCTTTCGGCTGCCAGATAACCAGTACCAGTGTCAGGATAAAAACTGCACCCGCCAGAAACATACACTCTCCTTTAATACTGCGCCTGTCATAACGGGCACAGCAATTCAAAATACATATGAAAAAACATATGTGTATGTATAAAATTTTTAAATGCAGACAGATTTGCCGTTAGTGGTCACGTTGTCCCGTTCAGCCTGCTTGCTGAGATCCAAAATGTCATCCCGCTGACAAAGATAAGCCTGTTCAATCACCGCTGCCGCCCAGGCGGGCATGTGAGGTGACAACCGGTAATGAATCCATTTGCCCTCTCGCCTGTCAATCAGCAGGCCTGTATCTCTGAGTAAAGCGAGATGCCGCGATATCTTGGGCTGGCTTTCTTTCAGTATAAGCGTCAGCTCGCACACACAGAGTTCGCCTTTTTCGCGCAAAAGCAGGACAAGGTTTAAACGCGTTTCGTCCGACAGCCCTTTGAAGAGCTGAAGAGGAGAAAGCTGGGGCATGATAGAGCTCCCGATAACAGGGGTAAAAAAACAGTGTGACTTTCTATCTCTGTGCCGTCAACACACATGCATCATTCCACATATATTGTTCAGCTGGTTTCACATATTACTGTGCTATGCCCCGGATGGCGCGTACCTGCATGCCCGTTTCTGCGGCTGTCACCGACACCCTTCTGCGCGCTCAAATGTTGACCTCACATCCCTTTCGTTTATAGTTGATTGCCTGTCCGGATAAGAACGGACATCACCGTCAGCGCAGCCTCCACCGTCTCTGCTGGCTAAATTCAGTCCTGCAGGCACCTTTTTGCCTTAAAGGAGAACTCAAAAATCATGCGTCTTACGCCACCCTGAGTCTTCACCCTCCCCTGTCGCACTGAGTAATCTCAGTCGCACACTCGAAAACATCCTGTCTGCGGATGTGCTTTTTTGTACCTGAAACTTTTTGCCCTCCCGGGCTGACTGTATTCAAAATCTGAGAAATTACTATGCTGCTGTCCTCGACGCGTAAGGACTGGCTGGGCAACGTCCGTGGTGACGTCCTTGCTGGTATTGTTGTCGCGCTCGCACTCATTCCAGAAGCGATCGCCTTTTCTATTATCGCTGGCGTAGATCCGCAGGTTGGACTCTACTCCGCATTCTGTATCCCCATCGTCATGGCTTTCTTTGGCGGCCGTCCGGCGATGATCTCTTCTTCAACCGGCGCAATGGCGCTGCTGATGGTCACGCTGGTTAAGGACCACGGCCTGCAGTATCTGCTTGCTGCCTCGGTAATGACCGGCATATTGCAGCTGCTCGCCGGCTACCTGAAACTCGGCAGCCTGATGCGCTTCGTATCCCGTTCGGTCGTGACCGGCTTCGTCAATGCGCTGGCGATACTGATCTTTATGGCACAACTGCCAGAGCTCACAAACGTCACCTGGCACGTCTATGCGCTCACCGCCGCAGGCCTGGCAATCATCTACCTCTTTCCCTACCTCAATAAAACCCTTCCCTCCCCGCTGGTCTGCATCGTGGTGCTGACCGCCATCTCCATGTGGCTGCATTTAGATGTGCGCACCGTAGGCGACATGGGCAAGCTGCCGGATAGCCTGCCGGTGTTCCTTATCCCGGACATTCCACTGAACATGGATACGTTGCTGATAATCCTGCCTTACTCCGCCGGCCTTGCCGTTGTAGGGCTGCTGGAATCCATGATGACCGCCACTATTGTGGACGATATGACCGACACCCCGAGCGATAAAAACCGCGAGTGCAAGGCGCAGGGCATTGCCAACGTCTGTACGGCATTTATTGGCGGCATGGCGGGCTGCGCCATGATTGGTCAGTCAGTGATTAACGTGAAGTCGGGTGGACGGGGGCGGCTTTCCACTCTCACGGCCGGCGTGGTGCTACTGTTGATGGTGATCTTCCTGCGCGATTGGGTGTCTCAGATACCCATGGCGGCGCTGGTTGCGGTGATGATTATGGTTTCCATCGGCACCTTCTCATGGCGATCAATTACGAACCTGCGGACCCATCCGGTTTCAACCAGCATCGTAATGCTGGCGACCGTTGTCGTGGTGGTGGCAACCCACAATCTTGCGTTTGGTGTGCTGACCGGCGTGCTGATTGCGTCACTGAACTTTGCCACAAAAGTGGCCCATTTTATGACAGTCAGGTCGTCACTGGAGGGTGATACCCGAACCTACACAGTGACAGGCCAGGTCTTTTTTGCCTCAGCAGATCGTTTTACCCGCCACTTTGATTTTCAGGAAACTCAGGAAAGAGTGGTGATTGACGTAACGTTCGCGCATTTCTGGGACATTACGTCGATCAACGCGCTGGACCGCATCGTGATTAAATTCCGCCGCGAGGGTGCCAAAGTGGAAATCCGGGGCATGAACGACGCAACCCGCACGCTCATTGACCGTTTTGGTGTGCATGACAAACCTGAAGAGGTTGAACGGATAATGGGTGGCCATTAATCCACATGAGATCACTGGCGTGCCAATCCGCACGCCCTATTCCGCGAAACTGAGAAAGCTTAATGCGATGAAATGAATACCGACGCTGGCTGCGGAGGCGGGACAACAAAATGACGCTGCATACGTTTTATCTCCTCTGCTGGCGGCAAGCCAAACAGGCGTTTGAACTCGCGATTAAATTGCGACGGGCTTTCATAACCAACGGCATAACTCGCGGCGGCCGCGGTGATCTGCTGGCGTACCATCAGCATGCGCGCCTGATGCAGGCGTATCGATTTCACATACTGCATCGGCGGCATCCGGGTTATCGCTTTAAAATGATGATGGAACGTCGGTACGCTCATTCCCGTCTCCATCGCCAGTTGTGTCAGCGTTAACGGCTCCGCGTAAGTGGCATGGATGCGCTGTAACGCTTTGCCGATTTTGCCAAACTGGCCCTGTAAGGCCAGCGCGGCACGCATTGCGTTGCCCTGTACGCCTGTCAGCACGCGAAAATAGAGTTCACGAAGGCGTGCAGGACCCAGGATCTCCGCCTCAAGCGGATCATTCAGGACTTCGAGCAAGCGCAGCACAGCCGTTTTAACCCTGTCATCCATTATGCTCGACATCATGCTTTGCGGCACTGCCGAGGGATGCGGGGTGCCATGCTTCTCAATCTGCAGCATCAGTTCAGCGGCAAGCTGAAAGTCCAGATGCAGATACATCGCCAGTAACGGATGTTCTGCCGACGCGTCGGTTTCCATCACAAAGGGTACGGGCACTGAAACCGCCAGATAGTGCTGCTCATCATATAGATAAGTCTGCTGACCGAAATAACCGCATTTACTGCCCTGGCAGACGATCACAATGCCCGGATCGTAAAGGACAGGCGTTCTCCTAAGCGGTCGGTCGGAGCGCAAAATGCGCACATCGGGTAAGGCAGTGAGGTTGTATCCCTCCTGCACCGCAAGTGTTTTCACCAGAGAAATGATTCCTGACATCCCGCCACCTCATAAAATCAGGCAAGAAAAAGAGAAGATACGGCCTAAGAATGCGGCGATACTGAGAATACCATGCAACCTTCACACTGTATGGGAGTTCTTTTTTATGACATCTGCAAAAACCATTTTAATCACCGGCGTCAGCAGTGGCTTTGGTCTCGCGCTGGCACGGGAAGCACTTGCCGCAGGCCATCAAGTCATCGGTACTGTGCGCAACCGCGAAGCCCAAAAGGCTTTTGAGGCGCTTGATGCACAGCGCGCTTTTGGACGACTGCTTGATGTCACGGACGTTGAGCGTATTGATAAGGTAGTCAATGAGATTGAGTCCGACGTCGGGCCCATTGAGGTCCTGGTAAATAATGCCGGTTATGGCCATGAGGGCATTCTGGAAGAATCCTCGCTCGCTGAGATGCGACGGCAGTTTGACGTGAATGTGTTTGGCGCAGTCGCGATGATCAAAGCTGTCCTGCCGGGAATGCGCCATCGGCGCCGTGGACACATCATTAATATCACCTCAATGGGCAGTTTCATTACGCTGCCCGGCATAAGCTATTACTGTGGCAGCAAATTTGCACTGGCAGGAATATCGGAGACATTAAGCAAAGAGCTGGCACCCTTTAATATACATGTGACTGCCGTGGCGCCCGGCTCGTTTCGCACGGATTGGGCCGGGCGTTCAATGGTGCGTAGCGACCGCAGTATCCCGGACTATGACGCTTTATTCGACCCCATTCGTCAGGCACGTCAGGAAAAAAGTGGTAAGCAACCCGGTGATCCCGTCAAGGCTGCTCACGCCATCCTGACATTAATTAACAGTCAGAACCCACCCAGGCATTTGTTATTAGGCAGTGATGCATTATCGTTAGTACGGCAGGATCTCGCCGCATTAGGTCGGGAAATAGATCAATGGGAAAACCTCACACGCTCAACGGATGGGTAAACCGTTACTGATACAAAGCGTTCCCTGAATAATGATGGCCGCTCGCACCAGCGGCCATTTCACTCCGGCGCTTTACTGATCTTTATGCTGCTCTTTATTCAAGATGTCATGCGCCTGCACGTCCTGTATTTGGGCACAGCGATGTCTTAATTATCCGTTGCATAACATCATTTCTCCTGTCGAAATAAAACACTGCTGGCTGCATTAACTGATTACGACTGTGGTGATGAGCATAGTTTTCATATACGCCTTCTCAAGACGCGCAATTCCGCGTCGATACCCGTACTCTCTGACCGCTTTGGGCTGAAAGACAGAAGAACGGGGAAAACAGTTGGGCGCTCACCTTCCGACAGGAGGTTTAGTGACCAATAATCGTTGTGTGGATTGCGTGAATAGTTCCCTTTACCGGGTTCAGGAAAAATAATCCGCAAAATTACGTCAGTGCGCCATATTTAATGACTGATCGAATTCAAAAAGGATTTACCGGTATGATGCACTCTCAACCTTCCCGCCTGGGCGGCTTACTCATGCTACTCGCCGCCGTGATTGGCTTCGCGGTCGCTTTGTATGCGTGGCTCACACCACTGACCGGCGTGACTGGCACCATCGGAGCGCTGGGTGTGGCTATTGCCAGCGTAGTACTGGCGTTGCTGACGTTTCTTTTGCGTGGCGCATCCAGGCGTGGTGCGCGCATTACGTTAATGGTGCTGACTTTACTCCTGTTGATCGGTATCGGTTTTGCTGCTGCGCTGCTGCATCAGTACATCATTACCGCAGCGATGGTGATCGGCCTGATTGGCCTGATTGGCCTGATTACACTTAACAATCACTCCGTCCGCCATCGCGTCAACGCCTGAGGAACCCCCTGTGCAAAACAATCACTATTCTCCACTCATGAAAGTCAGTATGACGGCACTGGCGCTGCTGCTTGCGCCGCTCACTCTCCATGCGCAGGATAAAGCCGCAGAAGCCTCAATGGGCGCGCGCGAAAAAGTCGATGCTGAGGCGGCCAATCAACAGTCGCCAGGCACGACAAAAACGACTGATGAAGCATCAAGCGGTACGCATAGTGCAGAAAATGTCCTCTCTGCGGATAATCCCGCCACCCCATTGGTGCCCGCCTCTGCCACCTGGGACAGCTTTCATGGTCAGCTGAATGCGCAGAAATACAGTCCTCTTAAACAGATTACCGCTGACAACGTCAGCAAACTGAAGAAAGTCTGGGAGTTTCATACCGGCGATGTCTCCGATGGTAAAGGCGATACACCCGCTACCGTCTGGTCAGCAACACCCATTTTTGCCAATCAGACACTCTATATCGGTACACCGTTTGATCGCCTGATCGCGCTTGACCCAGGCACAGGTAAAGAGAAGTGGCACTATGACACTAAATCATCCCGTAAAGCGCTGACTCAGCCGGTTCTGAAAAACCGTGGCGTATCCTACTGGCAGGCTAAAAATCCGGTTGCCGGCCAGGCCTGTCAGAAGATCGTCTACATGGGAACCGTGGATGGCAAACTTTTTGCGCTGGATGCGGATTCCGGTAAGCCGTGCAGCGATTTTGCGGAAAATGGCATATTAGATCTTAATCAGTGGAACACTGTGAATGCCAAATACCCGTTGTCGGTGCTACAGCCACCCACGGTTGTCGGTAACCATCTTCTGATTGGCTGGGCAGGTAAAGACTGGGCCTATGCTGAAGCCCCTCCAGGCACCGTTTTTGCCGTCAACGCGCAGACCGGCAAACGTGAATGGACATTTGAAGCCATTCCGGCGGAGGTTCGCAAACGCACCGGTACGGCTAACGTCTGGACCCATATGTCTGCCGATGAAGCGCACGGTCTGGTCTATCTGCCTGTCTCGTCGCCGTCTCCTAACTACTGGGGCGGTAACCGTACCGCGCCTATTCCACTAGGCACCTCAACCACGGCACTGGATATTAATACCGGTAAGGTCGTCTGGTCCCGCCAGTGGGTACATCACGATGTGTGGGATTACGACATCAACTCTGCGCCAACGCTGATGGATATCACCGTCAACGGTAAACAGATCCCGGCACTGATTCAGGCCACCAAGCAGGGCTTTTTGTTTGTGGTTAACCGTCTGACCGGCGAGGATGTCTGGCCGATTGAAGAGCGACCGGTGCCTCAGGGTGATGGATCCGTAGAGGGTGAAGTGCTCTCGCCAACCCAGCCATTCCCAACCAAACCTGCGCCGCTGCTCGATCAGTCGAAAAAACCGGCAATCTGGAAACTGGCGGATGTGGTGGGTGCCGGTCAGTGTTCACGACTGTGGGATAAGCTGACCTATGAGGGTATGTATACGCCGCCAACGACCAAAGGCGAAGGTGCACTGACCTACCCGGACAGTGCCGGTGGCGTACAGTGGGGCGGCGTGGCGTTCGATCCACAAAAACAGATTGCTATCGTTAACACCTCTCACATTGTGCAGTATGTGAAACTTTACAGCCGCAAAGATTATGAAAAAGCGGATAACGGTTCCGGCAATGAAAGCGGTTTTGCCCCTCAGGAAGGCGCGCCCTACGGCCTGCGCCTGATGGTTGCAAACAACTGGCTGGGTATGCCGTGCTGGCAGCCGCCATTTGGTGAAATCGTCGCAATTGATATGCACACCGGTGACGTTAAATGGCGTCGTCCTGTTGGCGCATCACAGCAGTATGGCTTCTTTATGCCAGAAAGCTGGGGCTCCCCGACGATTGGCGGCCCGGCTGTAACGGCAGGTGGCGTCATTTTCATCGGTGCTTCAATGGATGCAAAAGTTCGCGCCTACTCTGTTGAGAGCGGCGAAGAATTATGGTCCGATCAGGCAGAAGCCCCTGCGGTAGCTAACCCATCGGTCTACGAGTACAAAGGCCGTCAGTATGTGGCGTTTGTCGCGGGTGGTAATACCATCCTGAAAGATCAGGTGGGTGATCAGGTGGTGGTTTACGCCCTTCCTGAATAACAGACGCCGAAGAAACGCTAAGTAGCATGGGGCCTCAGGGCCCCATTTTTTTTCGTCCAGGCATCACGTGCCTGTTAAAACCAGACCATTTTACTGCGTTTTGGCCGTAATCCTGTGAAATTTTTACAAGCCTTGTTGACTGATGAGGTGCAGTTCATTTGACCGATTAAAGCACCCCGTTAGCTTTGTTACTGCGCCAGCTTAACCAACCCCGCTTTAGCATGCTTTTTAACCAGCTCTGTAATGGACGATGACGCAATGTTGTCGATCAGGGCGCTGAAATGCACCATTACTCCGGGCCTCGCGGCGCAATTCCTTCCATAAGTGTGTGATGCCTGTCAGTAAGGTTGATATCAGTGATGGCGCATCTGCTGCTCACTTAATGCGAACTGGGTCTGTTGCCCTGTCTGCTTGATCGATGACTGCTGAAATAGTGGCCACTCTTCTGTCGTTCCAGACTGAAGAAGCGATCAGATTCCCATGCATAGGCTGTGCACCACTTAAGTGAAAACAGAGAGTCTATCTGCTGGCCGCTGCAACGCAGCCAGCTGAGCCTGCTAGTTACCGTTGGGATACGCGGGCCGGGCTCGCGGAGCGATCCGAGCCGGATAAGCCGGGTACACAGTGCTGCCCCGATAGTCAGGCAGGCGACCATTATGAGAAGCGAAATGAGAAAGGCATGGGTAATGGCTGCGCCGCTGTGACGGCTCTGTCGCATTAGCGTAGACAAGTCAGCAAAAGTGGCATTGCCGATTTATTAAACAGCCAACAGATAAAATTGCTCTGCCGGTGACAATTCACTGTTGGCTGAATGATGAAACTGACCCTTGCGTATCATGTGCATTAACTCAATGCCAGCCAGTATCGTCTGCGCTCGCCAAATGATTTGAATCCCAGCATGGGCCGTATCCGGCGCTTGATATTTCGGTGATCCTGTTCCACCAGGTGGTTCAGGTGCTTACTCTGTCTGATCCTGATGCTTCCATCTGCTGATTTACCGGCGTTGAGTATGGTCAACGCTGCCGTATTGGCGCCACTTTTATCAATGGTCACAACCTCCGGTTCACCGTGGTGGCGCATGGCCTTGCGGAAAAAACGTAGTGCTGCCGCTGCATCCCGTTTAGCCGTCAGCAGAAAGTCGATGGTCTGACCATCAGTGTCAACTGCCCTGTACAGGTATTTCCACTCACCTTTAACTTTTATGGAGGTTTCATCCATCCGCCATCGACGACCCACTGTGCGTTTACATCTGCGAAACGCCCTGTCCAGCCGGGGTACCATGCGGATGACCCAGCGGTGAAGTGTGGAGTGATCAACAATAATACCCCGCTCAGCCATCATCTCTTCGAGGTTGCGCAGGCTGAGTGAGTACGCCAGATACCAGCGGACACACTGCGCGATAATATCAACGGGATAATGGAGGCGTCGGAAACATTTTTGGATCAAGGACATATTCGGCAACATTACAAAAAAACAGCATGTTACCTGACGGCTCCTTAATGCGACAGAGCCCCATCTTTACCTTTTCCCTGCCTGAAGGAACAGCACCGCGGTTGCCGCAGCTCAGACTGGTGGCGTCGGTGGGGGCCGGGGCTGACGGAATACTTCAGGCCCGCGATCTCCCTCCGGAGGTAAAAGTGACCCGCGCCTGTGACATCGGGCTGGGATACAGTATGTCTCAGTATGTCGTAATGCAGATTTTGCGTCACTTTCGCGATCTGCGAACGCTTGAGCGGCAGCACGCTTCTGCGAAGTGGTCGCGCTTAACTGTTGCCAGCGCCAGTCAGTCAACCGTGGGGATCATGGGGCTTGGTCAGACAGGCGTGGTGGTCGCTCAAGCCGTCGCTGCGCTCGGATTCCGGGTAATCGGCTGGACCCGCACTGCATCACGTAATGTCAGTGTTGAGCGGTTTGTCGGACAGCAGAACCTGGTCGCCTTTCTGGAAGAGTGTGACTTTCTGGTATGTCTGCTTCCGCTGACTGACGAGACGCGTCATCTTTTGAACAGACATATGCTTTCCAGGCTGCATAAGGGTTGTTATGTCATCAACTTGGCCCGCGGGGGAATTCTGGTAGAGCAGGATCTGCTTGAGCTCGTTGAGAACGGACACATCAGCGGCGCTGCACTGGATGTTTTCGCCGCGGAACCGTTAGGCCCCGATAGTCCATTCTGGGGCCACATGAAAATTCTGGTGACACCTCATATTGTCGCGCAACCATCAACAGAGCCGGTTGTGGACCAGTTCATTGATAACTTGCAATGGATGAGGAACGGCACTCCTCTTGTCAATGAAGTGGACCGGACGCTGGGATATTAATCATTGTTCAGACCGTCTGCTTGTTATGACATTCCTGCTCTTTTGCGGCTGTGATGTGTTTTTATCGGATGAAGGTCCGCTTTTGGCACTAAGCTGATGTCTTCCAGAAGCGAGAAGCAGGAGTTCGTTATTGCTTCCAATACTTACTGGCACCCCTTAATTAAAACAGGGAAAAATTGTGGCCACGCTTGAAGAGCATAAAGGCTCTGCATTGCTAAAATAGGGAAGCTCTTTCAAAATTTTTTCGGTAATCGCGTGGACTCAGCTGATTATGCTGACTGAACACGCGTGAAAAATAAAGTGGGTCTTCATAGCCTACCGCGCGAGCAATCTGAGTGATATTCAGCTGGGTATATCGAAGGAGATCACAGCCGCGAGAAATACGCTGTTGTTCACGCCAGCCGTAAATGGTATTGCCCATCTCTTTTCTGAATATATGAGTGAGCCGTGAAGCTGAGAGGAAGGTCAGGCGCGCAAGCGCTTCGATACGGGTATCTTCGGACAGGTGCTTATTGATGTAATCACAGACAATCAGAATACGCGGATCCCGATTATGCTGGTTGCTGGCCGGCTGAAGCTGGAAAGCCTTTAAGATGATACGCTCAAGCGCATTCATGGCCAGTGCTTCCGGCAGGGATGCTCCTACTGCATACCCGATATAACCTCCTTAAAGAGCTGAACCATTTCCTTGCTGTGCAAATTATCAGGAAGCTTCATGCGGCCGATGTCTCCCTGTTTATTGTCCCAGCGCAGCCAGTCAGTCCAGTAAGGGCGGGGGATAAAATAGATCCAAAGATGATCCCAGGCAATACTCTCTTTTGCCCGGCCGTAGTGATGAATAACACCAGGAGGAAATAGCAGCATCTCATCTTGCTGACAATAAAATTCTCCATCTGCATGATAAATAATCCCTTCGCCTTTCAACGTCAGATTAATCATGTAACCTTTCATTCCGTTAGGGCGATGGATAAAAAAATCGAGTTTACTGCCAGGGTTTATAGGGGTGAATCCGGAAACCATGAATGCATTAAAAGAGAATCTTTTCATTAGCGGCGAAAAGCTTAACAAATCTGCTTCATTCATTTCTTCCATTTTCACCCGTTCCTGTTTCAAAATTTTAGATACTATATTGTCCCCCTTGCTGAAGGGGAGATGTAATCTTATGCAGCAGAAATCACTTCGGATTTAGCAAACCGTCACTCATGGCCGCAGGGTTCGCTCCCTCAGATTGCTGATAACGGCCGGCAGATAAATCCTGTGCTACCTGGGGATAGAAATCATCGAGCTTGTAGAACCAGAGTAGTACCAGGTTTAGCGCCGCAAGGATTAGCGGGAAAAAGATAAACAAAAATTCGATAGTGTTGATGACGGTTTCAGACTGATGGGCTCCACCACCACTAACAAATCCGGCCGCACCCAGTATCCAGCCTACACTTGCCGTACCCAGCCCCATACCAAGTGTCTGACCCAGCGTACCTGCACTGAAGAGAATGCCTTCAATACGTAACCCGGTTCGCCATTCACCGTAGTCGATAGTGTCTGCCAGAAGGGCGAACATAGTGGCACCAATGCCGCAAAATCCCACGCTACGTACCGCCGTTGCCACTATCACAAACAACGCATTTTGCTTGTCGAACAATGGGAGCAGGTAAGCAACACAGCAAATGGTTAATCCGAGCATGGCAAGGCGCCGTTTCCCCAGTTTTTTAAGCAGCGCGGGGATGATCATCAGCGTAAGCAACCCTGGTATATACTGGGCCATACTGATGTATGCAATCAGTGATATATCGGCAAGAACATATTTTGAATAATACACCCCCACTGCTGACAATGCCGTAAGGCTGGTGAACGTGATCATCAGATAGAAAAAAATGATGAGCCAGTAGCGATTTGCCATTACTGAACGCGTGACCTGCCTGGCATTAATTCTTTGGCTGTTATTGCTGTTCACCGGCTCTACGCGCTCCCGGGTACCCAGCGCGGTTAGAAGCAGAAATACGGAGGTAAATATGCCAAAAATAGCGAATACGATCATCCAAGACGTGCTGCTGTTCCCAAAAAATGCTACCAGCGGCAATGTTAATACCCCTACAGTAAGTGAACCACAGGTTGAAAATCCCTTCCGAAAGACGCTCAGCATGCCACGCTGATAATTATCACGCGTGATTAAAGCGAGGAGCGAACCGTAGGCAATGTTATTCGCGGTAAACATAATATTGGTTAGCAGATAGGTAATGCAGACGTATATCACTTTCAGTGTGTAACTGGCGTTCGGGACGGTCGACATTAAAATGGCTGACAGACCAAACGGAACGGCGGTCCACAGCACCCAGGGCCGGGCTTTGCCTAGGCTGGAGCGCGTTTTATCAATGCGTATACCTACATAAATACAGATAATGGCATCCAGAACACGGGCAAAGAACATCAGTGATCCAACCAGCAGAGCAGAAATGCCTACAACATCGGTGTAATAAAACGCCAGAAAGGTCACCATTAATGTATACGTTAAATTGGTGCCGTAATCACCCACGCCAAAGGCCAGACGTTCCCGTATGCTAATACGCTGCAGATCATGACTTGATGAGTTAGAGGTCATCATTGTTTCTCCACTTCAAAAATCGCCACGCCCCAATCCGCAAGGTTGAGCGACTGCCCCTGCAAGTAATGCTGTCCGCTCAATAACTCGTCAGCATTAAACGTGAGGGTCATGGTCTGAGGCTGGCTGGAGTAGTTAAGGAAGAAAAGAACGGTATTGCCTGAACGGTTAACCGTATGTCTCACCGTTACCGGATAGTCCAGCGATATAGTGGCGACATCCAGAGTTGTTTTTTCAATCAGTCGGAGAAGCACCGCTTCCACGGCTTCAGAACTGATGCTGCAGCCAACGTAGGTTGTCGTTCCGGCACCATACTGGTTGTGAACGATAGCCGCATATTTATTCCAGTAGGGGTGCCTATAACTGGCCCAGACTTCAGCGCTGGCATCGGCTTCCAGCAGCTCCATCCAGTCAGACACAATGGCTTGTCCGGAAGGGATGTTTAGCTGATCGGACTGAAGCGTCACTTCGTGCGGCTCAACAAATAGCTGATAATTTGCGCCAACAGCTTCCCTGATGACGGCTGGCTGTCTGACATGTCTGACTTTGAGGTGTTCATTGGCAAAGCCAGATCTGAAGGCGTACAGGATGTGTCCGCCCTCTTGGGTAAACTGATTCAGACGTTGCAGAGATGATTCAGAAACGGCGTAAAGCAGGGGGGCAATCAGCAATTGATAACGGGACAGCCGGGGATCGTCAACCGCAAGAATATCCACCTCAATGTTGAGGCGGTAAAGGGCATCATAATAAGCGCGTACCGTGTCGTTATACTGATGCTCCTTATGACGGCCAAACTGGTGCCCCTTGTGAGGATGCCAGTCAATAGCCGTCAATGAGTCTTGACTGACGAGCAGTGCGACACGATTATGTTTTTTCAGGCCCGTGAGCTGCGGAGAAAGACGAGCCAGGGTTTGACCGATGTTTTTAGCCTCGTTATAGACAGGGTTTGGCTCGAGATCGTGGCTGAGCAGTCCTTTCCAGTACGTTTCATATGAGTTGTGCAGAGAGTGCCAGTGCCAGTAGCTTATCATCGCGGCACCAGATGCAATATGGCTGAAAGCCTGGAGAAAGAGCTGGCCGGGGTAAGGGGTCCAGTTCTTAAACGCTTGCGCCTGCGTTTCCAGAACAAAATAGTTCGAGTCTTTTGTCGTACGCGCAATGTCACCGCAGAAGGCTATTTCCACACCGGTAAGCTGATGCTGGCCTGGGTGATAAATATCTACCCCTGTAATGTCCAGCACTGAAGAGGCCGTAAAATGGTCAACTTCACCACGAACGCCAAAGGACCAGGTCCGCCACTCAAAATCAAAGTTATGCGTAATAAACTGACCAGGGAGACGATACTCATTGATAAGTTTTGCCTGCCAGGCCAGGAAGTCCGTGACCAATCCGCGCTGATAGCGCTGAAAAGCGGCACCCAGGCTTGCGTTAATAGTACTTTCAAGCGGTGGGAAATCTTCCCAGGCGTCGACCCTGTTACTCCAGTAATCAAGTCCATACTCGGGATTCATTTTTTCAACATTGTTATCAAACAGTTTTTTCAGATGCTCCACAAAGCCAAGCTGAACGGGTTCTCCGCAGGTATCATAATATTTAGTCTCATTATCGATTTGATAACCAATCACGGCTGGATGGCTGGCAGTGGCGTCTAACAATTTGCGAATAACCCGCTCGGCGTATCGTAGGTAAATCGGGCTGGTGATATCCATCTTCTGACGGTGACCATACTTGTTCACTCCCTGTGGGGTGGTGGCCATAACCGAAGGATGTTTTTTCGCAAGCCATGCAGGGATGGCATAGGTTGGCGTGCCGATGATGACGGCGATATGGTTAGCATGCATGCGGTTCAGAACGGCCAGTACGCTGGAAAAGTTAAATTCCCCATCCTGTCGTTCATAACTACTCCATGTGCTTTCAGCAATACGAACCACATTAATGCCTGCCGCCTTCATCAGGCGTATGTCATCATCCAGCCTTTCTTCGGGCATATATTCACGATAGTAAGCAACACCGTATAGTAACTTCTCCACTTGAACCGCCTTTTATTGTAAATGCTTAGCGGATAAATTAGAGCAAGGCGGTCAGAGATAGATAAAGCATGTCGCTGGCAACATAGAAAAACTCGCTGCCCAGTGAGTCTTATGAAGTCCATCACAAAAGGACAGAGAGGATCATTAATCTGTTTTAATCTTTCTACCGTATTAACGGCTCTGTCGCATTAGCGTAGACAAGTCAGCAAAAGTGGCATTGCCGATTTATTAAACAGCCAACAGATAAAATTGCTCTGCCGGTGACAATTCACTGTTGGCTGAATGATGAAACTGACCCTTGCGTATCATGTGCATTAACTCAATGCCAGCCAGTATCGTCTGCGCTCGCCAAATGATTTGAATCCCAGCATGGGCCGTATCCGGCGCTTGATATTTCGGTGATCCTGTTCCACCAGGTTGTTCAGGTGCTTACTCTGTCTGACCCTGATGCTTCCATCTGCTGATTTACCGGCGTTGAGTATGGTCAACGCTGCCGTATTGGCGCCACTTTTATCAATGGTCACAACCTCCGGTTCACCGTGGTGGCGCATGGCCTTGCGGAAAAAACGTAGTGCTGCCGCTGCATCCCGTTTAGCCGTCAGCAGAAAGTCGATGGTCTGACCATCAGTGTCAACTGCCCGGTACAGGTATTTCCACTCACCTTTAACTTTTATGGAGGTTTCATCCATCCGCCATCGACGACCCACTGTGCGTTTACATCTGCGAAACGCCCTGTCCAGCCGGGGTACCATGCGGATGACCCAGCGGTGAAGTGTGGAGTGATCAACAATAATACCCCGCTCAGCCATCATCTCTTCGAGGTTGCGCAGGCTGAGTGAGTACGCCAGATACCAGCTGACACACTGCGCGATAATATCAACGGGATAATGGAGGCGTCGGAAAGATTTTTGGATCAAGGACATATTCGGCAACATTACAAAAAAAACAGCATGTTACCTGACGGCTCCTTAATGCGACAGAGCCTCCAGCCGGACCTGCAGGCGGCTAATGTTTTCGGTTATCTCAGCGGTTCTGTCCGCCAGTTCGCGAATTTCACTGGCAATAACGGAAAAGCCCCGCCCCTGTACCCCTGCTCTTGCGGCCTCAATGCTGGCGTTCAATGAGATGAGTTTGATCTGAGCAGCGATATTTGCATTTTCGGAGACCAAATCAGCAATTTCACTGACAGACGCTGCAGCCTCATGTCTTCGTTGACGTTCATGCTCAGCCTGAGCTTCCCGGTCTTTCAGTGTCTGGATATCAATCAGGGCCCCGACCGCCCGCAAAGGTACGCCGTCTTTGTCGCGTCGGGTCTGACCGCGGGCCCGGAACCATCGGTAATTGCCGTTTTTGAGTTTGACGCGGTAGTCAACGTCATAACCTGTTGCGCCTGAATGATCGTTAAGGTGTTTTATAAAGGCATCCAGCGTGTGATGGCTGTCGTCCGGGTGAAGACGCGAAGCCCAGCTGTCAATCACATCAGGAAACTCTTCAACAGTTTCGAATCCGAGCAGTTTCCTGAACTGTGGAGACCACCAGAACACATTTTTCGGATGTAAAGGGTCACCATTGATAATCTGAAGATCCCATAGGCCGTCATTCAGCATTTCACGTGACAGGTTGAAACGGGTCATGGCGATGTCGTATTCACTTTCGTGCGCAACATCATCGTTAATGTTCAGCAACATTCCAGTCAGTCTTTGACTCTGGCTGTCCGGGCTGCGCTCACGTTTTACAGCCACCTGAAACCACTCGTAACTTCCGCCCGCTGTCTTAAAACGGCATTTTTGCTTTACGTCGCGAGAAACAGGGGCCTGCGTGTTTCGTAAAAGATGCCTGAAATGGCTTTTATCTTCTTCATGAACAAGGGAACAGAGCGCTGAGAGCGTCATGGTATTACTGCTTCCGCGTGACAAACCTAACGACGCTGCCGATGAAATCCATAGCGGCGTGCTCTCGTTGATGTCTTTACCCTCACATATCCATAACACTTCTGGCAGCAGGGCCAAAAAGCTGTCCAGACGTTCGGGTAGCTGACTACGTGGCTGGAACTCTTCAATTAACACTTCAGGCACTGTGGATGAAATGACCTCTGCGGCGGAGGGTGATTTTCTGAATAATTTACCTAACATGACGGCTCCCGGTGAGAAAAAATAAATAACAGTCATGTTATCGGCCATATCACAGCTTATATAAGCGAGATAAATCGTTAAATTTTCTATTGTTTAATGTAGCGGCATTGTGTGCAGATGATTTCATGAAAGGCCTGCCCCTTCTCCCGGTTTTGAGGTGCCCGTCTCTTTTAAAGCAGAATACAGAAGCATTAGAGGGCTACATGACATGATGTGATGTTATGACAAAGAACAGAACGGAATGCCTGTTTAATAAGTGGCTGACAAGAGGCAGGGTGGCTTGCTGAAACAGAGCAAAATAATGACGGGATACGCAATGGTATCCCGTCGGCACTTCAGCATTTCTACGATTTTTGCTTACCGGCCAACTTATGTTATGGCTTCAGTATAACCTTCGTCCATCCTTCATCGCGGTCGTCAAAATGCTTATATCCCGCAGGCGCTTCTGCAAGCGAAAGACGGTGTGAGATTATGTCTCCCGGGCTGGCTTTACCTTGATGAATCAGGCGTGACAACTGACGATTATAGGCTTTGACATTAGCCTGACCGGTGCGGATTGCCTGTCCTTTAAACCAGAAACTCCCGAAATCAAAGGGCATCTTACCTTCTTTAGCAAGGTCTGAAGAAGCTCCCGGATCCTGAGGGACAAATACGCCAACGACACCGATTCCCCCGGTTGCTTTCGTTGACGCAACGAGACTGTTCATGGTGACTGAATTGTCTTCATGGCCATGTTTGTTACAGCACTGATAACCCACACATTCACAGCCACAGTCGGTGCCACGCCCGTCCGTCAGGTCAAGAATTTTTTGTACGGCTTCATCACCAACGGCATTGATGGCCGTTGCCCCCAATTTCTCTGCCAGCGCTAAACGATCTTTATGTGTATCCACAACAAATACCTGTGAAGCCCCTTTTATGATGGCTGAGTGTGCAGCCATCAAACCCACCGGCCCCGCGCCATAAATGGCAACGCTTTCGCCAGGCTTTAATCCGGCAAGTTCTGTTGCATGCCAGCCAGTAGGGAAAATGTCCGAAAGCATCACATAGTCATCTTCTTTTTCTGCTGCGTCAGGCGGTAGCACGAGGCAGTTAAAGTCTGCAAAAGGAACCCGAAGCAGTTCCGCCTGGCCGCCTTCCCAGGAGCCCATTTCAGCAAACCCATAGGCCGCTCCCGCGGTACCTGGATTGGCGGTAAGGCAATATCCCGTCAGACCTTTTTCACAATTCTCGCAAAAACCGCATCCGATATTGAACGGCAGACAGACATAGTCACCGACCTTAATACGCTCAACACCCGAGCCAATTTCAACCACCTCACCCATGTTTTCGTGCCCCAGAATACGTCCCTGCTCAAAGCTGGTCCGGCCCTCATACATGTGCAGGTCAGACCCACAGATGTTAGTGGTGGTAATGCGGACAAGGACATCTGTAGGACGAACAATTTTCGCATCAGGTACGTCTTTAACTTTTACGTCATAGGGACCGTTGTAGATTACTGCTTTCATGATCTTCTCCTGCTTGCGTCCGGAAGTGGACTCTCTTCCGGCCGGGTGATTGTCAACTAAGCTTAGCTGCCATGGCTGATAACGCGATCGGCAGCACAGTAATCGGGATATTTCCTGGCTGGCTGTGTTGAAGCATGCTGATGCAGGGATGACGGACAAAGGCAGTCTGAGAAAGATGACGCTTCTGAATCCTGGTGGAGTCGGCGATCAGCGGGAGTACGAACAGTGTGAGTGCAGGTAAAAAAAAGGTGAAATGAAAGTATTCAGTTCACCTTTTCGTAATGATTTCATTTTTAGTCAGATCTCATAAGCGCTGACCACCCTTTTACTGCGAATGGGAACACCAGTTTCTTAACGGATTAATACCGCCATCAGGTGATGTAAATCCAGAGCAACCTAAAATGCTGTCAAATAGCTTTTCATGAAATACCGGTGTTTTTTTGTCCTGCAGTTGTCTTAATTTTTCAAAAGAGGCGTTGTTATCTTTATCCTCAAGGAATTTGTCAGAAGCCCAGACCATCACAGGAATAGTGCGCTGGGCTAAGGGTGCGTGATCGCGTGGTGTACCATGAAAATGCATATTCTCAGAAATCGACTCACCGTGGTCTGATGCGTAGAAAACGATAGCATTTTTATCTCTCAGGGTATCGAGTGTCTGTTTAATAAAGTAGTCCATATATAGCAGACTATTATCATAAGAATTCACCATCTCCCGTGTACTGCAGGCATCATCGATCCCCTGACATTCAGGTTTAAAACGTGCAAATTCGCGCGGATAACGCTCTGTATACATGTAATGTGAGCCTTTCGTATGCAGAATGACGATATGTTTTCCTTTAGGATGCTGCTGTATCGAATCCTTTAATTCACTCACCAGAGCCATATCATCCACCGGCTGACCGGTGTGACGTTTCTCGGCCTGAATAGATTCCCTGAGCGAGTAACTGTCCGCCATGACCTTGTTATAAAACCATGCCTCACTTTGCATAGAGTATAAGTCTTCAGTAAAACCTTGCTTTTTCATTACCGTAAATACGTTCATCTCTTTTAAGGTGCGCTGTGGTGCTTCGGATGCGCCTCCCATTCTGACAAACATGCAGCGGAGCGAGAGCTTGGTCGAGGTATCACATGAGTAACCCTGCAGGTGAACCAGATTTTTTTCACGATCGAGATAAGGCGTATTATCGCGGGCATAACCGTATAACCCCATATGATCACGCCGGGCGCTCTCACCAATAATGAACACAATATATAAGTCATCTGATTTTTTTGGTGCAACATATCGGAAATGTTCGGAAGGATCGAAAAGATTATGATTATCTTCAGCCTGACTGATCGAGCTGTATGCCAGCAATCCGATGCCTGACAACCAGTTAGAGGGAGAATAAGTACCTGCAACAATGCCGCCATAACTCGCCATCATTCGATTGGTTTTTTTATCCTGTTCGTTCTGAAGTTTTCCCATGACATTTAAGGGCAGCCAGAAGCATAAAGCGGCGATGAAAAATACAGCACTTCTGCAATACCAGTTGCGCTTTTTTGTATTTTTTGAAGCAGGAAGCGTACGCGTTCCGCGCCAGACTGCCCACAGGGGCGGGATGCTAACTAAGATTAACCAGATAATAAAATGCCATCCAACAGACTCTTTTGAAAGATCTAAGGAGTCAGTTGCTAAAACGGCAGCAATAATGCCATAACCAATATCAACGTTATAAAATATCATGTAGTAACTGGCAGCACTTGAAAAAATAACAAGTAACGTCAGGAGTACGCGTGTCAGAATTTTTCCTGTCAGGGAAATCAGCAGCGTTAATGACATAACAAAAAAGAAGGCGGCTATAACTTCGAAAGTTAACGCAAGTTTATTATCAAAATGCAGTTGATTATAACGGCGGATAAAAACAGGCGTGTTTAATAAGACACCAATATAAAAAGAAATGAATGCTGGCATGTAAAATTGCTTTAGCCACTGCCTTTGAAACATTATGATGCACCTCGTCCTTAAATTCTTAAAATCAGTCAGTTACCCACTGGTCCTAAGACGACAGATTAAAGAAAGGGTTCAAATATGCGACATTTTTAGTTACGTTATAATGTAACAATAAATAATAACCATCGAGATTACTGTTCAACTCAATGAAAACCAACGTTATTTCCCGAAAGGCAATTGCAGGCATTACCCTTTTGAAAACTTCTGAACGAATGTCGTTTTCAAAATTTTTCATCTTCATACGCTGATAAGCGGGGGATACATAACGAAGGAAGCATCATTAAAAGGAGAAATTGAGATGACTAAATGCACTATCAGCAGACGACCACTTTTCTGATGCCATCAGGTTCACAGATGGCCGTAGTGCGCTCGCAATTGCAAGTTACTCTGTTTCGGCCAGGCGCACAGAACTCACCCATGAAGATTAACGCCGCAAAGCATCAGAGAAACATTTGAATGGTAAGAAATGACTAGCGGACTGCCACACCTTGTGACAAAACGGCCGGGAAATATCTGTCGGTGTTAAAATCGGGCTGTTACATCCGGCTCTTTTACAGCAGGTGATGCAATTAAGGAACACAGCCCGGGTTAGGGATATCGTTTATTTAAGCGGTTCCGCCAGTGTTACGATCCACAACTCGCTATCCACCTCAGGTTTCTTCAGCGGCTTCAGGCCGATTGTCGTGGCCACCGGCTTATCATCTACCGTCAGTGTCCCCTGATCCGTCACCCGATAATCTTTGCGCTTCTTGCCTTCAACCGGATTTTGCATGACTGCTTTCACACCGAAGTCGTTATCATTCGTGACCGCCAGCATACTATTATCGATCAATGCCAGTCCTTCGGCCTTTTCCTGCTGCCAACCGAGTTGACGTAAATCGACCACCAACGATTTCGCTGCGAGCTTAATACCGCGCTGCGCCAGCGTTTTCTCGTCGTCGAACTCCGGATAGTCGCCAGGCTTATCAAATGCTGAAAGCTCGGTAGCCGGACGCAAATCTACCTTGTAGACAAGGTTACGCATCGCGTCATTTTTGTTGGTGCCTTGCTCTATCAGCAGAAGATGCTGATTGTCGATCGCCACGATATCGCCAATTTTTGCATCACTGTTTTTACTGTAAGCCTCGCCGTCGATAGGGTAACCATACATCGCGGTTTTTCCGGTCGCCGGATCGAAGCTAACCAGCCGTGTAAAGCGCGCCTGCTTTTTACTTTTACCGTCGATATCCAGCGTGCTCTGCACCGCAGCGATGATTCGCCCATCTGGCATGCGGGTGATTCCCTCAAAACCACGATTAGGCTGACGCCATTTGAGTATGTTCGGCAGTCCGCCCGCGATGGATTTTTCACCGTCTGCTGCCTGAGGGCCATGCATCGCCAGAATTTTACCGCGCTCATCAACGTTAATCAGGAACGGGCCATACTCATCGCACAGCCATTATCCGCCCTTCCCATCCGGCGCAATGCCTTCTGTATCCAGACCGCGGTTATCTCCCTGCAGCACTTTCAGCGTATCGCTTAATGCGATTTCATTGGTTGCTCCAATGACGCCATCCTGCAACGGTAATCCGTTTACGTTGCCCTTATCGTCATGCAACGGTCGGGCATCCGTGGCTTCGGCTTTGCCGTTCTGTACACGAATATTCATCAGCAATGGAGCGAAATCTGGCGTGACAAAAATTTTTGACTCTTTCTTACCCCTATCAGGCGAGTCGGCATTCGGTCCGCGATCAGTGATGGTCACGAAGGTCAGCGCATCCCCCTGCCTGCCGGTAAAAAGCAAACCCGAGCCGATACCCACCGGCAAACCCTGGGGAAACGCGCTGGCGAAGGCACCGTAGTAGCTCACACGCGTCCCTTCGGGAAAACTGACGATATAGTGTTCGACCTTTGGCTGTGCCGCGAATGTTGATAAAGAGATCGCACAACCGATAACCAGAGAAATAGCTTTTATTTTCATATTTTTATATCCATGAAGAGAAGCTACGATCGTAAAGAATAAAAATGACAGAAAAATGAAATCTTTGGGAAACATGGGCTGCTATCAGATGGATTAATTCGCCATGACTGAAGCAGGGTAAAACAGTCTGTTCAGACACAATGGTCCGGATTTTTACATCAGTAAATGTAGATGTTTCTGGTCTGCGATACTCATGATCATAAGCATGCGGCGGATCGCGCAGAGTTCATGCCTCGCCTTTGATTTACACTGTTATATCCCGGAAAAGATGTTTACATTTGTTCTGCAAAATTATCTGCCGCTCAGCAGAGCTGATACATGGATTGATCACAGGGAAAAGCAGTGGTTAACGTCATCATTAAAGTCACACCGCAAACAGAGGCAGGGAAAGTATGAGGGAGATTGCACCTGATGGCATAACCGGGATGCCGTCACGGACGGCAGCGTATCTGTGCCGTCAGATCGCTGGGCTGGTAAAAGGCGGGAGCCTGACGCCGGAGACCTGCCTGCGTATCTATGCTTTTTGTGGTATCAGGCCATCAGATACTCAGTGGCGACAGTTTCTTATCCCGGTGCTTTGCTGTCTGGGATTGCTGTCACTGGTTGCCGGAGCGGTTTTCTTTGTTGCCTGGAACTGGGCCTGGCTGCCGAAGATGGCGAAATTTTCCCTGGCCGAACTGCTGATTGCCGCGCTGACGGTGGTGGTCTGGTGGCGATGGTATAGCACGCTGGCTCGCAGCGCGTTGCTGGCGGCAGGCTTAGGATTCGGCACCCTGTTTGCACTCTACGGGCAGATTTACCAGACCGGAGCTGACAGCTGGGAGCTATTCCGGGCCTGGTTATGCGTTCTTTTGCCGCTGGCGCTGATTGCCCGGCAGAACAGCCTGTGGTTTTGCAGCTGGCTGGTCGCTAACCTGGGGTTTCAGCTCTATTACACCACGTTACCCACGTCACTGCTGGATCTCGCTGTCTTTGACAACGTTACCCGGCTCCCGACGGCTGTGCTTTACAGCTATCTGGCGCTGCTGGCAGCCTGCCTGATTGTCCGGGAAGCGCTGGCCTGGCGGGCGATTACCCATCGCCCTAAAAGCTGGCTGGCAAGCCGCTGGTTATCACGCGTTATGGCAGGATTTTTACTGTTGCTGCTGACCACCATCGTGGCCGGAAATCTTTCTGACTGGGAAGGGGCTAACCACGTTACGTCTGTCACGGTCAGCTGGATGATCACCCTGCTGGCAGGCTATTACCTGTACCGTTATCGCTACGTGGACCTTTGCATGCTGACGCTGGGTGTTGCCAGTCTGACCGTTGTGGGCTGCGCGCTGATCATGCAGCTATTCCTGCTGGCCTATGATACGGGTGACCTGTTTCTGACCGGTGCACTAATGATTTGCTGGGTATTGGTCAATGGTTCTATCCTGCTGAACTGGCAACGCAAACTGGCTGAAAAGGGGCCAATCGATCTGGTTTCTGCCAGGCTGACCTTACTGACAAGCACCTTGCGTCAGCAGGGTTTGCTGAGCGCCTCGCAGATTGAGGAAATTAATCAACGCGGTCACGCATCGGATCTGCCCTGGTATCTGAGGCTCGCGCTGAGTGTCGGAGGCTGGATCGCAGCCATCATCATTCTGTTACTGATGGCGCTGGTGCTCTATGCCGCTGACTTACTCGACGACCCGAATTCTGCCACCCTTATTCTGCCTTCACTGCTGCTCGCCGTCATTGCGCGAGGCCTGTTACGCAATGAGCGTGATGGTAAACATCACCTCGGGCTGGCGTGGGCTATTGCGGCAACGTGCGGGCTGATCTTCGGCGTTCTGCTGCAAATCCAGAGCAGTGACTTCAGCTTTATGATGTCTGGTTCATTGTGTGCCTTGCCGATTCTTGCCGTGATGGCCGTGTCGATGCCTGACCGCACCTACCGTTTTATGGCCATCACGGCCATGACCTTTTTTCTGGTGCTGGCGGGCTATTCACTGGCCCGGCTGACCCTGTCGCCGATGGCGGGTCACTTTGCTGTTTCCATACTGGTGGCGGCGGTCATATTTTTGTGGCTAGGGATTGTCAGCCATCAACTGAGGTTACAGGCTGGGCCATATGCTGACGCGCTACATCCCCTGCTGTATGGCATACCGGCTGGTCTGATGATGCTGAGTTTCCTGGGAATAAACGCGGCGTTTATCACGGATTTGTTCTGGTCCGCTGCGCAGTTTGCTACGCTTCAGTCTGCTATGGGCACAGGGATCGCGGCAGGTTTAATGCTGAGTGTGCTGAGTCAGAGAAGGAACGGCCAGCCGCTGTTTTCGATAATCACACTGCCCGTGGCCCTGATCTGCGGTGCTGCTGCTCTTTTCGCACCGGGTATCGGGCTGGGCTTGTGGCTGATTCTGATGGCGCGTTATCAGGGAAGTCCGGGATTGCTGGTGGTCAGTAGCGGTTTCTTAGTTCTGTACGTCATTGGCTGGTATTACTTCATGGAAGTGACGCTGTTGCAGAAATCCCTGCTGCTGCTGGCGGGCGGTCTGGTTTTACTGGGCCTGGCATGGGGAGTCAAAAAAGTATTACCTGCACAGATTGGAGGTGCCCGTGAGAATGCGTAAACAGAGCCGATGGCTGGCAGCCGCGGTAATAGTGCTGGCGCTGATAGTCGTCAATGTCAGCATCTGGCAAAAAGAGCAGCTGCTGAAGCAAGGCGCGGTCATGATTTTACCTCTTGCCCCGGTTGACCCACGATCCCTGATGCAGGGCGACTACATGGCACTGAATTATGCCCTTACCCGACCGCTGGAGGTGATGTTGTATCAACAGGCTGAGGCCTGCGGTGCGACACTGTCAGCGCCATGCCTGCCCACCAGCGGAACCCTGATTGTGGATCTCGATGCACAGCGTCATGCGACTCAGGCCCGATTTGATCAGGGTGAACCTCTGCAACCAAATCAGCTGCGGGTGAAATACCATCAACATTATGGTTCGCTGACCGTCGGCACTAACGCGTATTTCTTTCAGGAAGGTCATGGCGAGCGTTTTGCGCAGGCCCGTTTTGGAGCATTCCGGGTGGGGAGCGATGGCACGGCACTCCTGACGGCCCTGCTTGATGAGCAGGGTAAGGTGATTCAGCCTTAAGGGTAAGGGATGCTTGCGGGTCTGACTGAATTTTAGCTCTGTTCCGCGCGCGGTATTTAAAATCCTGTACGTCGCTGGCAATTCATTAACCAGAAGTCCAGACCCCCGGCTCTCTTCGCTGCGAACTGAATACCGGAATGACTGGCGTGCCATCCGGTTTTTCCCAAAGCTGAATTGATATATTCTCACCCGCCTTCAGTTTGACCTTACCCTCACCCATTTTCCGTCCGGAAGTACAAGGGAGGTAAAGCGATGACGCCAAAAGTACCCGTTAAAATTCAGGTCGTTCTGCTTGATGATCGGCCGCCAGTTTTAAAGCGGTCTCCAGTTTGGTTTACTTTTCGTCAGACATCAAAGCCACCTTTCGCAGGATTAGAATAGAAGCAATTTAACGAGGCGCTATGAGCATAATCGTGACGCGTATTGCTCACCAGACTCCAGCCTGTGCTGGAGGTTTCCTTTAACACCTCGTTATTGCAAATGAAGGCGTGAATTTGAATAGATAAAATAGAGACAGGCACTCGCGGGATTTTTTCCGTTTAATTGACGCTTCCCTTAAACTACACCGTACTGATCTCAACCCATGCGCTTATACGGCCCCCAGCGAACGACGTAAGCTCAGCTTTATCAGGTAAAAAACATGCTTTTGGCAAGTACCCGCTATATACACTCCCCGACTCCCATGTCATTGGGATCATGAATCGTCAGCTTTTTGTGACTCTGGATGGGCCCAAGGGAACCGGTAAAACCACCCTGCTGGAGTCCATTACGCAAGTGCTAAGAGCAGATAACAGGAAGGTGGTCCGGCTTAGCGAGCAAAAAAGCGATCCCTTCAGGGCGGAATCCATGGCGCTGGTTAACCGGCTCGCCAGAAATCCCTCCCTCGATCTGGAACGGGAGATCTGTGACCGCTTTGCTTTAAGCCGTGCCTGGATTTCACAGAACGTACTCACTAAGCAGCCCGGGAACTGCATTATTCTGATGGATCGCTGGTATCCGTCGGATGCCGCATTTCGACGAATGGTGCCTTTCGCAGAGATAGTGCAGCTAAATATAGAGCACAACGTGCGAGCACCAGACCTGCATGTCGGGGTGGTCACCGCACCAGAGGTTTCATGGGAAAGAGCCGCAGCGCGTTCGCGGGGTCTGGGAAGTACGGTGATTCACCGCCTGGAAGAACATATCGCCTGTACCCGTGCTTTTGAGCTTGAGGTTGCCAGGCACGGCTGGTTTTTATGCCGCAATGAAGGAAGTATCGAAGAAGCAACAATGCAAATAGTCGCTGAAATCAACAGAATGCTTTAACGCCCTGCAAAGATCTTTACGCGTCCGCCCCTCTTTACCTGTTGAGTAATAATTCCCCACCAGAATTATACTTGTCTGAAATCAACAATGGTCAGATTAGCGCTGGTACAGTTATCCCACTTTCCCTTATAAAAATTGCTTTATTTTTCAAATAAGGCACAGGGAATTGCGCTACGCATCAATACCATTCAATCATAATCATTCAGGCTGACCTGCGGGTGAGTCATGTTTCCCCTCGCAACCTATGCTGCGAGGGATATCACCGCCGACTGGGTCATTGTCGGTGCGGGATTTGCCGGTGTCGCTTTTGCGCGCCGCCTGGCTGAAATTAATCCCACCCTGAAAATCATCATCGTCGACGCGTACACCACACGGGAAAGCGCATCCGCACGCAACTCCGGGTTTGTTATCGGGCTGCCTCATAATATTGGCAGCTCAACGGCCGAATTAAAAAAGGCCAACACTTACCGTAACCTGCTTCAGGAAGGCATTCGTCAGCTGGAGCAGGTCATTTCAGAGCATGATCTTCAGTGCGACTGGGAACAGGTCGGTAAATATCACTGCCAGGCGGAGCGTGGCAATGATCGTATATTGAAGGAGTACGCCAGCCATCTCGATTTAATGGATGAGCCGTGGCAGATGTTAAGCAGCGAAGAACTGTACCCTAAACTCGGCACGCGCTTTTACAGCAAAGGAATATTCACGCCAGTTTGCGTGTTGGTTAATCCGGCGCAGCTGATTGCCGGCCTGAACCATTATTTTCCTGAAAATATTCAACGTTACGATAATACACCAGTACTGGGTATTCGTTATGGCAGCGTGGCTGAAGTGCTGACGCCATTTGGCGTGATCAAAACACCAAAAGTGATGCTGGCTACCAATGCACTCTCGCCAGAGCTGCGTCCGGGACTCTCGCGTCAGGCCGCTATGGCCACGTTTGCCAGCATTACCGATCCACTGACAGATGAACAACTCACGACCCTTCCTCCTATGCAGAGTTGGGGGCTGACGCCCGTCAATGCCATTGCCGGAGCAACCTTCCGTTTCACAACAGATCGCCGCTTCCTGATTCGCCAGCATGTAATACCCGCGCTTAAAGGTCAGGTGAGTACCGCCAGGACTTACCTGGCAACTCAACTGCATCAGCGTTTATTTAATAAAGTCTATCCGACCCTGAGCAGTGTCAAGTTATCTCACACGTGGTCCGGTACCATCAGCGTTACGCGGAACGGGGCGCCTGAATGGGGCATGCTGAACAAATTTGTTTGCACAGCGGGTGGCTGTAACGGTGCTGGCGTTTCTAAACAGACCGTAGCGGGCAGTCTGCTGGCAGATTTCATTATGAAGCAGGATAACCCGCATATTGCGGATATGCTGTCGCTGGGAAAAGCCAGTTTTGTGCCACCCTCACCGGCGCTGGATATCGGCATTGCGTTTTCTATGATGAAAGAGCGTTTTTCTGGACGAAAAGAGGTGTAACTGTTCCTGGTAAAAACGGACGGGGAAACCCGTTCGCTTTCTATCCGGATTGAGCCTTTTCTGATGAAGCCGATTGCGTATGAGACGCAGGGCTAATATTACAGAGGATAGACTGAACGGGCGCTGACTCTTTTTATTTTATAGATTCCTGTCAGATACCAGACGTTCAGCGTCTCTCAAATTGTTCTGTAATCCCCCCAGCCACACTAATCAATTTCAGGACCTCAGTTTAATTAATGAGATACAGATCACAAAAACCCAAGATATACCGCACAAACTGTAGCAATAAGTTCATTTTAGCTTCACATTAGCTAATGTGAATATGCAAACTTTCAGGCGCCAGCCATGCTCAAATTTTCATTAAGCGAATGTTTTTCTTTGGCTATTTCAGTATTTACTGTGCTGAGCTTCATCTATCTGTGGTATACGGCACATAGCTTTTATTAATTTTTACTAATCAATTTTAAAAACAATCTTTTTGGATCCACTTCTTCAAGGTTACGGAATACCTTTATGGCACGCTTCAGAATGAGTCAGCCTGTATTGCCCCGCATTACATTCATCCTGTTATTCTCACTCTATATTTCTGTTTTTCTCAATTTCGCCTTTTACCGCCAGGCTTACTCGCTTATAGAGATGAACGGGCTTAGCAAATATCTTTTTTTCCTCTCCATGCCAATCGTCGCTTTCTGCGTCATTAATATTGTGCTGACGCTTGCCTCATTTTTGTGGCTGGACAGGATAACCATTGCACTGTTTGTCATTGTCTCCGCTGCGGCTCAGTACTTTATTCAGCACTATGGCATCGTCCTTGATCGCTCGATGATCACCAATATGGTGGATACCACGCCAGCAGAAAGTATGGCGCTCCTGACACCAAAGATGATTGCGGTGATATTTTTTACCGGTATTTTTATGGCTGCTCTGGCCTTATGGCCTGCGTTTAAAAAGTCGGTTCCGGTATGGAAAGGCGTGATTCAGCGCGCGGTGAGTCTGGTGATTTCTGTTGCACTGATAGCCATCATAGCCATGTTGTTTTATAAGGATTACGCCTCACTGTTTCGTAACAATCACGAGCTGGTGAAATCCCTGAGTCCGTCGAATTTCATTGCTGCCTCGCTCTCCTACTATAATCACCGCGAGCGGGCCAATCTTCCGCTGGTGAAAATAGGTGAAGATGCCCATCAACTTCCGGTCATGCTGGATGGCCCTAAAAAGAACCTGACGATTCTGGTGGTGGGTGAAACGTCTCGTGCCGCCAATTTTTCTCTGGGCGGTTATCAACGACCGACCAACCCCTTACTGGCGAAAGAGGACGTTGTCTATTTTCATGACTTCTCCTCCTGTGGCACCTCCACGGCGGTCTCCGTTCCCTGCATGTTCTCGAACATGCCACGCAGGCATTACGATGACGCCCTGGCCAGTCATCAGGAAGGATTGCTGGATGTGATTCAGCGTGCAGGTCTGAGTGTTCTATGGCATGAGAACGATGCGGGATGCAAAGGGGCGTGCGATCGCGTGCCTAATCAGGATATGACCGCGCTGAATCTTCCGGGAATGTGCATCAAAGGCGAGTGCTATGATGAGATTCTTTTCCATGGCCTGGAGGCGTATATCAACCAGCTTCAGGGCAGTGGCGTGATCGTGCTGCACACTATCGGCAGTCATGGCCCGACCTACAATCACCGTTATCCTCCGGAATTCGGCAAATTTAAACCCACCTGTGAAACTAATCAGATTCAGGAGTGTTCGCAGGAACAGTTGGTTAATACCTATGACAACACCATCCTGTATGCGGACTATATCGTCGATAAAGCGATTGAATTACTGAAAGCCCATCAGGAGAAGTTTACGACCAGTCTGGTTTACCTGTCTGATCACGGTGAGTCACTGGGTGAAAAAGGTGTTTATCTGCATGGCCTGCCCTATGCTATCGCGCCTGAAGTCCAGACCCGCGTGCCGCTGCTTATCTGGCTGTCGCCCGATTACCAGCAGCGTTATGCCGTGGACTACACATGTTTGAGCCATCGGGGTTCGACGCAAAAATACTCTCAGGACAATCTGTTTTCAACCCTGCTGGGTATTACCGGCGTTCAGACTCGGGAGTATGTTGCGACGGACGATATACTGGCGACATGCAGGAATAAGCCTGGTGGAAAATAAAAATCATTAAGCCTCGTTTCGGGGCTTTATTCAGGCTGGATGTTAGCAGCGGAACCGGGCTAACCGGCCAGTTTATGGCGCGGTTGTTTTCGATAATATCCTGAGGAGAAGGTGCACTACCCAGCTTTGCGAAGCTGGCGTAAAGCAGTGGCAACCGGGCCTGACCTTCTCCCTCGTTGGTTACCACCTGAGTACGCAGCATAACGGATGCTTTCCCGGTCACAGCAGTAACAAGGCTGCTGACGCCATGATTCCGCGATCGGCACTGAGTACACGGGTTCAAAGCCGGTATCGTTGACCGGAGACATAGCAGTTTGCACCGCGTCATAATGATCTCCGGCTACTGAGTGCTGGCAGCGGAATGGCGTGAATGACGGCTTCCACGTCAGTGTCTGAGCGCATGCCACTTCATCATCCAGAGGTCACCTGAACGAGTCATATCCACTGCACGCCACAAAAATCGCTCTTCATGCGTGCTGTCGAAATCGGGATCCACGTAGATGTGAATCCGCTTAATTGATCCCGTAACAGCGCTGGCGGATAATTCGGTAACCGGGCAGCCCCGTTACATCGACATGTGCTGGGCGGACGTCAGATGCTGTTCTACAACAGGGGTGTGTGCATCGGCCAGCGCCTTCACATCGGGATCCTTTATCTTCGTCGCGTCACTTTTCAACGTCGCCAGCACCTTCTTATGGTCCATTACACCGGCATTTTCCATATACATTTTGTCAAAATTACCACCGCTCTGCTTTTCCAGTTTGTCGGCCATGGCCTTATGTTTAGCATCTGGTGCAGTAGGTAATGCCACCTCTTTTTGCTTAGCAACCGCCTGAACTTTTTTCAAGGCACTGCCATGATCTTCAACCATCTTCTGCGCAAAGGTTTTAACTTCTGCGCTTTGTGTCGTGTTCAGCGCAATTTTGGCGGCGGCAATTTCATTGATATTGGCCTGAGCCATATCCTTCAGTGCTTTTTCGTCACCAGGACTGAGCTTGTCATTCTTAATGGTCTGCGGTGTATTCCCACCCTGCGGGGCGCTTGTCTGCGTCTCAGCCTGCACGCTGGCAGTGCTGAAGAGAGCGACAACGGCTGATACAGCCAGCCATCCTTTATAGCTTTTATTAATTTTCATTTTGAACTCCTGAATATTATGGGGAGACCGGTATCAGAAAACTCAGCTCAGCCTGATAGTGAAATAAGTCCAGGTATCAGTTCGCGCGTGAACTCGCGTATTGCTAAAGCCGTTCAGATTTTTAATACAGGAAATGGTAGCTGGCAATCACGGTAGAAAGAGATGAAACTTGCAGGTGCGAAGTGTCGGCCAGAGCCGCCTTTGCTTTCCGCTTCTTCAGTCCGCTGCGGGTTTTCCAGGAAATTACCTGATCCGCCTCGATGAATCGTCATCTTTTCTACCTCGCTTAAGGTGCCATATATTGCAGAGTTATTAAGCGTCGTAGTAATTTCAGGTAATCGCAAATATATACAATGAATTGCAGCATTATAAAAATAATGAAAAGGCATTCCGCCTCGCTTAAAGCCGGATTTTTATCTATTACAAGCAAAGGCTTCAGCATGAAATTCATACAAAATATCAAAACACGGTACAGCTTTTTAGGATTTTTTTTTGAGATAATTCTTAAGATTGCTATGCGCTTGTCGACCGTTTAATGCTGGGTAATAATGAACAGGTGGAATAATAATGTGATGAGGGTGAACTCATGTCACCTCCTTACATCGCTTTTTAATGTCCTGGTTCAGAATATTGAATAATATTAAGGAAAGATAACATGATCAAATCTCGCTCTTTAAAAGCCGCATTTGCGGTGGTTATATCCTGTACCGTGCTTGCTGCACCAGTTTCTGCAAATCCGGGCAACGGCAACGGTGGTGGCGGTCAGGGTAATGGTAATAGCGGAACCCAGGGTAATAACGGCAAAAGCGGAGAGCACGGAAACAAGGGGCATGGTAATGCGGGCGCAAAAGACAAACACGGAAATCGTAAGCACGATAGGCAACCCAATCACTTTGAGTCAGATATCAACTTCTCTCTTGCGCGTAATCTTGCCGTCAATCATGGACTGGTCGGTTATCAGTCCCTCCCGCCAGGAATAGCAAAAAAAGTTGCGCGGGGTAAACCTTTGCCGCCGGGTATCGCCAAAAAAACGTTGCCTCCATCAATGATAAATGAACTGCCCTATTATCCTGGCTACGAGTGGAGAGCCGTAGGAGATGACCTGGTGCTTATTGCTCTAAGCACCGCTATCGTAACCGCCGTCATCAATGGTGTCTTCGACTAACCACATTTTAGTGATTCAGTGTAATTAAGCCTGAACCTGACTGAATGTCCTGTTACTGTTATTTAGCTGCCATGGGTAGTCACGACTACGACTCTGTTATTTACCGGGATTCCCTGGCGCATTCAGTTGCGCAGAAATTATAAATCACTCGACATTTAATGGGTTAGTCCATGAGGCGTCGTTATTGAGCGTAAATGAATAGCGCAGCTAAAAGTAAGCAACAGGCTTTCTCTGAAACCGTTACGGGCGGATCACCGTCAGCTTAAAGGGACCGCTATTTTCAGCGGCATGCGTGATGGCGCGATTAATATCACTCAGTGCAAATTCCGTTACCGCGTAATGGCTGAGATCCAGTAATCCTGCCCGGATCAGCCCCACGAGCGTGTACACAGCCTGAGGTTCATACATCCACTGTCCTTTAATGGTGATGAGATTGCGCATGATCCACGGATAAGGCAGCGCCAGATCATCCCCACCCAGCATGCCGACGCCCCCCATCAGCACCGCACGACCATAGGGCCTCACCGACATAATGGCATTGCGCGCCGTGGATGCCGGAGCTGAAGGCGGGAGCAAGTCCAGCACCGCATCAATGGGACCCTCCGCAGCACTTTTCATTGCAGAAATATCTTCATCAGCGACACCGCTGAGCGTGACGGTTTCAATCCGCGAGCCAAACCGTTTCCTGAGCTCCTGCAAAACCCGCGGGTTGCGTCCGGGCGCGATGACTTTACTGACTCCCATGGCGAGGGCAGCCAGCACGGCTGAACTGCCAAAATTACCGGTGGCCCCACTAACCAGTAAGTTCTCACCGGCTTTAAGTTCCATCGCCAGTAAACCACCATAGGCCACCAGTAACGTATTGATGGCGCACCATGCAGCGGCTTCAGCAGGATCGATATCACCTATTGCCACAGCATTTTCAGTGGGCACACGAATCTGTTCAGCGAAGCTGCCATTCAGATGGTATTGCTGGATTTTTTGTCCGCCTTCCCCCCGTGCACTCCAGCCCTGTAACACGATTTCAGGCGACTGCGCGTTATCTCTCGATCGGACGGTGGGATCGCAAAAAACCCAGTCACCCGGTTTAAGCCATGCAGCATCGGGCCCTGTTTCGCGCACCCGGCCAATGGCCCCACACCCAGGAATAACCGGTGGAGGTAAAAGGTATCTTCTGGCGCCACTGAATACTTCGCTGGCGTAGGAAAGAACGGGAGCGGCTACAACATCCACGATCACCTCCCCTGTTCCGAGGATCGGCGGCGGGACATCCTGAATGCTGAGTGGATTACCGAATGATTCGAGTACAGCTGCTTTCATAGTGTTACCTCTCATCTGCTGTGGAGAACACGACTATAAAAGGGCTTAACGGTGGCGAAAATAGACTAGTTTTATAGGGGTATAAATTACGACCAGGTTAACTCATGCAGCCAAAAAGTGAATTAAGTCATTTCCTGCGTTCGCGCCGCGCCAGGACCAAGCCTGACAGCAGGGATTTAAGAACCCGTGAAAGGCGTCGCACGCCGGGATTACGGCGTGAAGAGGTCGCAGCAAGAATTGGCATCAGTACAGAATGGTATACAAAAATCGAACAGGGCCGGGTAGACACGCTCTCAGACCGGATCGTCAGCGCGCTGGGCCGGGCGCTGGAGCTTGATAAGGTCGAGGTGCTGCATCTGCAGTCGCTTACTCGTCGGAAAACAGAGACTGAGAACGACGGCGTTATTCCGGAGGGCGTAATCAAACTGATTCGGAGCTTAGCCGAGCCCGCCTACGTCACTAACGCACACTGGGATGTGCTGATATGGAACAGCGCTGCTGCAGAGCTGATCACCGACTTCGGCCAGTTATCGGTCAAAGACAGGAACATCCTGATTTTCATGCTGACCACAGCTGAGGCCCGTGCCCTGTTCGGAGACACCTGGCATAAAGAAGCCCAAAGAATGCTGGGCCTGTTTCATGCTGACTACGATCGAAATGCGCATAACCCCGCATTTCCATCACTCATTAGCCGGCTTGAGCGCGAGTGTCAGGAATTCAGCGAATGGTGGAACGAGCATGTGATAGCTGCTCCCGTCTCCGGGACAAAATGCCTGACAGGCAAGGATGGCGTGAAGCGAAATTTCAGTTATTCCAGCTTCATGTCGAATGATGCGCCCTCGCTGAAGATGTCGATTTATGTGCCTGAAGGATAATGTTCATCGCGACAGCGGAATCAGGCCGGTCTCCTGATAGGTCATAATCAGGCTATCGAAAAGGTTAATATCCTGACGCGTGCGGGCAATTAATTGCGCACCGGCCACTGCGGTGTAGATCGCCAGTCCGCGCTGAGCATTTTTCCCGGTATTATCAGGTTCCTTTTCATTAAGGACCTGCGTCAGCCACTCAACGTTCGCCTCAACGAAACACTGCACCTCGCGCTTCACTTCCTCCGGCAGATCGTCATATTCCGCTGCCATAAAGCTGGAGAGACAGAGCCGGTTGGCATCTTCCAGCGACATACGGAAAATCTGCGGATAACGCTGCAGCGCCTCATCCGGTGACGCACTTTGTTCGCGGATGGTTTTTAAATTCTGCGCCGTGTCCTGACAGTATCGGTTAGCGACGGCGGCCCCCAGGTTGGCTTTGCTGGCGAAATGATAATAGATACTGGCATTCTTAATCCCCACCTCATCAGCGATGCTGCGAAAGTTAATCCCGTTATACCCATGATTCTGAGCAGCACTCTTTGCTGCTGCCAGGATAGCTTCACGTGCGTTCAGGCTCATCAGTCGGTTTTCCTTATTGAAGTTTAAACCCATTATAAAGAAAAAATTTTACCTGCCAACTGGTAGACAGGTCTTGACAGGATAAATATCTGGCGCCACTATCTACCTACCAATTGACAGGTAGGTGGTTTAATCATGACTGATATCAACAATGCATCTGCAGCTTCTTCACTCCCCTCGATGAAAATCTATGACTGGTATGATGGCCCTTATCCTGCTCGGGTAAGAATTGCCCTGGCGGAAAAGGGATTACTTTCTCAGGTGAAATTTATTCCGATCAATCTGTGGAAAGGCGAGCACAAAAAGCCTGAATTTTTAGCGATCAATTACTCAGGAACCCTGCCAGTATTAGCGCTGAAAGATGGAACGCTGATCGCAGAGTGCACCGCGATTACGCAATATCTGGACGTGCTGGATGAAAACCCTGTTCTGACGGGCGTCACGCCGGTAGAAAAAGGCGTTATCCATATGATGACCAAACGGGCTGAAATCGAATTTCTTGATGCGGTCAGCGTCTATTTCCACCATGCCACCGCAGGATTAGGGCCAGAGGTTGAGCTCTATCAGAATGCGGAATGGGGTGAGAAGATGCGTGAAAAGGCCATCCGTGGCATGCACTATTTCGATGGCGTTTTACGCTCACAGCCTTATGTCGCGGGCAATACGTTTACGATGGCCGACATCGCCGTAACCGGCGGCATGATCTTCGCGGCTCTGGTGAACCTTGCTGTGCCAGACGAATGTATTGCTCTGAAAGCGTGGTATTCAAACATCCAGCGCCGTCCCAGCTATCAGCAGTGGCAGGCACTGGTTGAAGCGGGCCGCCCTGTCTTTAATCCTTAATTTCAGGATACTGCTTTACAGGCTTGACCGAATCACGCAGCCTGGCTGAAAAAAACCCCGGAAATGCTTCCGGGGTTTTCTGATTTTAAGACACGCGGCTTAGCGGTAATACGTTCCCCTGCTGCTCTAGCCTGCATTACGCTCAAAGTGGCTGTTCACGAAGGTTCGGCAGCGTGGCGAGATGGGGTCAAGGAACACCTGCTCCGGCGAACCGGACTCCTCAATCATGCCCTGATGCAGAAACACCGCTTTGTTCGACACGTCACGCGCAAAGCCCATTTCGTGCGTCACGATAATCATGGTGCGTCCCTCTTCTGCCAGGCTGCGTATCACTCGTAATACTTCCCCCACCAGCTCCGGATCCAGCGCAGAGGTCGGCTCATCAAACAGGATCGCTTTCGGCTGCTGCGCCAGCGCTCGGGCAATTGCCACGCGCTGCTGCTGTCCGCCAGAGAGTTGCGACGGCCAGGCGTCGCGTTTTGCATAGAGTCCCACTTTATGCAGCAGCGCTTCGGCTTCTTCAACTGCCTCTTTATGACTGCGCTTCTGCACATGAACCGGCGCTTCGATGATATTTTGCATCACGGTTTTATGCGGCCACAGGTTGAAGCTCTGAAACACAAAGCCGAGCTGCATTCGCATCAGCTTGATGCGACGTCGCTGCTCGCGGCTCAGTTTCTCATCGGCGTTATCCAGCGTGACGTTAATGTCGCCCACCGCAACTTCACCCGCCTGTGGCACTTCAAGAAACGGTATACAGCGCAACAGTGTACTTTTGCCCGACCCACTCGCACCAATCAGCGAAATCACATCGCCATCCTGCGCGGTCAGGCTGATGTCGTGCAGCACTTCATGTCCCGCATAACTCTTTCTGAGATGACTCAGCATGATGGTTGGTGCGGTCATGAGCGTGCTCCAAAATAGTAAGGTGATAAGCGTCGTTCCAGCATCGAGACCCCTTTGCTGACCAGCATGGTGAGTATCAGGTAGATCACCGCCGCGCTCAGGAACACTTCAAGCGCGCGGAAAGTGGAAGAGACTATTGAGTCAGCAATACCGGTCATCTCCATCAGGCTGATGGTGCTGACCAGTGACGTTGCTTTGATCATCGAGATGATTTCATTGCTGTAGGCGGGTAGCGCCTGACGAATCGCTATCGGCAGGGTGATGCGCGTAAAGATTTTGTACGACGACATGCCCGACACTTTAGCGGCCTCCAGCGACTGCTGGCTGACGGCACGCAAACCGCCGCGCAGGATTTCTGAGGTGTAAGCAGCATCGTTAAGAATCAGCGCCAGCAAACCACACCAGTACGGGTCACGTAGCAGTGGCCAGAACAGGCTTTCACGCACCGCCGGTAAACTGCCGAGGCCGTAATACACCATAAAAATCTGGATCAGCAACGGCGTACCACGAAACAGCCACACGTAAAAACGACAGAAAAAACTGCCGACGCGCGTCATGCGCAGCAGATTAAGCAGCAGCGCCAGCACGCCGCCGCCCAGCAGCGAGAGCAATGCCAGATTAATCGTCAGTGGCAATCCTTTCAGCAGTGCCAGCAGCGTCTGATGTAAAAACATGATATCCACGTGGACTCCTTACCCCTTCACGCGCTGTTGACCGCGCATCGCAAACTTTTCCACGTAGCGGAAAACCATATCGGAACAGGTGGTGATAATCAGGTAGATCACCGCACCCACGCTGTAGAAGAAAAAGGACATTTGGGTGGAGTTGGCTGCCGTGGAAACCTGATTCATGGTTTCGACCAGCCCGGTGACAGAGACCAGCGCCGACTCTTTGATAACAGATTGCCACTGGTTGCCCATGCCCGGCAGCGCAGTGCGTAACGCCTGCGGCACGATAATGCGTCGAAACATCATCAGCCGCCCCATGCCGGTTACCGTCGCGGCTTCCAGCGTACCGCCCGGAATGGCGTAGAACGCGCCGCGAAACACACCACTTTGATAGGCGCCGGAGATCAGCCCGATGGCGATCGCACCCGCGACAAAACCGTTCACATCGAACGGTCCCTGGAATCCCAGCGCGGTGCCCACGGTGGAAACGACCTGCCGTCCACCGAAGTACAACAGATAGATCACCAGCAGTTCCGGCACGCCGCGAAACAGTGTGATGTAGCCTGCCGCCAGTCTCTGCTGCCAGCGCGAACCGGCGATCTGCATCCAGCAGAGCACGCTGCCCAGCACCGCACCCAGCAGCCAGGCGCAGAGCGATACGCTGACAGTGACGGCGGCGGCGCTAAGCAGCACGCCACCCCAGCCCTCATCCCCGAAACCCAGTATCTGCCAGTCAATATTCATCAGCATCAGTGGTTACGCTTTTGGCGCGACATCTTCGCCAAACCATTTCATCGACAGTTTGCTCAGCGTTCCGTCTTTGATCATGGAATCCAGCGCCTGATTCAGCACCTGCTGCAGCTCGCTGTTGCCTTTACGCAGACCAATGGCCGATCCCGCACCCAGCACGCCACCGGAGAAGCCGTAGCCGCTGCTACTGATCGCATCGCTGTTTTTTCTCACAAAGGCGTTAAGGTTGGTGCGCGAAGCCATGACGGCATCGACGCGGCCATTCATCAGGTCGGCGAAGGTTTCAGGACCGGCCTGATACGTGCGAATGGTGGCGACATCGCCCAGATATTTTTGCAGGAAGTCCGCCTGAATGGTGGCAACCTGTACCGCGATCGTTTTTCCTTTAAAGGTGGTTTTCAGATCGTCGATCGCTTTTTTCATGCCAGCGGCATCATCCGCCGTCACAACCGTGCCACTGCCTGGCAGCGTGGCCAGTGGGCTTTTTTTGGCGGTCACAAAACTTGAGACGCTGACGGTGTACTGATGGGTGAAATCGATCGCTTCAGCACGCTTTGGCGTCACAGTCACGGCGTCGACCACTGCATCATATTTACCGTCGATCAGGCCAGGAATCATGCCCGACCATTTCTGCGCGATGATTTCATATTTAAAGCCTGCACGCTTTGCCAGTTCCGCCACCATATCCGGTTCATAGCCCACGATTTTACCGCTCGGCGTAGTCTGGTTAAACGGAGGATAGGCCGCTTCGGTAGCAAACTTCAGTGTGCCGAAATCTTTCGCCTGGCTGAATGCGGAAGTGGCGAGCAGTGCCACGGTCAGAGAAGCCGTGAACAGACGGTTGCGCATCATCATAAAAACCTCATTTATTTATTATTAAGAGAGCAAATCAATTGCAAGGCGGGTCAGCGCCTGCGTCCCGGCGGTAATGCTTCGTTCATCAGGCTGATAATCGGAATTATGCAGATGATCGTCCCGGCCTGGCGTGGCCGAACCAATATGGATCTGGCAACCCGGAACCCGTTCGGTGAACAGTGAAAAATCTTCGGCGCCAAAGCTGGCGCTGGGCTGCGCGATGATCGCTTTATCAAACTGATGCGACAGAATCTCTTCCAGTGAATCAATCAGGCGATCGTCATTCATTAATGGCGGCACACCACGCTGGAAGTTAACCTCCACGCGCACGTTCTGTGCCAGCGCCACCCCTTCGCACATCCGCTTAAATGAGGCTTCCATGGCAGCACGCACTTCTGGCGATTTGGTGCGGATGGTGCCCTGGAACAGACAGCTGTCAGGAATGATATTGTGGGTAGTCCCACCCTGAATGTGCCCGATAGTCAGGACGGCAGAGTGTGCAGGATCGCGTTCACGAGAAATGATGGTCTGCAACTGGCTGATAAGATGCACGGTGGCGAGTATTGGATCGGTGCCCATGTGCGGACGTGCCGCGTGTGTGGATACGCCGTGTACCGTGACATCGAATTCGTCGCTGGAGGCGGTGCTGGCACCGCGTGTCAGGGCAACGTCCCCCGCCGCCAGTTCAGGCTTGTTATGCAAAGTGACAGCCCAGTCGATGCCCTCCGCTACGCCGTCCGCGATCATCGCTTCAGCACCACTTTCGGGTGTCTCTTCTGCAGGCTGGAAAATCAGCCGGACGCGCCCTTTAAGCTGCTGACGATAGCGTGGTAATAACGTTGCCACACCCAGCATCGTCGCAGTGTGAATATCGTGACCGCAGGCGTGCATTTTACCAGGATAGCGGCTGGCAAAAGGTAAACCGGTCTGTTCCTGGATCGGCAGCGCGTCCATGTCGGCGCGCAACAGCAATGTTTTGCCCGGCTCTGCACCGTCGATATCCACCACCACACCGCTGCGACCTACACCGGTGCGGGGATGAAGTCCCAGCGTCTGCAGATAGTCGGTGACCAGACTGGCTGTGCGCAGCGTATCAAAGCCTAATTCCGGATGCGCATGGATATCACGTCGAATCGCCACTAATTGCGATTCCAGTTCATTAACTCCGGCTTTAATTTCTCCGGCCAGTCGTGCCTTTTCCTGATTCATCGCAGCCCCGGCAATATGCTATCGGCAGTCTGCTGCCGACGGTTTTATTTAACTCATCCTGAAGGTGGATGATAATGACGGTTTATTTATTCACAGCACGACTCAGAAAGCAACGCGGAATAACCCACAGTTAGTTATTTAAAATCAATAAGATAGACATATTTACTGGAAAGGCGTATGAGATAGCAGCGGATCAGCAAGAATATTAATAATCCGCTGCACACTATTACTTTCCCTTATTTACAGAGGCGTTAATTCGCTTTTATTCGTGGTGTGAGTAAAAAAGTTTGCCAGTATTTCCGCTAATTTCACCGGTTGTTCGTCAGGAATAAAATGACCACAGTTAAGGATAATTTGACTGCTAACCTGGTGCGCAACGGCGCGTAACGGCGCGTAACGGTGTAGCCATATCAGGAATCGATCCCTGATCGGCGGTAATTGCCAGCAGTGGCACAGCCAGTTTACCTTTTCGCGCACGCTGGCGATTCGGCTCTGCCGACTGCGCAAAGGCCCGGTAAAAAGCCAGCCCAGCCCGCAATGCGCCGGGTTGCTGAAAAACACGCAGATATTCATGACGGGCCGCCGCATCGATGCGATGTGGATTGGCTGACTTACGGTTAAAAAACCAGTCGGGATAGATCGCTTCTCTGCCGGTAATCAGTGCTTCCTGTAAATCATCCACGCAGTGAAAACCGAAATGCCAGGTTTTCCAGGCGCTTATGGTGCAGCTTATCTTTACTGAAGAAACCGGGTGATGGGACAGTGCTGATTAACTTGCAGACCGCCGCGATCCACATCCCGACGCCGGGCGATAAATTACGGGTTATCGCCCTGACATTGCTCCTTTCGATGTCACTCTTACTGCTGCTATTGCGTATTCCCGGCATCCGGAAGCTGTTCAGCCTGTAGTCGCTGTACGGCACGCATGGTTGCGGCCCGGCGCGTAGCAATAAACGCCGCCATCTTCGCCTTTGCCTGCTCGACTTCCTGTGGCGGTGCGGTCTTAGGGGAACCGCTGGTGAATGGCGGTTGTGGATCATATTCCATCTGTAGCTGAACCGCTTTCGCCACTGCGTCACCTGCGATTTCTGCCACCAGCGTCAGGGCAAAATCGATGCCCGAGGTCACACCTGCCCCGCTGATGCGATTACGGTCACGCACCACCCGCTGACTGACCGGATCCGCACCCAGCAAGGCCAGCTGATCGATGGAACTCCAGTGCGAGGTCGCGCGATATCCTTTAAGCAATCCGGCAGCCCCCAGCACCAGCGACCCGGTACAGACCGATGTAATCCACTGTGCCTGAGTGGCCTGCTTTTGAAGGAAGTTCAGCGTAACGTTATCTGACATCAGGGCGATTTGACCCGGCCCGCCGGGCACACAGATCACATCCAGTTGCGGGCATGTATCAAACGTCATGGTGGGCAATATTGAAAGGCCTCGATCGGAGCGGACTGGCTGAAGATCTTTCCAGACCAGATGACATCTGGTGTCGGGCGTGCGCGCAAACACCTCCCAGGGACCGGTTAGATCGAGTTGTGTGACATCAGGAAAGAGTAAAAGGCCAATCTGTAACGGACGATTCATAGGTGAACTCCGATCAGGTGATAAACCCTCATCATGCCGTTATGCCCATGCAGATAGCAATCCTGGACGGGACGCAGTTAAGCAGCCACAGGACAAATCAGCATCAGGATACGCCAAGGAAACGTAACAGCGCCGTCATCACCGCCGCCCCCAGAATAATCACAATCAGCGGAGCCCGACGCCACGCCAGTAATAGCGCAAAGCCTACGCCAGCCACACGAGCCACACCGGCAAAATGGTGCCCCTCAAACAACGTGGTGGTCGCAGCTACCGCCAGCAGCAAGACAGTGGCAGCGTCAGAGAGTATCTGCTGGGTGCGCTCGCTGACAGGCAGACGGTTTCCCAGCCTGACGCCTGCGAAACGCATCAGATACGTCCCTGCGGCCAGCATAGCAATGCCGGCAATGATCATTCCCTGATGCGTCATTTGCGCGATCTCCATGTCAGCAGGCCCAGCAGTGAGAACAACACCGGCATGCCCGCCGGAACCAGTGGCGTCGCCAGCAGCGAGAGTAACGCCCCGACAGTGGCAGGGATCCGGGTTCGTCGCTGTCGCAGCGCGGGAAAAATGAGGGCAATCAGAATGGCCGGGAATACCGCATCCAGCCCAATCACCGAGACATCAGGAATAAACTGCCCTATCGCCGCGCCGGTCATCACGCTGACAGGCCAGATAAAGCCGATGCCGATGCCGCACAGCCAGTAAGCGCTACGACGCTGAGCCAGTTGAGGCTGAGAGATTCCGAATACCACGCTTTCATCGTTCATGATGTGACAGCCAAACCAACCCCGCGGGCCCGTTCCCACCAGATCTTTTACCGCAATACCAAACGGCAGATGACGCGCGTTCACCAGCAAGCCCGCAGCGGCGGCGGTAAAGGGGCTGCCGCCACCGGCCACAATGCCAATAAACAGAAACTCTGACGCCCCCGCCAGCACCAGCGTTGAGAGCGCCAGTGGCACCCAGAGCGGAAATCCGTCGGCGGAGGCTAGCGAGCCATGAGATAAACCGACGATCCCATCAGCCAGGCAGACCAGGAAAATCGCTTTAATTACCCCTTTGTCCAGCAACTGCATTTGCGGAAAACGCATCACTCTGTCTCATAATGAACGTATAATCCGATATAATGAACATCGCCACGGCGATTTACAAGATGAACGTTATGTTCGATATAAAAAACACTTTGAGTTTCGGGAGTGCATTTGAATACCCCTATCAGCATTATTGCTAACGCTTTAGTGCGTGAACGTCAGCGAGCAGGTCTGTCACTGGCTGAAGTAGCACGCCGCGCAGGGATCGCCAAATCTACGCTGTCACAACTGGAAGCGGGAAATGGTAATCCGGGCATTGAGACGCTGTGGTCGTTGTGCGTGACGCTGAATATTCCCTTTTCACGTCTGCTGGAACCTGATGCACGTCGCCTGCAGGTGATACGACGTGGAGAAGGTCTGTCGGTTACCGCCGATCTGGCCGATTATCAGGCCGTTTTGCTGGCATCCTGCCCACCCGGCGTGCGGCGTGATATTTATCTGCTGGAGGTCCAGCCGGGGAGCGAACGCATTTCACAGCCTCACATCCCCAATACCATTGAGCATATTATTATTGCCAAAGGGCGTGCGCTGGTTGGCCCGGTAGAGAGTGCTGTGGAGCTGGATGTGGGTGATTACATTACCTATCCGGGCGATGAGCTCCATATCTTCCGGGCACTGGAAGCCGATACGCTGGCACTGCTGGTCATTGAGCACAGTTAATTAGCGTTCGGCGAGCTTTACCTGAGTTTCGGCGGGCGTGAGGTGTGTGATCAGCTGCACCTCACTGCTCAGACTGATCTCTGGATAGTGTTCGCGCATCCCCGCCAGCAGCACCGCATCCGGCCATTCAGCCTCCTTCCCCAGCCGTGCGGCGATGTGATTCAGGCGCAGCGTTTCGATCCTCGTCACCCATACAATTACCGTGTCGGTTGCATCCTCCTGATTGACCAGTTTCAGTGGACCGGTGACGACATCACCTTCCTGCCAGCGTATCGTTGAGGTTTTCACGCCGCTTCTGACGTCCGGTACAAGACGCGGCACCAGAGTGAGTGTTTGCATCACTTCTCCTTCTTTTTAACTATTTTCATTATCAAACAGGGGAAGAGAAATCGCGATTGAAAAGAGGCTGATTAATGTTATGTTATAACATATATATTAATCACTACTGACAGGTAACACTATGCCACTCTCCCTCCTGACATCCGAGGATCCCCGACTGCCGGTTACCGTTCTCTCTGGCTTTCTCGGTGCCGGTAAAACCACCCTGCTCAACCATATTCTTAATAACCGCGAAGGACGGCGGATTGCGGTCATCGTCAATGATATGTCTGAAATTAATATCGACGCTGCGCTGGTGCGCGACGGCGGCGCACAGCTGTCACGTACCGATGAAAAGCTGGTTGAAATGAGTAACGGCTGCATCTGCTGCACGCTGCGAGAAGACCTGCTGCTGGAGGTGAAACGTCTGGCGCAGGCCGGTCGCTTCGATCATCTGGTAATTGAGTCTACCGGGATCTCTGAACCGCTGCCGGTTGCTGAAACCTTTACGTTTGAAGATGAAGAAGGTGAAAGTCTGTCGGCTTATGCGCGTCTGGATAGCATGGTTACCGTGGTGGATGGCTTCAATTTTCTGCGAGATTATCGTTCAGTCGATGATCTTCAGTCCCGCGGCGAGTCACTGGGCGAGGAGGATACGCGTTCTGTGGTTGATTTACTGGTAGATCAGATTGAGTTCTGTGATTTGCTGGTACTGAACAAAACGGATCTGCTCAGCCAGACGCAATTGCATGAACTGCAGGGCATGCTGCGTGCGCTCAATCCAGATGCCCTTATTGTGAACAGTGAGTTTGGCCAGGTTCCGCTCGATTGCCTGCTCAATACCCGTCGCTTTAATTTTGATCGTGCAGCACAGGCACCAGGCTGGTTGCAGACCCTGCGTGGTGAGCATCAACCGGAATCGGAGGAGTATGGCATTCGCAGTTTTGTCTATCGCGCGCGCCGTCCGTTCCATCCGCTGCGTTTCTGGGAAGTTGTTAATCACCAGCTTGACGGTGTTATCCGTTCTAAGGGCTACTTCTGGCTAGCCAGCCGGCCTGACTATGCTGCGATGTGGTCGCAGGCGGGCGCTGTGGCTCGTCAGGGTTATGCCGGGCGCTGGTGGGTAAGTGTGCCGCGGATGGACTGGCCACAGGATGCGGATACTCTCAATTTCATCGCTGAACACTGGCAGGAAGGGACTGGCGATGCGCGCCAGGAGCTGGTTTTTATCGGCATTGAAATGGATGAAAAGCGCATTCTTTCCGCGCTCGACCACGCACTGCTGACACCCTATGAGATGGCTGCGGGCCCTGAGCAGTGGATCAATCTGCCCGATCCTGTACCTGACTGGTTTGATGAAGCCACTATCTGAAGCTGCGGTTGACGTCCTTTGTCGACTTCGCAATAGTGAAACGACCCGGCGGGAAGCAGTTTTCCACTCATCCCTGTTCAGGAGAGACCAGATATGCCACAACGTATTGCCGTAATCGGTGCAGGCGTGCTGGGTTTAGCCGTCGCGCAATCATTGTCGCGACGGGGCGCGCAGGTCACCGTCTTCGATAAAAACTATCCTGGCAGCGGAACCAGTCAAATCAGCTATGCCTGGGTTAATGCCAACGGCAAGGAACCCACCAGCTACCATGATCTGAATGCCCATGCGATAGACGAGCACAAGCGCTGGCAGGCCAGTCATCCTGCATCACCCCAATGGCTGCTGGAAACCGGCACGCTGGAGTGGGCAGCCGATCAATCGTCCCTGTGCCAGCTGGCGCGACGCGCAGCAAAGCTCACAACGCTTGATTATCCCGTTGAAAAACGTAGCCGCGCCGCACTTCTGGATGCTCTGCCCGCGTTGCGGCTCGATCCCCGCATTCAGCACGCATGGTTTTTCCCGTCGGAGTGCCTGCTCTATCCGAGCTTGTTTATCGCCTCTCTGCTGGCGGACCTGCGCGCCTGTGGCGGACAGCTGGTCTGCAACAATGAAGTGACAACGCTGACTGAAACAAATCGGGATGTGCATCTGACACTGGCCAGTGGTGATGAATGGCGTGGCGATCAGCTGGTACTGGCGACTGGCCGCTGGGCACCGGAACTCATGAGTCAATGTGGGCTTGAACTGGCGATGACCGATGCAAATCGCGCCGATCCTGTTGCCTGTAGTTTTCTGGCGCAGACGCAGCCTCTGCCGATCCCACTTAAATGCAATTTGATAACCCCGGAACTGAATGTACGGCCGGATGGCGGCGGCCGCCTGATGCTGCAGGCGCTGGATCTGGATCAGCATGTCGATCCGGCACGGCCGGTCTCGCCGGATGGACTGATCGGTAAAGAGATGCTGCGCCGATTACGTCGGCTGTTTAGAAACGCGGAAGGTGCGAGAATTGAGCGGATTGAAACAGGACAGCGGTCGCGTCCGGCTGATGGCTTACCGGCAACAGGCTACATCAGCGCGTCAGCACGCGTTTATCTGATGGTCAGCCATAGCGGAATGACCCTTGCCCCGTTGCTGGGCAGGCTGGTGGCTGAGGAGATGCTGAGCGGCACAGCGTCACCGATGCTGAGTGCGTTTGCACCGGATCGGTTGCTGCGTCCGCTCAGTGCGGTCGCTAAAGCAGCGCCCGCTTATCTTCCATCGGCGCAGTAAGAACTAGCGGCGGTTTTTCCACACGGTCTGCACGTTACAGAATTCGTGCACACCAAAGTGCGACAGCTCACGGCCGTAGCCGCTTTTCTTCACGCCACCAATGGTAACGCGCGGATCGGACGCGCCGTTGCCATTGATAAACACCGCACCAACCTCCAGCTGCCGCGCCAGTTGATCGGCAATCTCTTCGTTACCGCTCCAGACGGTTGCACTGAGGCCAAACTCACTGTCATTGGCGATCTCCAGTGCATGTTGAGGATCCCGTGCCACAGCAATAGCGGCGACCGGGCCAAACAGCTCCTGTCTGAATGCGGTCATGTTACTGGTGACATCTGCGAGAATGGTCGGCGCATAGTAGTTACCCTGCCCTGCTACTTTTTCACCACCCAGCACCAGACGTGCGCCTTCGCTCAGTGTCGCTTTAACCTGTCCATCCAGTTTCGTCACGCAGATCGGCGCGAGCCATTGGGCCCAGGAAGGTGTTTTCATCAAGAGGATCGCCCATGGTGAGCGCCTGAACCGCGGCCGTGAAACGCTTTTCAAACTCTTCTGCAATTGGCGCTTCAATAATAAAGCGTTTAGCGGCCATGCAGACCTGCCCGGTATTCTGGAAACGCCCAATGACAGCAGATTTAACCGCTTCATCAAGATCGGCATCTGCCAGCACGATAAAGGGATCGGATCCGCCCAATTCCAGCACGGTTTTCTTCAATGCTGCACCTGCCTGTGCGGCGATGGCTGCGCCAGCCCGTACGCTGCCGGTTACGGCGACGGCAGCAATACGATCATCTTTGATGGCGACTGAGACACCGTCGTTGTCGACGTTGACCAGGTTGAAGCCACCCGCTGGCAGATCGGTTGCGCTGAACAGCTCAGCCATCAGTGTGGCGCTGCCCATGACGTTAGGCGCGTGTTTCAGCAGATAGGTGTTACCTGCCAGCAACATGCTCACTGCGCCTCGCAGAACCTGCCACAGTGGGAAATTCCATGGCATCACTGCCAGGATCACACCGATGGGACGGAATCGTTGCCATGCATCAGCAATCTGGGTGGGCTGGTCGGCCAGCATTGCAGGGCCATGCTCAGCATACCAGTCGCATAAGTTGGCGCATTTAAGGACTTCAGCGCGTGCCTGCGAAATGGGTTTTCCCATCTCCGTTGTGATCATACGGGAAAGATCAGGCTCTCGCAGACGCAGTTGCTCACCAAGCTGGCGTAATACGCGAACCCGATCGGTCATGCTGCTGTGTTTCCATGTGGCAAAAGCTGATGCGCTGGTTTCAAGCGTCTGCTCCAGCTCTGCCGGGTTTCTGCAGTGGATAGCGTGCCAGAATTTCACCAGTTGCGGGGTTACGTGATAGGGCATGTTCAGTCATGGTGCCGTTTTCCTCATTCTGTCAGTGATGGAGAGACGATACGCGCTGTAGTTGATGATGAAAAATGAATAATAGTGAGGAAGTTGTTTATTATATGAGAATCTGGAATTTGTGGTGCGAAGATTCAGTCAAGTAATCTGCTAATTGCTAACAATCATTTGCTGATAAATAACATGTACGAAGATTACGTTTTGAAGCAGTTTTCCACTTATACAGTGACCAGATCCTAAAAGACGATCCTTAATAGATCATAGAGAGATCCTAAGAGATCCCCGATCGTCGCAGGCCGCGC
>NZ_AP035988.1:0-131222 GCF_059730705.1 Pantoea sp. X-Soil-ISGK-259
TCACTTAATCGTCAAAATGTCCGGTTAAGATTTGATACCTGCTTTATAAGTATGAGCCCTGCCCCCGGTCTGAAACGGGTACGGAAAGATCAGTGAATTCACAAAATTTATCAACCGGCATAACGACTGGATATGTTGTTCAAACGCAACCTGAGTAAGTAATAGAGTGTTTGTCAGACTTAAAATACTATAAAGCTTCGATGAAGCCCGGCAATCAAGAGTATGAAAAAGTCATGACACATGATGATTTAAGGAGAGTAAAAATTTCAAGTTTAAGCGATGGAAATTGAAAGGACACCGCCATTAATCGACTTACCAGACTTGCAAGCCCTGTTGATAAAATTAATAAGCTGAAGCAATCATAAAAAGGCTAAAAATCAAAGTTAGAGCTTATCTTCAACACGTTGCAACGCATTTTTTCACCATTCAATTTCTCTTTTATGTTGATGATTAATATGAAATTTATTTAAATTTTCATGCTGAAAATACCATGGAAAACATATGAACTTTATAACTCTTTGCACAATAAACAGAATGGTATGCTGTAATATAAAGGGGTGAAACGACAGTTGAAAACGCCCTGAAGCCTCTTTAGGGAGGTAATCCTGAAACATCGAATTCATTCATTTCAGCGAGAGAAACCGTCAATTTGACCCACCCTTTTCATAACTCTCCCATCCATCTCATCGTCATCTTAATGTCATTAATAAAAAATCCAGGTTTTTGTCATTTTTCTAAAAAATTGGCAGGTTTAGCCTTTTTGTGTAGTATGCAAAAAACAGTAAAGCAGAGGGGCTTATGAAGCGCGATTATGGTGGAGTGCTGGAAATGGCGACCAGAGCCAATTCCATGTTACATGGACTGAGTAGCCACATTGAACAACAACGTCAGGAGTTCAATCAGACCGGTTTTTACCAGACTTTCTCACGTAATGCCGTCGCCAATATGCCATTACTGAGTAAGCACGCTGTTGTTGCTGCCATTGGTGATATGGAAGAAGCAGGTTATCAGTTTGGTAAGAAACAAACCGGCAGTACCTCACAATACGCACTGACCATTCAGAACGTAGTCGACATCTATGAGCACCGTAAAGTCCCAAAATATCGCGATCGCCATGATGGACCCTTCGTCGTCTTTGTTGTAAGTCTTAAGGGCGGTGTTTCTAAAACAGTCAGTACTGTCACACTGGCCCACGGTATGCGCGCTCATCCCTCTATGTTGCATAATGACCTGCGCATTCTGGTTATTGACCTGGATCCACAGGCATCAAGCACAATGTTCCTGAGTCACACTAATAGCGTAGGCTCCGTTCTTGAGACCGCAGCGCAGGCCATGCTGAACGACCTGGATGCCGACCAGCTTCGCGAACAGTTTATTAAGCCAACTGTCATGCCGGGAGTGGATGTAATTCCCGCCTCAATAGACGATGGTTTCGTTGCCAGTGACTGGGAAGAGTTGGTTGCTGAACATCTGCCTGGCGTTGCACCGTCCGAAGTATTGCGCCGCAACGTGATTGATCGTCTGGCCGGTGATTATGATTTCATCTTTCTCGATACCGGTCCTCACCTTGATTCGTTCATGTTGAATGCTATTGCGGCCAGTGATGTGCTGCTGACACCGACGCCGCCGGCACAGGTCGATTTCCATTCAACTATGAAGTATCTGACTCGCCTGCCAGAAATGCTCGAACGTATTGAGTCAGAAGGCATTGAACCGCGTCTTAAAGCAAATATTGGCTTTATGTCGAAAATGACCTCTAAACACGATCACCTGACCTCTCAAAGTTATGCTCGTGAAGTGTTTACCAAATCAATGCTGGACTGCAGCCTGCCAAGACTGGACGGGTTTGAACGCTGCGGTGAATCCTTTGATACCGTCATCAGTGCCAATCCCTCATCTTATCCAGGCAGTGCGGACGCTTTGCGCAAAGCTAAATATGAAGCCGAACAGTTCTCCAGGGCTGTGTTTGACCGCATCGAATATATCAGGAGCACCTTGTGAGCAAACCTATACAGCGCATTGGCCGCAAATTTGGTGATTCAGCTATCGCGAACATGATTGACAGTAGCAGTCAGTCACGCACCTTTACGCTGAAATCGGGTGCGAAGGCAACTTTCGTTCGCCAGCTCATCCTGCATGATGATATTGAGACCAGAACAACGGTTGATCCCCAAATCAACGGTCGTGACCAGAGCACACTGACACCGGAATCGCTGCAGGAGATCACCCGTACCATTACGTTGCAGCAGTTTTTCCCGGCGATTGGTCGCATCAACGGTGATCAGATTGAGATCATGGATGGTTCACGCCGCCGCGCTGCATGTATTCTTTCGGGGGCAAGCCTGGAGGTACTGGTCACCGCTGATGAACTGAGCATCAGTGATGCGCGTCAACTGGCCGCTGATATACAGACCGCTAAAGAGCATAACCTGCGCGAATTAGGGTTACGCTTTATGCTGATGAACGAAAATGGCATGAGCAAATCCGAGATTGCCAAAGCAGAAGGTATCTCTAATGCCAAGGTCACTCGTGCGTTCCAGGCAGCAGCTGTGCCTGCTGAGTTCATTGAACTCTTCCCGGTTGTCTCTGAGCTGACGCTTCAGGATTACCAGTTGCTGCTTGATGTCTGGGAGGAGGCTAAAGCGGAAGCGGTTGAGGTCTCTGCGCTGGTCAGCGAGATTCAGCAAAAGCTGAATGAAGATGATCTCCTGCGAATCACCAACCCGGATGATAAGAAGAGCGCTATCCTGAATGGCTTCAAAAGCGCGCGTCGTCAGTTAAAGAAACCGACACCCGTCAGCAAAACTGTGACGGAGAAACTGGCAACATTTACCACGGCTAATACCTATGCACGACGCAAAACCAATGATGAGAAGCGGACCGTGCAATATGAATTCAGTCGTCTGCCAAAAGAGATCGCTGAGCAGATTGACGCATCAATAAGACAGATTCTTTCTACAATGAATTAATCGTCACCCTGTATCGCCTTCGAAACCGGCCACTGGCCGGTTTTTTTATCTGCTATCCACCCAGAGGCATACCTGCCTTATCCGCATTTTCTTCTTCGCCTGAAGAGATGTTCTGTACGACGCGCCTCATTTCAGCAGTATTACGCTTGATCCTGGTACAGTTTAACGCTATAGCTAAAACGGTTTAGCTTTTAAATTCAATCACAGGAGTTGTCTATGTCTGTTCGCGTATGGTGTCTCGGGGATGCCGTGGTCGATTTGCTACCCGAAAAGCCGGGCCACCTGATGCAGTGTCCGGGCGGAGCACCGGCTAATGTCGCCGTTGGCATTGCACGTCTGCAGGGAAACAGTGCTTTTATTGGCCGGATAGGCGCTGATCCTTTTGGTGAATTTATGCGGCAGACGCTCAGAGAGGAGAACGTTGATACTCGCTACATGATCGCTGATTCACAGCACCGCACGTCAACGGTGGTGGTCGGGCTGGATGTGCAGGGCGAACGCTCCTTTACCTTTATGGTGCGCCCAAGCGCCGATCTGTTTCTTGAACCGTCGGATCTGCCTGAGTTCCAGCGCGGTGAATGGTTGCACTGCTGTTCGATCGCCTTAGCAGCTGAGCCATCACGCACCGCCACGCTTACCGCCATGAAGCAGATTCGTGCTGCAGGCGGCCATGTCAGCTTTGATTTAAATCTGCGTGAAGACCTCTGGTCCGATCCGGCACTGCTGCATTTGGTGGTGAACGAGGCGCTGAGTCATACCGACGTGGTTAAATTCTCAGACGAGGAACTGGATTTCCTCTGTCCGGGACAGGAACCAGCTGTCAGCTTGCCGCAGCTGGCCAAACGATTTGGTATTCGCTTATTACTGGTGACGCGGGGCAGGGAAGGGGTAATCGCCTGCTATCAGGGCGAGATCACTCACCATGCGACGACGCCCGTGGACAGCGTCGACACCACAGGTGCAGGTGATGCCTTCGTGGCCGGATTACTCTGGGTTCTGGCGACGTCAGGTCTGCCTGCCGATGAATCAAAGCTGTCCATTTGTCTTGCCACAGCACAACGCTGTGGCGCCCTGGCAACCACCGCGAAAGGTGCCATGACAGCACTTCCCTGGCTCCATCAGCTGGGCAATCTGGCCGGCTAATCATCCCTGACGCCCCTGTTTTGGGAGCTATCTCACAATCACTAAACCGGTTTAGCTATTTTCATTGCAGAGGGAAATTACCCGTGGCTATGATTTGCGCCTAAACCGGTTTAGCAAAAAAGCCGGTGATGATAGCCTCTCCTCAGGGAATAAAAAATGAAAAAAAGCACGTTAGCAGTCGCCCTCTCTTTAATATTCTTTTCTACATCAGTCTGGGCCGATTCCAGCATGAGCAGCATTGAGGCACGCCTTGCGGCGATGGAGCGACGACTTCAGGCAGCCGAGCAGCGAGCAAATGTTGCTGAAACCCGCGCTCAGGTCGCCGAAAAGCAGGCACAGGTGGCTGAGAAGCAGGCTCAACAGTTGGCAGCCGTACAGCAGCAGACCCAGACTTCCACCGCCGAGGTTGCTCAGCGCACCGCGAAGCTGGAACAAAAATCTGCCGATGAAGGTGGCTTTGAGTTCCACGGTTACGCCCGTTCCGGATTGCTGATGAACAGCTCAGCCACTAAAACGCAGGGTGGTCCGACACTCACTCCTGCTGGCGAAACCGGCGGTCACGTTGGACGTCTCGGTAATGAGCCGGATACGTATGTTGAGCTCAACCTCGAACATAAGCAGACGCTGGATAATGGTGCTACCACCCGTTTCAAAGCCATGCTGGCTGACGGGCAGCGCACCTATAACGACTGGACCGCATCCAGCAGCGATCTCAACCTGCGTCAGGCATTTGTCGAGCTTGGGCAACTTCCCACTTTCAGCGGTGCATTTGATAACTCTACCGTGTGGGCCGGTAAGCGTTTTGACCGTGATAACTTTGATATCCATTGGATCGATTCTGATGTTGTGTTTCTTGCAGGTACCGGTGCCGGCATTTACGACATGAAGTGGAGCGATCAGACGCGTAGCAACATTTCGCTGTACGGTCGTACCTTTGGCGACATCGAAAACAATGAAAATACGGCGCAGAACTACATCCTGACGCTGAATAACTTTGTCGGCCCGGTGCAGATGATGCTCAGTGGTATGCGGGCGAAAGATAACGACGATCGCCGGGATATCGACGGACTCAGAGTCAAAGGCGATGCGGCCGAAACCGGCGTACATGCTTTGCTGGGCCTGCATAACGACAGCTTCTATGGGCTGACAGAGGGCACTTCCAAAACGGCACTGCTCTATGGCCATGGCCTGGGCGCAGAGGTGAAGTCAATTGGGTCTGACGGCGCACTGTTGCCAGAAGCGAACACCTGGCGGCTGGCGAGTTACGGCATCACCCCGCTGGGCGGTGGCTGGCACATTGCGCCTGCCGTACTGGCACAGCGCAGTGACGATCGGTACGTCAAAGGTGACAGCTATGACTGGGCGACAGTTAACCTGCGTCTGATTCAGGAAATCACCCAGAATTTTGAGATGCAGTATGAAGGCTCTTATCAGTACATGGATCTGCGTCCGGAAGGTTACAACAACCGTAACGCGGTCAGCGGCAGCTTTACCAAACTCACTATTGCGCCAACCCTGAAAGCCGGTGATGTCGGTGACTTCCTTAAGCGTCCGGAAATTCGTCTGTTTGCAACCTGGATGAACTGGGATCATCGGCTCAATAACTATGCCAGTGACGACGCGTTCGGCAGCAAGGGCTTTGATGCCGGTGGCGAATGGAACTTCGGTGTACAGATGGAAACCTGGTTCTGACCGGATGGCCCCGGAGACCGGGGCCTCAACGCCACACGAATAAAAACAAAACAAGACTGAGGTGTATATGGACTATGTAAAAATATCGCGGGCCTTACTGCCGCTGCTGGGTGGTAAAGAGAACATCGCCAGCGCAGCACACTGTGCGACCCGGCTGCGTCTGGTGCTGGCGGATGATGAAAAGGCGGACACTACCGCGATCGGCCGGATTGAAGGGGTTAAAGGCTGCTTCCGTAATGCGGGACAGCTTCAGGTTATCTTTGGGACTGGCGTGGTAAACAAGGTTTACGCTGCCTTTATCGCCGAGGCGGGTATTAGCGAATCGAGCAAGTCTGAGGCTGCTGATATTGCCGCACGCAAGCTTAACCCTTTCCAGCGCATCGCCCGACTGCTGTCGAACATCTTTGTGCCGATCATTCCGGCGATTGTGGCGTCAGGTCTGCTGATGGGCCTGCTGGGGATGGTCAAAACCTACGGCTGGGTCAATCCGGAAAATGCACTCTACATCATGCTGGATATGTGCAGCTCGGCGGCCTTTATTATTCTGCCGATACTGATTGGCTTTACGGCAGCGCGTGAGTTTGGCGGTAACCCATTTCTGGGCGCAACGCTGGGTGGCATTCTGACCCACCCGGCGCTGACCAACGCCTGGGGCGTGGCAGCCGGTTTCCACACGATGAACTTCTTCGGCATTGAAGTCGCGATGATTGGCTATCAGGGCACGGTATTCCCGGTACTGCTGGCGGTGTGGTTCATGAGCATGCTCGAAAAACAGCTACGTCGGGTAATACCGGATGCGCTGGATTTGATCCTGACCCCGTTTCTGACGGTGATTATCTCCGGATTCATTGCGCTACTGATTATTGGTCCTGCGGGCCGTATGCTGGGTGATGGCATCTCCTTTGTCCTCAGCACGCTGATTGCGCACGCCGGATGGCTGGCCGGGCTGGTATTTGGTGGGCTTTACTCGGTGATTGTCATCACCGGCGTCCATCATAGCTTCCACGCCATTGAAGCGGGACTACTGGGCAATCCTTCAATCGGCGTGAATTTCCTGCTGCCCATCTGGGCGATGGCGAACGTGGCTCAGGGCGGTGCCTGTCTGGCAGTGTGGTTCAAAACCCGTGATGCGAAGATCAAGGCGATTTCGTTGCCCTCCGCGTTTTCTGCATTACTGGGGATCACCGAAGCGGCCATTTTTGGTATCAACCTGCGGTTTATGAAGCCCTTTATCGCCGGACTGGTGGGCGGTGCGCTGGGCGGTGCCTGGGTCGTGTCGGTTCACGTTTATATGACAGCGGTCGGGCTGACCGGACTACCGGGCATGGCGATTGTCCAGGCTGGATCTCTGCTGAATTATGTCATCGGCATCGCAATCGCCTTTACCACCGCGTTTGTGATTTCATATCTTCTCAAATACAAAACGGATTCTGAATAATGGCCTCATCAACACGTCTTGCCACCATTCTGCAGGCGGTGATGCAGGGTATGCCAAAGGCGCTGGGCGACAGCCATTATCCAGGCTGGCATCTGGCTCCGGTCACCGGGTTACTGAACGATCCTAATGGATTTATCCATTTCAACGGTGACTACCATCTTTTCTACCAGTGGAACGCGCTCGGCTGTGCGCATCAGCACAAATGCTGGGGACACTGGCGTTCAGCCGATCTGCTGCATTGGGAGCATCAGCCCATTGCCCTGATGCCGGATGAGGAGTATGACCGCAGCGGCTGCTACTCCGGCAGCGCGGTAGACGATAACGGTCAGCTGACGCTGATCTATACCGGCAACGTCAAGTTTGATGATGGTTCGCGTACGGCGTGGCAGTGTCTGGCGCAGCAGAACAGTGCGGGGGGTTTTGACAAGCTCGGCCCGGTTATTGCTGTACCGGAAGGGTATACCGGTCACGTTCGCGATCCCAAAGTATGGCGCCATGAAGATTACTGGTACATGGTGCTGGCCGCGCAGACGACGCAGTTACAGGGCAGGGTATTGCTGTTGCGTTCTGACAATCTGCGGGAGTGGCAGAATCTCGGCGAGATTGCGGGAAGCGAACGGGGGGGTCTGGACGCGGCAGGCTATATGTGGGAGTGCCCGGATATGTTCACGCTCGGCGACAGCACCTATCTGATTTGCTGTCCTCAGGGCGTAGTACCCGAAGAGAAGCGCTATCTGAACAGTCACGCCTGCGCCTGGCTGAGTGGTTCGCTTGATTATCAGCAACCTCTATATCAACACGGTCCGCTTAACGAAATGGATGCAGGGTTTGAATTTTATGCCCCGCAAACTACGTTGACCGCTGACGGGAGACGTCTGCTGGTGGGCTGGATGGGGACGCCGGACGGTGAAGAGATGGCTCAGCCAACCGTGGCACAGGGCTGGATCCACCAGATGACCTGTGTGCGCGAACTGAGCTCACGCAATGGGCGGCTCTGTCAGCAGCCGGTGGTGGAACTGCAGGCGTTGCGGGAGAAAGAGCAGCACTATAAGGGGCGTGCAGATGATGCGCCACCTATGGACGCAGAGCGGCTGGAGCTTGAGCTGGAGAGTCGGGGCGACGTTGAACTCAATTTTGCGAATACGCTGATCCTGACATGGCAACAGAATGAACTGCGGCTTGCCCGTCGCAGCCTGGTAACGGGTGAGTGGACATATCGCTACTGGACCGGAGTCGCTAGTCGGTTACAGATCCTGTGTGATCACTCCAGTGTTGAGATTTTCATTAACGATGGGGAAGGGGTGATGAGTAGCCGCTATTTTCCAGACCATCCTGCGTTGCTAACCCTGCACGGGCACGCAGAACTGCAGGTCCGCTACTGGTCGTTACGCCGCTGCATGGTAGAATAAGTACTTGTTTCACTAAACGATGCCTTGCCGTGAGAAAAACAAAACGCGTTACTATCAGTGACATTGCCGGGCTTGCCGGGGTTTCAAAAGCCACGGCCAGCCTGGTGCTTAACGGCCGTGGCGAAGAGTTACGGGTCGCGAAGGAGACGCGTGAGCGGGTTCTTACGCTTGCCCGCGAACACCATTATCAGCCCAGCATCCACGCCCGGATGCTGCATGATGCCCGCAGTCATACACTGGGGCTGGTGGTGCCAGAAATCACTAACCACGGCTTCGCTGCCTTTTCTCATGCACTGGAGAATCTTTGCCGCGCGTCCGGGCTGCAGCTGCTGATTTCCTGCACCGACGAAAATGCCGGTCAGGAGATGGTGGTGGTCAACAACCTGGTCGCGCGGCAGGTCGACGGACTCATTGTTGCCTCCAGTATGCTGACCGACAGTGACTATGTCAGTCTCAGCGAACAGTTGCCGGTACTGCTGTTTGACAGGACCATGAACAATACTAAGCTGCCCTGGGTCATCACCGACTCGATAACGCCTACAGCTGAACTGGTTGAAAAGCTGGCACGCGCCTGCCCGGAGGAGATCTACTTTATGGGTGGACAGTCTGATCTCTCCCCGACCCAGAATCGTCTGGCGGGATTCAGGGAGGGGCTGGCTCGGGCGGGTGTAACGCTGCAGCCTGAGTGGATTATTCAGGGTAACTACCACCCTGGCAGTGGCTATGAAATGTTTGCAGCGCTCTGTAACCGGCTGGGCCGACCGCCCAAAGCGATGTTTACCGCCGCCTGCGGTCTGCTGGAGGGGGTTCTGCGTTACATGAGCGAGCATAGTCTGCTGACCAGCGACATCCGTATCGCCAGTTTCGATGATCACTATCTCTATGATTCACTTTCCATTCCGATCGATACGGTAGAGCAGAACGTTCCGGCACTCGCGCAGGCCTGCTTCACTATGCTGACGACCATGATTGCCGGAGAGGATCCCGTTAACAGCCAGCTTATCCTGCCAGCTACTCTGCGGCTGCGTGTCTGATCGTCGGTTCTTCTGGCCCGACAATACAATACCTCACCATTCGACCGGCAGAGCGTTGACGCCGCGTAAATTGGCCCTGTGATTGCGGCGAACGCCAGCGGTTATGGGGCGCAACTCTGGTAACCGGGTCAGTAATACATGAAGGGCTACTTCCATTTCTGCAAGGGCCAGCCGGTAGCCCATGCAGTGATGAATTCCGCCACCAAATGCCAGACAGCGTCCTTCATGCCGTCGGATATTCACTCGTTCTGGCGAGGTAAATACCCGCGGATCGTGATTAGCTGCGCCCAGACTCAAAAAGAAGCGGGTTCCGGTCGGGATCAACTGACCTGCCAGCTCTATCTCTTCCAGAGTCGTCCGGTAGAGCATCTGAACCGAACTATCGTAACGCAGACACTCCTCTATGGCATTGGGTATCAGCGCAGGGTTCCGTTTCAGGCATGCCAGTTCCTGTGGATGGTCATGCAGGGCCAGAATGGTGTTGCAGATCATATTTGATGTGGTCTCATGGCCGGCAAGAAACAGAAGTACTACATTGGCGATGATCTCATCGTGACTTAGTCGGTCGTCTTCACTGCCACTGCGCAGAAACAGCGACACCAGATCATTCGCCGTGCTGTCACGGCGGGAGACGATCAATGCGCTGAAGTATCTTTCCAGCACAGCAAAAGCGTCAGCGGCTTCGAGCAGGTCTGCCTGACTGATTTGAGGATCGAAAACTTTCACCAGCACAGAGGTAAGGCGCCCAAGTTCCGGCGCGTCGGACTCTGAGATATCCAGCATCCTGCAGATGATGCGCACCGGCAGTGGAAAAGCGAATGCCTGAGCCAGATCGCAGGCGCGACGGTCTGCCAGCGCATCAACCAATTCATTCGCTACAGTCAGTGCCATCTCCCTGAGAGGTTTGATCTCCCGGGCGCTAAACGACTTCATCACCAGTCCTTTCAGCCGGGAATGCTCTGGTGGATTAAGCACCAGAAACATTCTGCTGATCCCCTGAAACAGCGGCATGTCGGCGGCATCATCACCAAATCTCAGCCTGACACTTTCCATATAATTTTTACCAACCCGACGATCGTTCAGCAGCGCTTCTACGACTGCATGACTGCCGCTGATGATGATCTTATCTCCGGCAGGAATGAGCGGTCCCTGCTGATGCAGTTTGCGGTAAAGCGGAAAAGGATTGTCTGAGTAGTCGGGATTCATGAGTTCCTGTAGTTGCATAGCTCACTCCGCTGCCTGAGGATTAACGCAAACGCTTAATGCGGCCGAGGGAAGCGAAAAGGCTGTTTTTATCCTGCTGACTGAGGTGGGGTGCCGTCAGTTGTGACATCAGGAACGCTTTATCTTCTTGTGAGAAGATACCGGTCATCAGACGCTGGCTGATTGCGGTAAGGAGCTGAGTATCCAGCTTCTCTATTTGCTGCCTGGTCTCGGCCAGATCCGGAATGGGGCGATCACTGTCCGGGACTGAGAGCCAGTCTGCGCGATAGCGATACTGAACTGCTTTGCTGGCATTCATTAGCGCGTGAACAAACGGCTCCACGGAGTGGGGTTCAAGCCCGGCCTGCTCAGCGTTCTGCAGCATGTGATCCAGCACCACCTGCTCACGTGGCAGATCCTCAATAGGTAAATGATGCTGTGCTTTATAACCTGCCACCACTTTCATTACCTGCATACGTTCATTCAATGCGCCAGAAAGAGCGCTCATAGAAACAGAGGAAACCGAACCTGCAAAAACGTTACTGCACATAAAGAGGGAAGAGAAAAAAATAGCCACAAAGTGAGTCATTTGCCTGCTCCGTTGATAAAAGCTGGCACTAATTTAGGCACGAAAAGATAACTCCGTGTGATTATTTTATTGTCAAAATGTGAATGGTGTGAAATGTCAGCTAAATACAAGCAGGTTATTAATTTTAATGTATTTTTTTAAATTTTTAGTCATGAAAGCTTCACATTCATTTGGCACGCTGACAGGTTGTTCGATTGAGCGGGTGTTGAGGGTGAGATCAAATAATGACCCGGTCGGGACCTAAATCGGCAGGGGCAAAAAACTGATATTTCAGCACGCAGCGTCGTCCGGCACTTTGTGCGCTTCGAACAGAAGGAAAATTGCCTGGAAGGATGGTGCCAGTCAGCAGCTCCTGCACACCAGGGTGATGAGAAAGTTGTTGCAGTAAACGCTGCTGTGCACATGCGGCGAGTCCGCGTCCTTGATAAGCGGGTATAATCACTTCATCCATAATCTGAACGCCCTCAATAAAGGCCAGTCGCCGGCGTTCGCAAATCATCAGCCCTGCCAGCATGCCCTGCCAGACAATCATAAGTACATGACCCGCGGCAATATCCTCACGTAATTCCTGTTTGCTCGAAGCCATCAGCTGATCACGCAGATGCGGCAGCGTGTGCCAGCTGGCACGATAGGCGTTGTTAATCATCTGAAGACAGGCGGGATAATCTCTCCGGGCAGCCTTCACCAGTGAAATGTTTTTATCGGGAGGCTTCGTAACGGCAGCCGGATCGCTGAGGAATATCAGTTGATCGGTAAACCCAATGTCGGGATGGGTCGCAGGCAACAGGACACGCAACTTTAGCGGTTTCAGCGGCTGCCACGCCTTTATGATAGCGTCAGCCACCGCGTAATCAATGACGCTGTCACGGGCCACAATTTCAATAAAAGGCTGAGCAGGATCACCACCCAGATAGCGCGGCCCGGTGAGATAACGCTGGCCATTAATCCTCAGTTCACGCTGCAAAAAAGTGTGCTGGGGCAACCCGGTTTCTCGCCAGGGAAAGGCGGCGGAAAAATGATGGTCGTGGCATCGGGTCTGCTGTTGTGCCAGCCAGCGGGCAAGCCAGTCGCTGAGACAGTCCGATGAAACAGGAACAGCACGGTAGAGCGACATCATATAATCCAGCATAAGATTCCTTATTGCCCGCCGTGAGTGATCTCCTGCCTCTTCAGCGATCTGTCTAAACCGTTGCCGGGTTAAAATGAGACTGCTGAGAGTGTAAACGATGTGCTCTGTTTATGACCATCTCAACCTGTCAGCACGAAGCATTCCTTTTCTGCAGTATGGCTGCCCTGCACTGGCGGACGGCGGAGTGCTGAAAAGCGACGCGATAAACGTCCTGTTCTGCGAACAGCTATTTCGCCGTTGTCTGAATGGAAGGAAAGCCTTAGATATAAATCTAATCAGGTCTGACTCACCTATGCTGACATGGTCAAATTAATTGACTGAATATGGCTGAGTTGCCCAAAAAAATAATGAAAAATTATAAACGAAATTTTTACGTAAATATGACGAAATCAGATAATCGGCAGCTAATAAATGGATTATGCTAAACAGGCAGTTCAATAATTATAAAGTTCCGATTTTTTAAACACCCGGGGGTTATATGGTTCATATTGATTTATGTACCAAAGATGGCGTGATGAAAGCTTATGCGTTTCAGACGCCTATGCAGGCAATGACCTTGTTAGAAAAAATTAAAAATGATGAATTTCAATGGTTTAATCTTGAGTGGGATGGGGTTCGCTTTAACTGTCCGCATCATTTTATTAAAAGAATCAGCAGCCGTTCTTATATTAAAGCGTTCTGGCGTTAAATTCTATTAAATGATTAAATTCGTGCAAATCTGTCTGTTTTTGATACTGGTCTGATTTAACTGTTTTCAGCTTATTTTATTCATGATCATAACCGGGGCAACCTCTGCCCCGTTATTCAATGCTATTGAAGGGCTTTATCATCGTGATCAGCGATAATTTTAAACATCAGGTGCATCGTGCCAGGCTTAACAGATATCATTATTACGGCTTAATCATTCGCTGCTGTTGCTTATCATAACCCTCTACACGCTAAACAATGCGTGAGTAATACAGAGCCATTTCGTGCTCAACCCCGCAATAGGTCGTGATCCCGTCTTAATCTTCTTCTGTTCTTCCCTTGACCTGTAGTGACAACTGTTACACTCAGATGACGTTTATCCTGGATCCTGACTGTAATGCGCCGTAAAAAAATGCGCCTGCGTTCGCTACTGACTTTGCTTTCCATTGGGGGCGTCATTCTGACTTCCGGTCTTCTGCTGAGCGCGTTACTGCTGTTTCAGAAAGCCAATATCGAAAACAGCCTGCTGGAAGGGAACATTGCTTATGCGCGTAAACTGGCCGATACCACCGATCGTTACCTGGCGATAGCGCAGCGTGAACTGGCCTGGAGTGCAACACAGATCAAGACGCTCGGTGATGTTCAACAACTGGAAGAAGAGACCGAGCGCTTAAGAATGCAGTCGGGCTTTTTCAATTCAGTCGTGGTCGTTAATCATGACGCCATCATTGCGGCCACCTCACCGGATAGTCTGAATCTGATTGGCGTTAAGCTGCACTCTGCGGCCAGCCTGAAGGCTATTTCGACACAGAAGCCTTTTATTTCCCCTCCCTTTACCTCTGCTGCGGGTAACTATGTGGTTTTTTTATCACAGCCTCTGTTCAGCGAGGAGGGCCATTATCTGGGATACATAGGTGGCACCATCTATCTCAAAAAACAGAGCATGCTGAGCGAAATCCTGAGCCAGCATTTTTACACCAAAGGGTCGATGGTCAGCGTGGTCAGCAATGAAGGGCTGATTATTTTCAGTCACGATCCGGCGCGTGTCGGAACAAAGATGCTGCTTAGCCTGGCATTGCAGAAGCAACTTGCCACCTCAGAAAGTGGGCACTTCACGCTGGAGAGTGATGGACAGAACTACCTCACCGGTTACGGCACGCTGCACAAAACCGGCTGGAATGTATTTATTACCGGCACGTCTGAAACGGTCAGGCATATTCTGATGCGCACGGCGGAGAGCGCAGTCTGGTTTGTTCTGGGCATTATCATCGTGACCGCGGGCGTTATTGCGTTTATGGCAGGTCGCATTGCTTCTCCACTGGAAAAACTGGCGGACAGAGTGCGTGATGGCGGCAGCGAAGCGCAGGCCGAATCACTCGCCACGGTTAAAACCTGGTATTACGAGGCTGATCGACTTAAAGAAGCGGTACAGGCTCATCGTCACGCCGTGGCGGGTCATCTGGCCGCGCTGAACGATGAAGTGATGACCGATCCCCTGACCAGTCTTTGTAACCGGCGTGGATTCTCTGTACTGGCAGCGCGGTCTGACAGTGAGCATGAACAGAGTGTCATCGCCATTGATATCGACCATTTTAAGAAGATAAACGACTGGTATGGGCATGACGCAGGTGATGCGGTGCTGGTGAATCTGGCGGCGTTGCTGCGTCAGCTCAGTCGGATCGGCGATATCGTTAGCCGGTTTGGCGGAGAGGAGTTTATCCTGCTGCTGCCCCACACTACGCTGGAGGATGCGGCCCGCACCGCAGAACGAATTCGTGAGGTCGTCAGCATCACCACCTTCCCGTTTGCCGGAACAGTGACAATATCAGCAGGCGTGGCTTCAGGCGCTGAACTGGCTGGCAATCGCGAGGCTGTGCTACGGCGTGCTGATGAAGCGCTCTACGAGGCAAAAGCCGCCGGGCGTAACACTGTCAGGATTGCCGGGCCAGGCGGCTTCAGCGCATTTGGGTCGGAAAAATAAGAGGGTGGGGCGGGTGAGTCAGGCTTAGCACTGACTGCGTAATCGCCAGCCCAGCCACTCATCCAGTGCCGCTTCCGGCAGTGGTCTGGAGTAGAAAAATCCCTGAGCCTGATCACAACCAAATTCGGTCAGCGCCGTAACAGTTTCCGCATTCTCCACACCTTCAGCCAGCACCCTGTAATCGAGATCCTTAAGCATGGCAATAATACTGCGAGCGATGACACGCGATGCGGTATCAGACGCAATTTCGCTGATCAGTGAACGGTCAAGTTTGATTACGTCCAGAGGCATGCGTCGGAGATAGCTGATGTTGCTGTAGCCGGTGCCAAAGTCATCCAGTGAAATATCAAATCCACGAAGTTTAAGCATCTCCAGACCCTGTATTGCGGCCGGGCTTTCCAGAATCCGTTCTGTTTCCAGACACTCAACGCCCAGCAGCGAAACCGGCAGCTTTGCGCTGATCATCCGTTCTTCCAGCTCGTCTGCAAATCCTTCACGGGAAAAATCGCTACTGCTGACATTAATTGTGATCGGCAACTGTATATAGCTGTTACGAAGCCGGGATAGCCGGGCGATCACGTGCTCTGTGACCCACGTCGTTAACTCGCTGAGCAGCTCGGTTTGCCCGGCAAAAGGTAAAAACTGTGCAGGCGACAGTTCGCCGCGCTGCGGATGCTGCCAGCGGATCAGGGCTTCCAGTCCAATCGGTTTGCCGCTGTGCAGACAGATTTTAGGCTGATAAGCGAGCCATAATCCTTTGTCCTGGCGTATTGCCGTAGCCAGATCATGCATCAGGGTGAAATCCTGCGTGTGGCGCGTATCGGTGGCCTCACTAAAAGGCATCGAAGCAATGTCTCGGGTAATGGCTTCGTGCAGCGCACTGAGTGCGCGCCGCAGGATCTCCTTAGCGGGCAACTCTCCGGTTTTGAAACTCGCTTCCCCGGTGTGGGTCATTAATGCAACCGATAGCCCATCACCGATATCGGCACTGATCCCAGCCAGCTTCGTTGCCACCCAGTTAGCTGTGAGCCTGCTCTCCTGACGAGTCAGCAGGGCAAAGCGCCCGGTTGCTATGGTATAGAGCATTTCACAAGGTGCAGGACGCAGGCGCAGCGGCAATAGCGTGGCCACATCCTTCAGCAGGCTTTCAACTGGTCCCATTCCCATTGAACGCGCAAGTTCATAAGCGCGTGGCATATCGATACAGTCAATCAGTACCAGCCGCCGTGGGGTGGTGTCTCCGGAAGCAGCCAGGAATTGCAGATCACGAATCAAACGCTGACGGTTGGGCAATCCTGTGACGGGGTCGGAAAAGCCAGCCGAGTACCAGGCATCAAGAAAAGAGATCACCAGTGCTGCCAGCATTTTAAGCATCGCCGCCTGATCGCGACTAAAGGGGTGAGGTGCGGTATCGGTCACACACATCGTGCCCAGTATCAGACCGGTGCTGCTTTTCAGTGGCACACCTGCATAGAAACGAATAAAAGGCGCACCGGTAATCAGTGGATGTTCAGCAAAGCGGACATCAAGCAGCGTATCGGGCACCACGACAATACTGTCATTATCCACTACGTGTCTGCAGAGTGAGTCCTGTCTGGAGGATTGTGTAAGGGTGAAATTATGCGCTGCTTTAACATACTGCATCTCATCATCCAGCACCGAGATAAAGCTGCCGGGAATACCGAGTGCCTGGCTCGACAGCCGAACGAATTGTCGCAGCACATCGTCACGGCTTTCATCGTTACTGCGCAACGCGTGCAGGGTCTGCGTACGGCATTCATCGCCGCCGCTTAGGCTCATAAGCATGGATTCCTCTGCATCGGCTGGTTACGGAGTGGAATTAAACAGAAAAACTAAAGGGTTTGACGACATGAATATAGGCTATTTCTGTAAAAAAAGAAGAAGTTTAATGATTTATTTTTTATCGCACCGCACGCCATCACTGGCCAGGTAAGCAAATATTTTTTCTTTAACGAAATATTTTCGTATTGCTGATTCTATTATTTCGTCGTCAAAAACTATTAATTTCTTAAATATCCTGCCAGTATACCCACTATAAACATAGCGCGCTATATAATAACGCGATAAATCAAATGGCATAATTTACTTTTACTTTCTTTATCTACACCAATGACAACATCGGGGAAAACTCATGAATTCACTCAGGCATTTCACTATTCGCCGCGTGGTACTGTGGATGATGATCGTCTCACTGGGCGTGGTGGCATTAGCTGGCGGCTTCAGCAGCCATTTCGTGCGCGACATCTATCGACAAACTGATCGTTCTGAGGAACTGACGCAACAACTACGTTTTCTGACGAACAGCGCTATTATTATGCAAAGCGGTACGGCAGCCGAGAAGAGTGCTCTCGTCGCTTTAACCCCAGCCGATGCTGGCTGGGATAACTTCCGTAATGCACTCACAGCCACACCTTCTGAATTCGCATCTGTTGCCCGCGCCCAGCTGGATAAAATCACGCAACAGTTAGCCCGGAATCAGGCCCCACTGAAAACTGATCGACATCGGCTGGAGAGCGTATTACTGGCAGCGCTGGTGGCTGTTCTGGCCTTGCTGTTGTTTTGTGACCGTTATCTGGTTGTTCATCTGGTACGTCCTGTCGGTAAAATTCGCGCTCATTTAAACATCATTGCTGGCGGTGATCTTACGCGTGAGCCGGACGATCTGGGGCGTAACTGTGTCGGGCAACTGGTGCCGCTGATCAAAGAGATGCAATACAGTCTGTTGCAGACGGTCAGTGCTATCCGCGACAACGCCGCCATTCTTCATCGTGAAGCGGGTGACATTGCCGCGGGTAACGCCGACCTTTCCGATCGGACATCGACACAGGCCGCTGCACTGGAGCAGACCGCAGCCAGCATGGAGGAGATCACGGTCACCGTGCGTCATAATGCACAAAATGCGCGTGAAGCACGTGAACTGGCTGCCACGACCACGAATACCACTCATCAGGGCGTGGAACTGGTTCAGTTAGTATCGGCAGCCATCACCAGCATCGCGCAGGGGTCTGAAAAAATCCGGCAGTTCACTACAACCATTAATGGCATTGCGTTTCAGACCAACATTCTGGCGCTCAATGCCGCCGTAGAGGCCGCCCGTGCGGGCGAGCAGGGCCGGGGTTTTGCGGTGGTCGCTAGTGAAGTTCGTTCACTGGCACAGCGAAGCGCAGCTGCCTCAAAAGAGATTGAAGAACTGATTGCCGATACCGTGACGCGCGTTGAGGATGGCCGTCGGGCAGCCGAGAGTGCGGGAACCACCATGGGAGCCGTGCTGCGTGGCGTCGATGGGGTCAATGAACTGATTGGACAGATTGCGCTGGCATCGGATGAGCAGAGCAAAGGTATTGCCCAGGTCACCGTGGCCGTTGCTGAACTTGACCGCGTTACTCAGCAGAATGCGACACTGGTTCAGCAGGTTTCCGTGACGGCAGGCAGTCTCAGTGGACAGACCCAGACGCTGGGCAGTGTGATTACGCGTTTCACTTTGCCGAATCAAGCTGTTGCCACGGTTAATTAGTATGTTACGGCCGTTGAAAAGCTGGCTGGGCGAGTGCCGATCAGGTATCGCCCGGCCAGATAACAATCAGACCGGTAAACAATGGCTTTAGGTGTCGAAATAAAAATTCACGATGATTTTTATTTAATAATTGAATGAATGCCTCACTTTACGGAGCGCGTGATCGACGTTGATCATCACCTGGTCAACATCACCCTTAGTAATGGCTATTATTATTCTCAGTCGCATAATCTTTATGCGGCAGGAAAATAAGATAAAACTTCAGTTAATTTATTCAGTTTTATGCATGTCTGACGCTTTCTGACAGCTGCGGATTGCCTGGCACTCTAAACTTAACTCAAATTCATATTTCCGCTGCCACCCTTTCATCCCCAGAGGTTTCGTCACCGGGGCACTGAACAGGGAGTCACTCATCCGGGAAATCAGCGTTTAAGACCGCCTGTTTCCGTACAGCGTAATGGGTATGAATTGCGCGAGGCTGCTGATTTTTTCTCAGGAAAGGGTAACAGAACAATTTTGACGTTAGTCAGCGCATCTGGCAGGGCACGAAAGCATCACCAAGCCGGCGCAGGTCTGCCAGGAAAAGTATGAAGTGCTGATGTTGCTGGCCGAAGGACATCTGCATTATGAGCACCTGTCAAAGCTGGCAAAGTCAGGTTTTCAGCCTGTATTAACACTTAAGTAAAGCTATTCCAGGCCGATATAGTGAGTCAAGCGAAGCGCTTTTAGCGCTCGTCTGATAAGCCCTGGCCAGAGTTTCCTGGCGTGGTCCGCCATAAGCTGCTGATCCGCTGCAATTCCTCTGCCAGGCATAACGTATTAACTGGTGTCCCTTTATCTGCGGTGCCAGCTTCATCGGGCTCATCGCGGCGATCTTTTGTTGCAGAGTTCACTGGTGGGCCTTTCTTCTGGCAACGGGTCGATAGCAAATTCTGCGTGTCCTGTCTGATTGAACGAGTCCTCTTTACGCTGTGTCGTGCCGACTGCAGCAGATAACATCAGAGGAGAGTTACGCTGAAACGTCCAGTTTATCATGATGCCGAGGCGGCTCGCCTCAACGCACTTAAGCAGTACAACCTGATGGATTCACCGCCGACCGATGCGCTGGATCGTCTGACCACGCTTGCTGCCAGGCTGTTCCGGGTGCCGGTCGCTTTTGTGTCGCTTATCGACGAGAAGCGGCAGTTTTTTGCCTCCCGCTACGGTTTAAATATCTCAGGTACATCGCGAAACGTTGCTTTCTGCCATCATACCCTGGCGCAGGGCGAGATTCTCTGCGTGCCCGATACGTTGAAAGATCCGCGCTTTCGCGACAGTCCGCTGGTTCACGGTTACCCCTTTATCCGCTTTTATGCGGGGATTCCGCTCTCGACTCCGGATGGTCACCACATTGGTACGGTCTGCCTGACCGACACTCATCCTCGTGAGCCGCTGACTGCAGAGGATCGAAAGCATCTGGCTGACATTGCCGCGCTGGTCATGGATCGCATGGAAATGCATCGTCTGGAATTATTGCGCTATACCAGTCAGCAGCGGCTTCAGGCGATCTCTTCCACCTCTCCCGACGCCATTGTCTGTACAGACCTGCGTCGCGGCATTACCTTCTGGAATCCGGCTGCTACAGCGCTGTTCGGTTACAGTGCAGAGGAGATGCGTGGTCAGTACGTCAGCGAGTTGATTCCGGCCCGCTGCCAGACTGACTACCGAAACGAACTGGCCAGGATTACCTCTGACGAAGCCGCTATTTCGCATCCTCGTTCGTTGCAGATATGGGGTGTGACGCGCGACGGTCGTGAATTCCCGGCAGAGGTCTCTTTTTCTGGCTGGCGTGAAGAAGGCGATCGGCTGGTAGGCATGATTATCCGTGATGTGACGGCTCGCTATGAGAGTGAAGCGCGGCTTTGTGAGCTGGCCTCAATAGATATGCTAACGCGTCTCGCCAGCCGTAGCGCGTTTATGGACCAGGTCGGGCAACTGACTAAAGCAGCCGTGCCTTATACATTACTGATGACCGATCTTGATGGTTTCAAAGAAGTTAACGATACGCTGGGGCATGCTGCCGGGGATGCGTTGCTGTGCCATGTGGCGGAACAGATTCGTGCGGTCTGCGCCAGTGCGGTGACGGCTGCCCGGCTGGGCGGTGACGAATTTGTGATCCTGCTAGCTGGCGGCAGCGCAGAAGCGGCAATCACGGCGGAAAGGCTGATTGCAGCCGTACAGACGCCGTTCCGCTATCACGACTCGCCGGTAGTCGTGGGTGCCAGCACCGGCATCGCCTCTTATCCGGAGCATGGGCGTGATCCCTCATCTGTCATGTCCGCGGCTGACCTTGCACTTTATCGCGCCAAAGCATCTGGGAAAGGCTGCAGTATGCTATTTATGCCCGCGTTTCGCGAAGCGGAACAGCAACGCCGCCGCTTTGAGCGCGAGCTGGAAACGGCGGTGCGGCAGCAGCAGTTTACGCTTTATTACCAGCCCCGCTACGACGTTGAAAGCGGAAAGCTTGTTGGCTGCGAGACACTGGTACGCTGGCAGCATCCGACTCGCGGGCTGCTGTTGCCCGCCGAATTTATCGGCATGCTGGTAAAGAGTCCGCTTTCCGTGACACTGGGAGAGTGGATCATTCGCAGTGCGCTGGCACAGGTCCGGCAGTGGCAGGTTCGCGCGCCTCAGCTTCGTGTCAGTATCAACCTTTTTCCGCGTCAGTTAGCCGGTAATAGCCTGGAGGCGGTGATACGCGAGAGTGCGGGCGGTGATGCCGGTTTTGTTGAGCTGGAGGTGGATGAGCCATTGCTTGCTGTACTGGTGCAGGATTTGCCTGTTCAGGTTGAGGCGGTACGCCGGACAGGCGCTTCATTCATTATCGATCATTACGGACGTACGCTAGGGGCGATTAACCTGCTTCGTTATAGCTTTGTAGCAGGCTTTAAAATTGATAAGTCGCTGACGCACGAGCTGAGTTCAAGCATGCGGGTGCGGATGATGTTCCGATCGATTACCGCGCTCGGCAAAAGCCTGGGGATTCGTGTGGCGGCAGAAGGCGTGGAAGACAAAGAGCAGGTCGCTTTTGTGACTACTGCCGGATGCGACATTATGCAGGGCAATGGCCTTTGCCGGCCAATGACGCCAGCGGACTTTGAGACGATGCTGTGCGGTGAAGAACACTATCCGCCAGTTGTCGCCAGCGGACACGACGTCATGCCCCATTAGTTGATGCGCCCGTGACAGGCAAAGTGCAGGATGAGCGACGCCAGTCCGTTACCGTGTCAGGTCAGCCTGCTGGCCGGTATTCCTGTTTCAGCAGGCCAAATAGCCAGTCATCCTGCCACTTGCCGTCGAGAAAGAAATTCTGCCGTATTGTCCCTTCCTGAACAAAGCCCGCAGAAAGCAAAGTCCGGCATGAGGCCTCATTGCCTGCGGTCACCGTGGCGGTCAGCTTGCGATAGTCCAGTTGCTCAAAGCAAAAGGCGATAGTGGCATGCAGTGACTCGCTGCCATAGCCTTTGCCCTGCGCGTTGGCCGCAAGAATAAATCCAAACTCGGCAATGCCTTCTCCGCGATCGATGAACCCGCAGAAGCCAGCCATTGAACCGGTTGTTTTTTCCTCAATTACCAGACACAGCCAGTGATTACAGCCCGGATACCAGGCGGGCAGGCGGACATCAAAAGAGAGACTTCTGATCGCGTCTGCGCTGCGCGGATCGCTAATGTACTTCATTACCGTTCGATCCTGACTGACCGCCAGATAGAATGGCCAGTCTTCCTCGCGCAGCGGGCGATAGGTCAGGCGTGGCGACGTGATTTGCGGTGGCATTTCTGACGTGAATTCACCAGACATGATACAACTCCCTGCATGTCGAATCTGCAATCAATGGTGCAAAATAGCACAGCATCGCTGACTGATGGCATTCACTTTTTGCTGCTCTTCACGCGTTCTCGTCATTCTGAATTTAGTTCATTCTCTGCACAATCCTGAGTGTTGACCGCCTGTCTTCGCTGGGCGCATTTGCCGATATCGCTGCGATGAACGTTCATCTGCCCACTTCGTTGCTACGCTTTTAGCCAGATGGCTGAAAGCCGACACTGATGAGAATAATATCCAATGGATCTGAAAACGTTTGAAGCAACCGCCTGGGCGGAACTGGTGGCTGGCGCAGCCGATCCACAGAGCGGGTTTCGTTATCTGACGCTCTGTACCGTAGATAGTGCGCAGCAACCACAGGCGCGCATCGTGGTGCTGCGCCAGTGTGATGACAGCCACCGGATGCTGACATTTCATACCGATGTCCGCAGCCCGAAGTGGCAGGAGATGGCGGCTAACCCGCAGGTTAGCGTGCTGGGATATTGTCATCAGCGGCGCCTGCAGTTGCGGATGGTGGGTCGGGTTGAGTGCTATGCGGCAGGGAGTGATGTTGCCCGGTCAGCGTGGCGTGAGTTACCGCAGCATACGCAGCAGACTTACACCGGTGGACCACCGGGTGAAGTACGGGTAGCCGCTGATGAGAGACGTGAAGCGACAGCCGTGGAGTCGGGAGCGTCTCGCTTTGGCGTGGTGATCGTGCGGGTCAGCGTACTGGACGCTTATCAGCTTCAGCGAAATGATAATCAGCGTGCCCTGTTTCATTACTCTCCTCATGGAAGCTTGCAGGAAAGCGAATGGCTCAACCCGTGATGTGAGGTAGCTGATTTACGTCATACCCGGTTAATCCCTGATCCTATCTCTTTATTCTCCCCGGGAAGCAGCAAAACAGATTTGACTGTTTCCCGCTGCGATTAGTGATTTAATCTGCCGCATCGCTTAGCGTCTTTTAGCGACACTTTTACTTAAATTTCCTGCATTTTACTGCATTTTTTCTATCTTTTGTTGTTCTTTGTGCCAGGCTTTAATCAGCCGGAAAGCAGTCACTTATGCTCAAGGTCAGGAAAAGTACAAATGATCGCTCTGTATCACAGGCAGGTTAACCATGAACAATCAACCTCCTGAAGAACCAGGGTCAGAGGGTAACGACCAGGTAATAAGACTGGCGGAAGAAGTCATTGAGATTTCCAGACAGCGGGTCACTGATGGCCATGTCAGAGTTACCCGACAGGTCACTGAGCATCAGCAAAAAATTGCGCTGATGCTCCGGCATCAGACAGCGGAGATTGACCGCATTACTAAGTCGGAGCGGCTGACGGCGATGCCGGAGATCCGTGAAGAGAATGGTGTGCTGATCATTCCAATCGTCGAAGAGGAAATCGAGATTGTTCGTCATCTGGTGCTGAAAGAGGAGTGGCATATCCGCAAGGTTGTCAGCATGGAAGAGACAGAAGAGATCGTCACCCTGCGTAAACAGCACGCTTATCTGACCCGAACATCCCACTCAGAGCCGTCCAAATCCATCATCGAGGAACACAACATGGCACGTGAAACAATCGTCACAATGTTCAGCAGTCTCTCACTGGCTGAGGGTGCAAAGCGTAACCTGATTAAGGCCGGTTTCCTGGATGATGACATTGACATCATTTCCGGCGATCGCTTGCGTACTGAAGGACACGAAGCCCGTCACCCTGGTTTCTGGCAGCGCCTGTTTGGCAATACGCTGGAAGAAGATCAGGCCGAAGTCTATGAAGACGCGATGCGTACTGGCGGTGTAGTGCTGTCGCTTCGGGCGGATGAAGATGAGCTACCGCGAGCGTTAGGTATCCTTGATGCGCATGAAGAACTGACAGAACGTCGTGCTGCGTTACCTGACGACGACGTAACAAATGATGGCCTGACTGCACCCGCTAGCGGAACGTTTCAGGATAGCGCAGCAGTTGAACCACTTCATACTGAACCGGCTCATCGTGTCGCGGGTCGTACTCCATTAACCGGTGATGAAAGTAACGAAGACGTGCTGCGGCTGGCAGAAGAACGTCTGGAAGTAGGCAAACGTCTGGTCAGTGAAGGCTCAACCCGCGTTCGTCGCTACACTGTCACGGAACCCGTATCAGAAAATATTTCGCTGCGTGAGCAACATGCCGAAATCTTCCGTCGTCCGGTCAGCGGAACAGGCTCACCGGGCAATGTCGATTGGTCTGAAAAAACGGTTGAAGTGGAAGAGTCGCATGAGCAGCCTGTCATTAATAAGACCGCGGAAATTATTGAAGAAGTGGTGCTGCGTAAAGAGGCCAGCGATCGTGTCGAAACCATTAATGATTCTGTACGCCGTCAGGAAGTAGATATTGACCATGCCAGCAGAGATCCGTTAAGTGCAGACCCGGTGACCGGCAATCACACTGCGACCGATCCGCTGGTTGAGAGCACGGGTCAGGCTCGCGCTGACCATGGCTACAACACCCGTCCGGTAACACCAGGAAGTGGGCCAGCTCATAAAGACAGCTTTACAGAAAAAACTGGGGATAAAATCGCGGAAGCGAAAGAGAAGGTTGAAGACAAATTCAAAAAACCGTAATGCCATGACGGTGGATGCAACATTTTGAGTAAATACGATTACAGCGGTTTATCGGGTCGGGCATTGCCAGCCCGGTTTGCCGCAGCTGAAGCGTAAAAGATAGGTGATGTCATGGTTTTAAGAATTCCTCTTTAAAAGACGCACCCTCTCAAGACACGAATACAGTGATTCATATTGCAGTTTGATCTTGTTATTAACTGCCATCCCCTAAGCCTGGATTAAAGGTTTTTTTCTACATGATAATCACGACACAATTTTTTCTTTTAAAGGTTGTGGATATGAAAAATAGATTAGTGCTGTATTGTTATTCACATAAGTAGCATACGAGCCAGCAAGTTAAAATCTTGTGAAGTTTACGAAATCAGGGCGTGACTAAAAACAAATCAGTCATATATACAAGCGTATGCATTTGAGACTATTTTTATTTCCAGCTTATACATAAGCTGAATTATTTTTAAATACTATCTTCATTCGTTAAGGAGCAATCAAAAGGAAGTTTTTTATGTCCAGGCATGTTGCGGAAAGTCATCTTAATATCATCCATAATATGGAGCCTTACATTAAACCGGCAAGATTCGATCGACTTTCACGGGGGAAGCAGTTCTTCGATTTTTTCACTGGTCAGGAGAGAAAGGTATACCTGATTAAGGAAGGGGATTTTATTATCCGTTCAAAAAATGGAAATAAAATCATCAATATCATTACGGGGCCGTTTGTCATCGGCGCCATGCCGGCACTGGAAGCACCGCCGATATTCATTGAGAAAGTCGACTACGGAAAAATCTACAGCATTGAATATAACCAGTTCTGGAGCCTCGTAAACCATAAAGGGCTGTTTCCGGACGTTATGAAAATCATGTCAAGCTATCACACCGATCTGCTGAACTGCCTTCAGTCACATTATGCCAATTCGGAAGTGCAGGTCACTAATGCAATCAGCCGGTGGAGTGCGTTTCCGTGTCATATAAAAAAGCGATTTTCAGTGCTTTACTTTCTGACCAATAGCACTTTTTTATCCAAAAGCACGGCATCACGGGTATTGAAGAAGCTCCGGGAAACGGGCGCGGTTCAACTGGACAAAGGCAAACTGATTGATTAGTAAAGCGCACTTTCGTTTCGCAAAAAGGCTGACCAGTGCGCTGAGCATCACCTTTTATCCTCGTCAGTCACTAAGACATTCCCTGCGTCACTTGCCCGGTGCCTTTACCTGAATGAGAAAGGGCACCGGGCAGGGTCACTGAACATCCAGCCTGACTGGCTGTAATAAGAAGCCATTACCGCTTTAGTTATCTCTCAGGCCGGCCTGAGCATCAGCAAAGATTCAGCCTTCCGGCATTGCGGAGGAGTGATGCGACGAGATTTTCCACGCTTTCCCATCCCAGACATAGGTAAAGGTGTAGCGCGCTTTTACTGAAGACTTATCTGCAAAGGTAAAGGTATAGACCCCGCTGTCGGTTGCCTTGTTGCAACCGGTGCGAATGGTCCGGCTCTCAATTTTACCGACAGGTTTTTTCTCCAGAAAATGCTCAAAATAATCCACATGCTCCGCATCACTCTTTCTTACTTTGTTTGAGAGGGTGGGCAGAAGAACCGCATCGCTCAGATAGTTTTCAGCGACTTTGTGGGCATCGCCGGTCTGCAGAGAGTTGTTCCAGCGGTCAAATAATCCTGCAATCTCTTGTTGATCCGTTTTTACACAATCCTGCGTAGTCTGTGCAAAAGCATTGACTGAGAAAGCAGTCAGTAAAAGCAACATACTTTTTTTCATAATCTATCCTTTTATGAAGTGTGTTAAGAAACCGGCACTGAAATATCACTTTTATATACTTCACAGCCGGTAAGTCGTTTTAGCTATTAACCATTACTGAAAATTACGGCTCCGTTTTGGCAATCAGATACACATAATTACCATAGTGTGCGCCGATTATTTTATAGTTAACCCCTTTTGCTTCCGCTTTTTTCGCGAGGGATTTTTCCGCTTCATGAATGCTCAGTCCGGTGGCTGAGCATTCATGAAGCCATCGCACCGGCTGATACGTTAAATAAAAATAAAAACGTTGATAATAAAAGAATGTTTTTACGCATAGTGAACACCTCACATTTTGAGTTTAGATAAGCTCAGAGATATAGTCTCTGTTTAATGAAAATTAAAAAATCTGATAATGACGCTATCTATCACCTGGTATATATAATTAAAATTTCATTCTGATTTTGATAAGTGCGTTTTTATTCAATTTCTGGCTATTTTGCTGCTGAGGCTCATAGGTGTAAGCGATAATTTTAATCAGCATGAACTGGTGCTCAATTTTTTTGCTGAATTTAAATTTGGTCATTGGCAATAAGCGTTACTGAAGGAGCCAGTAATATAGTAAGCGCCACCGCTGTCGGTGAATTTTTCAGCGATAATTAAGCGCTGTTATGTAATTGAATATTCATAATATAACATCTGCTGATTAATGGTTTAATATTCCTGTATCATCAAGGAATGCACCTTCAACATCGGTCATCAGGCGCTCAGATCTGTAAAAGTAACCATTTTCATTTCCATTATCATTTGATCCGATGCGCTGATTAACTTTCCCATACATCCAGATAAAATCGATTTCATCAGGATATTCATCGCAGACATTTTCAGAAATGATAAGGTCTGTCCGCATTCAATGAATCCTTAATGCTGACGAGATAAACTTTTCTTAATTTAATATTGATATCCGTCTTGCCCGATGTGAAACATCTTTATATTTCGGGGAGTGATAGTCAACGGAGGTCGGCTAACGCGATTGATAGGTAAAGTGATTTTAAATCAAATCATCCATAGTTATCACCAATGGGAAATCAGATGGTTACCTTTTAACTAATTGAATATATTGATCTCTTTAATTTTTGGCATTTGATTGAATGATTATTTTGGTTTGCGGGAAATAATGAGTTCTGAATAGGTAAAATAAACCAGTGGTGCTCAGCTAAAGTCTGCCGTTAAATTATCGAGGGAAATGCTAACAAGATGTATGGGGTTCATATTTAAATAACGATTGTTTTTTAAATCACGGTTTCATTAAAGACCTGCATCAGCACCTGATCAGCAAAATTATGTTTACTTCTCTTTACTTCTATTTACCAAAGTCATGCACTATTTCGCCTCTGGTTCAGACTATTAGGTTCAGGTAGTAAATGGTCGGGATGTACTGATTCAGGAGTGCGTAGCAGAATTTATCAGGAGTCATTCAACGACCTGTTGCGTTGTGAAGATAGAAATCCGTGACTACCCTTGCTGTTGCTTCAATTCTCAAACGGGCCGGATAGCCTGAAGACCCGATGAGCATCTGAAATGTTTCAATCATTAATGGCAGGCGAATGTCAGGCTGCCATGCATTTTTAAACAGGGAAATCATGACAGACCAACGCAATGCTGAACGTAACCGCGCTGATGAGCATATCGACCCTTATGTTTCGGTACAGGGTGCAAGAACGCATAATCTTAAAGATGTCTCGTTTCGGTTTCCCCGCAACGCCATGGTGGTGTTTACCGGCGTGTCAGGTTCCGGTAAATCGTCACTTGCCTTTGATACGCTTTACGCAGAAGCCCAGCGCCGGTTTATTGAGTCGGTTTCGCCCCATGCCCGCAGACTGATCGATCAGGCCGCGGCACCGGATGTAGATAATATTGATGGACTTCCGCCTGCGGTGGCTCTGCAACAGAGCCGGGCGGGTGCTCAGGAGCGCTCAACGGTGGGCAGCCTCACCCGAATTTCCGTTACGCTGCGTCTGCTGTTTTCCCGGGCAGGTGCACGACCCGACGGTGTACCTTTTATGACCGCCGATTATTTCTCGCCTAACAATCCAGAAGGAGCCTGTCCGCATTGCCAGGGACTGGGAAGCGTACACACCGTCAAAACCGACTCAATGGTGCCGGATGACTCACTGAGTATCCGCCAGGGCGCCATCGCGTCATGGCCCCGAGGCTGGCATAACAAAAATCTGCGAAGCATCCTTGAGACACTCGGTTACGATGTCGATGCGCCCTGGCATACGCTTTCATCCCGTGACCAGCAGTGGATATTGCTGACGGACGAACAGCCTTCGGTGCCGATTTTTATCGGTCTGAATGCTGAACAACGTGAAGAAGCGTTGGCTGCGGGTGAAGAGCCCGCTTATACCGGGACCTACACCAGTGCCGCAAAAATCGTACTACAGAGTTATTCGGGTGGCAGTGAGACGACGAAGAAACGGCTTGCCCGTTATGTCACGGTCACGCCCTGTTCAGCGTGCCACGGTAAAAGACTGAATCGGGATGCCTTATCCGTCACCTTTGCGGGTTATGACATTGCCAGCCTGAGTGAGCTTTCTGTCTCGGCGCTCGCAGAACTGCTGAAGCCTTATGCTGATGGCACCTCATCCAACCTGCCTGTAGAGGCTGCCCTGCGGGAGGCGGTTATCCGGATGACGTGTGATATCAGTATGCGGCTTCAGCAACTGGACACGCTGGGGCTGGGCCATCTGGCACCGGGCCGCCGGACCACCCAGCTCTCATCCGGCGAGTTGCAGCGCGTGCGTCTGGCAACCCAGTTGATATCACGATTGTTTGGCGTGCTTTACGTACTGGATGAGCCTTCTGCCGGCCTGCATCCCGATGATGTTAAAGCGCTGCTCACTTCCCTGAAAAACCTGGTGCGCGCCGGTAATTCGCTGGTGGTTGTCGAACATAATATGGACCTCATCGCCGAGGCTAACTGGCTCATTGAGGTTGGCCCGGGTCCGGGAACGCATGGCGGTGAGATCGTTTATAACGGCGAACCCGCAGGACTTAAAAACATCGCTTCACCCACGTCTGACTATCTCTTCTCGCGGAGCTATACCGGACTGCGCCAGCGCCGGCCTGCAGAGAGCTGGCTCAGGTTTGAGCAGGTCCATTGCAACAATATTTCCGCAATGGATATCGCTATTCCGCTGGCAAGAATGACAGCTGTCACCGGGGTTTCTGGTTCCGGTAAATCAACACTGTTGAATCGCGTGCTCCCGGAAATGCTCGGACGTTTTGATAAAATCGCTGACAGCGACGAGGGCGAGGAAGAGGATCTGGTGGCAGACGTCAGAGGACAGGTGGTGAGCGGAAGTGACGCCATCGGCCGACTGGTGAGAATCGATCAGCGTCCTATTGGCAGAACGCCTCGATCAAATCTGGCCACTTACACCGGATTTTTCGACATTATCCGCAGGTTGTTTGCAGAAACCCCTGCAGCGAAAGCCAAAGGCTTCAGTGCCAGCCGTTTCTCATTCAATTTACCCGCCGGACGCTGTCCTGCATGTGAAGGGCAGGGGCAGATTTCAATTGAGCTGCTGTTTATGCCCAGCGCCACCGCAACCTGCTCAGTCTGTGCGGGAGGCCGTTATAATCCCGACACGCTGGAAGTGAAGTGGAACAACCTGACGATTGCGGATGTGCTTGCTCTGACCGTGGACGACGCCACTGCGCTCTTTCACGCGTATGACGGTATTCAGCGTTCGTTAAAAGCTTTGACGTCACTGGGACTGGGATATCTGACGCTGGGTCAACCCGCCACTGAGTTGTCTGGCGGCGAGTGCCAGCGCATCAAACTCGCCTGGGAACTGCAGCGTTTACAGCGTACGCCTACACTCTATCTGCTTGATGAACCATCGACTGGTTTGCACCCGTCTGATATGGATAAGCTGCTGATTGTGCTCGATGAACTGGTAAAGCGCGGCCACACGGTGATTATGGCGGAACATACTATGCGCATTGTGGCTGAAGCGGACTGGGTGATTGATCTGGGGCCCGGCTCGGGGCTCAGGGGAGGAAAGATTGTTTCATCCGGCTTACCGGAAGAGGTGAGTCTCTCTGCAGAAAGTCTGACAGCTCCCTGGCTTTCGGCGCAGCTGAAAAAGAGGGCAGGCGATCCGGATTAATCGGGTGGCATAGCGATCTGTTGCGGGATGGGGGCCGTGTCTGGGTGCAGGAACCGTGTGATGCTTCCTGTACCGAATCACTCGGTTGATCGTCAATGTCAGGAAGGCGACTTCTGGTCAGTAGTGATAACGGCATGAGGCGATTAATAATGCCTCCTCAGTGACGGCGTAGACCAGTCGATGTTCCGCCGTAATCCTGCGGGACCAGAATCCCGCAAGATTATGCTTCAGGGGCTCGGGTTTTCCCTTGCCTTCAAAAGGCGTCCTGCTGGCATCTTTAAGGAGTTCGTTAATCTTTTTGACGGTTTTTTTATCAGTATCCTGCCAGTACAGATAATCTTCCCAGGCTTCTGCGGACCAGGTCAGTTTCACTCAATAATATCCCTGTCAGTCCCTTTACCGCTTTGCAGGCTTTCGATAGCATCCATCAATCTGCGAGCATTCTTAGGCGAACGCAGCAGATAGGCCGTCTCTTCCAGTGAGTTATATTCATCAAGCGACATCAGCACGCAGGATTCGCCGTTCTGGCGAGTGATTAACACCGGTGCCTTATCTTCAACTGTCTGAACCATCGTGGCAGAAAGATTCTGTCTGGCTTCGCTGTAACTGATTGCTCTCATAAAACCTCCGTAATGAACAATACAAGTCATTGTACAATGACTGTTGTAGTTCGGGAAGCGAATAACCGGGAACATTGCCGGCTATCCACCCGAAAGCAGAGGATTAACGGTGGAACAACGGGAAAGCACCGGTCAGCAGACCGCCAGCCATCAATACCAGACTCACCAGAATTCCCCACTTGATTGCAAAGCGCTGATGGTCACCGATGTCGACCTTCGCCAGACCCACCAGCAGGTAGACTGACGGTACCAGCGGGCTCAGCAGGTGGAATGGCTGGCCGACAATGGAAGCGCGAGCAATCTCTTCAGCGGTAATGCCATAGCTGGCCGCTGTCTGAGCAATAACGGGCAGAATGCCAAAGTAAAACGCATCATTCGACATAAAGAAGGTGAACGGCAGGCTGACAAGCGCGGTAAATACTGCCAGGTAAGGGCCAAAGCTGTGCGGGATGACCGCCAGCAAACTTTTCGCCATTGCATCAACCATACCGGTGCCGGAAAGGATACCGGTGAAAATACCGGCGGCAAAAATCAGCGCGGTTACCGCCAGAACGTTACCGGCATGGGAGCTGATGCGCGCTTTCTGCTCTTCCAGCGTGGGATAGTTGAGCATCACCGCTATCGCAAATGCCAGCATAAACAGGATCTGAATCGGCATTAACCCAACCACCAGCAGCACCAGTAGCACAGTGGTCAGGATGAAGTTAGGCCAGAACATTTTTGGCCGGCGATTGGCGGCGCACTCTTCGGCATCCCCCAGACCCAGTTCAATATTGTCGAGATGGTGATCTTTCATGGTCATCACGCCTAAACGCTTACGTTCACGAAGACCAAACAGCACTGCCATGGCCACAAGGCTAACGCAGGCCAGCAACATGGCCGGAAGCATCGGAATAAAGATGTCGAGGGCATCAATGCGCAGTGCCGCTGCGGCACGGGCTGTCGGGCCACCCCATGGCGAGAGGTTCATGATACCGCTGGCGAGGTTGACCAGACAGGTCATCATCAGCACATTCATACCCAGCCGGTGATAGAGCGGCAGGAACGCGGCGATAGCGATCATATACGTCGTGGAGCTGTCACCATCCAGTGAAACCAGCAGGGTCAGCACCGCCGTGCCGACCAGCACTTTCAGGGGATCGCCGCGCACCATCCGGAGAATAAAGCGCACCAGCGGATCAAACAGTCCGGCATCAATCATCAGACCAAAATAGAGAATGGAGAAAGTCAGCATGACGCCGGTAGGAGCCAGCTTCTTGACGCCGTCCAGCATCATGTCACCCAGGCCCGCGTAAAAACCGCCAATCAGCGCAAATACGGTTGGTATCAGAATCAGCGCAATCAAGGCTGACATGCGTTTGGTCATGATCAGATACATGAAGCAAACAACCATGGTAAAACCCAGTATTGTCAGCAAAATAACAGCCCTCGCAATGGCGTAAAAGTAATGAAAAGTGCTTATGACCGCAGGAAAATTCAGGTAATTACTTAGTCTGGTAACGATTAACCTGTTGTTTTAGTTAATCCTGCGCAGGATGGTGATATTAAATTGTTATCAGCATTTAGCATTTATTTAACAAAAAAAGGTGATGACGACCATTCTTAAACGAATCTTAAACGAGTTTGTGTGACTGGGATCAAAGCGTGACGAGGGGTAACCGGGGATTTCGGGCCAGCAGAGGGCCGAATCAGGCGATGTTAATGGAGAAGAAACAGGGAAAACGGCTGAGGCAGGACGCCCTGCCGGTTAAAAGTATTAGCTGCCTAACAGCTGAATAATCATTTCAGGTGTTTTGTTCGCCATTTTACTGACGGCAGTCTGGCCCTGCTGAATAATCTGGTTACGAGCCAGCTGACTGGCTTCTTCTGCATAGTCCGCATCCTGTATGCGGCTGCGAGCTGCTGAGGTATCCACGCCCTGCTGCGCCAGCACATTACGGTTTGATTCGTAACGGTTAATCTTCGCGCCATAAGTCGACTGATAGCCGCTGATCTTCGCCAGCGCGCGCTCCAGCGCTTTCATGGTGCTGGAGATGTCCTGACTGTTCAGCAGTGTTGTGTTGTTCAGCCCCAGGGTTTTGGTATCTGACGGTGTAGCCGGGATGGTATCCGATTGCACTGGCTGACCATAATCTGCGCTGGTGACCACTTCCAGAGGACGACTCTCATGTGGCGGCGTTTCAGGCACGCCTTTAGGTTCGGGCAGTTTTCCCCAGGTCAGATTACCCGTGAAAGAGCCATTGCCCACCACCACCACAATCAAATCTTCGTTTACAGTATCCAGCGTGATGCGCTCAAGCCGGTTACTGGTGATGGTCCCGTTATTGAAATCGCCGCTGGCGACATCTTCATAACGATCGCCATCACCGCTATACGTGATGTTCATGCCGTTATAAGTGCTGCTGTTGCTGCCCGCCAGCGCCCAGCTTGTACCGCCCTCGAGCAGTTGCGAACTGTCATATGCCGCACCGCTGCCAAAACCGTTTTTGCTGGTCAGCAGGCGGGTATCTGCGGTAGCCGCATTGGTGATGCCTTTGCTGGCCCAGGTGTAATCGGGCGCACTGCCATCCAGCGGTGTACCGACCAGATGCTTACCGTCGCGGGTAAAGAGCTGGAGATCGTCATCCATACCCAGCGAGTCGATGGTGATGCTTATCGCTGTCGAGCCTGCCGGAATATAGGCCAGCGGGATCACGCCGGAGGTAAAAGAGTAATTCTTGCCTGGAACCGGGAACTTCGTGTTGATAGGGTCAACGTTACCCAGTTTCGCAGGAGGCAGATCGGGATTATTGGTCGCCAGCGGATAACGCCCGAAAATCTCGGTGTGATCCGCGATGTCATTGATGCCTGCCAGAATCTGCTGATATGCACCGTTGACGCTCTGCCTGTCCGCATCCGATAGCGTGCCGTTGGCTGCCTGAACCGAAAGCGTGCGGGCCTGGATCAGCAGATCGACAATGCTACCCAGGCCGCCGCTGGCGGTCTGGGAATAGCTGATAGCGTCATTGAGGCCGCGCGCTACCACCGCATCGGCGTTGATATTGGCCGTCATGCGGTTGGCAATCGCCTGACCTGCCGCATCGTCTTTCGCACTGTTAATCCGCATCCCTGATGATAACCTTTCAACCGTTCGTCCCAGAACAGAGTCAGTGCTGTACCGCATTTTGTTCGTGATGGCGGCGGGCTCGTTATGGTTGATCGTTAACATGGTCGCTTTGAACAGGGAGAGGAGTCTCTGTTTTATCGGCAGGATAATAAGCAGCTTTAATCTCTCAGGCGACAAAAACGCAGGTCTGGCGCGATTAAACGGTCAACAGGCTGATGGCTAACCGTTTTTGAGATAAAAGAAACTAATGTTTTAATGGGTGCAGAAGCAGAGCCTGCTGCGCCGGAACGAAGCAGGCGAGGGCAGATCAGTTAAACACCATGCCGCCATCAATCAAAAGTGACTGGCCAGTCATGTAATCGGAGTCGGGACTGGCGAGGTAGGCGACGCAGGCGGCAACATCTTCCGGTTCAGAAAGACGTCCCAGCGTAATACGTTTCGCAAATTCCTCCGTGCCGTAACCGGCGGGCTTTCCAGCTGCTTCGGAAATCTGTCTGTCGATCTCTTGCCACATTGGCGTTCTGACAATACCCGGGCAAAAGGCATTTACCGTGATCCCGGCAGGCGCCAGATCACGCGCGGCGGTCTGTGTCAGGCCGCGCACGGCGAACTTGCTTGAGCTGTAAACCGCCAGCTCCGGATTACCAACGTGACCCGCCTGGGAGCAGGCGTTGATGATTTTGCCACCGTGACCTTCTGCAGCAAACGCTTTAATCGCGGCCTGCATACCCCAGATCACCCCTTTGACATTGACGTTGTAGACCTTGTCGACCACCGCTTCGGTAATCTCCGCAATTGGCGTGGAGGGCGCAATACCTGCGTTGTTAACGATGACGTCAAAACCACCCAGTGCGAGACGAGCCTCTTCGACTGCGGCCAACACCTGATCGCGCTGCGAGACATCGACCTTCAGGGCTATCGCTTTTCCGCCCAACTGGTTGATCTTGTCTGCGACCTGGCGGGCGGTCTCCTGATTGAAATCGGCCACCGCGACCGCCAGTCCATCTTTCGCCAGACGCAGGGCGATCGCTTCACCAATGCCCTGGCCTGCGCCAGTCACAAATGCCACTCTGTTTTTCATCATGATTTCCTTTTTACATGAACTTAAAGAAGCTGACTCAGATGCAGCTGGCCCATCAGTAACGGGTTGTCAGCGTAATCAACAGGCACAGCCACAACTGCAGGTCCCTGAACATCCATCGCTTTTCGCAGCGTAGGCTCCAGTTCTGCTGCACTAGTCACCGCAAAGCCCGCAGCCCCAAATGCTTCTGCGTAGGCTTTAAAATCAATCGGGCCAAAATGAACACCAGAGACACGGTGATATTTCTTCTCTTCCTGCATCGCCACCATGTTGTAGGCGTTATCAACCCAGACGATGTGCAGAATATTTGCTTTTAACCGGACGGCGGTTTCCAGCTCCATGCTGGACTGCAGGAAGCCGCCATCACCTGAAACCGACACCACTTTGCGTTGCGGATCGACCAGCCAGGCGCCAATCGCCCACGGCAGGGCCACGCCCATGGTCTGCTGACCATTGGAGATCATGATCTGGCGGGCGCGGAAGCTGTAGAGATAGCGGGCGATCCAGATGTGGAAGCTACCCATATCAACGGTGAGGCTGACATCGCTGTTAATAATGTCCTGCATGGCGCGCACGATGCGCAGCGGATGCAGGGCAAACTGATTGAGGCTGGCACCCTGCATTGCCAGTAATTTTCGTTGCTGCTGGCGATCGTCAAGAATAGAGGCAGTTTCTGCAGTCAGTTGCCGTGGCGCAGTAATACGCGCAGCCAGTTTACGCACCGTGGCCGCGATATCCCCCACCAGCTCCGCATCGGGCAGATAGCGGTTGTCGGTCTCTGCGGGTATCACGTCGATATGAATCAACGTGGCATTGCCGCTGTTCCACATCGCCGGTTCATATTCTACCGGGCTGTAGCCGATGGTCATGATCAGGTCAGCCTGTTGCAGCAGCCGGTCGCCTGCCTGGTTATTAAACAGCCCGACACGCCCGGCAAAACGTGAGAAGTGATCCTGTCTGACGGCCCCGGCTGCCTGATAGGTGCTGGTGACCGGAATATGACTACGGGTCAGCAGCTCGTCGATGGCTTCGCTGTTCTCCGTCTGGCTCGCCATCAATCCCAGCAGGATAACCGGATTTTTAGCCACGGCAATCGCCCTGCTGACTGCCTCAATCATCGCGTCTGGCGCGGCACCTAACACCGGACGGCCTTTACTGCTCAGCGCTTTGCCGGTCACCGGCTGATCGACAATATCCTGTGGCAGGCTGATAAAGGCACCGCCGCCGCGGCCATGTTCCGCATGGCGAAACGCATTTGACAGGCATTCAGAAAGCGCAGAGGGATCGGTCACTTCAACCGCATATTTGGTGATCGGGCGAAACATCGAAACGGTGTCCATGCTCTGATGAACCTGCTTTGCACTGTCGGAACGTTTCACCTGGCCGCCGATAGCGACCACCGGATCACCTTCGCTGGTGGCGGTAGCCATACCGGTGATCAGGTTAGAGCAGCCCGGCCCTGAGGTAACCAGCGCCACACCCGCGTTGCCGGTGAGACGGCCAACTGCGGCGGCCATAAACGCGGCGTTAGCTTCGTGGCGAACCGGTATGGTCTGAATGGATGAGTCCAGCAGCGAGTCAAAAACCTTATCGATCTTTGCGCCAGGGATGCCAAAGACATGCTGGACACCCTGTGCCTCAAGTTGCGCGACCACCAGGTCAGCGCCACAGGTCCAGAGCGTGGTATCGGTTGAAGTTTTCATCGTCATTCCTCTGATTAGCTTTCTACCGCTCGGATCGCGGCGTCAAGATTGGCGGGGTTCAGGTCGGCATTGAGAAAGTCACTGTCCTGCGGCAGATCCACGACCAGCTTGCTGATGGCACCAAAGGTCAGGGTGCCCTGTTCCAGCGCGTAATCGAGAATGTGGCCGCCGCCTTCGCGGTCGTCGGTAATAAAATGTTCGTGATAGCCCGCAACGTTAATGCCCTGCATATATTGCGGCGTGCGGAATCCAATCAGTTCCCCCGCACGCTGGCTAAAGGAAAAGGTAGGCTGATCGTCCAGCACTTCCGGCATGGATCGATACGGGCGGCACTGGCACGGCACGGTGCGGGTATCGACGCGGCTGAAACGACCGCTGATGCGTAGCGCACAGAACTGGTTATCGGAGGTGATTTCGCTGTCGATCACCCGATGGATTTCCTCGCGTGACAGCGGCCGGTCAAACTCAAACAGGTGCTGCGGCTTGAAAAAGGTCATGACCGCAAACGGAGTTTTCTGCGCCGGATCGGCTGGATGCGCGCTGCCGTCGGCGTGCAACTGATAGACTTTGCTGTCAAACGCGATCATCTCGCCATCCAGCCGGTTGAAGGTGCCCAGGCCGAAATCCCCTTTGCGCAGCAGGTCGGCAATGCGGACATTACCGTCATAGACGCCGCTCAGCAGCGCACTCATTAAAGAGGTCTGATAGATAACACTTTCTGGCGCATCCTGGGAAAGCGTTAAGACAGTATGTTTTAGTTGATCCTCGCAGGAACAATCAGTTACACAATTGCTCATTTGATGCCTCGTCGATTAACCGTTAAGCCGTGTTAACCTAATGGTGAACCGATTCAGTCGGTGGGTCCAATAGCGAAACCTGTTAACTTTGAGACGTTTTTGATATGGAACTTCGCCATCTGCGTTATTTTGTTGCCGTAGCCGAGACGCTTCACTTTACCCGAGCCGCTGAATTGCTGGGGATATCGCAGCCGCCACTGAGTCAGCAGATATTGCGGCTGGAGCAGGAGATCGGCACGCCATTGTTGAAGCGGCTGACGCGCGGGGTTGAACTCACTGAAGCGGGAGAAGCGTTTCTGGCGGATGCCCGACAGATTGTGCAGCTGGCCGATCAGGCGCTGGAAAACGCGCGTGGCATTGCGCGCGGGATCAGCGGTCAGTTGTCGCTGGGATTTGCCAGTTCGGTGGCGTTTAATTCGCGCATCTTCACGCTAATCCATAAGTTTAAGGAACGTTATCCCGCGATGACGTTGCTGACGCGTGAAGAGAATATGGCGTTGCTGATGCAGGATTTACAGGAGGGATTACTGGATGCGGCCTTTATCCGGCTGCCGTGCGAAAGCAGCAAAGCGTTTAATCTGCGTGTCATTTCCACCGAAAAAATGCTGATTGCGCTGCCGCGTTCTCATCCCTTAAGCGGTACACCCACTGTGCCGCTCTCCGCGCTGGCGGATGAAACCCTGATCATTTTCCCGCGTGACGTCTCGCCGAGCCTGTATGAGCTGATTGTCACTGCCTGTCTGCGGGCGGGCTTTTCGCGCCACACCTTCCAGCAGGCGCCGCAAATCACCACGTCGTTGGGTATGGTCGCGGCCGGCTGCGGGATTGCGCTGGTGCCGGAGTCGATGCGCTGCGTCGATAACCCCGACGTGAGCTTCTGCGATATCGAAAACAACACGCTGTTTACCGACGTGGCCTTTGCCTGGCGTCGGCTTCATCCGTCAAAAGCGGTGCTGCATCTGCTGGCAATGCTGGCAGAACTGCCTGCGCCACACTAAGAGATGGGTTGATAAGCGCCAGCTATTGTAATGAAAACAATAACCAACTGGCGGCACGAAGCCGGGATGCCAATAATCGGTGCATGACTATATATCGCGTAAGAGTCGGGTTTCATAACCCGTCAGCCCTGACATTCAGGCAACTGGATGAAATTCTGGAGCCGCAGCGATTCTGGAGAACAGATTCGGCAGGCGGCCAGTTCCGCTATTTCATGGAGTATGAGTACCAGTCTGACGTGCGTGACCTTTGTTCGGTCTGCTCGCTGGCCTACAGTCAGGCCTGCAAAGTCAGAAAGTGCCCACTGATTCTGGTCGAGGTGATGAACTGAGGACGTCCGGCGATTCTGCTGTTCCTGGTACAGAATCGCCGGACTTTTTTTGAACGGATTTAACGTGAACGGCGTTCCATCATCAGACTTAACGCAGCGGGCAATACCGTAAGTGTCACCAGCGTACCGCTCACCAGCCCACCAATAATCGCCAGTGCCATCGGCCCCCAGAAAACCTGATGAGAAATAGGGATCATGCCCAGGATTGCGGCACACGCGGTCAGCACGATTGGACGCGCCCGGTGATGGGCGGCCTGCCGGATAGCTTCACCAGCGGCAAGTCCGGCGCGGCTGTTCGTATCCACTTCACTGATCATAATCACGGCGTTGCGGATGATGATTCCCGCCAGTGCAATAATCCCCAGCAGCGCCACAAACCCCAGCGGAGTACCCGCAGGCAGCATTGCGGATATGATGCCTGGCAAACCAAACGGTGCCATGCTTAGCGCCAGCAGCATGCCTGAGAAACGTTGCAGCTGAATCATCAGCAGGATCAGCATGGCGCAGATCGTTACCGGCAACAGAGCAAACACAGAACCGTTGCCTTTGTCTGATTCTGCCGCCACGCCACCTTCTTCAATACCATATCCGGCAGGCAGTGAAGCACGCAGAGCGGCGACACCTGGCGCGAGCTGTTGCGAAACCTGTTCAGCCCGCTGACCGGGTGCGATATCGGTCTGTACGGTGATGTAAGCCAGCCGCTGACGGCGCCAGATCACCGGGTCGTCCACCCCCCAGTTCAGCGTCGCGACCTGCCGCAGCGGAATTTTTTGTCCGCTGGCATTGGTAATCATCAATCCTGCCAGCAAGTCAGTGTCCTGGCGCGCCTTGTCATCGCCGCGCAGCACCACATCGATCAGGCGGTTGCGATCGCGCAGCGTGGTCACCACGCTGCCGGACATCAGCGTATTCAGCGCGGTGGCTATCGTGTCTGATGAGAGTCCAGCCGCGCGGGCCGCTGTCTGGTTTACTGCCAGCCTGATAACGCGTTCTGGCTCTCCGGCGGTGAGATTGACACCCCGGGTCAGCGGTGAGCGAGCAAGCTGTGCCGCCAGCCGATCGGCGACCTGCCGAACCTGTGCATTGTCCGGACCGGTGATGCGATATTTCAGTGGCCAGCCAACCGGCGGCCCCAGCTCAAGCGGTGAGACGCGAGTACTGATATCGTTAAAATCTGCTGCCAGTTTTCGTTCCAGCCGGCTGCGCAGCCGATCGCGCACGGTGAGATCTTTTGCCACCACCACCAGCTGCGCGATGTTTTCATTATCCAGCAGCACATCCATCGGTAGATAGAAGCGGATTGCACCTGAGCCAACGTAGCTGGTGAAGTTCGCCACATCCCGGTCATTCTGGAGCATTTTTTCAAGTTGTACGGTACGACGCAGGGTTTCGGCCTGCGCGGCATTGGCGGGCAGCGTCAGGCTGACCAGCAATTCGGGGCGGTCTGACGCCGGGAAAAACTCACCCTGCATAAAGGTGGTGGCATAAAGGCTGACTAACAGCACTGCCATTGCCACGCCCATTGTCACCAGTCGGTTACGCAGAATCACGTCCAGAAGTCGGTGATAAGTGCGCGCAAGCACGCCCGGCGACGGGTGGGCTGTTATGTGCTTTACAGACAGCAGCCAGCAGCCGGTGAGTGGAGAAAAGATTACTGCGACCACCCACGAGCAAAGCAATGCAAGCGCAATCACCACAAACAGCGAATAGCAGTACTCTCCGGCACTGGAGGCAGCGAACCCGACCGGAATAAAACCCGCAATCATCACCAGCGTGCCGGTCAGCATAGGGAATGCGGTGGTTTTGAACGCATACGTCGCGGCCTGCCACTTACTGTCGCCTGCTTCCAGCCGCGCCACCATCGCTTCGACAGTGATCATCGCGTCATCCACCAGCAGCCCCAGCGCAATGATCAGCGCACCCAGTGAAATTCGTTGCAGGCCGATGCCCGCCAGCAACATGCCGGTAAAGGTCATGGCCAGCACCAGCGGAATGGCCGCTGCCACCACCAGACCAGCACGCAGTCCCAGCGAGACGAAAGAGACGGCTAACACGATGACGACCGCTTCGCCCAGTATCCGGACAAAGCCGCTGACCGCATTTTTCACCACGGATGACTGGTCAGCCACGCGGGTCAGGGTGATGCCGTGCGGTAACTGACTGGCCAGTGTCTGCATGCGCTGGTTAAGCTGCTTGCCGAAATCGAGCATGTTGCCGCCTGGGGCCATGGAAATCGCCAGCCCGATAGCCGGAACGCCGTTAACCCGAAACGTGGGTGCCGGGGGATCGGCAGGTTGAAGAGTGATGGTAGCCAGTTCAGTCAGCGGGATGAAACGCTCTCCGATATGCAGGGTAATTGCCCGCAGGTTTTCGACCGAGGTCAGGGTGCCACTGACCCGCAGCGCAATGTTCTCGCGGTCGGTTCGCAGGCTGCCCGCGGGTACCACGTCGTTCTGCGCTTTGATGGCGTCGCTGACCTGCTGTAAATCGAGTCCCATGCCGTTTAGCTTGCGCGGGGAAAAGGCGATAACCACCTGCTGCTCCTGCACACCCAGCAGGGTGGTTTTTCCGATGTCGGGCAGACTCGTCAGACTTCGCCGCAGGTTATCGACCCGATCGCGCAACTCTCTGGCGGTAAAACCATCAGCCGTAAACCCATAAATTGTGCCGAAGGTGTCATCAAACTCATCGTTCACTGCCGGACCCTGCACGCCCTGAGGCAGTGAAGCGGCAACGTCTTTCATCTTTTTACGTAACTGATACCAGGTGCCAGCCACCTGAGAGGGTGGTGTGTCATCACGCAGGTTGACATATATCACCGTTTGCCCGGCGCGGGTTTCGCTCTCAACGGCGTCCAGCGACGGGATCTCCTGTACCTTCTGTTCCAGTACGTCAGTGACCAGTTGCACCATATTGTCCACGTCCGCGCCCGGCCATTGGGCCGAGATGACGGCAGTTTTGATGGTAAACGCCGGATCTTCATTGCGGGAGAGACGTTCATAGCTCAGTACACCTGCCGCCATCACCAGCAGCATGAAAAAGATGACCAGTTGCTGATGCGCCAGCGCCCAGCCAGAGAGGTTAAAGCCAGCCGGTTTTTTCATGGCGCCTCCTGCATCAGCGAGACCTTTTCGCCGGGCTGCAGGGTATTAACGCCGGCCGTCACAACGCGCTCGCCCGGCTGGATCCCGGCAGTTACAAAGATTTGATGCGCGTTAAAGCGGGCCAGGACTACCGGACGAAGCTGCAAGCGTGACGCTGCATCAACAACCAGCAGCGCGGGTTTGTCTGAGAAACGGGTCAGAGCGCTGGCGGGCAGGGCGATCACTGGCGGTTGTGCATCGGGCAGGCTGACGGTGACCGTGGCACCGGGTGCCATCGCCTCAGGTGGATTTATCAACGAGATGCGCAGTCGCCACGTGCGGGTCTGCGGATCGGCTTGTGGGCTGATGTCACGCACCGTGCCGCTGGCCTGCACGGTGGGATCGGCGAGCAGCGTCACCTTTAGTGGTATTTGGCCGTCAGGACGCAAAAGCGCTGGTGTGGTCAGGTCAAACACCGCATCGCGTGCATCTCCCGCTGCCAGCGTCATCACATTTTGTCCAGCGCTGACCACCTGGCCAGGCTGAACCGTGATGGCGGTGATCCGGCCTGCGGTGGGTGCAGTGAGTTGAGTCCAGCTGAGAGTGTCCTGGGCATTTTTTAGCGCTGCTTCGCTGCTGAGACGGCGTGACTGCGCGCTTTGCCAGTCTGCCTGGGCGCTGTCAAGCTGGCTGCGGGCGATGGCGCCACCGGGCATCAACAGCCGCATTCGATGAAGATTAAGTGCGGCGACCCGTTCGGCGGCGCGAGCGCTGTCGAGATCGGCCTGTGCGCTACTGAGCTGATTACGTGACTGATCATTTTCCAGCGCTGCAAGCGGTTGTCCGGCGCTGACGCGATCGCCCAGTTCAGCCGCACGACTCACGACCTGGCCATCCAGCCTGAAAGCAAGCGCGACCTCTTCATGGGCGCGGATTTCTCCGGTCAGCACCAGTGAAGCATCACTTCCGAGCGGCGGAACAATCACCGTTTTAACTGGTCGCGGCGGGGCAGCGGGCGGGGCAGAATTATTGTCCCGGCAGCCAGTCATGATGAGCACGCCAAGCAGCACAAACATGGCTGGTGCAAAGATCTGAACACTAAAAAGGTGACGCCACACCTGGCGGGCAGCATCCGGGATTAAATCAGTCATAGCCGGGTTCCTTTAATGAGTTGTGCTCATTGAACCCGGCTTGTGTCCAGAAACGTTGCATGAACCATCAAGAAATGGTCAAGCCAGAACAATTTATCTCCCCGGCAGCGTTATCCCGATTAACAGGCCGCCGTCAGCGGGTAACGTGGCGCGAAGTGATCCGCCGTGCGCCTCGATGATAGCTTTGGCGATCGACAATCCCAGACCGCTCCCGCCAGAGTGGCGAGCACGAGAGGAGTCAGCTCGGGTAAAGCGATCAAACAGCTGCGGCAGAAAGTCCGGCTCTACACCCTGACCATAATCGCGAAAAGTCAGGGTAACCGCCCGATCGTTCTGGCTGGCGGAGATCAGCAACGCACCCCCGTCCGCCGCGTAGCGCAGCGCATTCTCACAAAGGATCGTCACCACCTGGCCCAGGCGGAATGCATCGGCATCGAGCATCAGAGCCTCTGGTGCGATGACGCTGATGGTCACACCTGCCTGTTCTGCCTGCGGCAGCAGCCAGCCCGTACGCTCGCGCAGTAACTCACTGAGATTAAACCGTTCCCGGTTCAGGACCAGCTGACCGGCATCCGCCAGTGACAACAAATGCAGTTCATCGATCAGTCGGCTGAGCTGCGTCAGTTGCTTCATGATCATTGCCAGTTGCTGCGGCTCCGCTGGAAAGACGCCATCCAGAATACCCTGCAACCGGCCCATCGCCGCCGTCAGGGGTGAGCGAAGTTCATGTGCCATCGCCACATGCGAGGTGCGCAGCTCGCGCTCGTAACGCGCCAGTTGCTGCGTCATCTGATTAAAATCTTCGGTAAAGCGCACCAGCTCCTGCGGAGCTTCTTTTACCACTGCGGCTGTTCGGCCAAATTCCCCTTTTGATACCGCGCGCGCCGCGGTCGCCAGCTGACTGAACTGCGTGGAGAGTGGGCGCGCGAAACGCAGTGCCATAAACACCATAAACGGGATGGTGACGACCACCAGCGCAATCACAGTAAACCAGTCCGACGAGGCCAGCGACGGATCAGAAAAAGTGAGCCCCCACCATTGATCCACGATCTGGTGAAAGCGTGCCGGGTCGCTGGCAGGATGGCGCCGTAGCTGTGAAAACTCCTCCAGCAGTGCGGGTGGCATACGGTAATAGACCCAGTACGCCTGCACCGCGAAGCGCAACCACATACAGAAGGCGATCAGAATGACACTGCCAATCGCCAGAAACATGACCCTGACGCAGATCCAGCGCCACAGAGAGTTGTAGATGTTTTTATTCATGGCTGTCTGAACCGGTAACCCACGCTACGCACCGCAGGTAACACGTCAGAGATGCCTGCAGCTTCCAGTTTACGGCGCAGGTTGTAGACGTGTGTATCCACCACCCGCTCCAGCGCATCGCTTTCCGGCAGACAGTGCTCCAGCAGAAACAGACGGGTAAACGGACGCGTTGGTGCGCGCATCAGGGTGACCAGCAGGGAAAATTCAGTGGGTGTCAGATCGAGACGGCGCGATGTGCCACTGTCGCATTCAATTACGGCTGTGAGGGCGATCGGATCAACGACCAGACCGGCCCAGCGCAGGATTTCGGTGACCGGCGCGCTATTCTGACTGCGGCGCAACACCGCCTGCACGCGCGCCACGACTTCGCCTGGATGATAGGGCTTGACCACATAGTCATCAGCGCCATAGCGGAGTGCACCGATGCGGTCCGGCGCATCGCTCATCGCCGTCACCATGATCACCGGCGTATCGTCGCGACGTCGCAGTGCGGCCAGCACTTCGGTGCCGTTCATGCCAGGCAACATGATATCCAGCAGGATCAGATCGGGCTGCCAGCGTCTGGCGGCATCCAGCCCGCCAGGTCCGTCACCGACAATCATAACCTCATAATTTTCACGTTTCAGATAGGCCTCAAGGACGCCGGCCGCGTCAGCATCATCTTCAATAATCAGGATACGTTTTAGCTGCATTTCAGATCACCTTGACTGTTTCTTCATAAATCCCTGGTCGTTCATTGACACTCGCCCCGCATACTCCGGCCAGTGACGCGGCCCTGAATCCCTCAGCTCCGCACCTGATGTGATAATGAGGAAACGAGATGATAACCGGAAAAATAACGCTTCACATGGTCTGTTTTTCACTGGCATTAAGCGCGGCTGCCGCAAGAGCGGATGACAGTGCCACGCCTTCGTCCAGTGTGACGGTGGGCATTGCAGGCATCAATGCACCGCGTTACAGCGGCGCAGATAAGCAGCACTGGCAGCTGACGCCGATTATTCAGGCGCGCGACGGGGCTTTCTTTCTCGATTCGCAAAAAGGGATTGGCTACGATCTACAGGCAGATAATGGGTTGTATCTGGAACATACCCTGGGCTATGGGTTAGGCCGATCTGACCGCAATTCCTCATGGCGTGACGGTGATGACCGGCTCAGGGGCATGGGAAAGATCGATGCCACGGTGAACACCGCGCTTGCGGTGGGATGGTCAGTCACACCATGGTTTGTGCTGGAGGGCAAAGCGACGCTGCCACTAAGTGACAGTCAGGGCGTGCAGTATCGGACATCCGTAACGTTGATTCCCTGGCAGACCAGCGATGATACGGTGGCACTGCAGGTGGCAGGTCTGTTTGGCGACGGACGTTACATGAACACCTGGTACGGTGTTAACCGCGAGCAAAGCGCGCGTAGCGGTTATGAACGTTATGACGCTGCGGGTGGATTTTATGGCACCGACGCCAGCCTGACCTGGAGCCATCAGTTCACGCCCGCCTGGGCTGCCAGTGTCATCGGTGATTACACATGGCTGGATAAACTTGCCTCAGATAGCCCGATTGTCGCGCGGCACAATGGCGCATCGGCAACCCTGGCATTGAGTTATACCTTCTGAATGGCACCATGAAGAAAAACGGGATGCGCAGCCACCGTCGTTTGCTTGCTGCGCTGATTCTGTTGTATCTGCTGGTTTATGCAGTGATTGTTGTGGCGTTGAGTCTGTTCGATGCGCCGGTACAGGGATAGGGCACTGCAGCGGCTATGAGTTGGTGTGAGGCGCAGCGAGGATTATCATCATTCAGCCGCAGGTGGGTGAAAATGCTGCAACGACCTGATGATTTTTCCTGCCTTCCTGTTCCGGCATCGCCATCGGCATATTGAAGTGAAACAGCGTAATAAAGGGAGTCATACCCTGTGCCAGCAGTTCATCAATGACCTGGTTACAGAAGACAACGGCCTCCTGATTGACGTCGCCGGTGCCATTGTTGAAAGAAAAGGAGAGGGTCGGGAAGTCAGGAAGGATACAGGTTTATGACGCTATTGCTGACGGGGAGCCTCTGGAATTATCCAGCAAAGCGTGACCTTCTGGAGATTTAAACCCTGCGCGACCAGGATGTCTGGTGGCGCAGGTTGAGTCTTCACGATGACGTCAATGCCACTTACGAAGCAGGAGGCTGGCGTTGACGCCGCCAAAGCCGAAACCGTTCGACATGGCATAGGTCAACTCCGCCGGGCGTGCAGTGAGCGCCACCAGGTCAAGATTGCCTGCTGCGTCATCGGGATGATGAAGGTTCAGTGTCGGCGGGATAAGCTGCTGACGCAGCGCCATCAGGGTGAATATCGCCTCAACGCCGCCCGCTGCACCCAGCAGATGGCCGGTGGCAGATTTGGTTGAAGAGATCGCGACCTGGGAATTATCGCCAAATACAGCTCGAATAGCGGCCAGCTCGCCGTGATCGCCAACCTGTGTTGAGGTTGCATGAGCATTGATGTGATGAACGTCATCCGCGCTGATACACGCCTGGCGCAGAGCGGTTCTCATTGCCCGCGCAGCGCCACTGCCATCTTCCGGACCTGCGGTAAGATGGTAAGCATCGGCGCTGGTGCCATAACCGATAATTTCCGCCAGTGGCGTCGCACCCCGAGCCTGGGCATGGGCAAGCGACTCGATCACCAGCAAACCAGCACCTTCGGCCATCACAAAGCCGTTTCTGTCGCGATCAAACGGACGTGATGCGAGATGCGGATGCTCCTCATAGCCCGTGCATAGGGCACGCGCTGCCGCGAAACAGCCCAGCGTTACGCGATCCAGCGCCGCTTCGGTCCCGCCACAAATCGCAATGTCCGCTTCGCCGCTTCTGATTAACCTTGCTGCATCACCAATAGCCTGCACGCCTGCGGCACAGGCTGTAACCGGTGCGCCCAGCGGGCCGGTAAAACCGTATTTAATAGAGACATGACCCGCGGCCATATTGGCCAGAAACGAGGGGGCAGTGAAGGGCGAAAGTCTGCGCGGACCGCGCCCATCCGTGGTGCGCACGGCGTCAGCAATTGCGCCAAAACCGCCGACGCCGGAGGCAATAATGGTCGCGGTGCGTTCACGCGCGGCCTCATCTTCAGGATGCCAGCCCGCCTGAGCCAGCGCTTCTTCTGCCGCAAGCAGCGCAAATTCAATAAATCGCGACATTTTCTTACGCTCTTTCGGCGCAATGAATGACTCCGGGTCATATCCCGCCAGCGGATCTTCATCAATGCCTGGCACAAGGCCACCTACTGAAATCCCGGTGCCGGCAGTGAGTGTGTCGGGCAGCGTGCGGATACCGGACTCACCCGCCGTTAATCGCTGCCAGACGTTGTTAACGCCACAACCTAATGGCGAAACGACGCCCGCGCCGGTAATGACGATGCGTTGTGATGAGGATGAGTGACTCATGAGGTTGCTCCCGTAAGCTGTCCGGGCAGCGATTGACATGCTGACGCGGAGAGGTGAAACGCGCCTGAAGCGCAAATAGCGAGGCCCAGCACAGGATAGTGCGATGGACGCGCGCAGAGATGGAACATCACAGGCTGAGATAAGCGAAGTAGCATCAGAATCCAGAGCGATGACAAAACAAGTCGCTATATTTGATCTGGTGACTAATTAAGTCAATAGTCACATTATGCGGAATGCTCAGGGCGCCAGGCTGCGTAATACCAGCGCTGCCAGCTGCGCAGAGGCTTCCTCAGCGTCGTCAAGACTGTACTGGAGCAATACCGGACTGGCATAAGGTTTAAGAACCCGATAGATCGCTTCTGCTGCTTCATCAGCCGGTGTTTTACGCTCAAACTCACCCGTTTCGCGCCCCAGGCGCAGTATTTGCAGAATCAGGTTAAGCAGTCGCTCTTCATGAGCTGAGGCTGATGGCCAGCGATCGCGAGATGCCACAGCGGCAATATCGTAGAGTTTGCGTTCATGAAAAAACAATTCAGTGCCGGTGGCAGAAAGCGTGCGAAACAGCCGTCGCAGTTGTTCTGATGCCCCAGGTGTATCAACCATCGCTTCTTCGACACGCTGCATAATCATCGCCAGCCGATTGGCACATATTACTTCTCCAATCGCCTGTTTAGATTCAAAAAATTTATAGATATACGCTTTCGAAAAACCAATAGCTCTTGCGAGATCAGAAACCGTCGTTTTTTCATAGCCATAATGTGCAAAGTGTTGCATGGCAGCATCAACAATCTGGTCACGAACGTTGTGCCCGGCCGGACCACGTGTCGCATTTTCTGTTACAGACTGGATCATTGTTAAAACCTGACAGAGTAAAGGTGGATGAAAACTCAGTGACCACTGTTATTAATGGTCACATGTTAGGCTGAGCTGCGGTGAAAATCTACAGTCCGGATAAGATGGAGAGAGTCGGGCACTGTTTATGTGACTCAGTACCTTATCGGTGAGAAGGATCAAACAATCGAATCTCCTCTGGATACGCCATAGTAGTGCCAGCTAAACATCATCTTAGTGAAATGTCAGATTCAGGTTTCTTGAGTGCTTCTTTAATTGAGCTGAATTATACTGTCGGGAATGAAGGAAAATTCAGTGGTTTTTTAATGATTTACATTATTGATGGCCAGATCACCTACAATTCTGACGACTGTACCCTCACGCACATGCCTACCCAGGAAACGCTGAGTCTGAGTATTTCTTCTGGTCGTCTTTTTGAGCAGCTACTGAATTCTCAGGGAGAAGTCCTGGCACGCGAAATCCTGCTGACTGAAGTCTGGGATAAATATGGCCTGCGCGGCTCAAACAGTAATCTGAATCAGTATCTAAGTATGCTGCGCAGAGCGCTCGCCGCTTATGGCTGTGAAAATTTAATTATCACCATTCCGAAAATTGGCATCAGACTCAACACTGACATCAGCATTGAACGTGAAAGCCCACAGGCTACGGATGTGACAGATGCCCAAACGGATGAGGTGAACGCTGAAGATTCTGGTTCAGTGGAGAAAAGCCACACTCTATTAACTGAGTCTGTTAATCAGGATGTCAATGTCAAAAAACCGCTCCTCAACTTCAGTAAGATGATTTTTTTCATTATTATATTGGTGTTACTGGGCAGTTCTCTCTGGTATTACGCCGGGTCTGGCTTTGATGAAAAGAGTTACTCTATGAGTACCATCAAACTGGAAGGCGGCTGCGAAGCTGTGATATTGCAAGGGCTCAATGTTTTTGAAAAAAAATCACTTAATAAAGAAATTACAGAAATCCTGAAAGAAAATAATCAATCCTGTATACCAGGACGCCGTATCTATTTTGATAAAAAAACCTCATTAACGACGACTAATTATGGCAGAACGATGCTCTCTGCATGCAATCTTAACAGTCGTGGTCATATCGTTTCCTGTGACAACTTCTATTATCTGGACTGGAGAACGTCTTGAAACGAAATGCCACGCTGACAATATCCCTGGCTGCACTTTTACTGGTGATTTTTACAGGATTTAACTTTTTCAAATCCCGGGCTAACGATCTGCCTTTCCGCTGCTCAGCATTCAGTCGCTACGAGCTAAGCCGTCATGATGCGAGTAGAATTGAGTTTGCTGTAACACAGGATCTGCGTTTTATCGATTCTGATACAGGATATCTGTTATTAAATGGTCAGGTTACAGTTGATGATAAGATTACAGGACTTAATCGGCGTATTGCGTTAAGTCAGGGCCGGAAAATAGACAGTGATACATACCGTTATAAAATCACAAAGATGATCACTTCTACGAATGATTCAACACCAGACGATGTCTTTAATATTTTGCTGGCTGAGATTACACTCGACCCCAATTATTTGCAGCTGGACTTCACCCGGCTAAATCGGAATACTTATCTTATAAGTGGTCCCCTTTCAAGTTTATTTACCTGCCAGCGGTATTAAACCCGTCAGTTTTTAGTGGGAATTATACCCGTAAGATAGAATGCTCTTACGGGTATTTTTCTGATGCCATTTTTCAGGCGCAACGTAAATCCCCGGTTGGTAATAAATATAGGCGTTCAGATGAGCGTTTTTTTTGGTTTTTAAAATCCCGTTTGCCAGAGTATTGATAATACGGATGGTATGCATTCTGCCATCAAGATTTGAATGCGAGGACAAAAGCGGATCTTACCAAAATAGAGAGTGCAGAACTTACACTATGTACACCTGCAGGTAAGATAGGGTGCTGGGTGCAAAATCTCCTTTTGGAGCTTTAACCTATATTGATGCATTAAAATAGAATAAAAACCTAATTATTAGATTGTTGTGGATTTAAATGTCCATTTTGGGAGCGGTGTGTCCTAATTAAGCCTGACGGATGTTTTGTTATTTTATCAATACAGGACTTCACAATGATGGCTGAATATTTTTATTCTCAACTTTGGCTATATCTCAACACTGTAAGGCTTTTTTGTATGCCTGATATGACGAATCGATAACCTGTATGCTCAGGTGATTATGATTTCCTGAGAAAACGACAACGCTATCATTTACTTCGTTAAAATTCTGACGTGTGCTTTTGTCTGCTAATTTACAAGCATTTAAGTGGTGTAATGATATTTACTGATTTTTCTACTAATCACTAACCTTGTGTTAGTCAGATTGAGTTAATTATTATGTTTAGAGTAACCGAAAATCATGAGCGGGTCATTGATGCATTAGCCGGATATACCCAGGCTGCAAATCCAGATGAGATTTCGCGTGGGAAGCGTCGCTATCATCTTACTAAAGATAATCTACGCCGAATTATGTTCATTCTTGATGGTGATTTCTTACTCAAGTTAAAGGGCGATCATAAGGTGTTGAATGTCTTATCGGCTCCCTTTGTTGTCGGCGTTACGCCAGCACTCGATGAACCTCCCGTTTATCTGGAAAGGATTGATTATGGAAAAGTCAGTTTTATTGATTACGATCTATTCTGGCAACTGATCTTCGAGAAAGACCTTTTCAATGACGCTATGTCTATTTTATCTGGCCAATATTCTGACCTGATGAACTATATACAGTTATCTAAAAATAATTCCTATGATGAAGTGGTTTCCTTAATCCGGCATTGGGAAAAGCTACCACCGCACCTGAAAAAGCGATTTTCAGCACTTTGTCTGATTCAAAGTAGTTCACATCTTTCAAAAAGCTCAATTTGCAGAGTGCTGAAAGAATTGAAAGAGAAAGGTGAACTCACCCTGGTTAATGGCAAGTTTACCTGATTATTTTAACTTTTGAGATGCTTAAGGAAAAAATGGATTTTAAAGTTGTTTGTACAAATGAAAACTACTTCTTTCGGTTGGGCATCTCAAAAATAATTGAGGAGGCATTACTATCTGATTCATCTGTGGAGTTTTTACGAACTGACAGTTCACAAAGTCTGGGCCTGGCCGATTTTATACTCATTAATGCTGCTCAGTGGCGTCTTTATATGTGTCAGCCGGCCTACCGTGCTCGGAAGCCCGGTAGCATTATAATAGTGTTCACTGACGATGTAGAAGACATCACCCTTGAGCAACTTCCTGTATGCTATCACTCTATTATTATTATTTCGCGCAATGATTCCATTCGGGATATTCACGAGAAAATCATTCGCTTCTGGGTCGGTCATCAGGGAAACAGACAAGGTTTTCTACCGTCATATTGCGCAGGCTGTGTTTTTGCACGTGTGACGATAGTCCAGTTGCAGGTGCTGAGTTTTTTAAAAAAAGGGTATAATGTCGGGCAAATAGCTAAGCATCTTAATCTTTCAGTTAAAACTGTTTACACACATAAGTATAATGTAATGAAAAAGTTTTCACTCAACGGTGACAGGCAATTTAACGCATTTATCAATGATCTTTCTGTGTTTGAGCTTTATAAAGGAATTATTGATACCCCAGAGCCTTAATCGACAATGTCTCTTTTTGATGTGGTTCGGTTGTTCTTTTTTTGTCGGTTGAGAGGAGTGACAAACTTATGACATCGTTATGAAAGAGTTTAATGAGAAGATGCTATCGTTATAAAAATTAATACACGTTTCAGAATGCTGAAAATACCTAAACAACTTCATTTTTAGAATAATCAAAAGTATGTGAGAATTAGCCTGTTAATTAAGATTTTTCCTGAAATTAATGTTGAGAGAGTTAAATGGAAGTCGCCAATAAAATAGCAATCTGTTCTCTGATGCTGGCTACCGTGCAAATGAGTGGCTGCACGTCTCACAATGCTGAACCACAGCGCCTGATAATGCGTAATCCCGCCAGCGAGTGGTGTCTTCAGCGCGGTGGAAAGCTGGTGCAAGAGGCATCATCCAGCGGCAGTGCGCTCTATTGCGTTTTGCCATCAGGAGAAAAGATTAAGCAGTGGGCGTTATTTCATCGTGATCATTCTAAATAGTTCCTGGATTATTCAATAGTCAGCATGATGATGCTTAACTGTATTGTATTATAAATAGTTTTGCCTGGTTTTGTAATGAATATTTATTAATTACCGTTCCGTTATTCAATGAGTTTTCTTTTCAACTGGAATGATTAACGTTTCTGGCCTCATTCCTGTCAAAGGAAATGTGGCTAAATTTTTTTATTAAGTGCAGTCGCTGAAAATAATTTTTTTATGAGTTTCTTTACAGGGTGTGCAATTAAAAAATCTTAACAAATTAACGGAACAACACACTCCGATTCCTGTTTCTGGACGCACTTTTCTGCAGGTCTCTTTCGTTATCATCCTGTTTTTTTGATGTGTTTTTTCGCTGAAAGAAAAGTTATGTTTATAATTTATTTCTGCATATCTAAATTTCGGGATGCTAAAAATTTCGAAAGAAGAAAGTTTGTTTAATTTGTTCAGATAAAAGGATTTATTCATTGTGCTATCTGAAATTAATTTAACTGTTCTTTTTACGAGCAGCACTAGCGTAATCCCAAATCAGATTAAACAGGTAAGCATAGACCAGAAAAAACAGCACCAGCCCGCATTCCAGTTTCAGCGCTGCGAGTAGCGTAATATTCAGCCACCATGCTGCAAAAGGTATCAGCACCACTAACAGTCCAGCCTCAAACAAAACGGCATGGAGGCATCTCATTCGCCAGTCTTTTTTAAATCCTGTTCGGAGCTGGATGCTGTCAAACATCAGATTGAACAGGTAGTTCCATCCCATTGCCAGCGTTGATGAGACGATCGTCAACAGTGCCGATTGTGCGGGGGCAGCTGAGGCCCAAATCATCAGGATAATGAATACCAGCACATTGGCAGCAACTTCGAAAACAACCGCGTGCAGCACTCTCTCTTTGGTGGTGCGCACCGGGGATAAATAGTGTTCCAAAGCAAACTCTCATTGATTAGTCAGGCACCGTAATGGGTGCAGGAAAAATGCAGGACTATCCTGCCATCAGTATCTGAATGCTAAAACGTTCTGCAGGGTGCCCCGTTGTCGGTTTCAGAGCAACTATGTTGCTTCGGCTTTTGTTTCGGCATGACTGCGTTCCATATTCGCTGTGATGATAACAACTCTTGAGCGGGGTAAACTATTAAAATGCCAAATGAATCCTAAATAGATTTATATTTTAATTTTTATAAAAATGTCAGTTTTGAGGTCTGTTTAACAGGGGTGCCAATCTTTCTGAAACATTCATTGAGCACCCGAACCACGGTTGCCAGCCCAACCCCTGCCCTTAGGGCAACGTCGTTCAGCGACATGTCTGCTCCTTTGAGGTAAACACCTCAAAACACCATGCGATGAGTTTAAGACGCCGCGTTATCCTGCTGGTTCAGCTTTCTGCTGGACTATGACGGAGTTCAAAATGAATAAAAAGCAACGTGTTGCCCTGTTGGGATGTGGCTTTATTGGCGAAGTTCATGCCACGAATCTTCAGGCGCATCCTGAGGTTGAACTGGTTTGGGTGGCCGATGCAGAACCTGCACGCGCTGACGCGTTCGCGACGCGCTTTTCGACCCGTGCAGCATCCGTGAGTGAGGCGATCAATGATGCAGAGATCGATATGGTGTTAATCGCCAGCGCAACGCCGACTCATGCCGATTTGCTGGAAACCGCCGCCCGTGCCGGTAAAGCAATCTACTGTGAAAAACCGATCGATCTCTCTCTTGAGCGTGCACGCTCAGCTGTGGCTAATGTCCTCCCTTACAACGTACCAGTCACTGTGGGGTTTAATCGCCGTTTCGATGTCAGTCATCAGCAGCTTAAACAGCAACTCCGCCTGGGGCGGATTGGGCCGGCAGAACTGATACAAATGGTCTGCCGCTCTTCGGCCATGCCGCCGCTGAGTTATCTGAAAGCTTCCGGTGGCCAGATGCGCGATCAGGCTATCCACTTTTTTGACCTGCTGCGCTGGCTGACTGAAGATGAGGTCACGGAGGTTGCTGCTATGGGGGCAGCGCTGGCGTTACCCGCGATCAGCGAATTTGACGATGTGGATACCAGCACGTTGCTATTGCGGCTGCACGGCGGGGCGCTGGCACAGCTGGACAATGCTCGCCGCACTGGTTATGGCTACGATGAACGTATCAGTGTGATGGGACCGCTCGGGATGCTCGAATCGGCTTCTCAGCCACAGCGGGGAGTCAGCTGCTATCAGAGTGCGCAGATTCTGCAGCCGGGGCTGCTACCCGACTGGTTTAGCCGGGTGCAGCCCACTTACTATGCCCATCTGGATGCGTTTATCCGCTCGCTGAATGGTGAGCAGATTGACGATCTGCCGAACCTTGAGGATGGTCTGAAAGCACAGGCAATTGCGGAAGCCGCCGTAATTTCGCTGGCAGAAGGGCGCTTTTGCCAGGTGGAAAAACTGCTGATTTGATCAGGCATGGCAGGCTGATAAAAAATAATTTTATTTTTATCGAATAGAAACCGGCGCTGAGGTGTTTACCGTACAGCGCCGCGATAGCGGACTGCATCCGGCGGACTTTATTGCCTGCCTCACAGACCCGATAAGGATAAATTATGACAACGCGTTCTGGTATTTCTCTGCTTGCTGTTCCGGCTCTATTGCTGATGCTGCACTCTCCGCTGAGTATGGCGATGGGTGATAATGACAGTGATAAAAAAACGCCCGACTGTCCAAAAGGTCAGGTCTATGACAGTCATACGAAAAGCTGTGTGCCCGAAAAAACCAGCAAGTTGAGTGACGATGATAAAACGCGCTATGCCTATCATCTGGCAAAAAAGGGCGAATATCAGGCGGCGCTGAACCTGCTGGATACACTGAAAAATCAGGATACGCGCGAAGCCTGGAACTACCGTGGTTATGCCACCCGCAAGCTGGGGCGTACCGACGAGGGTATTGGCTATTATCAGCGCGCCATTGCGCTTGATCCTCGTTACGCTAAAGTGCGTGAATATCTGGGCGAAGCCTGGATGATTAAAGGGCGTCCCGATTTGGCTCGCGAACAGTTAAAAACCATTGCCGGGATTTGTGGTACAGATTGCGAGGAGTACCGCGATCTGCAAGCCGCGATCAATGGCCATCCTGAGGTTTGATGCGGCAGGGAGGAGCGAAAAATCACTCACAGTGACATCCGTCAGCACCTTGCGGAACATCTGACGCGGCTCTGGCGTTATGGCTATGTGTTGTCACACAACCGTGACATGGCAGAAGAGCTGGTACAGTCAACCTGCGTGCGCGCGCTGGAACGCAGCGCGCAGTTCATGCCGGGCACGCGTATTGATCGATGGCTGTTTTCCATCCTCCATTCCATCTGGGTTAGCGATTTACGCGCACGAAAAGTGCGGCAGGGGCAGGGATTTGTGGATCCCGATGCGCTGCTGGCCGCGGATAATCACGCCACCAGCGACGACAATCGCCATTTCCAGCGCATTATGCAACACGTTAACGCCTTACCCGAGGCACAGCGAAATGCGCTGTTTCTGGTTTACGTGGAAGGACTCACCTATCAGGAGGCAGCAGAGACGCTGGCTGTCCCGGTTGGCACCATTATGAGCCGTCTGGCCGCCGCACGCGCCACGCTAGCCAGACAACCGGCGACCACGCCCTCACCGAAGGAGAAACGGAGATGAACAGGGAAACTTTTACGCCGCCGTGGCGCGATGAGGCGATTGTCGCCTGGCTGGATGGTGAGATGACGCCGCGAGAAGCTGCGCAGTTTGAACAGGCGATGGATGAGGATGCTGAACTGGTCGAGCGGGTTGCGCATTTTCAGCACACCAGTCTCGATTTTGAACAGGCTTTTTCGCCGCTACTCGAACAGGCACCACAGGCCAGAATGGCCCAGCGCCTGGCGACCATTCCGGCACCCGAGGTGGCCACCGGGTATAGTCGTCGCGCGCTTATTGCCGCATCGGTCAGCTTTTTACTGGTGGGCAGCGGCATTGGTTTTCTGGCAAGACCCTCAGATGATGGGAAGGATGAAAGTCAGAATATCCGCGATCTGGAGGCGCGCTATATGTCGCTTTACAGTGCTGAAACGCTGGCCGATACCCCCAATGACGCCGCAATGCTGCAGAGAGGTCTCGACCGTACACGGCTGGATTTAGGACTGGAGCTGCACCCGCAGCAACTTCGCCTGCCAGGCGCTGAACTGAAAATGGTGCGGATCCTGCGTTACGAACGAACGTCGATTGCACAGATCGCCTGGCTGCATGCTGATTATGGTCCGATGGCGCTCTGTATCTCGCCTGCACCACAGGATTCGAACCCGATTACTCAGGAACAGCGCCACGGCATGCAGCTGGCCTGGTGGAAGCGCGGTGGCTATCAGTATGTGTTGATAGGGCGTAATCCCTCTGCTCAGTTGGCTGCCATCGCTGAAACATTGGTGACCACGCTCAGTTAAAAAAGTCTGTCCCTGAGCGCTTGCTTCAACAGCGATTATCTGGCCTGTGCGGCAATAATCAGCGCAATGTTTACCCGATCATCAACCACTCCAACCAATCGATCCATTCCAAAGGCAGAGCGGGATATCGCGGTGGAGACATGCAGCGCCAGAGAGCGTGACGCCGGATCAATTGTTTTACCACTGTCCAGTGAGGCCTGCATCACCACTGACCGGCTGACATTTTTAACCGTTAGCACGCCAAAAATACGGTAGTTACCCTCACCTAGTGAGGCAACACGACTGCTCACAAAGTGAATCTGCGGGTAACGCTCCGCATCAAAAAAGAGATCGCTTTTCAATTGCCAGGTCAACAGACTGTTCGATGCCACCAGTGTGCCCACTGGAATATTCACTTCGATACGATCGTCATGGTCTTCATCCGGATTAAGTGTCACCGTGCCAGACACACCCTGTAGTCTGGCTTGCGAAAAATCGTGACCAAAGGCACGCCATGAGAGGCCAATCGATGTTTTATCAGGTGTTATGGTATAGGTTACTGGCGCGGCGTAAAGTACCGGACTGAGCAGGGCGAACAGGGTGCATAAACAGGCGACACGCATCATCACAATTTTCTCTTTTTTAGGCAGACCAGACGTTAACGCCTCAAACCACGATCTTATTCGATTTTTTTAGCACTGTTTTCACCCTTCATGCACAGGTAATCTGACAAATATTAACTGACTGTCACCTTAGTTTCACCAAAGTGTAATAATTATTGTTAGGGCTGAACATTAATAACGTACAATATTAAGAATACATTAAGGCGCTTTTATCGGCGGATGTTTTCGGTGAAATTAACAGGATACTGATTTGATCAGGAGTTGTCTGGTGTGTCTGGATTTATTTTCAGTAAAATCAGTTAGTTGTATTGAATCTCAGATATTGCTTCTCTGGTGGGTGGGTTTATAATCTGAGAAGTGGCAGCCCTTGCGATCTTAAACAAAACATCAATAAATCAAAAATTGAGAGCTGAGTCATTATTATTAACTTAAATGTGAACTTTTTCGTAAAACCTTAACTCACTCTTCATTCATTTTATTGCAATGAACACTATTCATTTAATGTTCAGTTAAGTTTCATACGTTAGTTTGTATTAGCAGTCCGGTAACCTCAATTCCAGAATGGGAAAATAAGGTGTCGATAACGCCATAACCGGATGTTGATAATTCGCTATTTCAATTCTTTTGCCGGCGTTGTGTCTGATTAACAACGCGCGACAGCTAATGAGTTTGATCTGCAGGAGTTTTAGCATGGATTTTTTGCCATTTTCCCGCCCTTCATTTGGTGATGAAGAGCTGGCTGCTGTTAAAGCGGTATTTGACTCTGGGTGGATAACAACAGGCGCTAAATGCGCGGAACTGGAGCAGGCTTTTGTACAACTGACTGGCAACCAGCACGCCATTGCGGTGAGTTCTGCCACAGCGGGGATGCATGTAACGCTGATGGCGATGGGAATCGGGCCTGGCGATGAGGTCATTACGCCGTCCATGACCTGGGTCTCCACTCTGAACCTGATCACGCTGCTGGGCGCCACGCCGGTGATGATTGATGTCGATCCTGACAACCTGATGGTGACGCCGGAACTCATAGCTCAGGCGATTACCTCACGTACCCGCGCGATTATTCCGGTGCATTACGCTGGTGCTCCCGCCGATCTCACGCCAATCTATCAGCTTGCTGAGCAGCATGGCATCGCCATTATTGAAGATGCGGCTCACGCGGTGGGCACGACTTATCACGAGAAGCCAATCGGGCATCGCGGCACGGCTATTTTCTCTTTCCACGCCATCAAGAATATCACCTGTGCGGAAGGCGGCCTGGTGGTGACCGATGACGCTGCTCTCGCCGATCGTATTCGCAGCCTCAAGTTTCATGGCCTGGCGGTTGATGCTTTTGATCGCCAGACCAAGGGGCGTCTGCCACAGGCAGAAGTGATGATGCCGGGCTTTAAATATAATCTGCCTGATATCAGCGCAGCCATTGCGCTGGTGCAGTTACAGAAGCTACCCGGTTTTATTGCTCGCCGCCGTGAGATAGCTGAGCGCTATCTGGAAGCGCTGCACACGCTGCCGTTTACGCCATTGTCACTGCCTGCCTGGCCACATCAGCACGCGTGGCACCTGTTCATTATTCGCATTGATGAGCAGCGCTGCGGTCTGACGCGTGATGCCTTTATGCAGGCACTTAAGTCGCGGGATATAGGCAGCGGATTGCATTTCCGTGCGGCGCATACCCACAAATATTATCGCGAACACTATCCCGATTTACGTTTACCTGCCAGTGAACTGAATAGCCAGCAGATGTGTTCGATTCCGCTGTTTCCGTCAATGACGGATCAGGATATCGAGCGTGTGATTCAGGCTTTACATGACATTGCCGGAGCCTGAAATGCGCGATATCAAACCGATCAATATGCTCTCCGTGGTCATCCCGGTCTATAACGAACAGGAAAGCCTGCCGGAGTTGCTGCAGCGGACCAGCGCGGCATGTGACGCCATTGAAATTGAGTATGAAATTCTGCTGGTTGATGACGGCAGCAGTGACCGTTCAGCCGAAGTGATTGAACAGGCTGCCATCATTCCCGGCAGCCGCATAACGGGCGTACTGCTCAATCGCAACTACGGTCAGCACTCCGCCATTATGGCCGGATTCAGCCAGGTCCGTGGCGATCTGATTGTGACACTGGATGCCGATCTGCAGAACCCTCCGGAAGAGATCCCGCGACTGGTTGAAGCTGCGCGTCAGGGTTATGACGTGGTGGGTACAGTCCGCCAGCAGCGTCAGGATACCTGGTTCCGTCGCAAGGCCTCGCGCACGCTCAACCACCTGATTCAGCGGGTCACCGGCAAAGCGATGGGCGATTACGGCTGTATGTTGCGTGCCTATCGGCGCCATATCGTCGAGGCGATGCTCAATTGTCACGAACGCAGTACGTTCATTCCGATTCTGGCCAACACCTTTGCCCGAAACACCATTGAACTGCCGGTGCTCCACGCTGAGCGGGCCTTTGGCGATTCGAAATACAGCTTTATGCGCCTGATCAACCTGATGTACGACCTGGTGACCTGCCTGACCACCACGCCGCTGCGATTGCTCAGCGTAGTAGGCAGCCTGATTGCACTCTCCGGCTTCGCTTTCTCGCTGGTGCTTATCGTATTGCGACTCTTTTTCGGTGCGGCATGGGCGGGAGATGGTGTTTTCGTCCTGTTCGCCGTGCTGTTCATGTTTATCGGTGCCCAGTTTGTGGGTATGGGACTGCTCGGGGAGTATATCGGGCGAATTTATAACGACGTTCGGGCGCGTCCGCGCTATTTCGTTCAACGCATTGTTCAGGCTCCTGAAGAGCCTTCAGTACAGGATACTCAATCATGAAGACCGTTGTTTTCGCCTATCACGATCTGGGCTGTGTCGGCATCAATGCACTGCTTAGCGCAGGCTATGAGATCACCGCCATTTTTACGCACAACGATGTGGCTACCGAAAATCACTTTTTCGGCTCAGTCGCGCGTCTGGCGGCAGAGCACGGCATTCCGGTCTATGCACCGGACGAGGCGAATCACCCAATCTGGCTTGACCGCATCCGCACCATGGCGCCAGAAATGATCTTCTCCTTCTACTATCGCCATCTGCTGAGCGATGAGATCCTGCAATGCGCTGAAAAGGGGGCTTTTAACCTGCACGGTTCACTGCTGCCAAAATACCGCGGTCGGGCGCCACTCAACTGGGCGCTGGTCAACGGTGAGACGGAAACCGGCGTTACGTTACATCGCATGGTGAAGCGTGCGGATGCCGGTAATATTCTGGCGCAGCAGAAGGTGGCCATTGAGGATGCAGACAACGCGCTGACGCTGCATCGTAAACTGACCCAGGCTGCAGAGCAGTTACTTAACGACGTCTTACCTCGCCTGCGCACGGGTGAGGTCAGTGAGACGCCACAGGATGAGAGTCAGGCGACCTGTGTTGGCCGTCGCACGGCCGAAGATGGCCGCATCGACTGGAATCAACCCGCAGAGAAGATTCACAATCTGGTCAGAGCGGTTACCGATCCGTGGCCAGGCGCCTTCGCCTTCGCCGGTTCGGTTAAATTTATCGTCTGGAAGAGCCGGGTTCATACGCACTCGCATCAGGCGAAGCCAGGTACGGTGATTTCTAAGCAGCCATTCCTGATCGCCTGTGGTGAGGGTGCACTGGAAATTCTGACCGGACAGTCCGAGCATGGCGTTTACATGAATGGCAGCCAGCTGGCGCAAAGCCTGGGCATGGTGCCTGGCGCACTGCTCTATTCAAAACCGCAGTCGGCGCTGCAACGTCGTACACGCGTGCTCATCCTCGGGGTTAACGGCTTTATTGGTAATCATCTCACCGAGCGTTTATTGCAGGATGAGCATTTTGAAGTCTATGGTCTTGATATCAGCTCAGACGCCATCAGCCGCTTCCTGGAACATCCGCGCTTCCATTTCGTTGAAGGGGATATCGCTATTCATTCCGAATGGATTGAGTATCACATCAAAAAATGTGATGTCATCCTGCCGCTGGTGGCGATCGCCACGCCGATTGAATACACCCGTAATCCGCTGCGCGTCTTTGAGCTCGATTTCGAAGAGAACCTGAAAATCATCCGTGACTGCGTGAAGTATCAGAAGCGCATTATTTTCCCATCCACCTCTGAAGTCTACGGCATGTGTACTGATGCCAGCTTCGATGAGGATAGCTCGAATCTGGTGGTCGGGCCGATCAACAAACAGCGCTGGATTTATTCGGTATCGAAACAGCTGCTGGACCGTGTGATCTGGGCTTATGGCGAAAAAGAGGGGCTGCGTTTTACCCTGTTCCGTCCGTTCAACTGGATGGGACCGCGTCTGGATAACCTCAACGCAGCACGCATCGGCAGTTCTCGCGCGATCACGCAACTTATCCTCAATCTGGTTGAAGGTTCACCGATTAAGTTGATCGACGGCGGCAAACAAAAGCGCTGTTTTACCGATATTCAGGATGGTGTGGAAGCATTGTTCCGCATTATCGAAAACAAGCAGCAGAATTGTGATGGTCAGATCATCAACATCGGTAATCCGGACAATGAAGCCAGTATCAAAGAACTCGCGGAGCAGTTGCTGGCCAGCTTCGAGCGTCACCCGCTGCGCAGCCAGTTCCCGCCGTTTGCCGGTTTCCGCGAAGTGGAAAGCAGCAGTTACTACGGTAAAGGCTATCAGGATGTGGAGCACCGCAAACCGGCTATCCGCAATGCGCGTCGCCTACTTGGCTGGACGCCAACCGTCACGATGGATGTCACTATCGACAACACGCTCGATTTCTTCCTGCGTACCGTTGAGCAACAGGCTGATAAGTGATGAAGAAGATCGGTCTGCGGATTGACGTAGATACCTGGCGCGGCACGAAGCAGGGTGTGCCGGCGCTGCTTGAGCTCTTCCAGCGTCACGCAGTGCGGGCCAGCTTTTTCTTCAGCGTGGGACCGGACAACATGGGCCGCCATCTCTGGCGGCTGGTGAAACCGGCGTTTCTCATGAAGATGCTGCGCTCCCGCGCCGCATCACTATATGGCTGGGACATTCTGCTCGCCGGAACGGCCTGGCCGGGAAAGCAGATGGGACGTGGCCTGCGGAACATTATGCAGGATGCCACACGCCAGCATGAAGTCGGTCTGCATGCCTGGGACCACTTTGCCTGGCAGACCTGGGCGGGTGTCTGGCCGCAGGATAAACTGGTTGAGCAGATAGCACGCGGCACCGAAACGCTCAGTGAGATCCTTGGTCATCCTGTCAGCTGTTCGGCCGTTGCAGGCTGGCGTGCTGATGGTCGGGTCGTTGCCGCCAAACAGGATTTTGGCTTTCACTACAACAGTGACTGCCGCGGCAGCGGGCCATTCAGGCCCATACTGCCAGATGGCCAGATCGGCACTGTACAGATTCCGGTGACGTTACCCACATGGGATGAAGTGGTTGGCCGTGAGGTCAGCGCAGAAGGCTATAACGATTACATTCTGGCGAAAATGCTCGCTTCTGATGATGGCGCTGTCTATACCGTGCATGCCGAAGTGGAGGGGATTATTGGCTTACCAGACTTCGACAAATTGCTGAATGCAGCAACCCGTAATGGCATTCAGTTCTGTCCGTTAAGCGAGCTATTGCCCGACGACCTGACCACCTTACCCGTGGGAAGGATCGTCAGAGGTGAAATTCCCGGACGGGAAGGGTGGCTGGGCTGCCAGAAACTGACTAAAGAGGCGAACTAGTGCGGATACATAAGAACACGAAGTGGCTCATTTTTTTTAGCTTTTTCATTCTCTATTACCTTCTGCCGCCGATGTTCCGCGACCTCTGGCAACCGGATGAGACACGTTACGCAGAGATCAGCCGGGAGATGCTGGCAACCGGTAACTGGGTGACGCCACACTTCTTCGGTCTTCGCTATTTTGAAAAACCGATTGCGGGTTACTGGATAAACTCACTGGGCCAATGGCTGTTCGGCCATAACAATTTTGGTGTACGGGCAGGATCAATATTCTCAACAGCGATAACCGCCGCGTTGATCTTCTGGCTCGGCAGGCGGATGTTTGGTTCGGTCCGCACCGCTGCTGTGGGTTCTCTGATTTTCCTGAGTTCACTGCTGGTTTATGGTGTTGGCACTTATGCCGTGCTCGATCCGATGCTGATGCTCTGGCTGGCGGCCGCAATGTGCAGCTTCTGGCTGGCGACGGAGGCCAGCGGACGCGCCGGGCGCGCGGGCGGCTATCTGCTGCTGGGTCTCGCCTGCGGCATGGGATTCATGACCAAAGGATTTCTGGCGCTGGCGCTACCGGTGCTGGCGATTCTGCCATGGGTGATCTGGCGAAAGAGAATACCTGAGCTGCTTTGCTTCGGGCCGCTGGCGATTCTCTCTGCCGCAGCAATCAGCGCACCCTGGGCGCTGGCGATCTATCATCAGGCCCCTGATTTCTGGCACTACTTCTTCTGGGTTGAGCATATTCAGCGCTTTGCAGAAGAGAATGCACAGCACAAAGCCCCTTTCTGGTACTACCTGCCGGTTCTGCTGCTGGGAACACTACCGTGGCTGGCGCTGTTACCGGGTGCACTGATGACCGGCTGGCGCGAGCGTCAGCAGAATCCCGGCGCACTGTATCTGCTGAGCTGGACGGTGATGCCGCTGCTGTTTTTCAGTCTGGCAAAAGGCAAACTGCCAACCTATATCCTGCCCTGTTTTGTGCCGCTGTCGCTGTTGATGGCCCATTATGGGCTGAACGCGGCGCAGCGGGCAGGGCGCGCATTAACCGTTAATGGCTGGATCAACCTGATTTTCGGCATCCTCACGCTGGCAACCGTGCTATTGGTACTCGCGCCCTGGAGCGTAACGCATCACCCCCTGTTTGCCACTCATGAGATGCTGAAGCTGGGACTGGGAGCGCTGGCGTTTCTCATCTGGGGACTGGCGGGCGCATACAGCTGCCGATTTTCACAACGCCGCTGGCTGGTGGCCGCGCTTTGCCCGCTGGGGGTCGCTCTGTTTATTGGCTCAGCTATCCCGGATAAAATCCGTGATGCCAAACAGCCGCAACACTTTGTCTCTGTGATCAGCGAGCGTCTGGCATCCAGTCATTTTATTCTGGCGGACAATCCGGGCGTGGCATCTGCCGCAGCCTGGCACCTGCAACGCAGTGATATCGGCTTCTATGATAATAAAGGTGAGCTGCAATATGGGCTGAGCTACCCGGATGCGCAATCCCGCTTTGTCTCTCAGGCGGATTTTGGCGGCTGGCTTGCCGATCATCGCCGTATGGGAAGCGTGTCCCTGCTGTTACTGGTTGATTCCCCACACAGTGATATCGGCGAGGATGTGCCGGTTCCGGATGCGGTCTATCGCCAGGGCAGGCTTGTCTGCCTTTATTACGGTCAGATGAAGTAAATGCTGCTGCTGATTGTGCTGGTGAGTCTGCTCAGCTGCAGCGCGCAGCTGTGTCAGAAACAGGCGACCCACGCGGTATCAGGCCGCATCCGCTTAAGCTGGATTGGCGTAAGCGTGCTGCTGTTGGGTATCGCGATGCTCCTCTGGCTGCTGGTGCTGCAGCGGGTGCCCGTCAGCCAGGCGTATCCCATGCTGAGCCTTAATTTCATCTTCGTTGCGCTGGCCGGACGCATTTTGTGGCGCGAACGGCTAACGCTTCGTCAGATTGCAGGCACGCTGCTGGTGGTGACGGGCGTCGCGCTAATGGCGAGCCAGCTATGAAAGGATATGGATGGGTTACGTGCAGCGTGCTGCTGGTCTCAGCGGCACAGCTGATGATGCGCTGGGCGATGCCGCGCCTGCCCGATGTCAGTAGCCTGACGTCGCTGCCAACAGTTGCCATACTGCCTGCCTTGTTGCTGCTGGCCGGGTTGGGAGCTTATGCTGTTTCCATGCTCTGCTGGATTCGGGCGCTGCACTATTTTCCGCTTAATCGGGTCTATCCACTGCTCAGCCTGAGTTACGTGCTGGTCTGGCTGGTGGCGGTTTGCTTACCGGTATTTCACGAAGCATTTAGCTGGCGCAGCTTAGCCGGTGTGGTGATTATTGTAATCGGGCTACTGTGCATTGTTGTTAAGCCCTGAACATTTCTTCTTTTACCATTTCCGCAATGAACACCGTTTTTATTAACGTTTCCGGGCGGTAGTTAATGCCGTCATGATGGATTGTTTAGCGTTTTCATGATAAAGATCCATTTTGTTATCGTTTTCGGGCGACGGATAAAGGATTCGACATGCTGGTTGGCTTTAGCGCACTGTGCGAACGTTATGCTATCAAACTGGCGCAGCCCTTACGCGTAAAGTCAGCTATCGGAACCGTACGCTCACATCATGAGGGCCAGGGACAGGTAGAAAATCATTATCCACCAGGCTATCAGCCGGAAGATGATTTTGCGGGTCACTTTGCCTTTGGTCTCAAGTACGAAGAGATCCATCTGGAGTTTTTCGCACGCCTGTTTACGACCATCGGACCACAACCTTTGGAAGCGTGGTGTCGGCAGGAACCGTTCGGACAGTATGCGCGACGGGCCGGCTTTCTCTATGAATGGCTGACTGGTAATACCTTACAGGTACCGGACGTCACCAACGGAGGCTATGTTGAGGCGATTTCATCCAAAGCGTATCTGACCCGAACGACCGTGAACCGTAACAGGCGCTGGCGCATCAATAATAATCTGCCAGGATCCGCTGATTTCTGCCCACTGGTACGCAGAACCGCAGCCATTGAGCAGGCGCTCACGTTCGATCTCAACGATGCTTTGCATGATCTGGATAACACCTTTGGCGCGGATATTCTGATGCGCACCGCCAGCTGGCTGACATTTAAAGAGTCACGTGCCAGTTTCCTGATTGAGAAAGAGGCGGACCAGGGCGATCGTATTCAACGATTTGCCCACGTTATCGCGCAGTATTGCGGCCAGCTTGAGGATCCACTCAGCGATGCCAGCCTGCATACCATACAGCAGGGCATTCTCGGGCAGGATGCGCTGGGATTGGGGCTGCGACGTTCGCCCGTGTTTGTCGGACAGTCGACCATGCGTGAAGATATCGTCCACTATATTGCACCACACTATGATGACGTTCCGCGCTTTATGAATGGGCTTAAAGCCTTTGAGCAGGCTACGCGGGGTGCCGCACCACTGGCTCGTGCGGGGGTTATCGCGTTTGGCTTTGTCTATATCCATCCGATGCGCGACGGCAATGGCCGCATCCACCGTTTTTTAATCAATGACACACTGATTCGTGATGGAGCGATACCGGATGGCGTGATCCTGCCTGTTTCAGCCACCATTACCAGTTCGATGGATTTTCGGGTCGGTTACGATCGCACGCTGGACGTATTTTCTAAACGGCTAATGCGGCGCTATGCAGGCTGCTATCGGTTTGGCGAGTTGAAAACCTATGAAGATGGCACGCGGAGTAATTTCACTTTCACCGAGTATGAGGATGCCCGTTTCGCCTGGCGTTATCCCGACTTAACCGAGCATGTGCTCTATACCTGCAGAGTCATCGAGCACACGGTCCGGACTGAAATGGCTGATGAAGCGCGCGTATTGGTGATATTTCAGCGCGCTCAACAGCAGCTGAAGGAGGTCGTTGAGATGCCTGATCAGGACGCCAGTCGTATTATCCGTTCGCTGAAAGAAAATGGCTGGCAGATTTCTGGCAAGCTCAAAAAAACGTTCCCGCTGCTGGACGATACAACTACTGCACAACGGATTGTGGAAGCGGTCAGGTCAGCGTTTGAGACCCACACAGACTAAGTATTCAGGTGTCATGTGAGGTCGCTGAGCACTGCATTTAGCAGAGCGGTTTAAGTTTTGTGGCCAGCGCACCTATATCGCTGACAATCAAATCCGGTGCAGGTGCCAGCGGGTAAAGTGCCTGTCCTTTGCGGGTAACAAATGCGGTTTTCATTCCTGCGCGTTTTGCTCCACCCACATCCCAGCCATGAGCGGCCACCATCATGCACTGTGATGCAGGCTGATCCATTTCCTGCATTGCCCACTGATACACTTTCAGATCGGGCTTATAAACCTGAACCTGTTCCACGCTGAGAATGCGCGTGAACAGCCGAGCCAGTCCGGCAGAACTGAGCTGCTTTTCGGCCAGTGCCGCAGAAGAGTTGGTCAGCGCGACCAGTGTAAATCCCTGTTGCTGCAGAGCACTCAGTCCTGCGGCGACATCAGGATGGGCTGGCATGGCTGCGATAATGTCAGCCAGCGGTGTTGCGTCTGCAGGCAGAGTAATACCATAGCGTGTGGCGGTCATCTGCAGCACTGCTTCGGCGATATCACCAAAGTTATGCCAGCTGCCGGTCACCGACTCCACGAGTGAATGATGTAATAGCGAGGTAAACCAGGCTTCAGCACGCTCCGGTCGGTCACCGAGTCGCTGCGCGACAACCCGGTTCAGCTCAGTGGTATCCAGCAGGGTCTCATTGACATCAAAAAACAGGGTGCCGCTGTAGGGTGCGGGGTTGTGACTGTCGGTCATCGTGCCTCCGGTTGGTTTAATGGATGTGACAGGTGAGGCGTTAAAGACGCTCTCTGAAGGTAGAATACTGAGGAGGATTGCTCAACATCGGGTGCTGCGATAGTTTGAAATCAAACTGGAAAACCTGATGTGATTCAGAAAATTAGGAATGCGCATAATACTAATTATGTTAAACAGGATGCCCGGCTGGGCGATTCTTAATCGAAATGCACTTTACCTTCTTTAGCCGGATGGATTGCTCTTCCGGATTCCTGAGGAACAACAAACGCCTGCCGTACTCATGTCGCCCGTGGCTTTGGTTGATGCGACAAGGCTATTCAACGTGATGGCGTTATCCTCGTGGCTATGTTTGTCTGTAAGCATAACGTCGTCTTCCTCCTTTTCTGACGCATCCGGCGGCAATACCAGACAGGTAAAATCAGCAAAGGGAACGCGAAGTCACTCCGCCAGTCCCCCACCCATTCGCTCATCGCCGCAAAGCCATAGGCGGCACCAGCTGAACCCGGATTTGCCGTCAGGCCCTAACCGGTTAATCCTTTCTCGTAATTTTCGCAGAATCCGCCGCCGGCATATAAAGGGCAAGCAGACATAATCACCGACTTCAATTCGCTCAACCCAAACTACGCCCGGCCCTTACTTACTTCTTATCCAGCGACCAGGTCGCGCTGCGGATATCCACCTTCACCGGCAACAGACCAATCCGGGTAAAGGTATCCGCCAGTGCCTGCTGCTGCGTAAAGACTTCAGGCGTCATCCGCTCTGCACCAAACGGCATCCTTGCCAGCGCCTGCTGCCAGATCGGCTGGGGCAGACCGGTTGAGGAGGACATTATTTTAGCCGCCTCTTCATGATGCTGATTGGCCCACGAGCTCAGCGTGTCCAGCTCATCCACCACCTGAGCGGCGATTTGAGGATAAGTATCTGCGAACTTGCGACTGGCAAGATAGAAGGTGTAGTGCGGCACCAGTCCCTCGGCATTTTTAATCAGCCGGGCTTTAGCGGTGGTTTCCACTTCGGCGTAGTAAGGATCCCAGATGACCCAGGCATCCACCGCGCCACGCTGGAAGGCCGCGCGCGCATCGGCAGGCGGCAGATAGACGGGTGTAATGTCCTTGTAGCTCAGCCCTGCCTTCTCCAGCGCCGTGACCAACAAATAGTTAACGTCAGAGCCTTTATTCAGCGCCACCCGCTTGCCTTTAAGATCCGCCACGCTTTTAATCGGGGAGTCTGCAGGCACCACAATCGCTTCGGTTTTAGGGTTAGCTGGCGAGTGTCCCAGATAAACCAGATCGGCCTGTGCGGCCTGGGCAAATGTCGGTGGCGCATCGCCGGTGGCGGCCAGATCGATACTGCCGATGTTTAAGCCCTCCAGCATCTGCGGCCCGGCCGGGAACTCAATCCAGTGCACCGCAATCCCCTGCTTCTTAAATTCCTGATCCAGCGTGCCGCGATACTTCAGCAGCGCGAAGATATTGGCTTTTTGAAAACCGATATTCACTGTATCGGGTTTCTCTGCAGCTGCCCGGGCGTTAAATGTAAAACCCGCCTGGGCGGCAATAATCATTGCGCTGAATAAAACTTTTTTCATTTCTCATTCCTGAGTTTGTTTGTTGTCAGCGCAACATAACAAACGCGGATTGAAGCGCTTAGCGAGGAAATGTTCGATGCTTAGCTAAAAAAACGCTATGGATGCCAGACTGACTCGCGTACGCGAATGGCCCGACTGAATAACCCCAGCGCATAAAAGCGGTCAGCGATGGTTTGCTGTTCCCGGATGATGGCCAGGTTCATTCGCTGAGTCTGATGGCTGCGCCGGGCTAAGGCGTGCATTAGTGAGGTCGCAGAAATGCCGAGTTCGCTGGAGAGCAACGCGGCGGCTTCAGTATGGTGTGCATCAATGTAGCGGCCCGTCTGTTCCAGGGCGGTGAGCAGGATCTGCAACAGATCGCCCGACTGCGCCGCAAATCCGCGTTCGGCAAGGTAAAACTGATGATTATTGACCCGGCCAGTGCCATCCGCAATTACCCTGAACTGTCCGCTGTTCTCCGCATCACTGAGGAGCGGATCCCACATCATCCAGGCATCTACCGCGCTCAGGTCGCTGGGCGTTAGTGGATATTTGGGGGGGGCATAGACAATGCGCACCTCATCCAGCGCTAATCCCGCCTCATCCAGGATTTGCAGCAGCAGATAGTGGACATTAGAACCACGATTCACGGCGATGCGTTTGCCTCTGAGATCGCCAATCTGCTGAACCGGGCTATTAGTGGGTACCAGCAGCGCCACGCTCTGCGGAGCGGCAGGTTCCCAGGCGACGTAGAGCATCGGGCTGTTGCTGGCTTGCGCAAACAAGGGAGGAACTTCGCCGGTGGTCCCGAAATCGACCTCCTTATTGCTCAGCGCATGGAGGAGCTGTGGACCCGCTGGAAACTCGCTCCACAGCACGCTGACGCCCTGATCGCTCAGCTGCTGCTCCAGCGACTGACGCGCTTTCAGAATGCCAAGGTTGCCAAACTTCTGATAACCGATACGCAGTTCACGCTCCTGCTGAGGCTGATGATGAGGAGAGGCCTCGCGCTGACGCAATGAGGTACGGCGGGGTTTAATCACACCCAGATGCCCCAGCTGGGTACGCAGTGTATGACGGCTGATGCCCAGCAGCGCGGCCGCCTGTAACTGATTACCCTGCGTGAGTTCCAGCGCATTTTTTACCAGCGCGGCGATCACTCGTGGATAGAGTGGCGTCTCACTCTGCTGCATCTGCTGACGTAAAAACTGGTCGAGCGCCTCCTCTCCGGAGGGTAAATCGCTGCCAGCAATGGCGTTCAGCCGCAGCTGTTGCGGCGTGACCAGCGAGGTCCTGCTGAGTAGCACCGCATTGTGCAGCGTGTTCTCCAGCTCACGGATGTTACCCGGCCAGCTGTAGTCCATTAGCGTGGCGACAGCATCTTCACTCAGCCGTAACTGAGGACGTCCCAGACGTCGCGCATAGAGTTGCAGAAAATGACTGGCCAGCACCGGAATATCTTCGCAGCGCTGGCGCAGCGGCGGCAATGTGACGCTGGCGACATTGAGACGGTAGTAGAGGTCTTCCCGGAACCGCCGTTCACGAATCGCCACAGCCAGATCCCGGTTGGTGGCCGCAATTACCCGCACATTGACCTTTATCGCTTTAGACGAGCCCACGCGAGTGATCTCGCGCTCCTGTAGTACGCGCAGGAGCTTCACCTGCAGCGACGGACTGAGTTCACCGACTTCATCCAGCAGCAGCGTGCCGCCTTCTGCTGCTTCAAACCAGCCACGATGGCGATCCTGCGCGCCGGTAAAGGCCCCTTTCTCATGACCGAACAGCTCTGACTCCGCCAGGCTCTCGGTGAGTGCCCCGCAATTGACCGCCAGAAATGGCTGCCGGCTGCGGGCGCTATGATGATGCAGATAGCGCGCCATCACCTCTTTGCCGGTGCCGGTTTCACCGATGATCAGTACCGTTGCATCGGTAGGCGCGAGCTGATCCAGTACGCTTTTAAAGGCGCGCGATGCGGGATCAATTAACTCAGGGCTGGATATCTGCATCTTGTTTACCGGATTAACAGGAAAGCCATGACCATACCGCGTGGCAGTGGCGGAAACGAGGGGGCGAAACGAGCCGGGTTGTTGCCATTGCAGCAGTCTGCAGCTTTATCTGCCGCAAATGCAGCAGGATAGCGCAATTCCTGTTTGCTATAAGCAATTGAATTTTAATGATAAAAAAACAAAATACACACTGGCACACATTCTGCAAATAGCGATATAACCAAAGCGTTAGTCCCTATGTAATAAATTAAAATATCGTTATAAAGGAATCTGCTAATGAGCCATGCGACAAAGGAAAATCTTAACCTTTTCTGGTTTCTGCCCACCCACGGTGATGGGCGCTATCTGGGCACCACAGAAGGCGGCAGAGCGGTTGATTTACCCTATTTACAGCAGATTGCGCTGGCGGCAGATAATCTGGGCTACTACGGTGTATTAATCCCGACCGGTAAAAGCTGCGAGGATTCATGGCTGGTTGCCTCGGCCCTGGCGCCGGTCACCAAAACGCTGCGCTATTTAGTGGCGGTTCGCCCTGGTCTGCAACCGCCGAGCCTGGCGGCGCGGATGGCGGCCACGCTGGATCGTCTATCCGGCGGACGTCTGCTGATTAACGTGGTTACAGGTGGCGATCCGGTGGAGAACAAAGGTGACGGTATCTTTCTGAGCCATGAAGAGCGTTATACAGTGACCCGGGAGTTTCTTGAGGTTTACTCCCGCCTGATGAAAGGCGAGAAGGTCGACTTTGCGGGCGAGCATATCCGCGTAGAAGGCGCAGAAATTCTCTTCCCGCCGGTGCAGGAAAAGGGGCCGCCGCTCTATTTTGGTGGATCGTCGGATGCGGCAATCGATGTTGCAGCGAATCAGATCGACACCTATCTGACATGGGGCGAGCCGGTTGAACAGGTGGCGGAAAAGCTGGCGGTGGTGCGTCAACGGGCGCAGGAGAGCGGCCGTACTCTCTCTTATGGCATCCGGTTGCATGTCATTGTCCGTGAAACCGAAGAGGAGGCCTGGGCGGCTGCGGATCGGCTGATCTCTCATCTGGATGAAGAGACTATCGCCGCCGCGCAGAAAATCTTTGCGCGTATGGATTCAGCCGGACAGGCACGGATGAGTGCATTACATCAGGGCTCGCGAGAGAGCCTGCGCATCGCCCCTAATCTCTGGGCAGGCGTCGGTCTTGTGCGCGGCGGTGCCGGAACCGCGCTGGTGGGCAATCCGCAGCAGGTTGCCGATCGCATCCGGGAGTATCAGGCGCTGGGCATCGGGAACTTTATTTTCTCGGGCTATCCGCATCTCGAAGAGGCACACCGCTTTGCTGAACTGGTGATGCCGCTATTGCCGCTGGCCGCCAACACCGAAAAGAAACAGCGCAGCGTGAACACAGGTCCGTTTGGTGAAACCATTGGCGGTGACCGTCGTCCTGACAAACAGGCCAGCGCCAGTTAGCCAGTTAAAAGAAGAGAAGGCTTGTGTATGTTACAACAGCAGATTGTCATTATCGGCGGTGGGTTCACCGGTACCGCGCTGGCGATCCATCTGGCCCGGCTGGGTGAGTCGGGATTGCAGGTAACGGTCATTGAACCGCGCGCGCAGCTTGCGCAGGGCGTGGCATATGGCACTACCGATCCAGCTCACCGCATTAATGTGCCAGCCGCCAAAATGCAGCTGGCAGGTGATGACGAGGGCGCATTCGACCGCGACTATCGCGCATCACCGGCTTTTAGCGCCGATCCGCAGGCACTGTGGCATGACGATAACGTCTATCCGCAACGTGGTGAGTTTGGTCGCTGGGTCAATGCGCAGTTTGAGTCTCAACAGCAGCGCTCACCAGTAAAACTTAACCATCTTCGTGACAGTGCGGTCGCTTTTAAGAATGGGGTGGTGACCACGGCTTCAGGGCAGCAGATCCGGGCCGATCAGGTCGTGCTGGCGATCAGCCATCCACCGCCGGACCTTCCTGTTCTGCTGAAGTCGCTTCAGGACCATCCGGGATTGATTGCTAATCCGTGGCAGAGCGATGCGCTGGCACAAGTCGCCCCTTACGATCGGGTCGCAATCATCGGGTCAGGTCTGACGATGTCAGATGTGGTGGCGTCGCTACATCGTCAGAAGCATCGTGGAGCGATCACCGCTTTCTCCCGCCGTGGACAGCTTCCGCGTGCAAACCTCAGTGGCAGTTCAGAGAACTACACGCTGGATTACAGTCAGCCGCAGACTGCTACCGCGCGCAGTTGGTTACATCGGGTGCGTCAGGAAGTCAGAAATGCGGCGGCGATGAATCTGCCCTGGCAGCTGGTACTGGATGACATCCGCCGTAACGGTCAGCGCATCTGGCAGAGTCTGTCGCTGCACGAGCAGCAACGCTTTCTGCATCATCTTCGCCCCTGGTGGGACGTCCATCGCTACCGGATTGCACCGCAGGTGAGCCAGGTTCTCAGCCAGCAGCAGGCCAGCGGTCAGCTGTCGTTGCTGGCGGCGCGCCTGATCGCAGCCGAATCGGGTGGCGAAACGCTCCGGCTTACGCTGCGCCTGCGTGGCGCGCAATCGCATATGCTCGAGGTGGAGAAAGTGATTGTCACCACCGGCCCCGCGCACAACGCTTTGCTTAACAGCAACGCGCTGTTGAGACAGCTGCAGAGTGACGGCGTGATTCAGCCCGATCCGCTGGCGCTGGGAATCCATGTTAATGCGCTGTCACAGACGCTGAATGTTAACGGTGAAGCGAATTCCAGTCTTTACGTCGCCGGGCCTGCCGCTCGGGGTCGTTTTGGCGAGCTGATGGGATTACCGCAGGTGGCGGAACATGCTGAATCTGTCGCACGGCAACTGCTTAGCACCCCGCCACTGTCGCTCAGCGAGCGATGTCCTGGCTCACTGACGTACTAAATCCCCGACCTTAAACCACATTATTAATAGTGGGCGGCAAGCGATTGCCGCATCCGCTCAGGAGTCGCTATGTCATCGCAACGTGAAATTCGCCTGAATGCTTTCGATATGAACTGTGTCGGTCATCAGTCACCCGGCTTGTGGGCGCATCCCCGTGACCGCTCATGGCAGTACAAAGACCTGGAGTACTGGACCGATTTAGCGCGGCTGCTGGAGCGCGGTAAGTTTGATGGGTTGTTTATTGCTGACGTGCTGGGTGTCTATGACGTGCTCAACGGTAATAACCATGCCGCTATCCGTCAGGCTACGCAGGTGCCGGTAAATGATCCGCTGGCGTTAATCACGCCGATGGCCATGGTGACAGAACATCTGGGCTTTGGCCTGACTGCCTCGCTGTCCTTTGAACACCCCTACCCGTTTGCGAGGCGGATCTCGACCCTGGATCATCTGACCAAGGGCCGTATTGGCTGGAATATTGTGACCTCCTATCTGGAAAGTGGTGCGCGCAATATCGGGCATCAGGCTCAGACCGACCACGATGCGCGCTACGACTATGCCGATGAGTATCTGCAGGTCATCTATAAGCTGCTTGAAGGTAGCTGGGAGGACGGTGCTGTCCTGTGCGATCGTGAACGTCAAATTTTCAGCGACCCTAAAAAAATCCACCCGATTAATCATCAGGGCACGTTTTTCCAGGTGCCGGGCATTCATCTTTGCGAGCCGTCACCGCAGCGCACGCCGGTGCTTTATCAGGCCGGCGCCTCCAGCCGCGGTAAAGCCTTTGCAGCGGAGCATGCTGAATGTGTATTTGTCGCGGCACCGTCAAAAGTGCTGCTAAAGAAAACCGTAGCGGATATTCGACAAAGGGCAGCAGAGGCAGGACGCGATCCGCGTTCAATACTGATCTTCAATCTGCAGACGGTTATTGTGGGTGAAACCGACCTGGCGGCGCAGGCGAAATGGCAGGAGTACAAAAGCTATGTCAGTTACGAAGGCGCGCTGGCGCTGATCTCGGGCTGGACAGGTATCGATTTCGGGCAGTATCAGCCGGATCAGGTACTGAGGCATCTCCATACCAATGCCATTCAGTCGGCGGTTGAGACATTCTCTACTGCCGATCCTCATCGGCAGTGGACGGTGCAGGGTCTGGCAGACTGGGTGGGCATTGGCGGCTTTGGTCCGCTGCTGGCAGGCAGCGCCGAAACCGTGGCTGATGAATTGCAGAGCTGGATTGAAGAAACCGACGTTGACGGGTTTAACCTCGCCTACGCCGTGACCCATGAAACCTTCACCGATGTGGTGGAATTGCTGGTGCCGGAACTGCAAAAGCGTGGCGTCTACAAACAGGACTATCAGCACGGCACGCTGCGTGAAAAGTTGTTTGGACAGGGGCCACGACTGGCCTTGCCGCATCCCGGAGCCGGTTATCGTCGGACCGCGGACACAGAACAGCAGATAAACAGCGCCGAAATGTCGGGATGAGACGGTGCCTGGTGTCACGCCTGAACCCACGCTTTATGGGCTGGCAGTAAACCGTGATTTTCAGGTTTTAAAAACACAAATGCTTTGCTTCTCACCGGATGAATCCAGCTATTCATCCGGCTTTTGTCGTGATTAGTTTGCGTGAATAACTTATTGAATATATTGAAATAGTTATCTTTATTTGTTGGTTGTTAGCTGGGCCGCAAATGCCTATAAAACCCTCGTTACCTGCTGAATATAATAACGAGGATACGATGAGTACATTAAATATTGACGACACCCTGACCGCCCCGCCGCCTCACTCCTCACCGGTTGGTTCGGTGAGTGATGTGGCCCGGCTTATCAACAGTCATACAGAGAAAAATAGCTATGCCCGCTGGATCGTTTTCCTGGCACTGGGGGGCGTGTTTCTCGACGCTTACGATCTCACCACGCTCTCCTATGGTATTGACGATGTAGTGAAAGAGTTTGGCTTAACCCCAGTCCTGACCGGACTGGTGACCTCTTCGATTATGATTGGCACCATCGTCGGTAATCTGGTCGGCGGCTGGCTGACTGATAAATATGGCCGCTACTCAGTGTTTATGGCGGACATGCTGTTCTTTGTGGTTTCGGCTATAGCTGCGGGCATGGCACCCAATGTCTGGGTGTTGATCGGAGCGCGCTTTCTGATGGGAGTCGGAGTAGGAATCGATCTGCCGGTGGCCATGGCTTATCTGGCGGAGTTCTCTAAATTCTCCGGCAAGGGAAACAAAGCGTCGCGGCTCGCGGCGTGGTGTCCGATGTGGTATGCCGCCTCATCAGTCTGCTTCTTTATTATTTTTGCACTCTATTTCCTGCTGCCCGCTGAACACATCGACTGGCTGTGGCGTGCCTCGCTGCTGTTTGGCGCCGTACCGGCGCTGCTGATTATCGCGGTGCGCAGTAAGTTTATGAATGAGTCACCACTGTGGGCAGCTAATCAGGGCGATCTGAGCGGTGCCGTGCGTATTCTGCGTGACTCCTACGGCATTGTTGCGCATGAGGAGCAGCCCGCTAAAGCCGAAACTATTAAAGCGACACCGAAAGTGCGTATCCGCGTACTGTTTCAGAAGCCTTACCTGGAACGTACCGTCGTCAGCGCAGTGATGAACGTCTGTATCTCGTTTGAGTACACTGCCATTGCTTTCTTCCTGCCCTCCATTCTGGCGCAGTTCCTTGGGGCGGGCGTCTTTGAGACGATTTCCGCTTCGCTGGGTCTGAATGCGTTGTTTGCTTTTACCGGCGGTTTGCTTGGCATGCGGCTGGCCTGGAAATTCCCTTCACGGCATGTGGCGATTGCCGGCTTTGCGCTGCAGTTTATCGCGTTGATTTCGCTGGCACTGATCGGTCATCCGCAGGCCACCCTCGGTGTGGTGTTTGCTGTACTGTTGCTGGGACTCTGGCTGTTTGCCGAAGGATTTGGACCTGGCGCGCAGTTAATGATCTATCCGGCGCTCTCCTATCCGACCCACATTCGTGCAACCGGTGTTGGTTTTAGTCGCTCGCTCTCTGGCATCGGAAGTGCGCTGGCGTTATTTATCCTGCCCGTTTTGCAGGCTCGTTATGGCACTAATATGTTCTGGATCGTATCTCTCGCCGCCCTTATTCCCATTATTTTCCTGTTGATTATCCGGTTTGAACCGACCCGACAGGACATTGATGAACACCCCGAATCAGGAGAAAATCATGTCTGAATTAAGTCGCACTGAATTTGCCGCACTGACCGAACAGTTCAGGCCACTGTTTATCCGCATTGCTGAGGGTGCCGCCGCACGTGAAGCCGATCGCACTCTGCTGCATGAGCCGATTCGCTGGCTGAAAGCGGCGCGATTCGGCACCCTGCGTATCCCAAAAGAGGAAGGTGGTTTTGGTGTTTCATTGCCGCAGCTCTTTTCCCTGCTGACTGGCCTGGCCGAGGCTGATTCGAATCTGCCGCAGGCCCTGCGCGCGCACTTTGCCTTTATCGAAGATCGTCTGAACCAGCCAGAAAGTGAAGATCGGCGGCGCTGGTTTCGACGTTTCGTGGATGGTGAGTTGGTGGGTAGCGGCTGGAGCGAGATCGGGGCGGTTAAGCTGGGTGAGGTCAACACTCAGGTCTCACCCACAGAGGGAGGATGGCGGATCAGTGGCGAAAAGTTTTACAGCACCGGCACACTTTATGCGGACTGGATTGATGTCTATGCAAAGCATACTGACAACGGTCGTGACGTGATTGCTCTGGTAAACACCCATCAGAGTGAGGTGGAATGTGATGACGACTGGGATGGCTTCGGGCAGCGTCTGACCGGTAGCGGCACAACACGCTTTAATCATGCCTATGTGGAGCAGCCGCACGTTTATGATTTCAGTGAGCGCTTTCGTTACCAGACCGCATTTTATCAGCATGTATTATTAGCCACGCTGGCGGGTATAGGTCGGGCCATAGTTCGTGATGTGTCTCAGGGTGTTGCGCACCGTAAGAGGATTTACAGCCACGGCAACGCGTCTCAGGTCAAACAGGATGTGCAGGTTTTACAGGTGGTCGGTCAGATCAGCAGCTGGACCTGGGCTGCTGAAGCCGCCGTGGATCGGGCTACCCACTCATTACAGCGGGCATTTGAACTGCAACAAAGCGGTGTTGAAGAAGCAGAGCTTCACGCGGCTAACGTACAGGCAGAGGTGGAGTCCGCCCGGGCGCAGGTGGTCGCGGTTGAGTTAGTGACGCGTGCCGCCACGGAATTCTTCAATGCCCTTGGCGCTTCCGACACCCGTGTCAGCAAGGTGCTGGACCGGCACTGGCGCAATGCCCGGACGGTCTCATCACATAATCCAGTGATCTACAAAATACGTAACGTGGGTGACTGGGAGGTAAACGGTAACGATCCGACGTTTATCTGGCAGATTGGTAACGGCGATTAAATATATTGTCGATAGAAAATGGGGTGCGGCAGTAACGTTCAGTCTGATAATTAATTCGAACGCTATCTGGCGTTTATTTTCGCTTTACAGATGCAATCCGCAAAAAAAGATTCGCACCAGGATTTTAAGCTCCAATGGTTTTTATAAGTTTCAGGTGTTAAATTAATTTAATTGGATTGTGTCATTAATTAACTGCCTGCCGGGAACGGGGGCAGTTATATGATAATCCTGCAGTGCCGGAGTTAAAAAACCAGCTTCGCAATGCGAAGCTGGTTATCATCCTGCCGAACGTGCTGTTAAGGCAGGCTCACAGGCTCTGGCATTGCTGAGGAGTGGTGAGTTGAAATCTTCCAGCCCTGACCATCCCAGACATAAGTAAACGTATAACGTGCTGTGACGTGCGTATGGTCCTTGAAGGTGAAAGTATAAACGCCGGTATCAATAGCCTTATTACAACCCATTCTGATGGTGCGCGAATCGATTTTGCCGCTTGGACCTTTTTTCAGGAAGTCTTTGAAATAATCAATACGTTCCTGATCGGTTAATCGTACTTTATTTGAAATGGTTGGCAGTAAAACGGCATCGCTGACATATAACTCAGAGACTTTTGTCGCGTCGCCGGTTGCCAGAGAATCGTTCCATTTATCAAACAGGCTGGCGACATCCTGTTCAGACACTTTTATACAGGTAACCGGTTGCTGTGCTAACGTAATCGCTGGTGCAGTGATAAAGCCCAGCAGGCACAGTGCGAGTATACTTTTTTTCATTATTTTGACACCTCATTTTTTTCCAGCGTAATCGCTGTACCACGCCATTGGCTGGAGTCACCGCCTGTGCTAAGTGAGGTAATAAAGAAATATCCAAGTCCATGTGAAAAACGCATAATTATTTTGCACATTAGCGCGACAATAGAATAATTAAATAAATTCAATCAAGAGCGTAATTGTAATCTGTTTTCATCCTTAATTTTATCAACTATTTTTTTATGATGGCTCATAGGGTTATTAATTAAATATTCAGTATTACAGAATGTTTATTAGCGTTAATGACTTACAGTCATCAATTTTTCGCCGCATAGCTGATGCACCTACAAATGCTTCAGTGAGTATGAGATTTACTGCTCTATGAGGCGATGCAGATCTCCTCGTCCCATGATCCCACCCTCGGCAGGGCTAACAATACGTTGAACGGTATCAGACATTCTTACTTCGTATAATTATTCTTATACGAAGTTATGACAGGCTGATGCTGCCGGGTTATGATGGAAACTATAACAATGCCACACCGATAGATGACAACGCTACGTGAATTCTGGCAGGTAATCCCCCTGCTAACTTCTCAGAATTCACGTAGCGTTGTCTGGACATGTTTTGGTTGATAAGTGAGCAAAAATGAATGAGTTAGAGCCTGTCACCTATTTGAGTGTGGATCCGAACAGCGACATCACAGAACGCCTCAGGCAATTCGTCCAGGATAAAGAGGCTTTCTCACCTAACACCTGGCGGCAGCTGATTAGCGTCATGCGGATCTGTAATCGCTGGTCGGAAGATAACCAGCGCAGCTTCCTGCCGATGAGCGCTGATGACCTGCGCGACTATCTCTCGTTTCTTGCTCAAAGTGGTCGGGCTTCTTCAACGATTACTTCACACGCGGCCCTGATCTCGATGTTACACCGTAACGCCGGATTGCCGGTGCCGAATGTATCTCCTTTGGTTTTTCGTACCATAAAGAAGATAAATCGCGTGGCCGTGATGAACGGTGAACGTGCTGGCCAGGCTGTTCCCTTCAGGCTTACTGACCTGCTGGTACTGGATGGAAAATGGTCAGGATCTGAAAACCTTCAGTTAGTGCGCGATTTGGCCTTTTTACACGTAGCCTATGCCACGCTACTCCGTATCAGTGAACTGTCGCGATTAAGGGTGCGTGATGTGATGCACGCCGTTGATGGCCGTATCATTCTGGATGTTGCCTGGACAAAAACGATTGTTCAGACCGGTGGATTAATCAAGGCGCTCGGCACCCGCTCAACCCAACGTCTGGAACAGTGGATAGAAGCCTCCGGACTCTCTAATCAGCCCGATGCTTATCTGTTTACCGCAGTTCATCGATCTGGCCGCGTACTGGTTGCCGAAAAGCCAATGAGTACCCGGGCTCTGGAACAGATCTTTAACCGTGCATGGCGCAGCGCTGGGAACGTTGGCGCGGTGAAAGCTAACAAAAATCGCTACAGTGGCTGGAGTGGCCACAGTGCTAGGGTGGGTGCCGCTCAGGATATGGCGGATAATGGTTATCCGATTGCCCGTATTATGCAGGAAGGCACATGGAAAAAACCGGAAACCCTGATGCGGTATATCCGTCATGTGGATGCACATAAAGGCGCAATGGTAGAGTTTATGGACCAGTATGCTGACACTGACTTATCTGACTGATAGCTTCTAAAAAGGCCATCTGAAGCTATATTCAGGCTAAAGTTATCCACAGAAAAAGTGGACAGCCTGTGTGTAAGCCTGTACTGAATAGGTCGTTATCTGGCCTTTGTTCCCATTATCTCGCTGATTTAAAGCATTTATTCACCAGGTATGCTGTTTTAGGCTCATCTGTTCTGGAAAAATATTTCGCTTCAGAAGCCAGGATCAGGGATGCTGCCAGCATCACACCCTTCTATAACATCAGCTTCCCACACTGGAAAATCATGTCTCCTGACAGGGGTTGTTAATAGGTCTTCTCAGGCGGTTTACATCACTCCAGATAACTTTAATTCAGCTTACATCTGTCTGAACAATATCATCAACGTCACTTATCCGCTGTGGCGCTGAAAAGCCCGTCACCCAGCGGATAAAGTAATTGAATCTGTTGTTTCTTTTTATTGTGCGTAACCTTTCTGTTTATCGCAGCTGCCGTGGCAGCCGTGACAACGTCCCTTTCCCTCCTGCATCATGCCTGGTATTGCCTGCACCCGGCTTCCTGCTTTTCGCAGTGCAAACAGAATGACCATGTTAAGCAACAGTATGCCAATCAGGCAGGTTGCGCTAAATGCAGGATGCTCGGTAAACGTGACGGTCTGATAAAACAGCGTGGCCGTGGTGTAAGCAATATTCAGTCCCCAGAAGAATGAGAACATCATCCACTTTCTGCCGGCTTCGCGCGCAATAGCGCCCATGACTGAAACACAGGGCACATAGAGCAGGACAAAGATTAAGTAACTGTATGCGGCGAAGCCACTGCCAAATTTGGCTGACATGATGCCCATAGAGCCGGATGCCATCTCACCATCACCTTTGCTGGCATCGATGGGATGAGCCAGTGCATCAATTCTCAATGCAGCTGTTAACCCCGCCCAGGTCTGTGTCAGCGCATCGGTCAGCTCAGCTTTAAGGTTAAAAGTCTGCGGATCAAACGCGTTGTTCTGGAGCGCTTCAGTGGTGTAAAGGCTGTTGAGTGTGCCGACCACGACCTCTTTAGCCATAATGCCACTCACCAGTCCAACGGTCGCCTGCCAGTTATCCTGAGTGATACCAATCGGCAACAACGCAGGTGTAATCGCTTTACTGGATGCCGCCAGTGCAGAATGGTTAATGTCTTCGACCAGCTGGCCATTAAATGCAAAGCTGCTCAGTACGCCAACCAGCATGCTCACCAAAATGATGACCTGTCCGGCCCGGACGACAAACATTTTCAGCCGCTGCCAGGTCTGCAACAGCAGACTTTTCAGATGAGGCCGGTGATAGACCGGCATTTCCATGATAAACGGGGATGCTTCCCCGCTCAGCAGGGTGTGCCTGAGTACCAACCCGGTGATGATCGCAACAACAATGCCCAGCAAATAGAGTGAGAAAACCAGGCTGGAGCTATGTGCGTCAAAAAATGCTGCAGCGAAAACCGCAAAAATCGCCAGCCGCGCCCCGCACGACATAAAAGGTGCAATCAGGACCGTAAGCAAGCGCTCACGCGGTGTGTCGAGTGTCCGGGTGCCCATGACTGACGGTACATTACAGCCAAAGCCGACGATTAGCGGCACAAAGGATTTACCCGGCAGGCCCAGCGACTGCATAAGCCGATCTATCACAAAAGCAGCGCGCGCCATGTAGCCGGAATCCTCCAGAAAAGAAAGGAACAGGAACATCAGGCCAATCTGAGGAATGATCGGCAGCACGGTATTTATGCCGGATCCGATGCCCTGGGCCAGAAAAACGGTCAGCCAGTCCGGGAAGTGGCCGACATAGCCCAGCCATTGCATGCCATGAATAAATATGGCCACAGAACCACTGTCGAAAAGTGGCTGCAGTGCGGCACCGATATTAATTGAGAGCACAAACATCACATACATCACTGCCAGGAATATCGGAATGCCCAGCCAGCGATTCAGCACGATACTATCAATCTGACGGGTCCGACCGGCTGGTAATACCTGATGAATATTACTCACGGCTGCGCAAAGTGCGTTGATGGCACGATAACGGTAATCGGCAATCTGTACGCCGGTGTCATTGCCCGCCTGTTTCATCATCTCAGGCAAATGCGGGAGCAGCTCCGGGCAAAGCTTCTGGCTGTTAATATCACCCTCCAGCAGCTGCAATGCCAGCCAGTAACGTTTTTGAGGCGCTATCGTTTCGGGCATTTGCAGACACAGCTGCTCAATTGCTGAGTTAATCGCGGCCGGGTAACGCACCCGTTCCGGAGCGCAGTAAACATGAGCCTGATCGATCAGGGTTTTGAGCTGGGCAATACCATCGCCCCGGGTTGAGGTCACGGAAACAACCGGACAGCCAAGACGTGCAGATAACGCCTGAATATCAGTAGTGATGTTCTGACTGGCGGCAACGTCCTGCATGTTAAGGGCGATAATGCAGGGCACGCCAAGCTCCAGTAGCTGCAGGGTCAGGAACAGATTACTTTCCAGACTGGATGCATCGACCACGTTAATCACCATATCGGCGTGATCCTGATAGAGATACTGGCAGGCGATGCTCTCATCAATGGCGCTTTCAGCAGACAGCGTCGTCAGCGAACGAGTTCCGGGCAGGTCGATGAGCCTGACATCTGACTGTGCAGTAAAAAATTGCCCTTCTTTACGCTCAACTGTCACACCCGCCCAGTTACCGACCTGCTGCCGGGCTCCGGTAAGCTGATTAAATAGCGTGGTTTTGCCGGTGTTAGGATTTCCAATCAGCCCGATGGTGATCTTTTTCATCAGACGATTTCCTCCAGGATCATAGAGGACAGGTCCCGCTGTCGAACTGCCAGACTGATACGGCGCGTGCGAATTTGCACAGGGTCCCCCATTGGCGCCACGCGAACCGTCTCAAAAACGGCGCCGGGAAGCATGCCCATCGTCAGTAATTTCTGACGCCAGGCGAAATTTACAGACGGCTTATAGCCAAGAATTCGATAGGTACTGCCCATGTTAATTGCCATAACACGCTCTGCCTCAAGGTAAGAAGCACTCATTTTATAAATGATAAGCGTTTCGCTTTTTGATCTGGAATGAGCAATCGAGAGAAAACATGTCGTCAATGCGTATGTGGAAGAAAACGTATCCTTTCACAGGAGCCTGGTGACGGGTGAGATGGCCTGATACGTGTAAATAGAGACATCATGGCTTGTTGCCACTGAGTCAGACCTGCATCATAAGCGGTGACAATGTCAGGCAACTACAGAGGCTATTCGGCCATAATGAATGGCACAAAATCTTACGGTAACCTTGGGGTAGAGAGCAGCCCTGGATCAATAAGGATTATATGAAACAAATTACGTTGAGTGACCTCCAGAAACAAAGCGAACAGGCTGCACACTCTCCTCGCTTGCGAGCTAATCGTAATCTACATCCCGAATTAAGCGATCCGGTTCAACGTCTGGCCATCGCTATGGAGCCGGGCACTTATGTGCGCCCACACCGCCATCCGCATACTTTTGAATTGCTGATGCCTCTTCGAGGACGCTTCCTGGTATTAAATTTTGATGACAATGGTTATGTGACCCAGCGGGTGATGCTGGGTGAAGAGTGCAAGGTGCTCGAAACGGATGCCGGCATCTGGCATGCGGTACTCTCCATGGATAAAGGCGGGGTTATTTTTGAGGTAAAGCATGGCGGTTACCAGCCAGTTACTGAACAGGATCTTGCCCCATGGGCACCCGCCGAGAATGAGCCTGGCACCATGGAACTGATGGCATGGTACGAACAGGCGCAGGTGGGTGATGGTAGTTTCACTCGATAATTTTTAGCTTATTTACAGCGGGCGGTATGGTGGCCGATGCCGTCCTTCAGGTGACATCTGGCAATTTTCAGGGTTGCCTGCACTCATCTCTAAATCCAGAGATTGGCTTTTACGAACCCTTGAGATGTAAAAAACGGGTATCCGAACACAGTAACTAAGTAGGCTTAATCAGGTTCCGGTAGTAGCTTAGCATTTGAAACAGACCATTCGGATGATGCAGTAAATTGAGCATTAAGCCATCTATCAGGTCAGGCAGCGCCATTTCAGACGTCTCCACTGCACTATTGAGGTCAGAGAGGCAATAAACGTCATCAGCCTTACATTCGAAATAAGGCTGAGGAATTTGTCTTTTAACCACCTTTGAGCTTTATTGAAAAGTTATTTTTATAATTCATCCTCTATAACCGTAGTTTAAATGGCGGATACACCAGCGGTTCACGGTATTGATTTATGGGGAGTGCGCATTACGGATGTGTAACCACTACAATATTCCCGGACACTCTGTTAAAAATGACGCTTCTCCAGCTTCACTGGACTTCGTAAAAGAATCTTACCGATTATAAAACTGTGGTTTTTGTCGATTCAGATGATATCGTTTCTGAGTAGTGAAAAAACACACTGATCTTCCCTCTTTTATTTGCTGCAAGGGCATTTACGGTTGATTATCATGGCATGTAGCAAGTCTTAATCCTCCCATTGATAAAACGGCAGAGCCAAAACCGAAACATGCCCTTTGAGGCTACGGCCTATGCGTTTAAGGGCTGATTATACCGCCGTTGAAGTTAGCTGGAACGTATTTATAGTTTGCTGATATGAGCCTTACGCAAGTTTTAATGTTGTAGCTGTTAAGGATTAGAGGACAGTTACGGGATCGCTGCTAAAAGTTAATACATTCATCAATTTAAAGGGAAAAATCAGAACCCAATAATAGCACTTAAACAGGATCTTGCAGAAAATTAGTTACATCATACATAAGTCTATCACGTCTATGTACGCCCCTTCGGGGCGCGGGGGCGGCTAGTCAAAAGGCACTCGGAATTCCAGAATAACTTTGTTTTTAGTACGTCAATAAACACACAAAATCAGCAGGCCTTCTCGTGTTATTGAAACTAATTTAACAGGGTGTTGTAACTAACCTGTCGCGTTATTGCTCTTTTATCACTTAATATAAATTATACTTTCCATTTTCCTGTGGAACGGCTAACACTTATTCCCTTCACATCCCGATTTTTTATCATCTGAGAAAAGCGGTTATAAATTTAAGTTCAGCTTATTTAAATAGTGCGTCGTTCATTTTATAATCAGAGGCACATTCAGGATTTTCTTTATCTGAATTGAAAGTTTCATTTATCGCAAATACATGTTTGATTTTCTGTTGCAGCTTTTTAACAAAACATGCTTAATCATCATACACCCCAACACATTACAATTGATCTGCATCAGTCTTTTGGCAGATAATTTTCCGAAGGCTGGAATTGTTATCGTGTCGTTTAACAATTTTAGCTAATAATGCCACATCTTCTTAAAAACTAATGACAGGACAGTGAAATGACATCTTTCAATTCTGGCAAAAAATTCGTCTGCGCTATTGTGATGACGGCTGCAGTAATATCCATGACCGCCTGCTCAAGCAATTATGTCATCTCTACCAATGACGGGCACATGATCACGACTCATGGTAAACCCGCCAAAGATAAACAAACTGGCATGATCTCGTATAAAGATGCAGACGGAAATATGCATCAGTTGCAGCAGCACGACGTTAAAGAAATTGTACAAAAATAAATCAATTCAGCCAGCAATCGTAATCATTAATTTTAAAATTTAAAAGCAGTGGAACTGAACAATGAAACTTTCTGTAATCAGCATGGGTATGCTGCTGTGCGTCTCTTCGTCTGCAATGGCCATTGGCTTGAATGTGGAGCAAGGTAAAAATACCACTGCGCTGGACGCAGAAATTGGCCGCTCATCCAGCGGAATTTATCTGGATAGCCAGTGGATCAAAAATACGGCGGATGGTGTTCAGATTGGTCAGGCGGGTACCGGTTATAATCTTGAACTTGGTCCGGTAATGCTGACTGCTGGCGCCAAAGCCACTTATCTTGGTGGCAAGAAAGGGGATAACGGCGTCGCATTTCCTGTCGGTGGCGGTGTGAAAATCAATCTGCCCGCTGATTTTGCGATTTATGGTGAGGGATATTCTGCTCCGGAACAACTGACTAACAGCGTTAAGAATTTTGTGGAAGCGAACGCCGGCATAAGCTGGTCACCGCTGGGGCCGCTGGTCTTGAAAGCCGGCTACCGTTATGCAGGTGTTGATGGCAAAGATGGACGCCCGGGCCATACCCTGATCGATGGGCCTTACATTGGTGGCGGCCTGACATTTTAATATCAGATAACGCTCCTCTTCTATAGGGTGAGGAAACCAGCCAGCTTGACTGATCGGTTTCTTTACCCATTTTTCGTTATGACTCTGACGGAAAGCAGTGAGAAACAGATGATGAAACCACTCATGTTGATGTTATTTACCCTTTGTCTGACAGGATGTGTCCAGTATAAATGGGTCAAGCCTGACGCATCTGAGCAGCAGGAGTTCGTGGCAGAAACAGCCTGTAAAGCTCAGGCACTCAGGGATTTACCGCCAGACAATGTCGTTAGCGGTAAATACACCTCAAAAGACAAGAAACACAAGACAACTGATACGAATTACTCAACCAGCGATGCTAATGAAAGTCAGCGAGACATATTGGTGAAAGACTGTATGTTCAAACAAGGCTGGCAACAGATTGAGATTCAGCACTAACGACATTGAACTGTCAGAGGCCAGGTAAAATCCTGGCCAGCACTGACCCGACAGGTTTTATCGATTGTGGCCGGAATTTATTCGGGCATCATCCTGCTGCTGCTGTGCAGTACGCTGCCGACGGCACCGTTCCGAGCAATACAGAACCTCTTCCCAGCACCTTTCCCATTTTTTTCGCCATGACATCGGTTTGTTACACGTTTTGCAGTAGCGCACCGGTAGTGACTTTTTATTGCCTTTGAACACGTCAATCCTCCAGAAAACCCAGGACACTGACAAAGCCTATGCCATATACAGTATAGCTAACCGTCGCACTGGATAACTGATGACAATGGGCGACAAAGTTAGCAGACTGCTTTTTTTCATACTCTCTTGTTCTATGATTATTCTTCGACGACCCCATTTGCTCTGACATTGTACTGTGAAATATCTATTACAGGTTTTTGGCATTATGCGCTGCTGACGACGAATTAATTAGCCAGGTTAATAATAGCCGCTTCCTGGCACACCGTTTTCAGTTCAGTGTCTGGCAGCATGTCCATCGATGTGTTTTGGGACAGGCTGGCGAGGTGATTGCAAAATCACATGGTTCACGGACTGAGCTGAATGAATATCGATGAAAAATGCTATCGCTTCCGTTATCAGCATCAATGACAACAGGGTAATAACGTGGGGAAATAATGCTGTCTATGATTACGTTGTAAACTACCTCCCTCTTTGAATCTTTACAGAGCTTCAAAAATCATGACTCTTGTAAATAATTGACTTTAGCCCACAACGGGTGGCTCTCGTTTTGACGAGTTTGTATCCATTTATTTGATGGCTGTAGGTGGATGCAAACGCTTAAATCAGCCATAACGCAGGCCGGCCCGCTCTTAAATAACCCTATGCGCTGCATAAGAAAAAAACAACCCATTATCATGGCGTTACAAATAACCACAGTTAATCAGTGGGCTAATTATTTAAAGCGTCACCGTGCCAGTCATTCAACAAAATTACGATTAACATCATGATCTTATCCAGTTTTAGCTGTCTGCCCTGAATCATTACCTTTAATTTTCAGAGCAATGCGTGTACAGGATTTGCGAAGCGACTTTGCTGAAAACAGCGTTAAAGCACAATTTCCCTATACCCGCTCCCAATTAACTAACTTTTCAGATGTCGTTTTTTTGACATTTTGAGCTAAGAGCACCGCAAAGAGTAACTCTGCTTCAATTTAAGAGTGATACGGTAATTACAGTTTAAACTCTTGTAGAAAGCGATTAATATGTTAGCGTTGAACTATCGGTTCTGTATTTTGATTCTTCGAAGGCAAGCATTCTAAAAAAGCAGGTCTGACGAAAAGCATCAGCGTGAACCCGCTCTGTATTTTATTATCTGAACATGACTATGGTGACTTTGATGAGTGACACTCTCAACAGCTTGAATAATATCCGTACCCTTCGCGCAAACGCTCGCGAGCTTGACCTGGCTGCCCTGGAAGAAATGCTGGAAAAACTGTCAGTTGTAGTGAGTGAGCGTCGGGAAGAAGCTCAGGCTTCGGAAGCAGCTAATCGTGAAAAAGCCGAGAAACTGGCAAAATATCGCGAGTTACTGTTGCAGGAGGGTATCGATCCTAATGAACTGTTAAATGGTATGCCAACTGCACCCGCTGAGAAGAAAAAACGCGCACCTCGACCAGCTAAATATCAGTACACCGACGAAAATGGTGAAGTTAAGCAATGGACTGGCCAGGGCCGTACACCCTCAGCTATTAAATCAGCCGTTGATGCAGGTAAATCACTGGATGATTTCCTGATTTAACTCAGTCTGCATACATGAAAACAGCCTGCTTTAAGCAGGCTGTTTTATATCACATCGACATCCGGTAGTAGCTCTGACATTATCCGTCGGCCCTTACCCCGCCCTTCTGCAATTTGTTTCATCCGTCAATCTACAGTTCTTCCCAGGCGTTTCACTACACTTAGTTGCTGAACATCTTCCGCAACAGACACCCGGCTTCATTCTTCCCCTGAGCTGATTTATTTATTCAGCGCTTACATGTTACGAGCGCTGATAATTTCCAGGCCGATCTGCTGACTATAAGAGAGTTCACGCGTATTGCCATCAGGGTCGGAAAAAACGCCCGGTTACCCATTGGTGCATCAGATTGCTGAGCGTCCCTTAGGCAAAACACCGTCAAGCCGTGCGCGGGCAACGTTGACATCTATCCCTTCACGACGGGTAAAGGCCACACCAATATAACCAAAGGGACCCGGCGGCGTATCTTTACTGTTGTCAGATTGCACCCGCACCAGCGCAACACTGCAAGATGATGAGCAGGATCTTTGTCGCCATATTTTTCGCGTTATCGACCTTCTTCCGGTTTTTGCCTCGTCCTCAGATTTAAACCTGTTGCCGCCACGTTGAGCAGAACATCTCAAAGGATAATGCTTCAAAACCACGACGAATTTTTGGCGATGGCCAACCACTATCATGGCAAGGCATCATGCCTGTCCTGAATAAAACCTCATTTCTGATTCACGCACAGTTAATAAAAAAGAAAATTCTAAACCCAGCTCCGCTTCTATAACGAAAACCAGGCATTAGCCAGCAGATTACGCTTAAACTGTACGATTTACTGGATTAGATACCACCATTCTCACCTGATAAACAGCGAATAAAACCACATTGGCCCTTCAAATGCCGCGTACGGAAATGTTACCTTTGCTGGCTGAATAATTTGCACTTTATTGATTAACTTGAGTATTTGAGGATTGGTATGAGTAAGAATCTGAGCAGCCTGAATAATATCCGCACAATGCGTGCTGAGGCACGCAATATGACGCTGGATCTGCTGGCAGAGCTACACCAGAAATTAGAAACAGTGGTAAATGAGCGTCGTGAAGAGGAAAGTGCACGAGAGGCAGAAGCCCGTGAGAAAGCTGAAAAGCTGGCGTTTTATCAGGAGTTGCTGATGGAAGAAGGAATTAATCCGTTGGAACTGGTAAATAGCGCTTCTCCTTTGGTAACCGGCAAAAAGAAACGGGCGAAGCGTCCGGCTAAATATCGTTACAATGATGAAAACGGTCAGGTTCGTTACTGGACGGGTCAGGGCCGAACCCCTTCAGCCATTAAAACTGCGATCGAAAATGGCCAGTCACTGGATGATTTCCTGATTTAATCGCGCTAATTTCTTGCCGGAGTGTTGACCGCCAATGGGCGGCAATATTCCGGTCCGCAGAGTCCCATGGCACAGATATTTATCCTGGTGTCCTGGCGTCCTTCTTTTCCACGTTATCATTGGCCATCACTGGCTCAGAACCACGAAACGTTCGACGCCACTCGCTGGGTGAAACACCAAACCGCGATTTAAAACGCTGACGAAATGAAACCGGCGACTCAAAACCCACCTTTTCGGCCACACTTTCAATATTCATAGTGGTTGTTTCCAATAGCCACTGGCTGCGTTGAAGGCGCTCAGCCGTCAACCACTCACCCAGAGACATACCCGTTGCTCTTTGGAAGTGACGGGTCAGCGTTCGCCGGCTCATGCTGAGCCTGCGCGAGAGGGAATCAAGATTCTGCGGCTTATGCAGATTCTCCCGCAGTGACGCCAGCAGTGCATTAATCTTACTGTCACGCGTTGTTTCCGGAACCGGACGCTCAATAAACTGCGCCTGACCGCCTTCACGGTAGGGCGGCACCACCATTCGTCTCGCTACCCGATTGGCAATGGCACTACCATAGTGATGACGGATGATATCCAGACAGCAGTCGATCCCTGCAGCGGTACCAGCAGAGGTTATCAGACGATCGTCACGGGCATAGAGCGCGTTGCTATCGAGCTGAACGGCCGGAAAGCGGGAACTGAAGTCCTGCTCAAATTCCCAGTGTGTGGCAGCCCGGCGCTGATCAAGTAAACCTGCATAAGCCAGTACATATGTGCCCAGACACAGTCCAACGACTTCCGCACCACGCTGCCAGGCCGCTACCAGCTTATTAAGCAGCACCTGCGCCGGTTGTTCAGCCAGATTGTGCCAGTAGGGAACTATAATAATCGCAGCCTGATCAAGGAGTTCTGGGCCATATTCTACGGTGATTGACAGTCCCATATCGGAACGAACCACGCCAGGTTTTTCTGCAAAAACATCAACCTGAAACAGCGCCTGCTGGGGCATAGCCGATCCAAATAAAATGCAGGGAACTGAAAAGTGAAATGGACTAAAACCTGCGGTTGCCAGCACTGCGACTCTGAGCCCAGCCATTATCTTCCCTCACTGTACAAGCATGCCGGTGGAAACCGATTGTAAAGCATAAGCCGTTCACAAAGCGCCTTCGCTTCAGTGAAGGGTCGATTAGAACGTCATGGAGTCACCATCTTCCGGGATCAGCACTTTGTCAGCAATACCCTGTTCTGAGGTATAGGCGCGCAGTTCAGCACGGGTCAACAGGCAGTGGTTGATGGCTTACATATGAGAAGCAACAATTATCACGCCAGGGAGGATGTTCAGGGTACGCAGCGTATCCTCTTTGCCCATAATAATCGGACCATAGAGATCGTTGGTAGCATTGCCAATATTTAACACCACAACCTGCGGCTGGAAACGTTGCAGACTTCTGACATAAGGTTTGACCCACACTGTATCCCCAGCAACATACAGCGTTTTTTCTGCCGGATGAATAAACACCAGACCACAGGCATCACCCAGAATCTCGCCCATTGCTTTGTCAGCATACAATGCATTACTGCCATGCTGCCCATCGGTTTTATATAGAGTGAGACCATCAATGAAACGGTTTTCATCCTGCAGCACCCGCAGGTTTTCAAAACCCTGTGAACGAAGCAGCGCAGCATCACTTTCATTCTGGCTGTAAATCATCATATTCTTTGGCACCTGCTGTTGCGCAGCTTCATCCCAGTGATCGGCATGGGTGTGGGTGATGATGACCGCATCTACTGCCAGCAGTTCGTCCAGCGGGACTGGCAGATCTACCATCGGATTTCTGAGGTGAGGTCGGGCATTGCCGGCAAAGCCTGGCCAGGCCTCTTTTTCGGCCAGCATAGGATCGATAAGGAATTTTTTTCCTGCATACTCCAGTAACAGCGTAGCGTTGCGAATTTGGGTTAGCTTCATGCCAGGCTCCATAAACAGTTTCAGTAAAATCAGCCAGCTTTACTGGCGCTTATGCGATTACTTTACGTCACTGTTCATCGTGTGCATGACAGGCCCAAAGGTCAGCATTCGATGGGATCGGGCCAAAATGTGAAATTATCTTTTGGCAGGTGGGAGAACCGGTCTTAAAGAGCGGACCAATGACGGTCGGGCTGCTGCAAGGGAGTCCGCTGTGAAGTTCGGCTGAAAACCACATAGTGCGACATTATCAGCACTGAGATTGATCCGCCCGGGGCAGTCATTTAAAACAGCGGCAGAGAAAACGGGCATATCCCACGCCACATATTTCCGTCCGAAACGAAAATTAAAAGCAATTCATTCCATTGATTTAAATCAATAAAAACTCAATTGGCATTTCCGCCATAAAGGAACAGAAGGCGATAATCCCTGCTCTTTAATCACGAAACATGAGTTCACAGAATGGCTATACCTGTTTACTTATGGCTGAAGGATGATGGTGGAAATCCCGTCAAAGGCTCTGTTGATGTGCAGCAACGAGAAGGAAGTATAGAAATAACCGCACTGGCTCACGGCATATGACTCCCTACGGATAATCTGTCCGGTAAGATAACGGCCACTCGCGAGCATGCGCCCTTTATGCTGACCAAAGCGCTGGACTCTTCAAGTCCATACCTTTATCAGTTCGTCAGCGCTGGAAAGCTTTTAAAGTCTGCCGAGCTTAAATTCTATCGCATTAATTACGCCGGACAGAAAGAAGAATATTTTAACGTATTTATTGAAAATGTCCGCATTACCTGTGTCGTACCCTTTATGGAAGATGTTAAGGACCGGGATTACGAACGTCACGATCACCTTGAAGTGCTCGAAATGACGTATGAAAAAATCACCTGGAAATATCTGGACGGCAATATTATTCACTCTGATTCCTGGAAAGAGCGTAGCGCGGCATAGGAGAACAACATATGGCATGGATATATCACCAGAGTACCGGCGAACTGTAGCACCGCGGTAAGTTAATGGGTAAAGGTTATTCAGGGAGCCTGACCAACAAAAACAACCCGGATCGTCAACACGTTAAAGGTATGGGGCCAATTCCTCGCGGTACCTGGCATATTGGCGGACATACCAGTTCAAAGGGACCATTTACCATAATTTTGACACAAACCTCTGGCGAAAGTTATGGCCGCTCTTTATTTCGTATACACGGTGAAAGGAAGCCGCCGAAAGTACCTGGATTCGCTTCTGAGGGTTGCATAATCCTTGGGCCGGTTATTCGCACAAAAATCATTCAGTCAACAGATAAAACGCTGGAGGTAGTGAGATGATTTTGCGAATCATCTTGCTGATCGCCTGCACTATTCCGTCCTCCTGCATAGCATCATCAAATGAATGGAAAGCTTATATCCAACTGATTGAGCAGGCAGACAACAAAACGCTCCATGCGTTTCCGGGAAAAATTGACAGTATTGGTGATACCCTTGACGCTGCTCATACAGAGGAATTGACCACAGCTCTTAGCATGGCGTTAATTAAAGATCCAATATCTGTAATTAACGCAACCAACTCGCTGGACAAAAGTACCGACGCCTTAAAGCAGCGATTTGGCACATCAATGGTATGCGGTATACCTTTAATCACACATGCAAATCAGATGAAAATTGAGGAGTATTTCGCGAAGGCAGAACCCGTGCTGGAAAAAGCTGGAGCTGCTGCTGCAAAATGTCTGAGCAATATGCGTGACACGATTGACGAAGTCAGACAAGAAACCGCAAAAAATTCAGGACATTAATCCTCAGAACAAACCTGGCGCTTGCCGGGTTTTCTGAACGAATACTTGTTAATAAAAACAATACATTATAATCTTAGCGTGGTTTTTTAAACTGTTGACCCTTAAACCCAATCAGCGTGATTGCGGCTGGCCTGTCTGATGGACTGCTGACAAAATAAAGGCAAAAAAAATGCCGCAGCAGGCTGCGGCATATCATTTAGATTCCCATCAGAAATCGGCTTTCAGTACGACACGGTAATTGGCTTTACCGGCGCGGACGTGATCCAGCGCTTTATTGATGTCCGACATCGGGAAGAACTCAACCTGTGGGGCGATATCTGCACGGGAAGCAAGACGCAGCAGCGAGCGCAGCTGACCTGGTGAGCCGGTTGATGAACCGGTTACCGCTTTGTCGCCCAGAATCAGATCAAAAGCACTCACTTCAATCGGCTTCATCACTGCGCCCACGGTGTGGAATTTACCCTGAGGTGCCAGCGCGGCGAAATAAGGTTTCCAGTCCAGATCGACCGCCACAGTGCTCAGGATCAGGTCAAAGCGACCCGCCTGCTGCTTCAGGGCTTCAGGATCGCGGCTGTTTACCACTTCATCTGCGCCCATATCCAGGATTGACTGCTTCTTATCTGGCGTTGAGCTGAATGCCACGACTTCTGCACCCATCGCGTGCAGGATTTTGATGGCAATATGACCCAGCCCACCGATACCGATCACACCTACGCGGCTGGTCGCCGTGATGTTACTCATCAGCAGTGGTTTAAACACGGTGATACCACCACACAGCAGCGGACCGGCGCTTGCTACATCCAGTTTTTCCGGCAGCGGGATAACCCATTGCCAGTCGGCGCGCAGCTTCTCGGCAAAACCACCTTTGTTCATGATGGTCGGGATGCTGCCCTGCTGACAGTTCACCTGCTCGCCGTTAATACAGGCATCGCAGTGCTGACAGCTTTTTGCTGTCCAGCCGATTCCTACACGCTGGCCGATTGAGAGACCTTTATTTTTGGCCGCTTCGCCCAGGGCAGAAACCCGACCAATCACTTCATGTCCTGCAATCACTGGGAACTGAGAGATGCCCCACTCGTTATCGATCATCGACAGGTCTGAGTGGCAGACGCCACAATATTCGACCTGGACTTCGACTTCTTCGGCTGCCAGCTCGGCGGCATCGTACTCATAGAGTTCAAGGGCCTGGCCAGCCTGCATGGCTGCATAACTTTTAATTTTCATTCATACCTCTGCGTGATTAATCACAGACAAGTGTAACAACTGAAAGCCGGCCTTGCCTGGCCGTTGCGCTTACACCGCACTTTTTTGTCTTTTATTCAGATAATTCAGCCTTTAACCTGCGCACCTGAAAGAGTTTGTAACACCTTGAGCTGCGCGACGGCTTCCTGCATCGCATCCATTCCCTGCGTCAGTTCGCGCAGGCTGCCGAGGTGCTTCGCGATGTCGGCGCGCTCATGACGCGTCTGCTGGTTCATCGCCGCCAGCGTATCGGCTGCTGAAATACTGCGCTCTGCCATCTGCGCGGCGGTCTGCGCCGAATCACTGGCCACCAGCCGGATGCGTGAGATGGTGCTGACCGCCTCACCAATGTTACTGGCTGTGGCTTCAGCCTGCTCTTTCGATGAATGCGCCAGACGCCGGACTTCGCCCGCGACCACGGCAAATCCGCGGCCAGCCTCGCCCGCACGAGCTGCTTCTACTGCGGCATTCAGCGCCAGAATGTTGGTCTGGAAAGCAATATTGCTGATGCCATGCGTAATCTCATTGATGCCGTTGGAGATTTTTTCCAGATCGTCCAACCCATCGTCCAGTCGTCCCTGGGCCTGCTGACTCTCAGTGGCGATATTGCTGATGTTACGGATGCTGCTTTCTGCCAGGCTCAACGTTTCACCCTGGCTCTGGGTAGCCGTTTCCAGCACTGGCAACGCTTCCATCAGCGGCGTCAATGCCTGCTGATAGTTGATAACCCGATCAAGGACCCGCGTCTGAATACTGTTCAGCGCTTCCCAGCGACGCAACGCACGCTGCGCGTAATGTGCGGCGTAACCGGCATACTCCACCGGGAACTGGCTCATCGCTTTAACGTCATGATTAAAGAACACCAGTGCAGAGAGCGTCTGATTGATTGGCACGCCCAGAATTTCGCCAAAGCTGGAGAAGCCGGCGGCAGCGATGCCTTTAAAAAAGTGGGCGCTGTGAAGCTTATCAGCATTACCCACACGACGCAGGATACAGTCGTTCATCAGAATCGCCGCCGGTTTGCCATGCTGCGCGGTAAAAGCCTGCCACTCCTGCTGCGTCGCTTGTTTGAAGTCTTTCTCCTCCATCAGGAACAGCCGGTCACCAAACTCGAGGTCACAAAAAAACTGCACGCCACCCGATTCAATTCTGGCGATCGAGCGAATGAAGTATTCCCCGCCGACTTTAACGCCAAAGGTTAACCCTTTCAGCCGTTCGGTCAGCTGCGCTTCAGTGCAGTTAAGGTGTTCACACAGCGATGCGACAAACGGCTGCTGCTGACCCTGGCGATTAAACACAGAGGTGACGGTGCGCGCAACCGGATCGGCTTCGGCAATCAGCCAGCTCTGTTCGCGTGGCGTAAAGTTCTGACTTTTAAACGGAGCAAATGATTTTCCGGGTGCCATCTGACAGAACATAATCACAGCTTTGCCCTGCAGCACCTTGCCACCAGTACCGATCCAGGTGCCATCAAAGGTAATTTTACCGCCCGCTGAACCGCCAATCGCCAGGCATGGGAAACGTCCGCAGTTGTACCAGGCCTGCATCAGAAAACCTTCGGACGCGGACAATCCGTCGCAATAAATCATCGCGAAAGTACGGTCTGCCGAAAGTGGCATCCGCACCTGCAACCGCATCAGTTCCTGCTGGATGGCGGTAATACGCTGGCTGGCAGTCTGAGTGTCCGCGACATGCAGGTCGACAATGTGCGTCTCATGGCTGGCGATCAGCGTGTCAGGCAGCCAGAGATAACTTCCCTCCGGGCCATTGCCATCACAGTAAGTACTTTGCGATCGGCTGCTGCTCAGCGCACCGTTGGAAGAGAGTGTCAGCACGGTCAAATCGGCGGAATTAAAGCGTTGCCAGGCCTGACTGACCCGCTGAAAATCGGCTTCAGGCGGAACAAAAGTCATCAGGATCCCGCCCGCGCGCGAGCTTAACCCGATGGAAGAGAGTGATTCCGGCAGCGCACGACAATCCCAGGTGCCATTCGCTGGCTGGCTGCTACGCCTGAGACGGGCAACAGGCAGGCGACTTTTGATCGTCTTAATGATCGACATATTATTATTTTCGCTTTTATCAGAGTAGGTTGCGCTTAAACTCGCGCTTGCTGGTGTTTTTTAAAAGGAGGGCTAAATGCAGGTCCGTTCGCGTTCAGAACTCGTCGCTGAGTACCGGGTTCATCATTGATCGGCGCGCTCAACGCCATTGGGTTATCGCCACTAGCGGGAAAACCTTTAGCAATTGCTGTAGTTGGTTTAATGAATGAAGTTGTTACATTTTAGTAGCATAAAATAAGCCAGAATGAGGGCCTGGCACTATTCCTGTTTATCTGTCACTCATCTGTTGCCTCTGCTTTTCGCAGCGTTTGCGTGCTACGGCGGGCAGATCCCCGCCAATCTCCCCGCGTGTCGAGCAAGGTCGCTTTACTCATAACATTCTCCTTTTTCGTCAGGCCTTTATGCGCAGTTCATCTCTCCTTACCATGCCGACGCCAGCGCTTTATTAAAAATTAATGTCAGCATTATCAACAACTTCAGTCTGTGCATTTGCATAAACGAAGCGGACGACTATGCTTCCTGGTGTGACTAGCTAGTCCTTTTTATCTAATGGAACATTGATATGAGGTCTTCCTATGACACAACAGAAGTACAGAGGTGGTGCCGGCAATTTTGCCAACGATCCAGAACGAGCGAGTGAAGCTGGCAGTGCAGGAGGCAAGGTCAGTGGGGGCAACTTCAGAAACGATCCTGAAAAGGCCAGGGAAGCCGGTCGGAAAGGAGGCAAGATTAGTCGACGTCCTTCTAAGTAATTCTGAATAAAGCGCTTTAGGACGTATTACGCCATGGAGTGGCATCTCTTCCATCAACACTCTGAATCTGTTCATCATTCCCCCTCTTTTAGCCTCAACGCCTCTCTGACCAGATTAAAAGCCGGTGAATGCTGCTTGCGGCTGGGATAATAGAGATAATAACCGGGAAACGGTTCGCACCAGCGCTCCAGTACCCGGATCAGCGTGCCCTGCTCCAGCCCTTCTGCGACTTCCTGTTCAGGCAGAAAAGCAATTCCCAAACCGGCCACTGCCGCTTCTGCAATGTGTGCCGAAGTGTTGAACGTTAACTGTCCATTTACCCGCACATTCAACGGCCCTTCTTCTCCGTCAAAATCCCAGACATACAACCCACCCGCTGTTGCCTGTCGCATATTAATGCAGTTGTGATGCAGCAGATCGTGTGGGACCTGAGGCGCAGCATGACGACGAAAATAGTCTGGCGCCGCCACCGCAGCCATTCGTAACGGTGGGGTTATGGGCATCGCCACCATATCTTTATCAATTGTGTCACCCATTCTGACTCCGGCATCAAACCGATCGGCCACGATGTTTCGCAAGCCATGATTCGCATCGAATTCGAGTCGGATATCCGGATAAGCCTCCAGCAGTGGCGTCAGTTTTGGCAGCAGGAGTGAACTGAGAATATGCGGGCCACAAGTGATGCGTACCGTGCCGGCGGGCTTGTCACGCATCGCAGTCAGCATATCCAGCTCCGCCTCAATTTCATCGAATCGATTGCCAATCGCCAGGATTAACCGTTCACCTGCTGCGGTCGGTGAGACGTTCCGCGTCGTGCGGGTCAGCAGCCGAATTTCCATCCGGTTTTCCAGGGCAGTAATCGTCTGACTCAGCGCGGGCTGCGTAACGCCCAGCAGTGCCGCTGCACGGGTAAAGCTGCCCTCACGCGCTACGGTAATAAAAGCCTGCAGATCATTCATGTTGCGCTTCATGTTGCGCTCCCGTCGATGAATTCATAATCGCTGGTTATAACCCCATTAAGGATTCATTAGCTAGTCAATATAAAGTTAAACCGTAAAATTTCCTGAGTTCATCATGACCCCCAACAATGAAACAGGATTCAGCATGACTTCTCCGGAAACAACAGCATATTCCCCTCAGCACAACGTCGCTCATTGGGGTGGCGTCTGGGCGATGACGCTTTGCGTATTCGCGTTGATCGCATCTGAATTTATGCCAGTCAGCCTCTTATCACCGTTATCACGTGATTTGGCGGTCAGTGAAGGTCAGGCCGGACAGGGCATTGCTATCTCCGGCGCATTGGCGGTGATGACAAGCCTGTTGATCACCCGTATTGCAGGCAATCTCGACCGCAAAATCCTGTTGCTGACGCTGACACTTCTAATGGCGCTATCCGGATTGATGGTCGCGATGGCACCCAACTATCTCACCTACATGACTGGCCGGGCGTTGATTGGCGTGGTGATTGGCGGGTTCTGGTCGATGTCAGCTGCGGTGGCTATCCGGCTGGTCCCCACCGGGCAGGTGCCGCGTGCACTGGCTATTTTTAACGGCGGTAATGCGCTGGCGACAGTTATCGCTGCACCGCTGGGGAGCTATCTCGGTTCTGTCATCGGCTGGCGTGGCGCTTTTTTCAGTCTGGTGCCGGTGGCCTTGCTCGCCCTGCTCTGGCAAGGATTTACACTGCCGTCAATGCCCGTCGATAAAGCACGGCAGCGAAGCGCAAACCTCCTGCAGCTGCTGCGTTCACCGCTGGTAACAATAGGTCTTGCCGCCTGCGGACTGCTCTTTATGGGGCAATTCACCCTCTTTACCTATCTCCGTCCGTTTCTGGAAACCGTCACGCAGGTTGACGTTTCTACGCTATCGCTGGTGCTGCTGACCATTGGCGTTGCCGGTTTTATCGGAACACTGATCGTCGGGGTTGTTCTGCAGCGTGGATTTTATCTCACCCTGATGATTATTCCACTGATCATGGCGTCAGTCGCAGGGCTGCTCATGGTATTCGGTCATCAGCTGTGGCTGGTGGCACCGTTGCTGGGCATCTGGGGACTGGTGGCAACTGCCGCACCCACCGGATGGTGGGCCTGGGTCGCCAGAACCTTCCCGGATAACGCGGAGACGGGTGGCGGATTAATGGTTGCCATTGTCCAGCTGTCGATTGCTCTGGGATCGACGCTGGGCGGTCTGGCCTTTGACCATGCAGGCTGGCAGCTCACCTTTGCCATCAGCGCCACATTACTCATCGCTGCCGCTGGACTGGCGTTGATCACTGCGCGCAAAGAAAGCGCCGCCTGATAGCAGATTCATTGTTTAACCGGGCAGCCTGTTGCCCACTTCTCGTCAACCCTGAGGATCCTTTCATGAGAGCATTAACCCTGATGTTTGGACTGTTGATCAGTTCATTTGCAGCCAGCGCTGCCGATATGTCACGCGGCGCCGACAACTTTTATCAAAGCGATAAAGTGACCCGCGAAAAAGTGACGTTTAAAAACCAGTATCAGATGGGCGTCACCGGCACCCTGTTCAGACCTAAAGAAGCGAGTAAAACAGCGCGTCTTCCGGCGATAGTGGTGGGGCATCCGATGGGCGCAGTCAAAGAGCAGAGCGCCAGTCTCTATGCGCAAAAGATGGCTGAGCAGGGCTTTGTTACCCTGGCAATCGATCTCTCATTCTGGGGCGAAAGTGAAGGCCAGCCACGTAATGCGGTTTCTCCGGATATCTATGCCGAAGACTTCAGTGCCGCAGTCGATTACCTGGGGACACGCGAATTTGTCGACCGCAATCGGATTGGTGTGCTGGGCATCTGTGGCAGTGGCAGTTTCGTCATCAGCGCGGCAAAGATCGATCCCCGCATGAAAGCGATAGCTACCGTCAGCATGTATGACATGGGATCAGCCAACCGTAATGCGCTGAATAAAAGCCAGACGCTGGCTCAGCGCAAGCAGATCATTGAAGCAGCAGCACAGCAACGTTATGCGGAATTTACCGGGGGTAAAATCGCTTACACAGGCGGTACACCACACAAAATTGATGCTGATTCACCGCCAGTTGCTAAAGAGTTTTATGATTTTTACCGGACACCTCGGGGCGAGTTCACCCCAAAAAGCTCGTCAGCTGCACTAACCACGCACCCGACGCTCACCAGCAATGTGAAGTTCATGAACTTCTATCCGTTCAATGATATTGAGACCATCTCTCCGCGCCCAATGCTCTTCATCACCGGTGATAAAGCGCACTCACGCGAGTTCAGTGAAGATGCTTTCCAGCGCGCAGCTCAGCCCAAAGAGCTGTATATCGTACCTGATGCAGGTCATGTCGACCTTTATGATCGCACTGATCTGATCCCGTTCGCCAAACTGACGGCTTTCTTTAAACAGAATCTGTAATCTTCTGCTCATCGACTCCAGCCCGTCTGCAGAAAACTGCAGACGGGCTGTCTGCGTGATTAGCCTTTGCGATGGCGGGTCAGATAATGCTTCACCAGCACAAAGAACAGCGGAACAAAGAACAACGCCAGGACCGTGCCTGCCAGCGTGCCACCGATGATGCCGGTCCCGATGGCAATGCGGCTATTAGCACCCGCACCGGTTGCCACCGCCAGCGGGATCACGCCAGCAATAAAGGCGAGTGACGTCATCATAATCGGCCGCAAACGGGTTCGTGCTGCCTGCAATGCAGCTGCACTCAGCGAACTGCCCCGGCGCACTGCATCTTCTGCAAATTCGATGATTAATATCGCGTTTTTAGAGGTCAGTCCGACCGTGGTCAGCAACGCCACCTGGAAATAGATATCGTTGCTCAATCCCCGCAGCGCCACTGCCAGCACGGTACCCAACACACCAAGCGGCACCGCCAGCAGCACTGAGAACGGCACCGACCAGCTTTCATACAGCGCAGCCAGACAGAGGAAAACCACCAGAATCGAGATCGCATAAAGCGTAGTCGATTGCCCGCCCGCCTGTTTTTCCTGCAGCGAAAGCCCGCTCCACGCGCCCGTCGTGCCTGCAGGTAATTGATTAGCCAGCCGCTCAATCGTATTCATGGCATCGCCGGAGCTAAACCCTTCGGCATTCTGACCCTGAATTTCATAGGCGGCAGAGCCGTTATAACGATCAAGGCTTTCTGGTCCCATGGTCCACCGGGTCGAGGCAAAGGCCGAGAATGGCGTCATAGTGCCTTCACTGTTCCGGATGTACCACTTATTCAGATCTGACGGTGCTGAACGATACTGACTGTCGCCCTGCACATAGACCCGCTTCACCCGTCCACGATCGATGAAGTCATTGATATAAGCACCACCCCAGGCGCTGGTTAGCGTATCGGTCACATCATCCAAATTCAGTCCCAGCGCCACCGCTTTGCTGGTATCAATGTCAACCTGCAACTGCGGGGTCTGCGGCAGGATATTCGCCCGCACGCCCGTTAACTCCGGGCTTTGCGCTGCGCGTTGTAATAGCTGATCGCGCAGGTTACCCAATTGTTCACGCGTGGTGCCACCGCTGGCCAGCAGCTCATAGGTGAAGCCGTTGTTCTGTCCCAGACCTGGCACCGATGGCGGCGTCAGTGCAAAGATCTGCGCATCCCGAATCGACGCCAGCGCATAGGTCGCGCGTCCGGCAATCGCCTCGGCGGAGTTCTCACTGCCGGGTCGCTGGTCCCAGTTTTTAAGCTTGATAAACGCCATACCGGCATTCTGCGCAGCACCGCTGAAATTAAAGCCGTTAATGGTGAAGATCACATCAACATTCTGTTTTTCTTCAGTCAGAAACCAGTCAACTATTTGCTGGTTGACGGCCTCTGTACGACTGGCCGTAGCGCCCGCTGGCAATGTAGCCTGAAGCATGATACTGCCCTGATCTTCGGTCGGCAGGAAACTGCCTGGTAATCGGGTGAACATCACAAACAGCACCACGCCCATTGCCGCATAAAGCGACACCATGACCAGCGGACGACGCAAGGTGCTGACCACTTTGTGGCGATACTGGCGCTCGGTGGCGGCATAAAAGCGGTTAAAACCGCCAAAGAAGCCTTTACGATGCGGTGTTGTTGGCCGCAGCAGCATGCCACACAGCGCGGGCGTCAGGGTCAGCGCCACCACCACGGAGAAGGTCATAGCCGCAATGATGGTGATGGAGAACTGCCGGTAAATCACGCCGGTCGATCCGGCGAAAAACGCCATCGGCAGAAAGACTGCCGAGAGCACCAGCGCGATAGCCACCAGCGCGCCGGAGATCTCTTTCATCGACTTTTCCGTTGCCTCTCGTGCCGGCAAACCTTCGTCATGCATGATGCGTTCGACGTTCTCGACCACTACGATTGCATCGTCCACCAGCAACCCGATGGCCAGCACCATGGCAAAAAGCGTCAGGGTGTTGATGGTGTAGCCGCATAACGCCAGTACACCGAAGGTGCCGAGCAGCACGACCGGCACCGCCAGCGCCGGGATCAGCGTCGCGCGTATGTTCTGCAGGAACAGGTACATCACTACCACGACCAGCGCGATCGCTTCGATCAGGGTGATCACCACATCCTCAACGGAGATTTTGATGAAATCGGTGCTGTCGAGCGCATAGGCCACTTCGTAGCCTTGCGGCATTGAGTGGCGATACTCTTCAACTTTGTTTTTCACCAGCGTCGCGGTGGCCAGCGCATTCGCGCCCGGTGCCAGCATCACCCCGACCCCGGCTGCAGGATGCCCGTTAAGTCGTGTGGTCATGTCATAGGATTCGCCGCCCAGTTCCACCCGCGCCACATCACCCACCCGCACGATCGCGCCGCTTTTATCACTTTTGACGATGATATTGCGGAACTGCTCTGGCGTCTGCAGTCGCGACTGCGCTCTGACCGTGGCGGTGAGTTGCTGATTATCGGGTGATGGCAGGCCGCCGATTTTACCGGCTGAGACCTGAATGTTTTGCGAGCGTATCGCCGCCGACACGTCAGACGGCTGCAACGCATAAGCGTTTAGTTTGAAAGGATCGAGCCAGATGCGCATCGCGTACTGACCGCCGAACACCTGGATGTCGCCGACCCCTTCGGTCCTGGCCAGCGGCTCCTGCATATTACTGACCAGCCAGTCACCGATATCTGTGCTGTTGCTTTTACCCGTGGTGTCATACAGCCCCATCACCAGCAGAAAATTTGACTGCGATTTCGTCACGGTGACACCAAGCTGCTGCACCTCGCTGGGCAGACGGGAAAGCGCCTGCTGCACCTTATTCTGTACCTGCACCTGAGCGGTGTCGGGATCCGTGCCCTGGCTGAACGTTACAGTGACTGACACGTTCCCCTGCGAGCTGCTGCTGGAGGTGAAATAGAGCAGGTTATCCAGCCCGGTCAATTGCTGTTCAATCACCTGCGTGACGCTGTTCTCCAGCGTTTCCGCTGACGCCCCGGTGTAAGTTGCGCTGATATTCACTGAGGGCGGTGCAACATCGGGATACTGTTCTACCGGTAACAGGGTGATAGAGAGTGCGCCAAGCAGCATAATTAAAATGGCAACAACCCATGCAAAGACGGGACGATAAATAAAAAAACGAGAAAACATCAGCGGGATCTCTTCCTTTGGGCGGGGGCAAGACCTGCATTCCTGCGGGCCAACAAACTGCGTTGATTATAGGTTGTACCTTTCGGATAAACATCCTGACATTACCTTTTCTTACACCAGGCTGAATGCAGCGATATTTTGCCCCTTAGCTGCTGACAAGCCAGGTTAGCGCTGGCAGGATGGTGATTCTCTGAGCTGATCTGAGCAGCCGGGTAAAACCGTCGCTTTTATGCCGGACTGGAGATGATGAACTGCGGCGGGTAAAACGCTGACAGAGAGGAAAGCAAGACGCATGCAAAGGGATGATTATCAGGCTGGCGGTGGAGCTTAAGCGCATAAAGATTAAAAACAGGCCTCGTTAGCCAGGTGGCATAGTCATACCGGATTGTATCGCTTCCCTTCCCGCGGAACACGATGATTTCTCCTTCGGTTCCGTTGTGGGATATATTAGCTGCACTCTCGTGACATTTACTCTGAATAACAGGTATTCCCGGCAATGGCTCTGATCCCCAAAAACTATACGCGGCTGGAAGGCGGCTATCGTGAGAAAGCACTTAAAATCTATCCATGGGTGTGTGGACGCTGCTCACGCGAGTTTGTCTATTCAAACCTGCGCGAGCTGACGGTTCACCATATCGATCACGACCACACCAACAATCCGGAAGATGGCAGTAACTGGGAATTGCTGTGTCTCTATTGTCATGACCATGAGCACTCAAAGTACACCGAGGCTGACCAGTATGGCACCCGCGTAGTGGCAGGCGAGGATGCACAAAAAGATGTCGGTGAGGCTACCTACAACCCCTTTGCTGACCTGAAGTCGATGCTGAATAAGAAGAAGTAATGGCTTAACTGTCAGGCTGGCCGATCGGCCCGACAGTCTCGCTTCCCGAAGAGGATCTCAACGTCTGGCCGCGGCCACAACGCACCGTAGTCCGTCATGCCAGATGCCACCCTCACCAGACTCCGCGCGATATGAATCCTGTACCAGCCGGTTATTTCAGATTTTGATATCCGTCATGACCGGGTGAACCGTACATCAATCCCCCCCTCACCGACACTCTTTTTGAGGCTACCTGTCGACAGCATCTTTCCTATCGGCGTGTAACTATAGGAGGTCTGGAATGTCTCGTAAAAAAGCACCAGCGTCTTATTGCCATACAGCATCACATCGCCCTGCTGGATCGTGCCGGGTTTATGCGGATCGTTTTTAAGGGCAGCAGGCAGGTCTGCAAACTTCTCGTTGCCGTTCAGCTCCTCCATCGTCATGGTGAGCGGAAGTTGCTGTAAAAATGCTTTCGCGGTGGGGTTATCCGCCAGCGCAATCTCATACGACTGATGGTTGATCGTCATAATAATCTTCATGGGACGCAGCTCTCCAGCCCGATCCGGGCCACTGGCTTTAACGGGCATCAGACTATAAGTGGAAAGTAAAACCAGCAAAAGTAAGGCTCTTTTCATAAGGTTGCTCTCCGGATTATGGTGCATCTGTTCAGACATGGCGTGCGTTACTGCAATCGCCGTCCAGCCATAATAAACGGGCTCACTTACCCGCCGTTGCCTGATGGTAAAGATTTATCCTTCCTCCTTTCCCTGCCTCATCATCCTGTCGGCGGAACTCGGGCGCAGCTTACTCTGCAACAGCCCGGATGCGCTGCGCTTCATCTGATGTGCGGCTTACGTTTCGGGCTGTCGAAACATTTTGAGAAATAATTTCCCTGAATTACAGCCAGTTTCCACGTTGTTGCCACTGTTTCTGTACCAGGCTTATCGGATAACAATAGAGACACTGTGGAGCATTATGAAAGAGCAAAATCGCACAAATGGCATCGCTCCTTATGGGGGGGCTGCCGGTGGCTGGGGCGCACTTAAGGCAGTTGCGGATGCGATCCGCGGCCAGATGTCAGTAAAGCAGGATGTGATCGCCCTGTTTAAAGTCAACCAGCCGCAGGGCTTCGACTGTCCGGGATGCGCCTGGCCCGACCCGCAACATGCTTCCTCCTTTGAGTTCTGCGAAAACGGCGCAAAAGCCGTCTCGTGGGAAGCGACCAGCAAGCGCACCACGCCAGAGTTCTTTGCGGCTCATACCGTGACTGAACTGTGGGAGCGCAGCGCACTCCATCTGGAGGGCGAAGGACGGCTGACCCATCCGATGAAGTACGATGCCGCTACCGACACCTATCAGCCTATTGAATGGGATACGGCATTCCGGGAAATTGGTGAGCATCTGCGCAGCTATGACGATCCGGACAGCGTGGAGTTTTATACCTCGGGTCGCGCCTCGAATGAAGCGGCGTTCCTGTGGCAGCTTTTCGCCCGCGAATATGGCACCAATAACTTCCCCGATTGCTCAAATATGTGTCACGAACCGACCAGCGTCGGGCTGCCGGAATCAATTGGTGTCGGCAAAGGCACGGTAGAACTGGAAGATTTTGATCACTGCGACCTGGTGCTTTGTATCGGCCACAACCCAGGTACCAACCATCCGCGCATGCTGGGCACGCTGCGTGAAGTCTCTAAACGCGGTGCGACTATCGTGGCGATCAACCCGCTGCGTGAACGCGGACTGGAGCGTTTTACTTCACCGCAGAGCCCGATTGAGATGCTGTCAATGAGCTCCACTGAGCTGGCATCGACCTACTACAAAGTGCGGGTAGGCGGCGACGCGGCGATGCTGAAAGGGGTGATGAAGATCCTGCTCACTATGCACGAGGAGGCGCTGAGCAAAGGCGAACCCGGCGTCATTGATGAAGCCTTTATCACTGAACACACCGAAGGTTTTGACGCCCTGAAAGCCGACCTGGAGAGTACCGACTGGGAGCATATTCTGAACGTCTCCGGCATGGCGCGCGAAGAGATCCAGCATATCGCCCGGCTCTACGCCAGTGCTGAACGCACCATCATCTGTTACGGCATGGGGATTACCCAGCACCAGTATGGCACCCAGAACGTGCAGCAAATTGCCAACCTGCTGCTGATGCGCGGCAACATCGGTAAGCCTGGCGCAGGTATTTGTCCGTTACGCGGTCACTCCAATGTGCAGGGCGATCGCACGGTGGGCATCACGGAGATCCCGCCGCAGTCGCTGCTGGATGGCATAGAGAAGGTGTTTGGGTTCCACCCGCCGCAGAAGCATGGTCACGGCGCAGTTGAGGCGATTAAGGCGATGCGCGACGGCAAAGCTAAAGCGCTGCTCTGTCTGGGCGGCAATCTGGCAGAGGCGATTTCCGACCCACAGGTCACGTTCCCGGCGATGCGCAAACTGGATCTGGTGGTGCATATGGCCACCAAACTCAACCGCTCACACCTGTTACTCGGTAAGCACAACTATCTGCTACCAGTACTGGGGCGTACTGAAAGCGATGTTCAGGCTACCGGTGTTCAAAGCGTGACTGTTGAAGATTCAATGTCGATGGTGCATGCCTCACGCGGCTCGCTGGACCCGGCTTCGCCTCATCTCAAATCTGAACCGGCGCTGGTGGCCTCCCTTGCCAGGGCAACTCTGCCAGACAGCGTGGTTGACTGGTCAGCCATGGCGGCCGATTACAGCCGCATCCGTGATGCCATTGAAGCGGTGTTCCCGGCGTTTGAAAACTTCAATGAGAGGATTAAGCATCCGGGAGGATTCCGGCTTCATAACGCTGCGTCAGAACGCGTCTGGCTGACGCCATCTGGCCGTGCTCAGTTTAAGGTGATGCAGGGCATCAATGAAGATCCCCGCTCGCTGAAATGCCATGATCTGGTACTCACCACCCTGCGCAGTCACGACCAGTATAACACCACGCTGTACGGCCTGAATGACCGCTATCGGGGCGTGACGGGCCGGCGTGACGTGCTATTTATCAATGCTGAAGAGGCGGAAAAACGCCAGCTGCGGGTCGGTGACCGTGTCGATCTGATGGCGCTGGACCCGGATGGCAATCCCACTTCTCGCCAGATGAAAAACCTGACTATCGTGATTATCGATATGGCCTCAGGTTCGGTTGGCGCTTACTATCCGGAAGCGAATGTGATGGTTCCGCTCGACAGCCACGATACCAAAAGCGGTATCCCCGCTTATAAAAGCATTCCTATCTCCATGACGCGCGTCACCGACGAGACGCAGATGACCTCAGGCGTTCTACGCTAATCGGACATGTCAGAATATGAATGTTGTCAGCGTGGCCGGTGCACCGGTCACGCTTTTTTGTTTTTCCGCCCTGCAGAGATGTTTTTGCTCATCCTTTCTCTCTGCTTTATCCCCGTTAAAGCACCTGGCGTGAAGTAACCCTGACGGCAGCATCGTATACACTACAGTGCTGAAAACGGCTCTATAAACCCTTGTCTCTTTTTTGCCTGCGCGGATATTCAGCGCCCTACCGGAAAAATGCCATGTTTCACCTGATTTTCAGCTTACCCAGCTGGTATGTTATTGCGCGCGTCATTATTCCATTATCTATGCCTCTGGCCATCAAGATCCTGCTCTCCGCACTGGTGCTGCTGGCTTCACAGTATCTGCTGGTAAGCCGCTTTACCTCAGGCGGAATTTTTTCCGCCGAAATGCCCCGCATCATCATCATCCTGTTTAACTGGGCATACAGCACCGTACTGTTGCTGGCGCTGCTGCAGATGCTGATGGATGCGGTCATGCTGATTGCCCTGCTGTTACGGCATCCGCTGGAGCTGGTTCCCGGTATTCGCTATCTGGCCGTCGTGCTGGCAATGGCGCTGGCTGCCTTTGGTGTTCAGCAGGCGATACGGGTGCCCCCGGTCAAAGAGGTGACGCTGGTGCTACCCAACCTGCCTCCAGAGTTCGATGGCTATCAGCTGCTTCAGCTGACCGATCTTCACATCACCCGGTTATTTAATGCCGCCTGGACCGCCAGGATGGTTGAAAGAGCGATGTCTCTTAAAGCCGATCTGATTGTGGTGACAGGCGATGTGATCGATGGCAGCCTGGAGCATCGTCGGCATGACGTCGCGCCGCTGCGGAAGCTGGCCGCGCGCGACGGCGTATGGGCCATCACCGGCAATCACGAATATTTCTTCCATCAGGCAATCTGGACGGCGCATCTGGCCTCACTGGGGCTACAGCCTCTGCTCAACAACCATACCGTTATTGAGCGCGGAGCCGCAAAGCTGGTGATTGCTGGCCTGCCGGACGCCTCCGCGCCAGGCAGGAACGCGACCGGTCCGGATCTGGCCCGCGCACTGGAACAGGCACCTGAAAGCGCGCCGGTGATTCTGCTGGATCATCAGCCACGAAATGCCCGCCAGAACGCGGCGCAGGGGGTAGATGTGCAGCTCTCCGGCCATACGCATGGCGGACTGATTATCGGGCTGGACCGGCTGTTTGCTAAACCCAATGGCGGTTTTGTGTCCGGGCTTTATCAGGTCGACGGAATGCAGCTCTATGTGAATAACGGCACGGCACTCTGGCCAGGCATGGCGGTCAGGCTGGGTCGTCCCTCCGAACTGACCCGGATTACCCTGCGCCGCCAGCCCTAATCGCGTGACGAAATAGCCTCACGAAAGTGCGGTTTTCGCAGGTGTGCATAAGCTTGAGTGAAACAAAGGAGATCACTATGACGATGTTATGTACCGCCTGTGGAACCGCTTATCCCTCTGCTGCCCCTGATGAGCACTGTAAAATCTGTGAGGATGAACGCCAGTATGTTCCGGCTGCGGGTCAGCGCTGGATCGCATTTGATGAACTGCGCGGCAGCCACGCCAATAAGTGGACGGCCCATAGCGATGCGCTATTAAGCCTTAAAACTGTGCCTGAGTTTGCCATCAACCAGCGCGCTTTTCTGCTGCGTACGCCGCATGGCAACGTGCTATGGGACTGTATTGCCAACCTGGATGATGCAACTTATACGCTTATTGCCGCGCTGGGTGGCATTGATGCTATCGCGATTTCACATCCGCATTACTACACCACCATGCAGGAGTGGGCTGAGGTCTTTAACGCGCCTATTCATCTGCATGCCCGCGACAGGCAATGGATTGTGCGGCAGAGTCCGCATATCCAGCTCTGGCAGGGTGAGTCGCTGACGCTGATGCCCGGTGTGACGCTGTTACGGCTGGGCGGTCATTTTCCCGGCGGCTGCGTGCTGCACTGGGATGAAGGCGAAGGCGTGATGCTGGCGGGTGATATTATTCAGGTCACGCCGGGTGCGCATGGCGTGTCGTTTTTGTGGAGCTACCCGAATATGCTGCCACTGTCAGCCGCGACCGTGAGTGACATCATGCATCGGCTTTCCGGCGTGACGTTCGGACAGCTTTATGGCGCGTTCGAAGGTCAGGATATTCATCATCAGGCAAAAGAGAAAGTGATGCGGTCAGGAGAGAAGTATCTGGCCTGTCTGCAGGAACATCAGGCGTAGCGGACGATAAACACGGAGAAGAGAACAGCCGCCCACAGGTGGCGGCTGTTTTAACTCACTTATGCGGTCTGGAATACCGCGACCATCGTACGCAACTGACCTGCGCGCGAAGCCAGCTCCTCTGCAGAGGAGGCAGACTCTTCGACCAGCACGGCGTTCTGCTGCGTCACCTGATCCATCTGGTTCACCGCAATATTAACCTGCGAAATACCGCTGCTCTGCTCTTCAGATGAAGCAGAGATATCGCGCATCAGCTGAGAGGTCTGTTCAATCGCGCTGACGCTCTGCTTCACTTTGTCGCCTGCGTTCTGGGCCATCGCGATCCCTTCATGCGCATGCGTCACCGACTGCTCGATCAGGCTCTTGATTTCTTTCGCTGCACTGGCTGAACGTTGTGCCAGCGCACGCACTTCCGACGCGACAACCGCAAAGCCTTTGCCCTGCTCACCCGCACGTGCCGCTTCAACGGCCGCATTCAGTGCCAGGATATTGGTCTGGAAAGCGATGCTGTCAATGACGGAGGTGATCTCTTCAATCTGTCCAGAACTGCCCCGGATTTTCTGCATCGTCTGCATCACGGAATCCATCGCCGCACCGCTTAACAGTGCCGCCTGAGTGGCTGATTCTGCGCGATCAGAGGCAAAGCGGGTGTTATCCGCATTCTGCTGAATGATTGATGCCAGTTGTTCCATACTGGCCGCTGTTTCAGCCAGAGATGCAGCCTGCTGTTCGGTGCGTGATGAAAGGTCGCCATTGCCACGAGCAATCTCTTCAGAGGAATTGGCGATAGTGGCTGCGTTACCTTTGATATCCGAAACCAGCTGGGCAAGACGCTGCTGCATCCGCATCAGCGCATTCAATAGTTCAGCCATTTCATTGCTGCCGGAAACAGTCAGCGCTGCCGTCAGATCGCCGGCCGCAACACGGCTGGCAACTTCGACCGCTTCTTTGACCGGACGGGTGACTGAACGGGTGATCATGACAGCCAGCAGAATAGCCAGCAGCGCGACGGTGAGCAGGCCTGCCAGCAGCAGGTATTGCGCCTGACGACGTTCATCAATTTGAGATTGCAGTAGTTCCTGCAGTCGACCACTACTCTGATTGCCCAGCATGGCGTAGCGGTTAATCGCCTCGGTTAAGACCCTCACATATTCAACCGGCGTAATACTGACCTGTCCGGTTATGATGGCACCTTCAGCCAGCTGTAATGCACTCAGGGCCTGTTGTTTTGCATTCTGCGCAAGGTCACCAAAAGTCGCCTTTAGATCAGGTTCAATCATAAACACCTTATCCATATTACTGCTGAACTGCGACAGTACCGTTTTGCCATTATCAATCTGAAATGCCAGCCGGCTGCGATCAGCATCAGAGGCTTTACCGCTGGCAATCAATGAAGCACCATTTCCGCGAATCTGACCCAGCGTTTCAGTCAGCAGCGGCAGTCGGCCAAAAATGCTAACAATCAGTTGATAGGTATTTAAGTCAGCATCCAGCGACAGCTGATAGAAATCCAGCACATCCTGATTAGTGTCCAGCAGCACCTGAATCAGATGAGTGTGCTGCACCAGGCTGCTCGCCAGCGTCAGTCGGCCACCATTGAGCTCCTCTTGCAGCTGACGCCATTCCTGATTAACCTTCTCAAGTCGCTTTAATGGCTGTGCCTGCTCATCGCTTTGACGCAAATCGTCAGCAATGCTCTCAGACAAACTGTTAATCTGGGTCACCAACGCCATACGCGGCGGATTATCCGGTTTGTTCTGACCGATTGCGATTGCGCTTTCAGCCCGATGACGCTGTAGCAGGTTCAGTAACTGAAGGACTTTTTTCTCAACCGGAATACCAGTGAGCTCAACTTTTTTTGTATTGATAAGCTGATTGCCTGTCTGAATAAACAAAAATGTAGGTAATATAAACAGGACCAGCGCAAAAGATCCCAGTAACAGGAATTTCGCTGGCAGATTAATTCGGTCGAGTATTTTTTTCATTTTTTCCGCTCTGATGTATGAGGCGTGCAGGTGAGCCCTGGACAAAATAAGGTTTGTAATTTTATTTTTACTTCTTCTTTTACATAGCCAGACGTGCTTCATGCAGCACAGTATTGGTATGAAGAGATGAGTTTTGTATGAAATTCAGAAACACATATAACAACAGAAAGGAGTATAGATTGCGTTCCGTTATTTTTCAGTGAATAAAATGACGATATTTACTGCAAGATTAACCTAACTCAAACTTAAAAATAACCATATTTATCATAAAGATAAAAAACAAACCCTTCGGCGGACACCTTAAGCCGTTAGCGTGTCTTCAGCATTATTGTTTTGAAAATAAAGAAATTAAAGTCGACTCGGAAATCGCCGATAACAAATATCCGCACCCTATCTGATTAATTATCATTACGCTATTAGCCGAATATAAAAACCACGAAAAAAACAAACCTAATCATATAACTCTAAAGAGTTACTTTTGTTTTAGTAATGAAATCGATTTCATTTTATTTAAAAGAAGTTATTTTATTGATTAATGCTAAAAAAAAGCCCCCACAGTGTGGAGGCCATTATGCTATTGGTAAACTGTTAAAAACTTTCCCAGTTCGCCTTCGTCATGTCGATGGCCTGGCGCTCAGGCTGCTTTGCCTGCAATACCGGACGACGCAGAGCTGCGGCCTGCTGCGGCTGAGCGACACGGTGATTGCTCTCCAGCGTAAAGGTCGCCACCAACCCTGCCAGTGTCTCTGCCTGCTCCTGCAGCGACTTAGAAGCAGATGATGCCTCCTCCACCAGCGAGGCGTTCTGCTGCGTCACTTCATCCATCTGGCCAATTGCCTGATGAACCTGCTCAATGCCTTTGCTCTGCTCAGAGGTTGCTGCGGCAATCTCATTGACCAGATCGGCCACCTGCTGAATCGCCTGGCGGACATTTTCACTGTTTGCACCAACGCCGCTGGCCTGCGCTAAACCGTGCTCAACCTGCGAAACAGACGTAGAAATAAGATCTTTGATTTCCCGGGCAGCAGAAGAGGAGCGCTGCGCCAGATTACGCACTTCTGAGGCGACAACGGCGAAGCCGCGGCCATGCTCACCGGCACGTGCGGCTTCAACGGCCGCATTCAGTGCCAGAATATTGGTCTGGAACGCAATGCCTTCAATCAGGCCGGTGATTTCAGAGATTTTGGCAGAGCTGCCGCGGATTTCATCCATAGTGCTGAGCATCTGCTTCACCGCTGACCCATTCTGGATTGACATGTTATTGGCATTATTCACCAGGCTGCTGGCCTGATGCGCACCTTCTGAGTTCTGACGCACCGTTTCACTCAGTGTGGCCATACTGGCAGACGTCTGCTCCAGTGAAGCAGCCTGTTCTTCCGTGCGCGCAGAGAGATCCTCATTGCCTGCGGCAATCTGCGTTGACCCGGTACTGACCGATTGTGCGGCATGACTGACCGACAGAAGCGTGCCAGAAACGCGTGCCAGCAGCTGGTTAAATGCCATTGCCGTTTTACCGATCTCATCCTTACTGCGGACTTCAGCGGTGTGGGTCAGGTCAAGCGTATGACTGACCTGGGTCATGGTATTCACCATGCCTGAGAGGCTCTTTTTGATGCCCAGAATCACCTTCGTGGAAAAAGCGGCCAGTATCAGAATAAGCAGCAAGGACCCGCCAGACATCATCCACAGCGTCTTGTTATAAACACGCTTATTCTCAGTTCTAAGCTGTTCGCCAATATCGATGTTCAGCTGAATCTGACGGGTGAAATCTGCCTCCATCTTACGCGCTGCAGCACCAATCCCATTCTCACTCTGTAATAACGGCAGTGTGACCGCATCATTGTGGGCGCGTGATGCAGCAATAAAGGCCGGCAATGCGTTACGGACTGCATCCAGATTTTTATCGGCCTGCTCAGTCATCGCTTTATCTTCATCGCTCGAGATGTCGTTCGCCATATAATAATCATTGAGTGACTTAATCTGCGAAAGCAAACTCTCAATGCGCTCTTCTGCCGCGGAGAATTTCGTCGCATCACTGGTGCTATGATGGCGATAAAGCGCAATACCTAGCTGATTGGTCACGCTGATTGATTTATTGAGATCACGAATGCTGGGTATCGCGTTGACCTGGACATATTCAAATCGCGACTGAAAACCCGAGATCACAGACAATGAGATAATAACCAGCGCAATCAGTGACATTGCCAGCAGTGAAAAAATCAGTACGAGACGCTGTGTAATAGTCATACGAGCCCTTAAAAAAGAGTAATTTGAATATATCGAAAGCTGGATCGTTCTTATCGGCTCTGGTCAGCAGTGCTTTAATTAATTGGGGTAAATATATTTTTTTAATTGTTCTGGCGAATCTCAGAGAATGCACTATCTATCAAAATGATGCTTACCATCAGGACATAAAGTTTTACATTTAGTCGTATTTACATAATTTCCTCTTTTTCAGAATGGTGTTTTTTTACATGCAGCAAGGTCATCTTTGTTACATATCAGCCATTCATTTGATCCTAATGATTAGCGAGCTAATTCAACAGCCTGACTGACAATAATCATCTGTCAGAAGGAGGGCAACCCCAGAGAAATCTTGCTACAGACCCAGTAAAAATAGGAAAGGGATTACTAAGCGAAGACTGAGAGCCAAAATCACAACCTCTGTTTATCATCAGTGGCACTGATGTATGTGTTATTGACTGTCCAGAGGCTTAAAGGAGAAGGCATAGGATTTTAGCCATTCGTGGCAGGCCCAGATTAAATCAGTGAAATGACTGGCGGAATGCTGATTCTGGTCTATGCTCACTGGCCCGACCAGGCTTTAGTCTGTCAGATAGCAATATCGCTTAAAATAAAAAAGGTAGTGATCATGGATTTAGCCACATTTGAAACCAGAACGGGTCTTTGGCCACACATGCAGTTTACGGATGTTGAATATGACTTTTGCAGCGCTGGCGTTGAAATCTACGCCATTGACGTCAGCCGTCAGACTAAAAGCAAGCTGTTTATCTGCCGTGTCGCCAACGAGCAGCAGGCTGCGTCACTGACAACCCAGTTCAAAGAGTGGCTACCGAAGTTAAAGCTTAAAAAACGCAAAGTTGCTTTGAATCTGGCTCGCATGGCGTGCGACAAAAGTTATTCCGCCAATCCTAAGTTTCAGGATCGGTCAGATTTGCGCCACAACACGTCAAGGCTCTGATGTTTATTCAGCCTGCAAGCGTTAACGCGGGCAGGCTTAAACGCTCTCTTGTCTGTTGTGTATAACGATTCTGCGGCACGTTTTAAGTGCGCGCCGCGGGCACCTGAAACAGCCGACAATCACCATCCTCAATCGAAATATCGCTGAAAGTGGTTATATGCATTTCAATCCAGGTGTTCGCGGCGCGAAATGTGTAAGAGGCATTTCGCTGTTCAAGCTCAGCGACAAAATCTCGGGTGCTTACTGTGCACTGACCGACATCATCCTGCCTCATCGCATCCCTGAATGCTGTCCAGACCTCATCATCCTGTGACATCACATTTACCCCGCTCTGGCTCAGGCCCAAAATAACTGTATATACAAACAGTACAATTTGTTTTTGATGCGGTCAAGTCTTCGTGAAAAGCCTGATTCAGACACTGTGAGACATCACTGTTCCGGCCACTTTTAGCAGAAGCGGCAGGTTTGAGGGGGACTTTAATCCAAATCTTAGAAATCGTTTTCACATCAGATTAAGTCATTGATAAAAAAAGCAAGTACCATAAGTAGCATTTTAATTATTTGATATCTAAATAAAAAAACTGTTAAACACAGCGGCATAAAAGTTGGTTTTGCCCTATCTTTAAATGGCTCTGTAATGAAATCCACTTCTTTTACAGAGTGATTTGACTCCTACCCTTGCCCCCTTTTACAGGGGGCACTTTTTCAGATAACACAGGTGACGACATTCGCGAGTTTATGCTGACGGGTAATATGCGTGTATTTAGCGAAAATGTGGTGACTACGTTAATGCGCTGTCTGGAAAAATGGTGTATTTGTAACCTGATGATTCATCAGCCGGGCTTAAATTATCAACACTTAAAAACAGTTGTTTGAATTTAAAGGTATTTTTTATGAAATATCTAAAGAACAACTCTTATCTGCTAAAAAAGCTCGCCAAATCACCATGGTAAGGAGAACAAAAAACGCGTAATAATCAGTCACTATTGTTTTGACCGGCGCCTCACCAGGGATGTCGTAACGTTATAATAATGCGCTATATCCGATATTCGCCCCCGCTTTTGCGGGGGCTTTTTATTTTACTCATTCCTTTATCACCTTCCCGCTCCTGAGCGATGCAATACGTCAATCCTCACAATCCTGACCACGCCATAAATTGATAGCCCGATTAATGCTGTAAGCAAAAGGTTATAATGGCTACAGTTGTGCCCTTAGCCATCAATTTTTCTGTGATATGGTTAATCAGTAATGTTTGGCCATATGAGTTTGCTTATGCTCTCCACCCTTATATATCGCAGCCAGCTTGTGGCTTCTGTCTCGCCAGAGAGATTACTGGCGCTGGTGGAACGCGCCAGTATTAAAAATGCCGAGGCTGAGGTCACTGGAATCCTGCTCTATGATGGGCAGTACTTTTTTCAGGTGCTGGAAGGAAAAGTCGATAATGTCCAGACTGTCTTCCAGCGTATCTGTCAGGATGATCGACACTTTAATCTGATTGAGCTGATGCGAGATTATGCGCCCGCACGTCGCTTTGGAAATGCTGGTATGGCCCTGTTTGATTTACGTGACTATCCGCAACATACCGTGGTGGATGCCCTGCTTAAGCGAGTGACTCTGAGTGATGAGCGCATCAAACAAGACCGGGTAGTAAAGTTCCTGCGTTCTTTCGTCGAAGGACGTGATAAAGCGACGTTTATTCAGATCGATCCCGCCAGTCTATGGACGCTGACTTTACCTCTTAAACAAGACGTTCAGCCCGCCGGGCAACAGACTTCCGGGCAGCGCTGTGAATTTGCGCTCCAGCCAATTGTCGATGCAACAAATCGTCAGATTGTTTCCTGTGAAGCCCTGATACGCGGCCCACATGGCGCCCCACCCGCCGACTATTTTTCACAATTGCAGGAGAACGAGCGATACCAGGCCGATCTGCACTCTAAAGCCTACGCTTTCAAGCTGGCCAGACACCTGGGATTGCGGGAGCTGACGCTCTCCGTCAATCTCCTGCCCATGTCGCTGGTCGTGATCGATCATGCGGTAGACCATCTTATCCAGCAAATCATTCAGCAAGGATTGCGACCTGAGCAGGTCGTGATTGAGGTGACGGAAGATGAGATCATTTCGCGCTTTGACGAGTTTCAGTCTGCCGTACAGCAACTTAAAGCTGCCGGAATCAGTCTGGCGCTGGACGATTTTGGCGCCGGTTTCGCAGGCCTGTCACTGTTAGCCGATTTTCAGCCCGACAAAGTTAAAATTGATCGCAAACTCATCACCGATATTCACCGTAGCGGCCCTCGCCAGGCGATAGTATTGGCCATTCTTAAATGCTGCCAGGCGCTGGAGATCACGGTCATCGCGGAAGGAGTAGAAAAAATTGAAGAGTGGCTCTGGCTGGAAGGTGCTGGCGTTCGCTATTACCAGGGGTTTCTGTTTGCCCGCCCGGCCCTGAATGCGCTGCCTGCAGTAAGCTGGCCATCGCGCCGCCCGGACTGACTAAAGAGGAGAGCGTTCCTTTTATCTCTCCTCTTTTACTCAGAGTTTGACCCGGCTCACACCTCCTCGCTGCAAAGTGCAAAAGCTGTGCCATGCTTTATTCATCTGGCAGCCAACAGGCAAAACAGATATTCATCACGTCCCTGGATAACAACCGAAATTGGGAGAATCACCATGAACGAAGATCGCATCAGCGGTAACTGGAAGCAGTTCAAAGGTAAGGTTAAGGAAAAATGGGGTGATCTTACGGATGATGATATGACCGTTGTCGAAGGGAAGCGTGATCAACTGGTCGGTAAAATTCAGGAACGCTATGGCTACGAAAAAGATCGTGCTGAAAAAGAAGTGAAAGATTGGGAAGACTCCAATAAGTATCACTGGTAATGCGTTCTGAATCGCCGGGCGTTACAGCGCCCGGCACCTGCTTTGATTTCCCTCAATCCTTATTCACCCGACTTAATGTCAACTGCGCCTGATGCGGGCAGTGATTATGGAAATGATTATTTCTTTATTTGCCGATGAAGCGCATACTGCGACTCTCGTCCCTGAACATGGGACCTCAAAATCGTCCGGATATTACCTATGCCTCACCACACTACCGACACCGTATGTGGCCTTGTCGGTGTTCTTCCTGAAACTCTGCGTCGCTGGCGCCGTGCCGGGCTAATCACGCCACCGGGTCCTGCTGGCTACTCAGATAATCAGCTCACGCGTGCGCTATGTGTGCGTGAAATGACGTCAGGAGGTCATACGTTGTTCGATATCCATACGGCAATTAACTGGCCCAACGTGGCACTGTCAGGCGGGTGGGCTTGTCGCGAAGAGGATATTTTGCAGTTGCTGGCCAATAATCCAGATGCTGATATCGATCGCGAACTTCAAATGATGAACACCGACTACTGTGGTGACGATTACGTTAATTGCTACCTGCGACCCCTTAACCTCTGGCTGCGCGCTGACCTGAGTGATGGAGCGGATATGCGTCTGCAACGCTTTCATGCCGCGGTTGTCGCGCAATGGGAGCGCCTGTCTCTGGCAGCCCGTCGACGCAGCACGGTTCCCTTGTTCCTGGAAGCGGTCAGCGTTACAGATGAAACAGAGATCTGGATGGAGGCGATACGGCTTAATGGACAGGGTTTTCGGGTTGAAGTGGCCGCAGTCGCTTCTGGTCAACCCGCCGTGGCACAATGTCGTTTTGAACATCATCTGATGTGGTGTGGTGATGGGATTAGTGCCTCAATGAAGGCGGCATTTAATGCCAGTCTTGAAGCGGGTAAACCCATCATGCTGACTGGCACTAACATCGATTTGCAGTCGCAAAATAATCTTATCTTTGCCAGCGCCTGAGCACCGTCACCTTTTCACCAGCCGGCACTTAAAAGGCGGAAACAGCCTTTGCCGTCTCCGCCCTGTTCATATTATTGATGTTCCAGCGTACGCTGACCGCCGATTGCAATCGGGATACGTCGCGGTTTCTCACTCTCTGGTATTTCCTGGAGCAGATCGATATTGAGCAATCCTTCCGCCAGGCTGGCTTCAGTCACTTTTATATGCTCCGGAATAGAAAAGCTCAGCTGGAAATCGTGCCGGGAAATGCCGCGATGTATCCAGCGGCCACTCTCTTTGCCGGCCTCATCGGATGCGTGCTGAGATGCTTGTTCTCTGTGCCCCGCGACTGAAAGCCGATCGCCACGTAACTCAATCTCCAGTTCATGCTCTTTCCAGCCCGGTACGCTAACGGTCAACGCATAGCGGTTTTCCTCAACATGCTTAAGATCATAAGCAGGAACAGAGCTTACCGGACTGTCGCCAGTAAGCTGACTAAACAGCTTATCGATGCGATTAAAGCGGTCTGAAAAAACTGAATCAGACAGGGAGGGGAAAACAGAAACGTGTTGTACTGACATAGTGATAATCTCCTGAACAGGTTCATCCAAAAGTTCATCTGACCGGTAACACACTTCCAGTCAACTTCCTAAATAGGGTTGTTCAGTCAGTTTTCAAGCCAGAAACTGGCTTTTTTTATTGTTATCATACAGCCGGTTATTGCAGGGAATAACACTAAGGGCGATAACACAGCGTCTATTTCTTACTCTGGGGTGAAAGAACGAAATGGGGATGGCGGCCAGCCAATAATAATAGCAACTCATATTCGCCCTGACTTAATAACGTTGGATTGCCTGCAGCTTCTTTGGTTTGCCAGACTCTCAGGCTAAGGTCAAAACGCTCAGCAGCACTCTGCTGCGACAGGCCGGCGGCAAGACGAAGTTCACGCACGTTACTCTGGACAACCACAGGCGACTGGGGGGGACGGTTAACCAAACAAAGACTCCTTCAACACGATGAAACGAAAACGCACAGCGCTTCGCGATTGACTGAGCGAAGCGATCTGAAAGCGGTGAGGACGACAAGACCAGAGAATAATTGACTATTTTGAATAAATGTCAAATTTTCAGACTTAAGATTCAGACATAAATTTTTTAAGCGAAGCGGCATATTTCAACTCATCGGCGATTTTTCTATTTCGTTAGAGTGCTTTATTCCTCCCGCCAGGAATTATCCTGTTATTTGCCTTAAGGTCCATTCAGGGATTAATCCGCTACCTCATTACGCCTTTCTTCATCAGGATAGATGCTTAGCTTGAGAATTATGTTCAGGCTGCTTCATTGAAACCAGAGGAGGATAATAAATGAAAAATCCTATCCAGCGTCGCTCGCCTGATGATTTGTCACAGGTGGAAATTCGCGAACAGTGGCAAATCACTTACTGGACCCAGGAATTAGGTACAACACAGGAAAGGCTGACGCGCGCTATCCGGGAGGGGGGGCCGCAGACAGAACAGGTCCGGGACTGGCTTGAGCAAAATCCGCCGCCACGCCGTCCAACATAATCCCAGAGGGCTAAAAGTTTAATAAATCCTGACTGAAGCGCTGGTTTTCCGCCAGCCATGCGGTGGGTTGACCTGCATCAGACAGCGTTATGCTGACAGGTCACATCTGCCGTTCAAAATCACATCCTGGCTTTTGCTTAGTGTTTTTATGCGGTTACCTGTCCTTCGACCCGCAAGTTGCGATTGCTCTGCATGTAAACGTTGTGCTTCGGTGTAAAATTGCCTTTTAAATAATATTAACCATCCTGAATGCTTATTCATCTCATGATGACAGATAAACATTAGCCCTTCTTAAAATTACCTTTTTTATTTATAAAATGAAGAAGCTCAAATAGTCTCATGCCTCTTCGATTAAATTTTCAAATCGTAAACACGCTTTTAATGCGTTAAAGAAAATATTAAGAGACACCCAGTGCATAGTCCCTTATCATTAAGTTGAAAATAAAAATCACACTCTATTTCCTGCCGCCCGAATCACATTTCGTTCCGGACAGTTTTCTTTTTTTCGCACTGTAATCAGCCGGTGCGGGGGTTCTACACACATGCTTAACAATCCAGACGGCGACAACGAGCGCCGAGGACGCGCTTTACAGGCTCTGCGCGCCCCAGATGAAAGCCGCGACGAGGTTCTGCGGAAGTTTGTCCGGCTAGCCAGTCAGGCCCTGGGTATCCCGGGCAGCTTTATCTCGGTGCTGGATGATGAATTTCAAACAGTACAGGCATCACACAATTTTGATCTGCAACGCTCAACCCGCGCAGATTCACTCTGCCGCCACGTGGTTGACAGTGACAGTGCCGTTATTGTGCCTGATACATATCATGACGCGCGTTTTGTCACCCATCCTCTGATTACGGGCTCGCCCTTTATTCGCTTTTATGCCGGTGTGCCACTGAAAACCCGCGACGGTATGATTCTGGGCACACTCTGTGTTACCGACACCCAGCCACAGGCATTTGCGAGTGAGCAAGTGACGATATTGACGTTGCTCTCCACACTGGTGATGTCATTCCTGGAAGCCTGGCACTCGGCGGGTTTTACCGATCCGGTGACCGGACTGCCCAATCGTCAACGCCTGATACGGGATTTGCAGTATCTGGCCCTGGCCGGCGATACGACGCCACGCCGTCTGGTTCTGATTGACTGCATTGATATGTCACGCGCTTACGAACTGGCCCGGACCATGGGAATGACACCGGTCGAAAGTCTGCTAAAAGATATGGCTACCCTATTACCGCTGCGCCTGCGCCCGGCAGTTGGCGAGATGATCTATACCGTGGCAACGGGCCGGTTTGCTATCCTGACGCGAGCGGACAGCCGGCTCAGTGCTGCCTGGGTAGCCGGTCGTCTGGAGGGTATCAGCGCAGACATGGATGAAGGTCTGTCGGTCGCACTGACTCCCCATACTGGTGAAACGGGATTTGTTGCCGGCCATCTGCCAGCATCAGAAATATTACGTCGCGCGGTTAGTGCATTGAATGAAGCTGTTGGCCGTGGGCTGCCTTCTCAGTGCTTTAATATTGCATCGGAAACCCAGCGTTCAGAAGATTTCATGCTGATGACCGATCTTAAAACGGCGTTACGTGAAAATACCGGGCTTTACATGGTCTATCAGCCGAAAATTTGTCTGCAAAGTGGTAAACCGGTGGGTCTGGAAGCACTTATCCGCTGGCAACATCCCAGCCGGGGAGAGCTCTCACCCGCTGCATTTATCCCGCTGGCTGAACAGACCGATCTACTCTCTGTATTGACCATCTGGATTATCGATCAAGCGGTCGAACGTCTCAGCAGGCTGCGTAATAACTGTATCCAGTTGCCCTTGACCATAAACGTTAGTGTGCGCGACTTTGCGCGTGAGGGATTCGCTTCAGCGCTGGAAAGCAAGATGCTGAAATCTAAACTTCCGACTTCTCTGCTGGGCATCGAATGTCTGGAGACCGAACGTATTCTCGAAAGCCCCACCGCTCTGCGCGGGCTGGAGATGCTAAGGGAACGAGGATTCAAAATTTCACTCGACGATTTTGGCGCCGGCTACAGTAACATCAGTTATCTGCGCCGTATGCCGCTGGATGTGATTAAGCTGGATCGCTCCCTGATCAGTGAACTGTCCTCAGATACCGCTTCACGCATCATTGCCCGTAGCATTATCGCGATGCTCAAAGAGCTGGATTATACCGTGGTGGCTGAAGGGGTAGAGTGTCCGGACGCGGTGTCATCCCTGACTGAATATGGTTGCGATCAGGCTCAGGGGTATTTCTATTCAAAGCCGCTACGCGAAGAAGCTCTCGATCACTGGCTTCACTGGAAGCTACGTGGCGAGTGCCATTAAACTGGCCTGAACGCGATCTGATATCAGATCGCGTTTCGCACATCTGGTCCTCTCAAACACCCTCACATTCATTTATTCAAAATAATTGAATTACTTCAGCAAATATTAGCTATTTTAGTCCGGCATGATCTTGCCTATGATTCATTACATCGAGGCAAAACGCCTCTCCCTGAATGAAAATGCTGAGGATTCTGCCCATGAAAACAATCAAAAATTTCGTTGCTGTTACCGCACTACTGATTTCTTTTAGTAGTTTTGCAGAGAGTATTACCGCTACTGCTTCGACATTGGATGCTGCTGAAGCGAAAGTCGCGTCGCTGGCCAAAGATGCTGGTGCATCTTATAAAATCACCGGCGCACGCGTTGATAACCGTGCCTACGTCTCTGCTGAGCTGATTAAATAACGTTTATCAGGTTAATACGACGAGGCTGCCATTATGGCGGCCTTTTTTACTATGTAGCAGGCATGCAGTTGTCTGTTCAGTATCCGTGTCTTTAATACTGTCAGCGATTATTGAAATCGCTCCATCAATTTGCCGTTACGCTTACTGCCATCTGCTCTGGTGCAGTCTGTGCGACACTGAATAAGTAGTGATGAAACATTTATTGAACAATGTTAGCGTGTACCCAACATTCATATAAAGCTGAGCTGCACATGCTGACTACCATAATTTATCGCAGCCATATTTCTGATGATTTTCCGATCAGAACCATTCCCGCGATGGTCGACAACGCCAACAGAATAAATACGGCTCACGACGTGACCGGCATTTTATTATTTAATGGTACCCATTTTTTTCAACTGCTTGAAGGTCCGGAAGCGGGCATTCAGGCTGTCTATCAGCGAATTTGCGCCGATCGGCGACACCATAATGTAGTCGAGCTGATGCGCGATTATGCACCTTACCGCCGCTTTGGTAACGCGGGTATGGCGCTCTTTGACCTGCGTGAACACGATCGCTCATCACTGCTGCAGGCTGTGCTGGATAAAGGGACGTCAAAATATCGCCTGACCTATGATGATCGGGCACTGCAATTCCTGCGCACGTTCGTAGAGTCACGTGAAAAAGAGAATTACTACGAAGTTCTCCCGCCAGGTTACTGGGAGTTTATTTCCGAACACAATGATGTACCTGACTCCCGTCCCGAGACAGAAGGCGTCAGTTTCCGTCCAGTGGTCGATCCCCTGGCTCGTCAGGTCACGGCCATTGAAGCAACAACACTGAGGCCTGCGCATGCTGATGACGCAACAGGGGACCAGCTTTATGCTAACGATCTGGAAACCGTTAAAGCGACATTTGCCCATGCAGGGCTGGTCTGCCCGGACGGTATGACGCTTTACGTCAGTCTGTTACCGATGACACTGGTGGTGATACCTCAGGCTGTTGAGCAGATTGTAACCGCCATTCATCAGGCGGGGCTGGTTCCTGAGCAGGTCGTTATCGGCGTAAGTGAAACTGCAGTTATCTCGCAGCTGGAAGATTTCTCTGAGGCAGTACGCACGCTAAAAGCGGCTGGAATTAGTCTGTCCATCGACAATTTTGGTGACGGTTCCGCAGGATTGTCATTACTGACTCATATTCAGCCCGACCGCATTCGCATAGATGCTGGTATCACTCGTGATGTCCATCGCAGTGGGCCAAAGCAGGCCGTTGTGCAGGCGATCATCAAATGCTGTTCAGCACTGGAGATCAATGTGATTGCCGCAGGGATCGTACAGGCTGAAGAGTGGATGTGGCTGGAGGCCGCAGGTGTGATTAATTTCCAGGGCACGCTGTTCGCTGCTGCAGGCCGCTACGAAGCCCAGTCTGTCGCCTGGCCCGAATATCGGGAAGCGATATAGGGCAAGCTGCCTGAACAGTATCAAGCGGTGCGCCCGGGTGCGGCCGCTTTGATAACTGTCCTTTAAAGAGTCATTCAGCGCTTTAACCTCATCCCTCTGAACATGCCCTCCCCCACTGCCCTCCGTGTTGTGATATCGGGAAACCCGGCCACTTCTTACTGCAATTGTTGATAAATCTCTGGTCTCACTATTCATTCTCGCTAAGATCTCAGAGCAACCACTGTAGTGAGAAAAGCTCACCTTTTAACATCTGCATTGAGAAATCAGCGATAGCAGATCCTTATTTCGTATCAAAATCCATCAGCTAACCACTGTAGCGAGTAGACAGGCCTCATGCAGATTTTCGGAAACCACTATAGCGAGTAAATGAAAAAAGCATTCAGGGCAACTCAACCACTCTGGCTTTAAACACACCTCAACAGCACCCGTGCACGTCAGTCATGCCCTAACCACTGTAGAGAGTAAAAGACGAATCCCCTTCACAATAATGAAAGTTGACCCTTGATTGCATCAATTGTCGCAGTCTGCGGCCTTACAGAAGAGCTTTTAAGGATGTGATAAAGCATTTTGTCAGCGAAATTCTAAAGGTGGGTATCTTTATTAACGGCTGTAACGAGTAACAATTCAGGGAGAGGTTTAATTGAAGCTGTTAACAAAAACCTTACCTGGAGAGGCATTAAATGATAGTGAGTAATCACTTTAATCAGGGATTCATTGCCAGGCATAAAAGTCCCTGACAATAACAACCACTATGGAGAGTAAGCTAAACAATTCTGCTCCCAATTAACAACCACTGTAGCGAGAACATTTCATTATTGATCGTTGTTATCTGAGCATTAACTGGCCGTTTTTACGAAAAATTAGCCTGATAACCATTATAGCGAGTAAAGCCTGAGCGCGTCGGAGAGGAAAATCAGAGGATTAAGCAGAAATCAGGAGGGACTAACCACTGTAGCGAGTAACATAAAAACTCAAATTTTATCCCGGTAGCGCATCTGGTCTCTCTAACCCAGCGATAGCCAGCCTGAAGCAGACGTAGTAACCACTGTAACGAGTGAATAACAGGCCATTGTTTGGTTATCTGGCTTTAACAGACAGGTCCCTATACACAGTGAGTAACCACTGTAGCGAGCATGAAAATCACCGGACTCAGTTCAGAAAAAGAGTAAATGACAAGTGAGCATGCTGGCAGCGACGCTATTAAGACAAGATATCTGTTGTTAATCACTGTTCACTAACCACTGTAGCGAGTAGCAGTACTCGCTACAGTGGTTACCGTTTTAAAGAAGCCTATCCCTGCAAAATGGCGAGAGCGACACAGCGAATCTGTCACAGCTTCTTCTGCTTTCTGATTTTGTTGAGTAATTCTTTTTCCTCACGAGACACCATGACCAGTTCACTGTTCTCTTCTTCGATCATCGGTTCAGGCAGGCTGACATCAATAACGCCGGGGTCAAGATCAAGATCGTCATAATCGTCGATCTCATCATCGATCAGGTCAGAGTTGCTGAGTGGCAGTTCGGCCGGACGCAGCTTAGGATGACGATAATGCACCCAAAAGTAGACTGACGAGCCCCGCCGTGTTTCGGTGTAATCAAGATAACCAATCTCTTTTAACTGCTCCATGGCCTTTCTGACAGTCGCATTCTGGGTAATCACGCGTGACGTCAGGTTTAGTCTGGCACGCAGACGCGCCATTGATATCGGGGCAGGCTTAGGAGGAAGGCTTTCAATGAAGGTGTAGAGTGCCTGAGCGGATTCTTTGCGGGCCAGCTCATTGATAGCTTTCAGCTGCAGCAAAACCTTTCTGTCGAACTGATACAACTCAAAGATTTTGGGGTCAGCCTGCAGCGTTACCGTATCTTTCTTGATGCTGTATTTAGCCGACTGCACCAGATGCGTCGTGTAGTTTTCTCCGCCTTTACTGGTAAAGGTCAGAGTATTCGATGCGATACGCGTCAAGGATGCGTCCAGGCGGCTCCTGAGCTTCGAGGAGAGTCGTACCGAAGGTATGCCACAGAGTTTTGCGAATTCAACGAAAGAGAGCGTTACAGTGTCTCCCAGACACTCATGCGTGGCGAATGCTCGAATGATCCCGACCCAGGTTTTAAAATCATTATCCATATCCAACCGGGCACCCAGAATCTTAATGTTGTCATAGCCTTCTGACCTGACCAGGGATAACTGCTTAAGATCCTGTGTCACATCCATGGCATTCATCTGGTTTTTCTGACTGCGCGCCGTAGATTTGAGCGTCGGAACAAATAAGCCGAGCCGCATCAGCGCTACCGGCTGCACGGTGTTGTTACTGTTGGGGGTAAGAGTAACAACTTCACCTGTGCGTTTGTCTGTTTCGCTAAACGCATCGGCTATGTTCAGGATATCTGGTTCTTTTCTTGGCATTAGGAAGATCCGTGATGTGAACAGGCGAAAGCCGCTGTTACTCGATACAGTGGATACTATCACTCACTACAGCGGTTAATCTACTCACCATAGTGGTTATTTCTCTCGATACAGTGGTTGTTCTACTCGCTATAGTGGTTAGTCACCTTACCCCAGCTCAGGCGTACCGTGGCCTGGAGCGCGTTGGGGATCTTTAAGGAACTTATTAGGATCTTATGATGATCTGTTATTGGATCTATTCAGTGGATAACCCGGTAAAAAGAGGTTAACAGAACGGATAATTTGCCCTGCCCTCGACATGCAGCACTCGCTCTCATCGCACAGTGTCAGTGAAGCGACAGTAATGCCCTCTCAAAAGGGTTATACACACAATAAAAAGTCATTTACTCGCTACAGTGGTTGTTAAGTACTCGCCAGCGCGGTTACTTTCCTCGCTACAGTGGTTATTCCACTCTCTATAGTGGTTATTCTTCTCGCTATAGTGGTTACTGACACCCTTCAAAGCCTTGTGCCACAAGCCCTCAGACGTTATGGGGATCTGTTTAGGATCTCAATTTGATCTATTAAGGATCGACCAATTGGATCTGGCCTGTGAATAATGAGGATAAAACAGAGAAAACATGGCAGAAGCAGCATGTCAGATAGATCTGATGTTTAAGACAGGCATTGAATTGTGATCAGCCGTCAGGTTTGGTTTAGCAGAGGATTTAACATGAAAGCCCTTTGAACAAAGCATAAGCAGCAAGACCGTGAAAGAAACTCTGATAACCACATTTTAAATAGGGCTCTGATGTAGATTGAGCATTTGTCGTGCTCTTCATACTTTAAAGAGTTACCACCCTAAAAAATAATCTATCATTATGATAAATAAGGAGTTATTATGATTTTTTCATGATGAAAACACCATAATCAAATTCCCCTTGTAATTTTCTGATTCAATATCTTATGTTGATTAACTGAGAAAGCGAAGTCTGGTTTACAGCAGCGTTCAAAAAGGAGCTGAACAGAAATTCAGACTACTAAAAGCAACCGGAAACTCATTTTTTTAAAAGTTGAAGATTGTCAGACATGGAAGAAATGTTGTGCTGCCTCGTTTTCGAGTAAGTGAAGGTTCTCCTCAGAAAGAGAAACTGAGAGATAGGTAAATATTTGCGGAGTTGAATACAATATTGAAAGGGCGATGATACATATTCGCAA
>NZ_AP035989.1:0-82904 GCF_059730705.1 Pantoea sp. X-Soil-ISGK-259
GAACGGCGGTAATATTTTTTTTGGTTGTACAAAAAAATAAAGACATTCTTAAAATTGTTGCTCAGTCATGATTCCTGTGTACAATCGATACAAAATTGACAACGGAACGGTTATATGAAAAGTCAGTACGGTGGAGTGGACGAGACTGCACGCAGGGCCAGCGCAATGTTGCGCAGTATGAGCGACGATATCTCTCTCAGAAGAAACGAGTTCGGACTGGATCAGTATTATCAGACATTCACCCGTAACTCGGTGGCTAATCTTCCCAAACTCAGCCGGCGTGCTGTCGAGCAGGCGATTGATGAAATGGAAGCACAGGGGCATGTTTTCGGCAGGAAAGATGCCGGAAATACCCGGCATTATGCGCTGACCATCAAAGACGTTGTTGATATTTATGCCCACCGCAAAGTGCCAAAATACCGTGATTTGCACGCCGGCGAAGGCCCTTTTGTTATCTTTGTTGTGAATCTGAAGGGCGGGGTCTCGAAGACAGTAAGCACTGTTACACTGGCACATGGTTTACGAGTTCATCAGGACCTGCTCCAGCATGATCTTCGTATCCTTGTGGTGGATCTGGATCCCCAGGCATCCAGCACGATGTTTCTCAGCCAGGAAAACAGCATTGGCTCCATAATGGAGACTGCCGCACAGGCAATGCTTAACGATCTTGATGCCGACCAGCTCCGTGAAGACATCATCAAACCTACAATCATTCCCGGTGTTGATGTGATCCCTGCTTCTATAGATGATGGTTTCATAGCCAGTCAGTGGAATGACCTTGTCAGAGAGCACCTGCCTGACAAGCTACCCTCAGAAGTTCTGCGCCGAACCATCATTGACCGGGTCGGGGGGGATTATGATTTTATCTTTATCGATACCGGTCCTCACCTTGATGCCTTCATGCTTAATGCGCTTGCGGCGAGCGATTTATTACTTACTCCTACACCACCGGCACAGGTGGATTTTCACTCCACGTTGAAATATCTCACCCGATTGCCTGAAATGATTGAACAGCTTGAGGAAGAGGGTATTACGCCACGTATTAAAGGCAATATCGGTTTTATGTCGAAAATGACGTCAAAGCGTGACCATGAGATGACGCACGGTCTGGCGCGCGATGTCTTCACGTCTTACATTCTCGATGCTGTCCTACCACGGCTGGATGGTTTTGAACGCTGCGGAGAGAGCTTTGATACAATTATCAGCGCTGATCCATGTTCTTATCCAGGCAGCGCTGAGGCGCTCAAAAAAGCAAAACGGGAAGCAGAACGTTTTACTCAGGCTGTATTCAAAAGGATCGAGTTCATCAGGGGTGTTAAATGAAAAAAGAAATGGTGAAGCTGGGTCGGCAGTTGGGTAATTCCAGCTTTTCTAAAATGATGACGGAGTCAGACAGTGAGAGGGTGTTCACCCTGAAATCTGGTGCCCAGGCACGTTTTGTTCTGACCAGGATTCTGCATGGCGATATTGAAGCACAGACTTTTGTAGACGCAACTGTCAATGGTCGTGATCAGGCCTTTCTGACACCCGAATCAGTCAGTGATATCTCCCGGACCATCAGACTGCAGCAGTTCTTTCCTGCCATCGGCCGGGAAGTAGACGGGTGTACAGAGATCCTTGATGGTTCACGCCGCCGGGCGGCCTGCCTTTATAACGGGACGGCCTTTGAAGTGCTTGTAACGCGTGACGCATTATCTCTGTCTGATGCAAGACAGCTGGCCACTGACATTCAGACGGCCAGAGAGCATACGCTGCGTGAACTCGGTAAACGATTAAAGCTGATGTATCCTGCGGATATGAATCAGTCAGATATTGCCGCCGCAGAGGGGCTTTCGCCGGCCAAGGTTACCCGTGCATTTCAGGCGGCCTCAGTGCCTGAGGAGGTCATTTCAGTCTTTCCATCCGTCAGCGAACTTTCCATCAGCGATTACCAGATCCTGCTGGATGTGACTGAGAGAGCCCGGGCAAGAGGTATCAGCGCGGAGCAATTAGCAGGCAACGTCCGTGTGCGTATGGAAAGTGATGTGTATGACGACAGGACTGACCCTGCCTTTAAGGCAAAAATAGTCAGTTATTTCCGCGCTGAAAGCGCAGAGCCCAAAAAAGGATCGGTCAGCAAAAAAGTCGTTACTGAAAAACTGGCTGAATTTACTGATAAAAAACAGTTTGCAAGAAAGAAAACGGATTCGGATAAACGGCTGGTGACGTACGAATTTTCGCGTCTTTCTGCCGCCTGTCAGGCTGAACTCGATGCCGCAGTACGAAGCGTCATCGAACGCATGGCTGTGAAGGGTTAGCGTGCCTGACTTCCTTTTTGTTGCGGGAGACAGAAATTTCCCGCAAAGAAAATTGCTTAACACCCTGTTTTAAAGAAAAAAAAACAGATATTTCAGGCTGAAATTCCCGCAGTACCATATCCTCTTCTGCCTGAAATGTCGGGATTCGGCGCTGGTCAAAGTAATAAGAACCTGAAAACTGAGTATTAACAGACGAATAAAAAAGCTGAGACTGGCGGATTAAATATATTATGTCGTCTTAAACGTCGTTCTCCGCGAACCTGAACAGGAGTGATGGCGTTTCTGATTCACCGGTCCTGGCTCAACAGGCTCTCTTTCATCTGTATTTTCAGTCAATGGCTCTGCTTTATCTGAGCCGGAACCTTGTTGTTCCTCACAACATTCGAACTACTGCCTTATGTCGCCACATCATGTTTTGAACCCACCCCGGACAACGCGCATATTAGTTAATCACCTATCCCTGTCCTGAACTCTCCTTTTAATAGAGCTGGACAAGGACAGCAGAGAACCGGACCGGGTTAGTTTGCCCTAGTGGATCCAATTAATCGTGATCAGACAAATAAGGAGAAAATGGTGCCGGCCATTACCCATCTTATGCTCAGGAACTTCAGGAAATTTGATTCGCTGAGGCTGAATTTCCACTCCGCAAAGAACGTTCTTATTGGAGATAATGAATTCGGTAAGAGTTCTGTTCTTCTCGCGCTGGACCTTGTTCTCAACGGAAAAGCCGTCACCGTGTGGAAATGCTGGGCGCTGAATTGCTGCTTTCCCGCCAGGCGGTAAGGGCGTTTCGGGCGGGACCTCGTCGCGCTGATTTGTTACCGGAACTCATTGCGGAGGTATTTCTAAGTCATACCGGAAACCCCGATCTGAACGGGCGACAGAATCTTATGGAAAGAGATTTTGACGGGCTGAGAATGCATATTTCGCCGATGCTAGAAGAGTATGGTCAGGATATCCGGCACGTACTGGAAGAGGATCCAGCCAGCTTCCCGTTTGAATATTATGCAGTAAAATTTAGCACCTTCTCAGGTGGCGCTTATGCCGGCTTCAGTCGTCATGTCCGTCATCTGATGCTCGACAGTGCGCGCATAGATACCGATCATGCTGCACAGGAGTATACCCGCACCTTATACAACGTAAACGTTCCCGTGTCTAACAGGTACCGGCTGGAAAATCATGGCGTCAGCAGAAAGAACGTTTTCAGGAGCAGCATCTCTCAGCCATAAATGAAGAACTCGAAACCTGCTAGTTTGGTATCCGGTCAGGCATGCGTGCAGGCCTTGAGGCCAGTCTGTATATTCTTGAAGACGGTATACCGATCCGCGATCGGGGCAAAGGAAGACAGTGCTTCATCAAAACCGAATTTGCGTTGCGCTGGCGTAAACAGCATAAAGAGCTTGATGCGCTGCTGCTCGAAGAGCCGGAAAACCATCTCAGCCATGTGAACATGAAAAAACTGGTGAATAAGCTGGCGCAGGAACGGGAGATGCAACTGTTTGTGGCCACACACAGCAGTCATATCTCATCGCGACTGGATTTCCGCAGTGCCATCCTGCTCGGTAAAAGCAGACCAGTTTCTTTGCATGAACTTCCGGAAGACGCGGACCGTTTTTTTATGAAGGCTCCGGATAATAATGTTCTTGAGTTCGCACTGGCCCGGCGGGTTATCCTGGTAGAAGGCGACGCAGAGTTTATCCTTACTGACGTATTTTATCGCACACTGACCGGCAGAGCTCCGGAGGACGATGGGGTGCACATCATTTCTATCGGCGGTACGAGTTTCCGCCGTTATCTAGAGCTGGCGGTACTGCTTGAAAACCGCGTTGCTGCACTGAGGGATAACGACGGTGATTATCAGCAGAACTGCTTAGAACGCTTTGCAGATGTATGCAGTCCGGATACACGGGTTTTCAGCGATGAAAATAATGCCAGGTCAACATTTGAAATATGCCTTTATCAGGACAACGTTGCGATTTGCGAGCAGGCCTTCGGCAGCGGCCGTCGCCGGCTGTCGGTGCTGGCCTACGTGCTCGCCAATAAGGCTGAAGCCGCTTTTGAATTGGTGGAACTGAACGTCCCGCTGTCTGTACCTGCGTACATTCGTGAGGCCGTAACATGGATAAGCGAGTAATCTTCGCGGTTGCAGGTTCAGGTAAAACGATGTTCCTGACGGAGCACCTTACAGAAAACAGCCGGGCCCTGTTACTGACCCATACACGGAATAATGAAGCGAACCTGCGAGCCAAGCTCATTCAGCGTTTTGGATTTATTCCGGGCGGGATCCGCGTAATGACGTGGTTTGAGTTTCTGCACGGTTTCTGTTGCCGGCCACTTCTGCAGCAGCATTTGCAGAGCCGTGGTCTCAGTTTTGCCCGGCCTGTGCCGGGGACCGCACGCACCCAGCATCTGCATTTTCAGGATAGCAGCGGACGTCTTTACCACCGTCGTCTGTCACTCCTGCTGATGTACCGTAATATGATGCCGGATATCTGCGCCCGGCTTGCACAGTATTGTGACGTGGTGCTGGTTGATGAAGTTCAGGACTTTGCGGGTCACGATTTTAACTTCCTTCTCGGACTGTGCAGTGCTGAAATATCAGTGCTGCTTGCCGGTGATTTTTATCAGCACACGTTTGACACCAGCCGGGACGGCAATACCAACTCAACCCTGCACGATGATATCACCCGTTATGAAAGCCGTTTTCTGGCGGCAGGAATTGTACCCGACAGGGTCACTCTCAGCAAAACCTGGCGCTGCTCGCCATCAGTGTGCTGTTTCATCACTGAGCGTCTCGGCATAAGGATTGATGCTCACCGTGAGGATGAGACGCAGATTAAACTGATCACCTGTCAGAGTGAAGCGGGGAGACTTTACGCAGATGAAGGTATCATAAAACTCTTTTACCAGGAACATTACCGGAATGGCTGCCATTCCCTGAACTGGGGCGCCAGCAAAGGACTCGATCATTTTACCGACGTCTGTATTGTAATGAGCGCAACACACTGGGCGCTGCTCACAGACCGGTGCTTAGGGGAGTTACCCCCCTCCACCCGTAATAAACTCTACGTTGCCTGTTCGCGCGCCCGGGGGCGGATCTGGTTTGTGCCGGAAAGACTGCTCCGCCATTACAGACACTAGGCGTTATGCCTGCGAAGATCAGCGCGGCAGTAGCAGCCGCCCGGCCTCATGGAGATCCATCGTGAACCGCACCCCGAGCTGGCGGGTAACATCCAGCGCAAACACTCTGGTATACCACTCCGTGGACTTCGCATCTTTGTGACCCATGAGTGTCTGAATGACCTTCTGGGGCACCTGGTGCTGCACGAGGTGCATCGCAAACGAATCCCGGAACGTCTTGGGTGTGACCGGCCGGATGGAGAACATCACACCGTCACGCGCAGCCGCCGCCACAGCCTGGCTTATCCAGCTGCGCGCCGTGTCTTCACTCCTGATATCCCAGAGCCGGCTGCCTGCCGGCAGCTGCGCAGTCGCAAACCATTCCCTGAGCCGCTGCACAAACGCCGGATCGGTGAGGGGCACCGCGCGCGGCGGGTTATCCCGGATTTCCGCTTCGGTTTCGCGCTCCGCCTGCTGCTCCTCCCGGGTAGGCCGCCCGCGTGCGCGCCGGCGGCTGCGGGCCGCCGTTTCAAGCTTACGCTGTTTGAGCGTGCGCAGCACCACGAACGGCGAGGTGAGGGGCGCACCGGTGAGCGGATCGTCCAGCACAAAATCCCCCCCGTCAGCGGCAGGATTTCGTTGAGACGCCCGCCGGTATTCCACAGGGTATCGATGAACAGCCGCTTCTTAAGATCAGGGACCTTTGACAGCAGCACGGCCACCTCAGGAGCGAGCAGGTAGCGCGGCATGTCGGTGCCGTAAGCGGTGGCTAGGTTGCGCAGCGCCACGGCGCTTTCGTAGTCAAAGTAGCGCGCGGCGCCGGATCCGGTTACGTTCTGACCAGTGACGTCGCTACGCGAAATCTGCGTCAGTTCGCGGGTAAAGAGCCCGAACTTTCAATCTCCGTTGTCTGGCGGTGCGGAACGTATTTTCTCCTGTCTGTCCAGAGAAAACCACGTGAATAAATCGATCCGGACAGGATCCGGTTCGGAGCAGTGTTCCGGCTTTTTTCCTGTATAGGGAGAATAGCCTGGACGGCCGGAAATAAAAAGGTGCGAACCGCGGCGTCTTTCGCGCACGGAAAACAAGGTAAATCGTTGGTTTTAAGGCATATTATGAGAAATCAGTGCCAACGGGATCGCACCAGGCACTCTTTGCTGAATCCCTTGAAGGTAAGCGGATAAAAGATGAACAACTGTAATTACCTGCGTGAACAGATCAATGGTGTCATGAGTCTTATGCGCAATCGTAAAGGTGAAGAATAGCAGATCGAAACGGCGCGGCACTTTTATATAACCTTCAAAGTATGAAGTTGGCAGTTCAGATGTTGAAATATATTGCTAGTACTATGAGAAACTCTGTTATGGAACCTGCCTCGTGCGGAAAAACGTCCGGAACCTCGTTAACAAAGCAGTTTCGGGAAAAAGCCCTCAAACCCTGTTGAACATTGATTGTCCTCTCGCGGATTCAATGGCATTCAACGCCCGAAGCTATGGGCGCTTAAATCAGCCATGTAACTATCTGAAATATTATTGTAATACTGATCTGCATGATGCTATGTGCGCGGAAGATTTTCAGCCTGTTAATAAGAGAAGATAAATGATGTTTTTTTCATCGCACAGAGAGTCAGATACAAATATGCGCGTTACAGTCATACGCACTTTTTTTAACCCGGCGAGATGATGTTGTAATCGGTATTTCTCAGGTATCAGTTATTCAGTGTTTCGTATGGACGCTCACGGTTAATTGATGAAAGCTATGGCTCTGTGATTTACCGTACTTCGTACAGCGTCCTAATCCGATTGAAATCGGATATTTCAATTAGGTATGTCCTGTTATAACGCATTATTTAATGCATTCTGAGTCGGTTTGCCCGGTCAGATAAATTACAGCTATGTGCCTGTCTGCCCAATCAGCCAGTGTCAGCGAAAGACATACTAGTCCGTTTTTCATAAAAAGCATCACTGAAGATCCCTGGGGTGCTGCGATCTTGCTGGACACAAAAATAGTCCGCATGGCTGGCACATCTATGTCTTTTTCAAGCGACAAAGCGTCGCAATTAAAATTATCGACAATATTGGACGTGCGAAAGCAGCCGCCGAAAATCAGCGCGTAATGAACAAAAATCTTCGGACCAGTTGTGGTTAAGAGCTTCCGGCGAGGCCAGAGGGTATGGGTTGCATACAGGCATATGCTATTTGTCACCTGGACAAAAATTCATCTTCAGCAAGTGGTTAATATGATGGAACCGTTTATGTAAACCAGCATTGCTGCCGACCCAGTTTCTGAAACAGCTATGCAAGGCCATATCGTGCATGTCTTTGATCAGTCGTGTGCAACTCGGAAAGCAATGGTTTGCCACGAGTTTGGTCCAGACTTGTGTTCAGGTTCAGACTTTTACGGGCATGAGTTCTACTTAGTCCAAATATTTAGCCGATGAGCTAGGAACGACTCTTAAGGGCCAGCGGTTGTTATATATGTCTTCAGCGATTCTGGACTCCTGACAAGCATCTTTCACTGTTCATCCGGCTTAGTTTGGCTTAATCACTGAGATGAACTGATTGTCAGTAAACGGGCTATACGAATAACCTTCCTGTTCGTTGGTAAAAGGGAGGATGCCGGAGGGGTTCTCTAAGTATGAATGGATCGAACATCGGGGAGGCATACTTTTTAGCGAGTGCAGGAATAATTCTGTTAGCAACTATATGCATGTCTTTGTAATTAAAGATTATATTTAAAATGCTAGTTTAAAAGATGACTTATAGTGAAATGAACAAAATATAGCACCATTTTAGAAAGTTAAATTAGCCTATGATTTTGAAAATTCCAAATAAAAAGGATTTTTCGATCAAAATGTATGTTTTGATAGGAAAAATCATAGACCTTTCCGATCATTATATGTTTATTGATTGGTTAAATTGATCATAAAATAGGACCATTCTGATGCAGTTTGTTGAGAACTGATCATGTGCAGTAACGAATCTTCAATCAGTAACGCAGCAAAAGAGCGCTTATCCGATCCAAAAATTTCAAGTGCAAAAGGAGTGATCTCGGTCGCGATTCGTACAGAGTGTGCCTCACCAGGGAAACTCTTTGGATTTAGGGTAAGCCGGAATAGATGGGAAAAAAGAAAATTATTGAAGGAACAACTCCTGTTCATCAAGAAGAAAGATGAGCATTTTGTTACCAATGATATCTTATGCTGCATCCGAAAATATTTCGATATAGTTGGTCACTTAATAAAAGATGCTGAAATTTCTACTTTAGCTAAGTTAATGCCTTTCTAGCGTTTAGAGGTTTATGAAGACTTCCCAAACATTCCGACGGGAAAATAATAGCCTGTTAAAGATGCTGTCGAGTAATTATATCTTGTGGTTAGGAAATCTTGATTCAGGTGGCGCAAGTTTTCGATTTTTACAAGGAAAATTATACTAAGCAGTAAGGATGAAGAGGGATTTTTAAGCTCTATTCAGAATTTATTATCTGGCCAGTGATAATCAGAAACGTGATGGGATATTGCTGCTTCAGCATATTAGACGACGTCAGTAATCAAGAAAATTTTAACCATCTGGCAAGAGTATTAATTGTGTTAACGGCAATTACATCACAGATTTTGCTTTGAATGAGATTGAGAGACTTAACCGAATATATTAAAACGTCAAATTAAATCATTATTAAATTTTTTTATCGCACTTTTATATAAGTGCCTCAATATCATCTTGCTGTTATTTTTTGAGGAAGTGGCTTTATATTTTTTATTTAGGTCATTGGTGCCAGTAAACCAAGGGCGGTAGCATTAGTAAATTTATAGTCCCGTGGCTATATACAACTATTTTGAAAAGGGTAAATCATGAAAACTTCATTGATTATTATATTAATCATGTCGGCATTGATGAGCACAAATACAATCGCTGACGAGAAGAGTGCCAAGAATAAAACTGATTATGTTAAAAATGCAGGGGCACCAGCCGGTGATATGGCGACAGGATATGCTGTAGGTTACTCTACTGCTGTTGGTTGTTCTGTCATTTCAGTTATGGCGGGAGTCGCGCTGGCGACAATGAATTCAGGGGGCAGTAATACAAGCACCACAACCACTACAACCACTATTCCAGGAAAATAGGGCAATTTGTACTAACGGGAAATTTACAAAGGTGACAGGATATGAGGATAATATCTGAAGACAATTTCTTTAGATTAGGTCTAAAGGAGGTGCTTAAAATACATGACGCTGGATTAAGAGAAATTACTATCTCGTTAAGTACTGATCTGAATACTATAAGATTATATAAGAATGTTTCCACATATTCGAATGAGAGATATTTTATACTTAATTGCCTCACTGGGTTTATCTTAAGCCATCAACTCAGCGATGGTCTAACAGTTTTACATCAAAATCTATTTAAATTGATAACTGAAAAAAAAACAAATTATCTGACACCGCGAGAAATAGACGTAATGAAAGCATTGCTTAAAGGTAATAATGTTACAGATATTTCCAGGTTAAGAGGGTTAAGCCATAAAACAATCAGCGCACAAAAAAGCTCCGCATTAAGAAAGTTAAAAGTCAGTAATTTAACCATGTTGCACCGTGATCTTGAAACATTTAAAAGCCTTTTTTACAACGAGTGCTATAGCCATAAAAATGCTGATTTATGATACTTAACATCTGAACAGAAAATCCTCTAATAATTTTAAGCGCTTTTTTGTCTTTAACCCTTTTCCCAGCCAATAGTTTATCTTATGAAGAAATTTTCTTGCCGTATATGTGCAATATCCCTGGCTGTATTATCACTTTCTGGGTGCACGCTAATCCCCGGACAAAATTTATCTATCAGTAATAAAGATGTAATAGAGCAAATGGACTCAAATACTGATATTGATAAGTATGTTAGCGTTATTCCAATAACACCAAAATTGATTGAGTCTCTCCAGCCTAAGAGCATCATTTCAAGCCAAAACATTCAGTTAGATGAGGCCATCAAAAACTATCAATACCGTATTGGTGTTGGCGACGTGCTAATGGTCACCGTTTGGGATCATCCTGAATTGACCACCCCGGCGGGTCAGTACCGCAGCGCAAGCGATACCGGCAATTGGGTAAATACCGATGGCACCATTTTCTATCCTTACATCGGAAAAGTTATGGTTGCTGGTCACACAATTGAACAGGTACGCGACGAAATATCCTCGCGCCTGAAAACATTTATTGAAAGCCCGCAGGTCGATGTCAGTGTTGCCGCGTTTCCGTTCGCAAAAAGCCTATGTTACAGGCGAAGTGGTGCGATCCGGTCAGCAACCGATTAGTAATATCCCATTAACCGTGATGGATGCTATAAATGCTGCGGGTGGCTTAGCACCCGATGCAGACTGGCGCAATGTGGTGCTGACCCACAACGGTAAAGACAGTTTGATCTCGCTGCAGGCGTTAATGCAGCTGGGTGATTTGCGACAAAACCGCATACTGTCGCCTGGCGATATATTATTTGTACCGCGTAATGACGACCTCAAAGTCTTTGTCATGGGGGAAGTGAACAAACAAGCGACGCTCAAAATGGACCGTAGTGGCATGACTCTCGCTGAAGCGCTGGGTAGTGCAGAAGGGGTCTCTCAACAAATGGCAGATGCATCGGGCATCTTTGTTATTCGCGCAATAAGAAAAAATTTGGGCAGTTATAAACTGGCGAATATCTATCAGTTAAATGCCAAAGATGCGGCCGCCATGGTACTGAGCACCGCATTTCAACTACAGCCTTATGACATCGTTTATGTCACGACAGCCCCGGTAGTCCGCTGGAACCGTGTGATATCGCAATTGGTTCCAACGATCGGTGGCGTATATGACTTGATAGATTCTGCACATTATATACGCAAGTGGTAAGCACTATGTTTGAATCTATTTTGCTGATTTGCGCTGGGAGTATCTGCAGGTCACCGATCGCGGATCGTATTTTATTACCAGCGTTTCCCAAAAAAAAAGATTGATTCAGCTGGTCTTGAGGTGTTGGTCGGTAACCCGGCCAATGCCACCGCGGCACGCGTGGCTGCCGCCATACCTCGACAGGTACACCGCACGCAGTTTAGAGGCCAATAAAGATGCCTTGTTGCTGGTAATGGAACAGCAGCAACGGGAAAAGATCAGTCTGATAGCCCCTCAATTAAGAAGTAAAGTCATGCAGCCCGGGCGCTGGAACGGCCATCGCGACATTCCTGACCCTTATAAAAAAAGTGATACCGCATTTGAATCGGTACTCAATCTTATCGCTATGGCCTGCCATCAATGGGTCAATAAACTCGGCACTAAACATTCAGGGAATAAAGATGACCACAATGATGACCAATAAGCACTATGCCGGAAGCCCGGATGAAGGCGAGATGGGGCGATATATTGCGGAGCTACTGGACCACCGGAAACTTATACTCACCATAACCGGTTGCTGCATCGTGCTTACTGCAATCTATGCCTTGCTGGCTACGCCGATATACCAGGCTGATGTGTTGATCCAGGTTGAGCAAAAACAAGGTAATGCAATTCTTGACAGTCTCAGCCAGATGTTACCCGATTCACAACCTGTATCGGCGCCGGAAATCTCACTGATTCAGTCGAGAATGGTGGTTGGTCAAACGGTTGACGATTTAAATCTGCGTATTGATGTGCAGAAAAAATATTTTCCGCTAGTGGGTAAGGGGTTAGCCAGGCTTTTAGGAGAGGAGGCCGGCACACTATCAGTAGCAAAATTGAGCCTTGCTACTACCACAGACCTGAAACCGGGAGTCGCGCTGTTAACTGTTATTGATGGTCAGCATTTCAGCGTTTCCTACGATGATGAAACGGCAACCGGTCGCGTAGGGCAGATGTTGAATACAAATGGGCTGTCATTACTGGTCGATCAAATTAATGCTCATCCGGGCGAACGCTTTGTTGTAAGAGAGTTCACCCGGTTGGCTGCGGTCGACAGATTACAGTCAATCCTGACGGTAGCTGATCAGGGGAAAGATACCGGGATGCTTGAACTTAAGCTGACAGGTGATAACAAACAGAAAATAAGCAAGATTCTCAATAGCCTGAGCTACCATTACCTGGCGCAAAATATCGATCGTGAAGCCGCTCAGGATGCAAAGAGTCTCCAGTTTTTAAATCAGCAGTTACCTCAGGTCCGCAACGAACTCGATCGTGCTGAAGATAAGCTGAACGCCTATCGCCAGAAGAAGGACTCAGTGGATTTATCGCTGGAAGCAAAGTCAGTTCTCGATCAGGTGGTCAATGTCGATAATCAATTAAATGGACTGACTTTCCGTGAAGCTGAAGTTTCGCAACTCTATACCAAAGAGCACCCGACTTATAAGGCTTTACTTGAAAAAAGAAGCACCTTAGAGCAGCAGAAACAAAAGTTGAATAAACAAGTCTCTTCGATGCCATCCACTCAGCAGGAAGTGCTGCGCCTGAGCCGTGATGTGGAATCCGGACGTGCGGTCTATATGCAACTGCTGAATCGCCAGCAGGAATTGAGCATTGCTAAATCAAGTGCCATTGGCAATGTGCGTATTGTAGATGACGCAGTAGCAGCACCAAAGCCCATACGGCCACAAAAGATTCTGTTGATCCTGGCTGGTGCGGTTCTTGGATTTATGCTTTCAGTAAGCGTGATTCTGCTGCGTATTTTTTTCCATCGTGGGATTGATTCAGCCGATCAACTCGAAGAGGCGGGATTGTCTGTTTATGCCACCATCCCTGAATCTGAATGGATCAAGAAGACAACACGGGGGGGTATAAAATCGTTTCGTCAACAGCGGGAAAAAAACGTTAGTTTCTTAGCGGCAGAAAATCCAGCGGATCTCGCCATTGAGGCAATTCGAAGTCTACGCACCAGCCTGCATTTTAACATGTTGGACGCGAGTAATAATGTGGTGATGATCTCTGGCGCAACCCCAGAGGCGGGGAAAACGTTTATCAGCGCTAACCTCGCTGCCATTATGTCGTTAACAGGGCAAAGAGTGCTGCTGATTGATGCTGATATGCGCCGCGGTACTGGACACAAGGTGTTCGACGTCAGCAATTCGAGGGGGCTGGCAGAAATCCTTTCGGGGGAGGTGTCCTTCGCAACACCAATTATCCGAGTGGAAAAAAATGATTATAATTTTGATTTCATACCTCGCGGAAAAACCCCAGCGAACCCTGCTGAAAGACTGATGGGACCGGTAACGCCTGAACTTATAAAATGGGCGTCAGAAAATTATGATCTGGTGATTATCGATACACCGCCGGTACTGTCCGTGACCGATGCCGTGATAATTGGTAAACATATTGGGACATTATTACTGGTCGCTCGCTATCAAACTAACACGGTGCGGGAAATTGAGCTGAGCATTAAACGATTTACTCAATGCAATATTAATGTACAGGCTTGTGTACTTAATATGGTAACCAGCAGTTTCAGAAGCTATTACAGTTACGGCTATAGCAATAGTACTTACGCATACGGTGAAACCAAGTAAATTAACAGAGACTCATTAAATGTGGCTTCAGTGTTGAAGAGAACTGCACCTCCGAGAAAATTATGCTTCCCTATTTATTTGCCGCCCTTTTTTGCATTTTTTTTGTGTACGTTCAGGATAAATCATTAAATAGTCGTTCGGTTATATTTCCGTTGCTGGCATTAACACTGATTGCTTCATTGCGGGATTATACCATCGGCACGGATGCTAAAAGCTACACGCGTGATTTTCGCTTTCCCTTTAATCACTATCCGCTTGTACTAAATCCAGATGTCGAAAAGGGATACCAACTTCTGGCGATGTTGGTCAGGGAAGTGTATAACGATTATGCGTTTTATTTTTTTATCATGTCTTTGGTGTGCATATTTCCCGTGCTTTGGGTGTTAAAAAAACGCTCACCCAGCTATACGTTGTCAATTTATATCTACATAACATTCGGCCTTTATTTTGCTTTATATAATCAAGTACGTCAAACCATCGCGATGGGGATTTGCTTTCTGGCATTAAAGTTTTTAGTTGAAAAAAAACTATTAAAATATTCCATTTGCATTGCGATCGCTTGCCAGTTTCATATCAGTGCTGCCTTAATGTTGGTTTTTTATTTCCTTTGTCATGCAAAGGTTAGATTAGAATTCAAAGTCCTGGGCACTTTTTTCTGCGGTATGGTCAGCACCTCACTGATTATTACGATGATGGCAGCAGGTAATGAGCGATATCAGCACTACACCGAGGAGGCGACTAACGGCAGAAATGGGCTGATGACCGTTGCGCTCTATGTCCTGATTGCGATAGCAATCTATATTTTTGGCAGAAAACTGCGAAGAGAGAATATAGAGTATCGCATCATGGAATGTAGCTATTTGTGCGGGATAGCCGCGTTATTACCGGTGTCGATGTTGGGCACTGACCCGGCAGGACCGCAACGCATTGCACAGTACTTTGTTTACTATTTGATGCTTCTTCTGCCAATCATCCTTAAAAAATTAAATAATAAACCAATTACCATTACATTTTGCCTGTGTGGGTTGGTTTATTTCGTGATGCTAATTTCGAGCAATATCGGTGGGATTTATCCCTATTTATTAAATGATGCATTCAAAATTTTCTGAGAGTAATATTATAAGGGGCAAGTAATGAGAGTGCTTCATGCCGCAGAGACCATAAAAGGCGGAGTTGCCACTGTACTGGATAGTTTGGCGACTTTTCAAAAGCAAAATCACCAGATATCGCAGTTAAATATTCTGGTGCCCGAGCAACATATGTCAGAGCTTTCAGCCACTTTACGACCTTATATTACCACTTTTAATCGCCAGAAAAGGGGGGTTTTGGGATTGCTATCATTCGCAAAGAGTTTTTATCGACAGGTTAAATCTTTGGAGCCTAATATTGTTCATTTACATAGCACTTTTGCGGGGTTTGTTGGGCGGTTAATGATATTGGCTTTTTTCAGGAACAGGAACATTAAGGTTATTTACTGCCCTCATGGTTTTTCATTTCTGGTGGATACTTTTTTTATCAAACGCCTGATATTCACCTTATGCGAGAGACTGTTATCACTCTCAACGCAAAGCATCATATGCGTGGGAGAGTTTGAATACATTAAAGCTTTAGAAAAAGGATTTTCCAGCCACAAGCTTTGTCTGATCAGTAATGGGGTTGAACTCCCCAGTTTGTCTAATGCGTTGACGCATAATAAGCTGGATGAATATACCTTACTGTATGTCGGACGCTTTGATTATCAAAAAGGCACGGATACGTTAATGGATGCCTTACGCACTCTGGACGAAAAAACGTTAAGTTTCAAACTTAATGTTATTATGGTAGGTTCTTCGGTAAACCAGATAAGTGACAAAGAAAATTATGAGTTCAAAAACATAACTATCACCTATACAGGCTGGATTAAGAAGGAACAGATTGGTGAATATTACAGAAAAGCTAATTGTCTGATTATTCCTTCCCGTTGGGAAGGATTTGCGATGGTTCCTCTTGAGGCCATTAGTTATAACCTTCCTATTATCACCAGTGATATTGTCGCATTTAAAGAGTTGAACAGAGTCAGCAAGCTTTTCTTCAACTGTGGCAACAGTGCTTCTCTGGCGAGTCTGCTTTCTGGTATTAACACATATGATTTAGATAATGCTAAGAAAAGACTGATGCAAAAGTTAGTTGATAATTACACCAGAGATAAAATGAATACTAAAACACTGGATGTGTATGCCCAAGTAACTACCAGGAAAATAAAATGAATGATATGCCATTGGTTTCCGTCTATGTGCCGACGTATAATCGAATTGAACTGCTGAAACGTGCTTTGACCTCGGTCCTAAGTCAAAGCTACCAAAATATCGAAGTGATTGTTGTTGATGATAATTCATCTGACGGCACGCAAGAGTTTTTGACGGAGATGGCGAAGCAAGATGATCGCGTTAAACCCATCCTCAAAGAGCAGAAACTCAGGAGCTTGTATTAGCAGAAATATGGCGATTGAGAGCGCCCAGGGTGAGTTTATTACCGGGCTGGATGATGATGATTACTTTCTGCCAGGGAGGATCACGTATTTCGTTGAAAATCGTCATTTATTGAAAAAATACATTTTTTTGTACACGAATTTTTTTACCTTAACCAAAAGTGGGCAATATAAAAAAACGCGATATCTGGATATGGCGATGCCGAAGGAAATAACTTCACGGAATCTGTTGTTCAAGAATATTATTGGTAATCAATGTTTCACATACACCCAACGAATGAGATGCGCTGGGAAATTTACCCCGGATATGCCAGCATGGCAGGATATGGATCTTTTCTATCGTCTGCTCAATAACACTGAACTAAAGCAAGCACGATTATTGCGGCAATATCTTTATGTTCAGGACACCTCTCATGACCTGAATAGAATAACACTCAGCAATAAAGATAAAATACACCGTGCATTTTTCCTTTTCTGCGAAAAAAATCATATTACAGGAAAATATCAGGATATCCTTGAAGTACAATTGGTGAGTTATGGGATCAAAGTCAGGAATTCATTGTTTTTAACACGTCTGCGTTCGAATACAAAACTTTATTTCTATTTTGTGGATGCATTTCTTTTTTTTAAGAATCTATCCAATAAATAGCTTTGAATCTTCAACTCATCGTCCGGGTCTCATCATGAACAAGTTATATCTATTGGCCATGCTATGCGTGTTGCACAGTGGCTGCGTCAGAGCGGCTCACTCGATGTATACCGGTGTGTTCTTTCAACCCGAACGAATGACAGGACAAGGCGATAGCACCATTGAGCTACTGAAAAAATATCATTTCAACTCGTACCGCAGTGGTTTCAGATGGCGCCAGGTAGAGCAGGTGAAGGGGATCTACCGCATCCCTGACGAGAGGCTCACGCGTTTCGTCAATGATTCATTGCAAGCCGGAATTACCCCTTTGCTGGTGTTGGGCAACACTAATGCTTTGTACCAGAATACCAAACCGGTCACTGCTGAGCAGCTTAAGGCATTCTGTGGATTTGTCGCATGGAACGTTGATCTATTTCCACGCAAGAAAGTGGTGTACGAGATCTATAATGAGTGGTGGCACGATGACATGAAAAATCATCCCGAAAGTTATGATGATACTTCAGCTCATCAATACGCTGCCATGATTATGATGGTGGCTAAAGTTATCAAACAGCATAACCCCAACGCCGTGATTATTGCAGGCAGTATGAATCCATTGTCACAACGCCACATTAACTGGTTAGATGTGATGGTCAGGGACGGTGTGTTAAAGGATGTAGATGGAATTTCGATACATCCATACTCCACGAATACACCAGACTCAGACTTCAAAGCTATTGAGCATTTCGAAGATTATCTCAAGAGTGTAAATGCAGGTCATAAGGTAGATTTGTATATCTCAGAAATGGGATATTCAGATTCACCGCGTGGTAAATTATTACCTTTCCAGCAAAAAGCCTATATCAAAAGATATTATCAACTCGCTGCGTCACATGACTTCATTAAAGGCATTTGGTGGTATTCATTACAGGACGTAAATATCCCGCATAATGCCTATGAATCAAACTTTGGAATGCTTGATGAATCAGGTAACGAGAAAGATATTATGCAGGGATATCTTTCCTGGCTTCATGAGAAGGATTGAATCTTGCTCAGCTTCTTGTGTGCCGCTACTAACATGAAAATCTCAACTTTTAACTCACAGGGTTTTAAGTATGCATACCATCATGACGGTTGTTTTAAGTCATTGCTCTGCTCAAAAATCTCCGACACTCAACTCACTAATGAAGTCAAAATGTTCTTTAGATGAACTGTTGATAATAAATAATGGTGCAGGAACAAACAACATCGATAAAGAATTTATCCATAACCTCGGAGTTAAAATTAAGAAAGTAAGTATTAGACACTTCTTAGATGTCAGGCCACTGAGTTGGATATACAATGGAGTGCTCAACGAGTATTCGCAGAGTGACAGATTTATTTTTTTTAGTGACAACTTTGTTTTTGAGAATAGCTACATTGATAATTTAAATTCTTTTTACAGTGACGTAATTGATTTGCAAATACCTAACATACGCGATGGTGTTTCAAAGCAGATTATCTACCCGCGGTTGAATAAGTTTGTACAGAAAATTCCAGATGGGATTAAAATTGACTCTCAGTATACATTACTGTCAATGAATTCGGGGCTGGTTATCTACCGCAGTTTGATCGATAAATTTGCTGAGTGCAACATGGAAGTTTTTGATAATCGTTTTGCCCTGTATGGCGTCGATTATAATTTTTTCAACCGCCTCGAAGTGTTAAAGAAAAAGAATTTTAAAGTTTGTATCCAGGTCATTAATACTATTGAATCCTCAGCGTCAGAGCCAGAAAACTATGATGGCGATTCACAGGAAGTCGAACGCATTTATGACCGTGTGCTTTCAGGGAAATACTATTCAAAAAATATATTTGTGATTTATCTAAGGTTGCTAAGAATTACACTACAGCAGATTATTAGGTTCAAGTTTTCTAATTTAGAACTAATATTTAAAATTTTCTCAGAAGGAAAGCACCCGCGTTGTTGATCTGTCAGATATTTAAATCGGGCTAATATAAAAGGGATAAGTATGGATTCATTATTTAACGGTTTTTTTCCTGGAAGGAATAAACAACATGTTGTCATATCAATCGAAAGGGCGGTATTTCGATGAATGTACTTTCAAACGCCAAATGGAATGCAGTGTCCCAATTCCTAAAAATGTTGGTGCAAGCTGTCAATTTGATCTATCTGGCTAAAATAATTTCGCCAGCGCAATATGGCATCATGGCGATGGCGGTAGTGGTGATCAATCTTGGTACGCTGTTAAGGGATCTCGGGACATCAGCAGCACTGATTCAGAAAAAAGAGGTGAGTAACAACCTGATCAATTCAGTTTTTTGGCTGAATGTACTGCTGGGGCTGTTCTTGTGTGGCGTGATTGCTTGTCTTGCATATCCACTCTCATTACTCTATCACCAACCTGAACTGGTGAAGGTTCTCATTCTTCTGGGATTAACCTTTCCGCTCTCAAGTTGCGCGGCCACCCATCTGGCATTGTTAGAACGAGGTAACCAGTTCAAATCAATTTCACGTGTTGAAGTCACATCATCTGTTTGTTCTGTCATTATTGCTATCATATTAGCTAATTGCGGCTTTGGTGTTTACAGTCTGGTGGCACAGGCATTAGTTCAGAATTCGATGTCAGCATTACAATTTTGGAAGATATCTAAATGGAGACCATCACTTACTCATTTTATCCGAGCCTGTGACATCAAAGAAATCTTTTCATTTAGTACAGAGCTATCTTTGTATAACTTCATTAATTATTTTTCCAGAAATACCGATAGCTTCATTATTGGTCGATATATGTCGGCGACGATACTGGGGCAATATAACCTGGCGTATCGGATTATGCTGTTTCCTTTGCAAAGCATGACTTATGTGGCAACGCGTTCGTTGTATCCGGTATTGAGCCGTTTTCAGGACGATAACAAGCGCATTGAAGCGACCTATCTTAATACCATATTTTTTGTTCTGGTATTTACAGCACCTCTAATGACATTAATTGGTTACTACAGTTTTCCAATAATAAAATTATTTTTCGGTGAGCAGTGGCTCAAAACCGCAGAGATACTAAAATGGCTGGCACCAACTGCAATTATCCAGTCAGTGCTCAGCACTACCGGCGCCGTTTTTATGGTGAAAAATCGCACTAATATCATGTTAAAGCTTGGGATGTTTAATGCTCTTATCATGGTTTCAACCTTTTTTATCGGTGTAAGATTTGATATCACCACTTTTGCTAAATTTTATATGCTCGCCAACATTTTTATGTTTTTTCCATTGATGCATTGTCTGATGATGACCCTCTCGGGGAATCTCATTAATGTATTTCTAAAGGTTTATCCGGTGTCTATTGCCGTTGGCGTGATGATGATGGCTATGTTTGTGATTGATCAGAAGTACCCTTCCTCTCAAATTAATAATATTCTGCTGTTGGTATCGATCTGCTTCTGCTGCGTAATCACCTATTTGGTTTCACTTTTTACAATGTCAAAAAGCGCCAGAATGTTTATTTGCCATCGCTTAAAAATTCAATCCTGATAATCAGTAAATCATAAAATATTAACCTCAGGCCCACCGAATTAATTTCGGTAAACATCAATAATCTCAGTTTTCGTTTAACGGTTTAACCAGGCAGGTTGACGACTATGAATACATTACAGCATCGCGTTCACATACCTTCGAATATCTCGGTCATCTCCATTGTGCAGCGACTCTCTGATATAGGTGTTATTTTTACAGGTCTGTATCTGGTTTCTGCTCTGCATCGCACTGTTTTTGATGACCAACATTTACTGCTACTGATGACGGCAATGATTGCTTTCGTCACAGTTGCAGGATTTACTAATTTCTATCGTTCGTGGCGTGGGATGCACATCTATGTTGAGCTGTTTTCGATCACCAGAAACTGGATAGTGACAGCAGCAGCAACCTGGCTGGTGCTGAGCTGCTCTGCTCATTTCACCCTGTCATTTGACGTGCTGATGCATTGGTTCCTGTTGGTGGCGGTCGGACTTACCGCCAGCCGTTCAGTGATCCGTTACCTTTCTGGCACACTGCGTAAGTATGGTTATAACAATCGCCGTGTCTGTGTCGCGGGTAGCATGCCAGCAGGTATTGCTTTGTTGAAAAGTTTCGGTCGTTCTCCCTGGTTGGGGTTTGTGGTAAAGGGCGTTTATGACGATGTGGTCTCTAACGATCTTAACGGTTTACCTTATGCCGGAAATCTTGCCGAATTAATCAGGGAAGCGCGTGACGGAGAAATTGATCGTATTTACATCGCAATGCATATGAAAGATGAAGCGAAGATCAGTGAGTTAGTGAAGCAGCTGGCTGATACCACCTGTTCAGTGTTGCTGGTGCCCGATGTTTCAGCTCTTAACATTCTGCAATCTCATCCTGAGGACATCAACGGTGTTCCCGTCGTGCCCTTAGTGGATACACCTTTCAATGGTATCAACCGGGTTTTGAAGCGGCTGGAAGACATCGTGCTTTCTTCACTGATTTTATTGTTAATCTCGCCGATTCTGCTCGCCGTGGCGATTGCTGTGAAACTCTCCTCACCCGGACCGGTGCTTTTTCGTCAGACACGTTATGGCATCGATGGCAAGCCCATCGTTGTCTGGAAGTTTCGCTCTATGAGCGTTATGGAAAATGATGCCAAAGTGATGCAGGTAACGCGAGGAGATGTGCGCGTAACGCAAGTCGGGCGATTTTTACGTAAAACCTCACTGGATGAGTTACCACAGTTCTTCAACGTATTTCGTGGCGAGATGTCAATTGTTGGACCACGCCCTCATGCCGTTGCCCATAATGAACAATATCGTATGTTAATTCATGGCTATATGCTGCGTCACAAGGTTAAGCCTGGGATTACGGGCTTAGCACAGATTAATGGCTGGCGTGGTGAAACCGATACCTTAGATAAGATGCAAAAGCGTATTGATCTGGATCTGGAATATATTCGTAGCTGGAGCATCCCAGGAGACCTGAAGATCATATTCTTAACGTTACTGAAGGGTTTTGTGAACAAATCCGCCTATTGATAATACGCAATTCATTGCTCTGACATTCTCAGTTAATCGAAATTTAATCACAATATTAACCGCATTTCCTGGCGAGCACACTGTTCGCCAGTAGCAATCTCAAGATTCGCTATCTATAAGGATTTCTCATGTTGTATTCGATTCAGTTTCTGAGAGGAATTGCAGCGTTAATGGTGGTGCTGACCCACATTGCACATAAAGGGAAACAGTACGAAACCGGCTCGTTGAACTGGTTTCATGTGGGAGGGAATGGGGTGGATCTGTTTTTCATCATTTCCGGTTTTATTATGTGTGTTGCTACCCACAATAAAAATATAACCCTTCTTCATTTTCTGCTTCACCGTGTTATAAGAATTATTCCTTTGTACTGGGTGCTTAGTCTTGTCGCTTTATTCATCTTCTTAGTTTCTCCACAAATGGTCAATTCGTCCGGTGGCAAAACGGGTATTATTCAATCTTTCTTCCTGATTCCTGATGGTGTTAAGTTTTTAATTCAGAATGGATGGACGTTAAGCTACGAATTTTATTATTACCTGATATTTTCCGTTTTCATTTTTCTGACTGACATCAGGTTAATGAGATATCTTGGTGTTTCATTAACTATCTTGCTATTGTCTGTTACAGGATTGTTCCTTCAACCAGAAACACCGATCCTGGTTTTTTTATTCAGCAATATGTTGCTTGAGTTTATGCTTGGCGTGCTTTCGTTTGTGATAATTAGCAACATTAAACCGGGTCAGGTTTCTGCATGCCTGATGATTACTTTGGGTCTGAGTTGGGTGATTTACAACAATGTTTACGGTACCCCTGAAGTGCCTTTTGGCAAGGTCGTGACTTCGGGTTTACCGATGTTTCTCATATTTCTGGGAGCACTCAGTCTGGAACAGTGGTTTGCAACAAGTAAGGGCTGCCTGGTCCGTGTTTTTGAACAGTTAGGTAACTCCTCATACTCACTCTATTTAATCCATCCCTTTATATTGAGCCCTGCCGCGTTGGTTTTAAAGAACCTTGGGTTGTTGAGTTCGGGTTTATTTACTGTAGTCTTACTTTCAGCTTCGATTATTTCTGGTTTGCTTACCTACCGTTTTATTGAAAAGCCCCTCGCTCGATTAACACAGAAGTGGGGCAAAGACCGGGCAGCTAAAAAGAGTCGTATACAAATAGTTAGCTGACTTCAGTGCTTAAATGGCCTGAAGATAATGTAAATCATAGTGTTAGCGTTAATTTAAAGGTAATGGTATGAGAAAAGTCATCACTCATATTCAAAACAAATTTATTGAAAGTGCAATTGAAAATCTTTCGTCAGAAATGTCCTTTATTCGGGCTGATTTATTGGTTTTTGATGTATACCACTTCATGCTGGCACTCAGCAGAGAGAGGTCCTTGCTGAAAAAAAGAAATATCATTGTAATTTACAGTAATGAATTAGAGGTTTTTATTCTTCAATCCGTGTGCGATTTTTCTTTTTACGCCTTAGACCTGCGTGATAATGATATTTTTGATTTTTTTAAAGGTAGAAAGGTGTTTAAGAAAATAAAGCCATTCAAGGAAAAAGAAGACAGCGTGAGAATGCGGGTGTTCTTGCTGATTTTACGCGGCTGGGATGATGACAGAATTTGTCATGCTCTGATGCTTACGATGAAAAAGTTAAAGGAGTATAAATCGCAACTTACGTATTTATTCTTTGAAAAAAGGCGAAATCTCTTTTACCTGACATTAAACGGGTTTTTGCAGTGTGACGCATTAGCTGCATGATACAATCTCAGTGTTCATTAGCCTGAACAGGCAAGGTATTCGTTAAATGAAAAAAATTTTTTGTATTCTTTGTCATAAAGTTACAAATCCTCTTATCTTCACTATTACTTATTTATCATCTTTTGCTGAAAACATTATTCTTATTCACGTCGATGCAAAGTCCTCTCTTGATGATTTTCAGTCATTAGCTGCCTCTAATGTCCATTTTGTTCAGAATCGCGTGTGCGTAACCTGGGGAAGCTATAGTCAGGTAGCCTCAACCCTGAATACCTTTTCAGAAGCACTGCAATGGAATTTCGACTATCTGTTCTTATTGTCTGGTGACGATATACCAAACAAGAGTAATGAAACGATGAATAATTTCTTGCACAGCATTAATAAGAAAAACTTAATCCATTTCCAGGACTCAAGAAACAACTATGTCGATCCAGAGAAGAGGGTTAAGTATCGATATCCTGATGTGTTCTATTCCAGAAGAAAAAGTATTCCTGAAAAGATAAAAATCCTGGCATTCAAATCACTCAGAAATTTTTTTATAACCGATGTTTTCAAAAAACATGCTAACAAAAAAATTCAATTCTATAAAGGGACAAATTGGTTCTCATTAAATCATCCGACTGTAAATTCAGTTATGATGTTTGTCTCTTTGAATAAGTGGTATTGCGATTTATTTCAATATTCCTTTTGCAGTGATGAGGTTTTTTTTCATACAATTATCAAGCTTCTTGGCAGAACGGACCTATATCATGACGAACTTAAGTTAAATGATGCTTTGCGATATATTGATTGGAAAACCGGACCTGATTATCCCAGGGTTCTTGATGAGTCAGATTTTGCTAATATAAAAAACTCTGGCTGCTTTTTTTCAAGAAAGCACGCAGATCTTAGCTTTGATGTTTTTGATAAATTGCTCAGTGAATAAATTATAACTATTAAATCCATGAAACCTCACTTATGGTAACTCAAATACACATCAAAAAAAATCAGAAAATTTATTGGTACTGGATAAAGTAACGGGTTGAAAATGTGTTCATTAAACAGCTAATATGCATCCTGTTAACTAATAATCTACTTTTTTCATTCTCTTTTTTTAAAAATTATTTTTGTCAACTGTCAGTAATTGGGGTTATTTGTTTTATTATTTAGTGATATTATATTCTAATTTTGATGGTGATGCGGCGTGGTAATCAGATCAATCTTAACTCATTGAAGGGTTTATTGTTGTTGTTTTTATCATTAAGAGATTAAAATGAAAAAAGAAATTTCTGAAGATATGAAGAAAGCATTATCTGGGATAAAAGAGGGTCGTGTTTATATTTTACGCGGAGACAAGTTAGTTGGACTTGAGATGAATCGTGATTGTTCACGCAGTTGTAGACCTGGTAAAACTTGCAGAAGCCTGGCTCCATTGATGCGCAGGGGATTTATAGAGTTTTCTGACGTTGCATCTGATACGTCTCGTTTCTACAAAGTTAAGATAACAGAAATGGGCCTAATAATGTTATCCGTATGTTCTTAGCTCGATTTAGGTTCATCTTATCCTCATAAGATATGTCTTATGGCTATCATTCTAATTTTTTTGATAAAAGTTCAGGTTAAAGAAATTTTTTCTGCCGAAGCGATATTTTAGTTTTCTTAAAAAGTGCTTAATCTTCTCTTCCCCTGCGCAGTGCTTATGGTTACGCTTCGGCTTTTTTTCTTTCCATCTCAATGTTCATCGTTGCAAGATTAGCCAAATGAAATGAATTTTATAAAAAATTTTCTTTATATGTATATTGCCGCAGCTGGTGTGCGGGTGCTTATCCCTGAACACAATGAAAGCTATTAAATTAATTTAGGTTTCAGCTCACGCAAAAATGCTGAAGATGATAGTATTGGAATCTCTATTCATTAAGCGTTCGGAAGTAGCCTTTTATTTAAACAGAATGTTTACTTCACCCTGTTTGCTGCTCTTTACAGATCATGGAACATTCGTATCTGCTTTTCATACTGACCTGCTCCCCGTTGATTAATACACCGCGATGTTAGTAATGTCTTCATAAGCCACATGAGGACATCCCCATGAAGAAGCGTTTTTCCGACGAACAGATCATCAGTATCCTCCGCGAGGCTGAAGCCGGGGTTTCTGCCCGTGAGCTCTGCCGCAAGCACGCTATTTCAGACGCCACCTTTTACACCTGGCGCAAGAAGTTCGGCGGCATGGAAGTCCCCGAAGTGAAGCGGCTCAAGTCGCCTGAAGAGGAGAACACTCGTCTCAAGAAGCTGCTCGCCGAAGCCATGCTGGATAAGGAGGCGCTACAGGTGGCTCTGCGCCGAAAGCTCTGACGACAGACCAGAAGCGGGAAGCCGTGGAGGTCATGTGTGAGGCAACGGGTCTGTCGCAACGCCGTGCCTGCAGGCTGGCCGGTCTGTCACTTTCAACCTGCCGTTATTCGGCCCAGCGTCCGGCTGCTGATGCGCAACTGTCTCTACGTATCACAGAGCTGGCACTTGAACGCCGCCGGTTTGGTTACCGGCGCATCTGGCAGTTATTGCGACGGGAGGGCCTTCACGTCAACCACAAGCGGGTTTACCGCATCTATCACCTTAACGGTCTGGGTGTAAAACGCAGGCGCCGCCGTAAGGGTCTGGCGACTGCACGGCTTCCGCTTCTTCGCCCGGATGCGCCGAACCTGACATGGTCGATGGATTTTGTCATGGATGCACTTGCCAGCGGTCGCCGGATTAAGTGCCTGACCTGCGTGGATGATTTCACCAGGGAGTGCCTGACGATCACCGCCGCTTTCGGGATTTCAGGTATTCAGGTCGCGCGTATTCTGGACAGCATTGCGCTGTTTCGTGGATATCCTGAGACGATAAGAACCGATCAGGGCCCGGAATTTACCTGCCGCGCGCTGGATCAATGGGCCTTTGAACATGGTGTTGAGTTGCGCTTAATCCAGCCGGGCAAGCCAACGCAGAACGGATTTATTGAGAGTTTCAACGGTCGCTTTCGGGATGAATGCCTGAATGAGCACTGGTTCATCGATATTCTACATGCCCGAGAAATCATTAATGACTGGCGGAAGGACTATAACGAGTCCAGACCGCATTCATCGCTGAATTACCAGACGCCATCTGAATTTGCAGCAGGCTGGCGAAACGGGAAGCATGAAGAAATATCAACCGACATTACTAACTGAAGGTTGTATCTGATACAGGGGGCAGGTCACGGTCATGCCATCATTTAGATCATTTTTTATTGAACCTCTTAATAAAAGGCTCTCTTTTTTAAGTCTCTCATTATCTGATAATTTTTCATTGCTCATTATCTTCTCCTTGGTTTTACAACATAGAACCATTATCCTTAAATCTTAGCAATAAACAGTTCTTATATTGATTGTCATAACAGTTCCTTTATCTATTTTACTGTTTAAACTAATGACTAAATTGTATATGTTATCTTTTTTTACTCTTAATGGAATTGGTCAGGGAAATATAAATTCATGTCGGTTTATTACGCAATAGACGGCATAATAAAGAAAAACTCAGTTTTTTTCAATTAACTCAGTCGACCGTAAAGTGCTTCATGAACTCCAGATAGATGTACGTTTAACAAATAATTTTCTTGAAGAGATGGTTGGACTTTAACTTTCATCTTGCCTGCTAAGAGTCAAAGCGCTGGAGGAGGGGGAGTATATTAGTAAGTATGTCGCAATATTCAACCCTAAGTCTTCATGACTAGATTTAACCGTATTTCTAAGAGTATGGCTCACGGGTAAGGAAGAATAGATTGTTGAGCATTTTCGCCACGAAGTGAAAATTATTCCAGAGGTGGTAGAAGACAAAATAAATGTATCAATCACATCAAGTCGTCATTATTTTTTTTGGATTCAATATAAATCCAAATCATTGAAAATTATAACTCTCATTTATGTAATTAATTTATAGTTAAGAAAAGAAATGTCGTTATTAATTTAGATTTTCTGCTTAATTGGATACTTTCATTTTTTCTATACAATTGAGACCATGCTTTTAACACCCTCATCACTCATTCATATTTCCTTTTTCTAATTTGTAAATGTTTTTTGTATGCCCATTATAGACCCTCTTTTTAATCTTAATTCAAATCTTTTTCATATGCTTCTAACCTTATATAATTATACTTATATAAGGCCAGACACGGCCTAAGAAACCAGGTATCATAAGGATCGAGGCCGGATCCTGAGATCCCTGACCACTATAAAAAAAAGACGAAGTACCGGACGGCGTGCTGCGGAGGGTCATCTGTGTACAGACGGTTAAAAATCCGGCAGCGCTACGTAAAATCTGACGGGCACTGCCCCTGCTTCTTTGTCAGAATTCACGTAGCGCTGCCTCCTGATTAATGGGTGAAAACTGAGCAAATATGAACGATATCTCCGGTTTTACCGGTGTGACCCTCAGCGGCAGCGCTGGTGACGATCTTACTGCGAAGCTGGCCGGGTTTGTCCGGCACCGCGAAGCCTTTTCGCCTAACACGTGGCGTCAGCTCCTGAGCGTGATGCGGATCTGCTGGCGCTGGTCGCAGAAAAACAACCGGACCTTTCTGCCTATGTCACCGGATGACATGCAGGACTACCTGTTTCACCTGCAGGCGATTGGTCGGGCAACTTCAACCATCTCAGTGCACGCTGCGCTTATATCAATGTTACACCGTAACGCCGGACTGGTACCGCCAACGGTTGCGACTGACGTTGTGCGCGCCAGGAAGAAGATAAACCGTACCGCGGTCATGTCAGGTGAGCGCACTGGGCAGGCAGCTCCATTCTGCCGACCGGACCTGAACCGTCTTGATGCAGCATGGAGTCATTCCCCGCGCCTGCAGCAGCTGCGCGACCTCGCGTTTATGCACGTTGCTTACAGTACACTTCTCCGCATGAGCGAGCTTTCACGTCTGCGGATCAGGGATATCTCCCATGCAGCAGACGGGCGTATCATTCTGGACGTTGGCTGGACCAAAACCATCCTGCAGTCAGGTGGCATTGTGAAGGCCCTTAGTGCGAAGTCTTCCCGCCGGCTGAGCGAATGGATTACCGCGGCGGGCCTGGCTGGCGAACCTGACGCTGTTATCTTTTGTCCTGTCCATCGTTCTAACCGTATCGCCCGGGTGTCGGAAGTCCCCATGAGCGCACCTTGCCTGGAAGATATTTATCGTCGTGCCCGGCAGGCTACGGGTAAAACGGAGGCGCTTGAAACGAACAAAGGGCGCTATGCCAGCTGGAGCGGCCACAGCGCTCGCGTCGGCGCCGCACAGGATATGGCCAGAAAAGGCATATCCATTGCGCAGATCATGCAGGAAGGTACCTGGACGCAGACTCAGACTGTCATGCGCTACATCCGCATGGTTGAAGCTCACCGGGGTGCAATGGTCATCCTGATGGAAAGCGATGATGATTAGCTGATAAAGCGCTCTGCTTCTGAGATCCAGTACTGCTTTTTTCCTGACTGAAATCTGTCTGTGCTGCTGACAGAATGACCCTTCTACATTGCAGGCTTCAGCTGACGATATGACGTATGACATGACGGGAATCAATGGCAGTCGATAATTACGGGTTTATTACACTGTCTGATTTTACCGATGATAGGTGCGTGAAATGTAATTTATGTTAAATGGTGGCAGAAATAGCCACATCTCCCAGCCGTATTGACGGTGTTTTATGATTCCATCACTCATCTGGCTGTGCGAACAGCGACGAAGAATGATTATGCTTCGATTATTAGAGATCGTACGATGAAGCAGTGTATCCGAAATAATTAAAAATAATCCGAACGGCTACCTGCAGGCATTGCAGATCTGTTCACCATCAATACAGACGGTTTTCTGCCTGTGGTAACATACAGCGGTTATTTTCAGAGCCGGGACTGATGAAGAAGAAAAAAAACCGTACACCAACTCCTCACGATGCCACGTTCCGGCAATTTCTGACCCACCCGGATGTCGCCCGTGATTTCATGGAACTGCATCTGCCCGCAGAGCTGCGTGCTATCTGTGACCTCAGTACGCTAAAGCTGGAATCCGGCTCGTTTGTCGAGGATGACCTGAGGCAGTACTTTAGTGACGTGCTCTACAGTCTGAAAACCACAGCCGGTGAGGGGTATGTCCACGTGCTCATTGAGCACCAGTCTTCACCCGATAAACACATGGCTTTTCGCCTGATGCGTTATGCGGTGGCGGCCATGCAGCGCCACCTTGAGGCGGGCCATAAGAAGTTGCCACTGGTGATACCCGTGCTGTTCTATACGGGTAAACGCAGCCCGTATCCTTACTCCACCCGGTGGCTGAATGAGTTTGATGATCCGGCGCTGGCAGGCAAACTCTACAGCAGCGCTTTCCCGGTGGTTGACGTTACCGTCATTCCTGATGATGAAATCGCCGGCCATCGCAGCATGGCCGCCCTGACCCTGCTGCAGAAACATATTCATCAGCGGGACCTGGCAGAACTGACTGACCGGCTGGCGCCCATTCTGCTGGCCGGCTATCTGTCTTCATCACAGGTGATATCGCTGGTACACTATATTGTACAGGCAGGCGAAACAGCCGACGCCGAAGGCTTTGTACGCGAACTGGCACAGCGTGTGCCGCAACACGGAGACGCACTTATGACCATCGCACAACAGCTCGAACAGAAGGGCATCGAGAAGGGCATCCAGAAGGGTATCCAGTTAGGCAGGCAGGAAGGCCGAAATGAAGGCATGCTGGAAGGCAAGCTGGAAGTTGCCCGTACCATGCTGCAGAACGGTCTTGACCGTAATACCGTCATGAAAATGACCGGACTGACTGAAGACGACCTGGCGCAGATCCGCCACTGACTTATTTAGCGGCCTCTCTGGCCGCACTGCTGATCCGCCAGGTACAGCCGCCCAGGGTCTCACTGCTCCATCGTTAGTTTATATTTTTCTGCCGTCAGCACATAAAACCCGGAAGGCCCATCAATAGCCATCTGCCATCCACAGCGGTTAAGAAGCGTTTCCACCCCCTGCACGCGCCCGGTCAGTTGCGCCATCACCGGTGAGAGCTGTTGGCCGTCATCGTCAAACACAGCATCCAGGCTGGTCCGGGATAGATAAATTCCGTTTACGCCAGTATTCAGGATGGCAGCATGCCTTCCCGACCATTCCCGGTCGCTAAGCTGCCGGGAAGTCCAGCACATATCTTTCGCTATCTCCGGGGCATATGTCAGCCGGAACAGGTCATTCTGCCGGGACAGCTCGCCTGTACAGGAACGCCAGAGGTAGTCCTGCTTTCCGGCAAGCTTTGCGCCAACACTTTGCCGGAACCACATCCTGAACAGCTGTTTCAAATCACTGGCCCACCAAATGGGCTATTGCGTTTGAAATTACTCTATGAGGATGAGCAGAGTCTGTCTGACATCAGCTTCCCCAATGACATCCAGGAGTATAAAATGCAAAACATTAGAATGCTGTGGTTGCAGAGCAGACAATATGAACAGAGTCTCTGGTCTGCTATGACTAAGAAACGGACTGGCTATGAAAAGATGTCCGGGGCTGCAGCACTCAGAAATAGCGTGACCGGGGCGTGGAGGTATATTCCTGGCATGTCTGTATTCACCCTGGTGAAAATGCCACCTTCATACCTGGTTGCTTTCAGATCGCCTGCCCCAAGCTCTGTCAGCGAATACCACAAACCGCCCTGCTTCGCGCAAATTAGCTCACGAGGTTGTCAGCAACTTCTGTTGATGACTTAGAGACTCCTGGCTATCACCGCTGCTGCTGAAAAGAATCTCAGCTGACGACAACCTCACCCTGGGGAGCAGTCTGTCAGGCTTTAAGACATAAAGCCTGACAGGCGTGGCGTAAAATTAACGACGTACGGCCATAATACCTGCATCCACGTCCCAGATAGCACCGGTCACCCAGGCTGCCTTGTCCGACAGCAGGAACAGGATAGTATTTGCCACATCTTCAGGTTTGCCGACGCGGCCCAGCGGATGGAAATCACTCATCGCCTTCATTGCATCAGCAATATCTTCTTTGGCCATGAATCCTTCGTAAATTGGCGTCTGCACAATACCCGGAGAAACGGCATTCACACGGATACCCGCGCTGGCCAGTTCAATCGCCAGGTTGCGCGTCAGCGCATGCAGACCAGCTTTTGCCATCGAGTAGGCAGAAGCGGGAGAATCACCCAGCGCAGCCTGCGCGCCAATTGACCCTACGTTCACAATGGCACCTTCGCGTTTATCAGCAAGCATGTTCTTCACCACGTCCTGCGTGATAAAGAAAGTGGCGCGGTTCAGCGACAGGTAGCTATCGTAGTCTGCGGCATTGTGCTCGGTAAAACTTTTCGGGATAAAGATACCCGCGGCATTCACCATCAGGCTGATGTCGCGATGATGCGCATTGATTTCCTGACGAATGGCATTCATCCCTTCTTCTGTCATCAGGTTTGCCGTAATGACAGACACCGGGCCGAGTGGGCTCAGTTCTTTCTGAACGGCGTCAGCTTTATCTTTTCTGCTGCCCGTCAGGACCACGCTGCCGCCTGCTTTCAGCACCATACGCGCCGTTTCAAGACCCATACCACTGGTGCCGCCTACGACCAGAAGCTTTTTACCGTTAAAAAAATCGCTCATATGTGACTCCGTTATTTACAGGTAGTGTTCAGCCGGCACGTAAATGGCCGGCAGGTGTTGGGTAATCAGATGCTGCAGCCGTCTGCGCCACAGGCCTGACCTGCAGTCACGGTTATTTCTTCCTGCTTTTCATCCCAGACCTGTCGCAGGGCACTCAGGAAATTTTCCGATGCCTGAGCGCCGCTTATGGCGTATTTCTGATTCAGCAGAAAAAGAGGCACGCCACTCACACCAATCGATCGGGCGCTGCTCTCATCCTCCGTTACCGAAGCACGAAACGACGGGTCATTCAGCGCCTCAGCAGCGGCTTCTGCTGCCATGCCTGATTCGGCGGCCAGCTTTATCAGCTCATTGCGATCAAAGAGGGAGCGCCCTTCGGTGGTACCCGCAAGATAGAATCGTTCGGTCATAACCTCCCCCAGTCCTGCCTGTCGTGCAGCAGCCAGCAGGGTCAGCGCATCTTCGGTATCCCCGAACAGCATGGTGTCAAAGTTGTATCGCAGTCCCTCTGACTTCGCGGACGTTTCCACCTGATTCATCATCAGCTCAGCGTTGCTCTGACCGCCGAGCTTTTTGTAGAGCGCATCGCGGAAAGGCATGGCCGGCATGCCTTCGGCAATCCGGAAGCTGTGCTGACGGATGACCACGCTGTCGCGGTGTTCAAACGCTGCCAGGCCTTTCTCAAAGCGTTTTTTGGCGATCCAGCACCAAGGACAGACCAGATCGGACCAGATATCTATGGTTATGACGGGCTTAAGGGTTTGCATTGCTTACTCCTGAATTTCTGCTTTTCGTGTGACGACTGAAGGCTGCCGGAGGCTTAGTGTTTCTGTTCATCCTGCCAGGCCGGATAGTCGGTGTATCCCTTTTCAGGATTGCCGCTGACGCCGTAATAAGTACTGCGATCGCTTTCAGCCAGCGGCCAGCCGTTCTGCATTCTCTCGACCAGGTCAGGGTTAGCAATGTACGGCACGCCGAATGCCACCAGGTCCAGTTCATCAGCCTCAAGAGCGGCGCTGGCGATGTCGCGAGTAAAGCCGCCGGCGCCGATAAGCGTGCCGCCAAAAGCCTTACGGAAGAAAGCCTTAAAGCCCTTAGGTACAGGTGCGCTGATATAAGCCGGCTGGTAGTAAAGGTGAACATAGGCAAGGTCACGTTCTCCGAGCGTCATCGCCAGAACCGCCCACGTCTCCTCCTCCCCCTCATACGGGGCCAGATCATAAATACGCCCGAACGGGGAAAGCCGCACGCCGACCTTCTCGCCGCCAATAGCGGAAGAGACCGCATCAATGGTTTCCATCAAAAAGCGCTGACGGTTTTTAACGGTGCCGCCGTAAGCGTCGGTGCGGTGGTTCAGCGCGGTGCTGAGGAACTGGTCAAAGATGAAGCCGTTAGCCGCCATAATTTCGACGCCGTCAAAGCCCGCTTCCATTGCCAGTTCTGCTGACTTAACAAAGTCAGCCGTAATACGCCTGATTTCAGCCGTTTCTAGTGCTCTTGGCGTGCTGGGGACGACAGGGCCTGGCTCGCCGGATTCTGTCAGGGCAAATACGGTGGTGTTGGTTGCCGGAATGGTGCCCGATGACACCGGGGCGGCATTACCCTGCTGTAATGAAACATGGGACATGCGGCCGACGTGCCATAGCTGGGCGAAGATACGGCCGCCCTTTGCGTGTACCGCATCGGTCACCGTGCGCCAGCCGGCTACGTGCTCACGGGTATAAATGCCCGGCGTGTAGAGATAGCCGCGTGCCTCTTCTGAAACCGGCAGCCCCTCCGTAATCAGCAGACCTGCCGAGGCCCGCTGCGCGTAGTAGCGGGCAACCACCTCACCGGCAACGTCGTTCATGGTGCGGGTGCGGGTCATGGGAGCCATGACCACGCGGTTTTTCAGTTCTGTTCCAGCCAGGTTAAACGGGGTGAATAACTTGCTCATGGTGCGCCTCTGACAATATCAATGGTGGCTACAGGAGCCGGGCTTCGGTTCTTACACCGTATTTTCCGGCCTGCCGGGTTCATGGGTGGCACTATACCAACCTACTAGTTGATAGGTCAACAGGAATTAATTATACTGCTGCTTCCGACCATACCGGTAATGTCGATACTCAGGGGGCCGGCAAAGGGCAGGCGCCACAGATGCCCTCACTTTAAACCGAAACAGAAGGGGATTAACGTGCGTGAAGCAGCCGCTTATAACGAAGATAATTTTCGCGATATTGAACAGTATGAAGGCATTTCTGTCGTGCGTTTTTCGGCACCATGGTGTCCGCCCTGCCAGAGCAGTGAGCCATTCTTTAGCGCGTTTACCGACGGCCTGGAAGAGAGCATTCAGGTGGGTAAAGTGAATGTCGATCAGGCACCAGTCCTGACGACTAAGTATGAAATATGGGGTCTTCCTTCTGTACTGATTTTCAGGGAGGGCCAGCTGGTACGCCGGATACCTGGCGTTAAATCACCGGCATTTTATGCTGCAGTGCTTGAAGAAATAAAAAAAGGGCCGTAAGGCCCTTTTCTGAGGAGGCGGTAATGTTTTTTAACCGCGCAGCTGGCTGACCGCATCCAGGGTTCGGGCTGAATATACGGCAGCGGCACCCGCATTCAGATTGATGGCAACGCCCAGCGCTTCGGCAATTTCTTCATCCGTTGCGCCGGCCTTGATGGCGGCCTCCGCGTGAAACGCAATGCAGCCGTCGCAACGGGTTGTCACCGCACATGCCAGGGCTATCAGTTCCCGGACCTTTGCACCGAGCAGGTCGGTTTTATTGCCTGCAGCGCCCAGTGCAACAACGCCTTTCATCGTATCCGGTGCCAGCTTGCCCAGCTCGCCGAGGCGCTGCATTAATTCCTGCCGGTAATTGCTCCAGTCATGCATAGTATTATTCCTCAGGGGGTAGTGTTTAAAGTGAGAAGGATGTGCCGCAGGCTTGTTTTAAACACTTCAGCCCGACCTGTCGCACGGGCCACCACGCTGGCACCTTCGCAGAGGTTTATTATCAGCATAGCCACATCGGCGGGCTGCATGGCAGAAACAAACTCACCCGCGTCTGTACCGCGCTTAACAACCCCGGTTAGCCACGCAATCTGCATATCAAAATACCGGGAGGTCTGTTCCAGAATCGCCTCAGGAAGGTTTGCCGTTTCAGCTGAAAGCGCGCAGCACAGCGGCAAAAGTGATGCCCGGTAGCTTGCTTCAAACAGCGCTACATAAGAGGTAATCTGATCTGCAGCTTTTTGATGCACTGCTTCAATCTGATCAAACTGGTTAACCGTATCACTCACAGCCTGCTTCACGACTTCCTGCCCGAGAATTTCTTTCGTCGGGAAGTGGTGATGTATACTGGCCTTCGTGATGCCAATCAGCTTGGACAGGTCAGCATAGCTGAAAGCTGAATAGCCCTTTTCCCGCATCAGGTGCTCGGCTTCATTAACCAGCCGTTCACGCGTCATAATCGTCATTTTAAAATCCTTCAATCTACTAGTTGGTAGATTGTATCCTTCACACCCTTCTATGGCAAGCAATCGGCGTTTTTTCCTCAGCCGTTCTGGTGGCGACAATGCGCAGCGGCTTCCTCTGCACGAAACAGTACTGCGGCGATTTCCCGGGCTGTATCCATGAGCATCTCACCCTTTCGGTATCTGTCGATCATGTTTCCCTGCGCATCATTTGCATTGCGCGGTCTTTCAATAAACTGACCGAGAAGTTCGAAATTGCTGTTCAGCACAGCGGCAAAAGGAATGTGAATTTTATCAATGCCAAAGAAGGCTGAAAATTCACTGCCCGCGTCTTCACGCGTAATCAGGCCCAGGGAAACGTGTGGAGCTGCGCGGGCAACGGCCCTGATGGCTGGCAGGTTTCCGGTGACAGTCCGGGCACCACATCTCTGCCACGACAAGAATGTTGTAGCCGCCCTGCAAGGCAGATAAACTTTCAGAAAGCGTTTTATCCTCTGCCTGTCCTGCCAGCGCTTCAAAATAACGCAACGCCTCGACATCTTTCTCTGCACCTCCCTGCGTAAAAAGCTCGTAATCCATTGCGTGTGCAAACAGCACCCTGAAGTTCATCATTTTTCTCCTGTCTTAAGTCATCCGGTTCCCGGTAACGAAACCGCTGCGCGAGATCCGCTATTTAATTCTCGTTTCAGGCTTAAATAAGTTACTTCAGGCTCGTCCGGACAGCCAAAACGTTAGCATGAACGCTACCAATCTACTAGTTGGTAGTTTACATTTCTCTTTTTGGAGGATCCACTGTGACCGGAAAATTTATCGTACTGAAAGTTATTATTGCCATGATTGCCTTTGCGGCCAACTCCGTCATTTGCCGCGTGGCACTGCGTGGCAATCACATTGATCCGGTGACCTTTACCGATCTCAGACTGTTAAGCGGTGCTGTCGTTCTGCTGCCTTTTTTCCTGCTCCGAAAGGACGGAAGAGGCTCACTGTCCCTGAAAAATGGGTTCAGTCTCGTGGTATATGCCATGTGTTTTGCGATGGCTTATATTCATCTGGATACCGGGGCCGGGGCATTACTGCTGTTTGGTGTTGTCCAGCTGACCATGGTTATTTACGGCCTTTTTCACGGGGATCGACTTTCCCCGGGCAGAGCTGCAGGCCTTGTTATTGCGTCCTGCGGATTACTGACTCTGCTCTTACCCGGAGCCACTGCGCCGCCGCCGGGCAGTGCGCTGATCATGGTGCTGGCCGGGCTTGCCTGGGCGGCCTACACGCTTGCCGGTAAAAAAATGCCTGATGCCACAGCGTCTACAGCCGGTAACTTCCTGATTGCCGCGCCCCTTGCGCTTCTTGTTTCTCCCTTCATCAGCAGTGGCCTGCATGCTGACGGTACTGGCATTGTTCTGGCCGTAATGGCGGGTGCAGTTGCATCAGCCGGCGCCTACGTTCTCTGGTATTCACTTCTGCCACATCTGGATGCCGTGACCGCGAGTACGGTTCAGCTGAGCGTACCCTGTCTCGCCATGCTCGGCGGCGTGTTATTTACCGGTGAATCACTGAGCCTGAAAATGGTTCTGTCTGCGGGGGCCGTGCTCAGCGGGATTGGTATAGTAATTGGTTTTTCGCGGTCCGAAAGCAGTGGCAGCAGCCCGGCAAGGTGAAAGATCAGAAAGACTTGATTTACCAACTAGTAGGTTGGTAATCTCAAGCCGGGCGCTCTGCATTGCCCGGACTCCCTGCAGCTGGTCTGTCTGACGGTCGCCGGGCCGTGATTGTTATTTCGGATATACCGGATATCTTCATGCAATACGATTTTGACGGGCTTATTGAACGATCGGGAACAGACAGTCTGACCGCCGAGGGCTGGCGTGAATATATGTTCGGCGACTGCCAGGGCGACATACCATCAGAGCCGCCCGGTGGCTTTATTAATCTGTGGGTAGCGGATATGGCGTTTTCCACACCTCCTGAGGTACTGGAGGCTATCCGTGCGCGGCTCAGCCAGAAAATAATTGGTTATACTAAAGCTTACCACCCCGGGTATCTTCTGAGCTTTGAAAACTGGTGCGAAAGACACTATGGCTATTGTTTTCCGCGCGAGAGTATTGTGCTGTCACCCGGGGTGATACCCGCGTTGTACCGGCTGGTTCCTTTACTGACACGTCAGGATGAAAGTATCCTGATCCTCACACCCTCGTATGCTCCCTTTAAGAAAGCCGGGGAATACAGCGACCGTCGTGTGATCAGCTGCCCGCTGAAAAGCAATGGCGAGTATATGACGGTTGATTTTGACGCTATGCGGAATCTTGTGCAGGATAAAACGCTGAGGATAAAAGCTTTTTTCCTGTGTAATCCGCATAATCCCACGGGGCGTGTCTGGCATCCTGATGAGCTTCGCAGGATGATGGAAATGTGTCTGGAAAACGACGTCTGGATCATTTCAGATGAAATTCACTGTGACCTGACGCGCATCGGCATTTCACACACGCCTGCGGCTTCCCTTTTTCCCCACAGCCAGAAAATCATTACCTGCATGTCTTCCAGCAAAACGTTTAATCTTGCAGGTAACCTGTTGGCCAACGTCATGATCCCTGATCCCGGAGTCAGGACTGCCTGGCTTCGCCTGCACGATGAGTTCGTTTCCCCGCTAAGCCTGGCGGCTAACATTGCGGCCTGGTCGCAGTGTGATGAGTGGCTGCTTCAGGTAAAACGCTATATTGACGGAAATTTTCTTTTCCTGAGTGAGTGGCTGAAAAAACATCTTCCCCGCGTCCGCTACAGCATTCCTGAAGGCACCTATCTTGCCTGGATTGACCTGACGCCGCTTTCTGCTCAGGACGAACCGAAATTCACTTCCCACTTTTTTGCAGAAAAAGCGGGTGTTCTTGTAGAGGACGGATCCATGTTTGTCGGTAACGGTGATAACCACATACGGCTCAATCTTGCCTGCCCTCGCGCCGTTCTGAGCGAAGGACTGCTTCGTATATATCTGGCATTAACCGCCTCAACCTGAAACCAGGACAGCAGAGCTGTCCGGAGTACAAAAATGACAAACCGACACTTCGATTATCTCACCATCGGCGGCGGCAGCGGCGGTATCGCCTCGATTAACCGTGCAGCCATGTATGGCCAGAAATGCGCCCTGATTGAAGCGAAAGAGCTGGGAGGCACCTGCGTGAATGTGGGTTGCGTACCGAAAAAAATCATGTGGCACGCCGCGCAAATCGCCGAAGCTATCCATCTCTACGGACCGGATTATGGCTTCGACACCACAGTGAATCGCTTCGACTGGGCCACGCTTGTAAAAAACCGCAGCGCCTATATCGACCGTATCCACACTTCGTATAAAAACGTGCTGGGTAAAAACAACGTTGAAGTGATCAAAGGATTCGCCCGTTTCGTTGATGCGCACAGCGTTGAAGTCAACGGTGAGATCATCACGGCGGATCATATTCTGATTGCCACCGGCGGTCGCCCCAGCCATCCGTCGATACCGGGCGCAGAGTACGGCATTGATTCCGACGGTTTCTTTGAGCTGGATGCGCTGCCGAAGCGCACCGCAGTTGTTGGCGCGGGCTATATCGCGGTTGAGCTGGCGGGCGTTGTGAATGCGCTGGGTTCAGAAACTCACCTGTTCGTGCGTAAGCAGGCGCCGCTGCGCAGCTTCGATCCGCTACTCACCGAGACGCTGGTCGAAGTGATGAACAGCGAAGGTCCGGCCTTGCACACCGAATCTGTTCCTGAAGCTGTGATTAAAAACAGTGATGGCAGCCTGACGCTGCAGCTGGAAAACGGCAGTGACTGTACCGTGGACTGCCTGGTCTGGGCGATTGGCCGTGAGCCCGCCAACGATCACCTCAACATTGAAGCCGCAGGCGTGGCACTGGACGACAGGGGCTATATCAAAGTCGATAAATTCCAGAACACCAGTGTGTCAGGCATCTATGCCGTGGGCGACAACACCGGTGCGGTTGAACTTACGCCGGTTGCGGTTGCCGCAGGCCGTCGTCTCTCTGAGCGTCTGTTTAACAACAAGCCGGACGAGCATCTGGATTACAGCAATGTGCCGACCGTGGTGTTCAGCCATCCGCCGATTGGTACCGTGGGGCTGACCGAACCGCAGGCGCGCGAACGGTATGGCGACGACCAGGTGAAGGTTTATAAATCGTCATTTACCGCGATGTACACCGCGGTAACCAGGCATCGTCAGCCGTGCCGCATGAAGCTGGTCTGTGTGGGTGCCGATGAGAAGATTGTCGGCATTCACGGTATCGGATTTGGTATGGATGAGATACTGCAGGGCTTTGCTGTGGCGCTGAAAATGGGGGCGACCAAGAAAGACTTTGATAATACCGTGGCGATCCACCCGACGGCAGCGGAAGAGTTTGTGACCATGCGCTGACCGGCGCGATGCGAGGCGCATAACAGGCGACTCCGGTAGTCTGTTTTGCGCCTGAAGCTTCATGCAGAACAGTGCTGAGTAAAACAGATAAACTGGCTGCACAGAAAAACCCTGATCCGGGAGGAACAGGGTCATGAAGCTTCACAGGCAGAACAGATGTGACTTATACGAGACGTGTCTCAATCGGCACCGGGTTAGCCAGCGTGTCATGAATAGGTGATGCCTCAGGAAGCAGGCTGACCAGCTCTTCCAGCTGTTCACGGCTCGCCGTATTACTTTCAAGACGTACGTCTACGCGGATACCTTTAGCCCCTTTACGGGCATTTTTATCCAGTCCCAGGAAACCTTTCATATCAATATCGAAATAGAGATCCAGCTCGATACTTTCCAGATCTACGCCTTTTTCAGCAGCCATCAGGGTCAGAGTAGCGGTATAACACCCGGCCAGCGCCTGCAGAATATATTCGGTGGGGCTCATGCCGGTGTCGGCACCAAGCAGCCCAGGTGGTTCGTCCCCGATATTCGAGAATTTGCCTACGCGGCTACGGTCTTCTTTGCCATTCTGAAATGACGATCCGGTTTCCACACGTACGGCCAGACCGCCGTGTGAACGCGCTTTTACCTGGAATGACATGTTACCAAGGCCAGGCTCTGCGCGAACGGCCTCACGAACATTACTGATGGCGTCAGCGGAAGCCTGAGGTTTTGCTGAATGCGACATACATACTCCTGTAAACGGTTTGTGGGAGAAAGCCAGAATACGCCAGCTATCTACTAGTAGGTAGATTAGTCATTTGAAATGCCGTTGTCCAGTTTTAAAAAAGTTATTCATCATATTTTCGATTTAACCGCAGAAGCTGATCTGAACCTGACGGGCCACTCAATGACTGGCGGCGTAATGAGCGGGGGGATCAGAAACGCTGATACATACTGGCAGAATATTTACGGCGGCCTCCCTCCGGCAGAGTGCTGACTATCCTGGAGGCATCTGTTTCTTCATCAGCGCCAGACCGGAGGAGCTTACACCGGAGAGATCAGCCCAACGCAGGCAGGACTATCAGGAATAAAAGTGAGAGCTGCTTAACGTTCCCGGATAACGTCAATTGACGGATGATTTCATAGCGGTATTGTCTGCACTTAACAAACGAGCAAACAAAAGTGATCATATGAGCAAAATTGTTGAGCCATGCAGCATCCCGGCTTAGCTGTTTTTAGTCTGATGATACTTTTGTTCAGCTCTGTCATTTCTCAGAAATTGTTCAGGGGTAGTTCAATGAAGCGGGACCTTGTTGCGGGAATAGACTCATCTACTCAGTCTTGTACCGTTATGCTGCGCAGCCTTGAAAGTGGCGACGTGATTGCTCAGGCCCGTAAGCCGCATCCGCCGACGACGCCCCCCTGCAGTGAGCAGGATCCGCAGGCTTGGTGGGACGCGTTAACTTCGGCTCTGGATGAGCTCAAAGCATGGCAGCCCCGTATTGCAGGGCTTGCTGTCGGTGGGCAGGGTCACGGTCTGGTCATGCTTGATAAAGATGACCGGGCACTGCGTCCAGCCAAGCTCTGGAATGACACTGAGTCTGCTACCCAGGCACACGAGTTGTGCCGGAAAGTTGCCCCTGAAGAGTGGGCTCGCCTTACAGGATCGGTGCCCGGACCGGCGATGACCATTTCAAAACTGGCGTGGACCGAACATCACTGCCCCGGCCTGCTTGAAAAGTGCCATCGCATTATGCTGCCGTTTGACTATCTGGTTTATCGCCTCAGCGGCAGTTTTGTGTGCGAGCGTGGCGGTGCATCCGGGACCGGCTACTTCAATCCTTTCACCAATAGCTGGGAGCCTGAGCTCGCTGCTGTGGTAAACAACCGAATTGACTGGCTCTCCCTCTGGCCTGCCATCATTCCCTCGCATCAGCCTGCCGGCGTGGTGAAGCTGATCCCCGGTCTGGAAGACCTTGCCGGTGCCGTTGTAGGCGTAGGAACTGGCGATAATATGTCTGCTGCGCTGGGAATGAACCTGAAATCCGGTGATACCGGCATATCGATCGGCACGAGCGGTACGCTGTACGGCATAACCCCGACGGGAATAGCCGACAGCACCGGGATTATCAACGGCTATGCAGATGCGGCCGATCGCTTCATTCCCATGATTACCACGCTGAATTCCGCGAAGGTAAGCGGGCTGTACGGCGCATAGCGATGTACAGGGCGAGATTTCCGGGGTCTTGGTTTTACTGTTCACTATGAACAGTAAAACTTAGAGGATTAGTTACACCATCCATTAAAGCCACTCCTGTTCCGGCCCGAAGGGCCGGGGCGGGGGCGGGGGCGGCCTGTTAATGGGCACTCGGAGTTTCAGGTCCAGCTCAGGTCTGGCGGGAGAGGGGCTGGAGGTTTCAGACCTGCCTGGGCGCAGTTTTCTAGCGTAATTAAGGGTGTTGTAACTAAATAGGGTGCGCCACGCCCGCCACCGGCGGGAGCTACTTCAGGCTTTGAGCGGCGCAGACGCTTGCGGCCGCTGCAAGCGAAGGCATCATTCATCCCCACAAAAGCCCGGATGAAAACCTTATTTTCTTTTTGATTATTTCTTTACTGACCGAAGGTCAGGAATGTCTTGCGGGTACCGGTCCTTAAAGCCAACGAGGTACGGGGGATCTGTCAGAATGAAGTCGATGCTGTTATCCGGAAAGCCGGCCATGATCTCTACGCTGTCGCCACGCATGAATCGGGACATAGTTATGCTCCTGAGTATCGAGGGGCACCCCTGTGGTGCCGTGACCACCACAAAGACGGGCGTAAAGCGGAGCAGGCAGGGGCGGACGCGCAAGCCGCACGCGCCGCCGGAGCGGACTGAATGTCCCGCGCACGGCGGGGAACGGGTGAGCAGGACGGCGAAGCTTCCCTTGACTGCGAAGCGGCCCGGCTACAGTGAGGGCACGGCACTTTATCCCTGCTGGTTTCCGGCCGCAGGACGGGAAGCGGCAAAAAGAGCGGAGCGAAGCGACATCCTTATCGTTAATTTGAGAGATGCCGCCGGTCGGGGCGGCATCGGGTGAAAATATCAGGGCCGGTAATCTTCCCACCGACAGTCGCTGCGGTCACAGATGACGGGCGCATCCGGCGAACCGCTCACCCGCCACTCATCGAGGAATCGCAGGCCGGCCAGCGTCTGTGCCTCACGTTCGTCAAGCAGAACGATGCTTTTGAGCCAGACACTGCCACGATCAAACTGCCAGTAGCAGCCCTGAGAGCAGACGGGACGTTCCGGTGGCCACCAGTTTTCACCCATCCTTTCACACGCTGCTTCGGCCAGCTTAAAGTCCTGCCCGCTAAGCAGCATGTGGTATTCATGTGAGGTGCTGCCGACCTCTTCCTGATAACTGACAAGCCAGATATTCATTCTGTCACCCTCCGGGCCTTCACGCTTTCTGCACAGTCGCGCATAAAATCCCAGCTGAGGCTGATATCAGCATCCAGCGTCCTGTCAGCCAGTTCGATCGCTGCAGTCACTTCGCCTGGCGTAAGTTCCGGGTCAATATCCTCAAAGTCGTCCGCCATCCACAGATGGGCTACGCATGGGGTGTCCGGCGCAAAACCCGACAGGCTGGCCATAAGGCCGGAAATAGTAAGTTCTCTTTTCATCATCTGCTCCTCAGTCAATGGTTGCACGGCCTCACCTGCGCCGTGCCGCCACAGCAGCCGGGCGTAAAGCGGAGCAGGCAGGGGCGACATCGGAAGCCGCACGCGCCGCCTGAGCGGACTGAATGTCCCGCGCAGGGCGGGGAACGGGTGAGCAGTTGTGTTTGATGTCAACCAAAGAGGGGGGTTTTAAAGACGTGTCGTGGTTGCAGGTGATGAACGTCCGCTATGAGCGAGGAGCGGACATTGCTAATAGCGTTCTGTGTCTTCAATGGGGAGCAGATAACTTCACCCGTTATTCTGGAAAGGCAAAGCGTAGGGGCGGGTGTTTTTTGTTTGCTGAGGGCCCTCACAACAGCCATCAGCAGCCATAGTTGTGCAGGTTGCCGCAATTAAAATCCTCACGACAACCAGCACATCTGAGCGTTTTAATAATCGAAAGAATGCATGTTGCTTATCAGACTAATACCGCTTTATAGCGTTCAGCCTGTGCCGCAATTTCTTCGTCGGTGATCGTCGCACTACCGCCGGTAATGAAAGGTTTAAGATAACGCATACCCAGATATCCAGAGATGGTTTCAAAGGACAACAGATATTCGCTGACCGTATGTCCGGCTGCACCATCAGGCTGATAGGCAGACTCAGCGCCACCAAGCGAAACGGCCAGCATAAGTTGCTTGTCACGCAGTGCCTGTGTTTCGCCACCATGTGACCAGCCGTAGGTCAGCACATCATCAAGCCACTGCTTGAGCAGTGGCGGCGTGCTGTACCACTGCATCGGGAACTGCAGCACAATACGGTCGCTGTTTTCCAGAGCAGCCTGTTCAGCGGCTACGTCAATTTTGCCGTCCGGATAGAGGTCATACAGATAACGCACTTCAGTATCGGGCAGCGATGCTGCACTTTTTGCCAGCGCCGAGTTAACACGGGAACGAAGAATGCCTGGATGAGTAACAACAATTAGGGTTTTCATTTTCTTATCTCTTGTCTTTAAAAAAAGGTTTCGTCAATTTCAAGCCGGGCTAAAGCGGCATTGATATCATCTAATTCAGCGTCACTGAGCTGTACATTTGCGGCATTAAAATTCTCTTCCAGCCGGTGCAATTTGGTTGTTCCCGGAATCGGCACGATATAAGGCTTCTGAGCCAGTTCCCATGCAAGGACAACCTGTGCCGACGTTGCAGTGTTTCTTTCAGCAATGTCCGCGATCAGATTAAGAAGCGCCTGGTTGTTTTCCATTACCTCGGGTTTAAATCGCCCCATCATGCCCCGGTAATCGCCCTCGCCATAGGTTGTGTTCGCGGTCACCTGACCACTCAGGAATCCATTACCCAGCGGGCTGTAGGCCATAAAGCCGATATCGAGTTCGTCGCAGACTGTAAACAGATCCTGCTCAGGCTTACGCCACATCATCGAATATTGATCTTCAACGGCAGTGACCGGGCACACTGCATGGGCCCGCCGGATATAGGACGCGGGCGCATTGGATAATCCCCAGTACTTTATTTTCCCTTCGGCGATTAACTCTTTCATCAATCCTGCGACCACTTCCGGCTCAACCGCGGGATCAACGCGATGCTGATAAAACAGGTCAATATAATCAGTTTTAAGACGGTCAAGAGAACCTTCCAGTTGCTTTCGGACAGACGCCGGACTACTGTCCAGAACCGGTACCAGCTGACCATCGATATTTTCCATTCCGGTCACGCCGAACTTGGTCGCAATGATGACACTCTCCCTGTGTTTACTGAGAGCAGTACCCAGCAGTTCTTCGTTTTCAAATCCGTAAATAGGGGCCGTGTCGAAAAGGTTGCATCCCAGCTCAATAGCCTTGTCTATAAGCTTTATTCTTTCCTTGATTTCAACTGAATGACCATAGCCATGATCCATGCCCATGCACCCCAGCCCCATCTCTGAGACCTGAAGCCCCTGGCTACCTAACCTTCTCATTTTCATGATTATTTCACTCTTATTTAAGACGATGACGATTTTGAGTGATTAGTATATGGCTGGATTTATTGCTGAAAAATTGTTAATTTCGAAAGTCAGAATTGCTTAAAACACAATAATTATGAATAAACTTGATGCTCTGCGATTTTTTGTTGCCGCTGCGGAAACGATGAATTTTCGCGAAGCGGCGGTCAGGCTGGCCATTTCTCCCTCCGTGGTAACGCGAACAATTGCTGAGCTGGAAAATCAGCTCGGCGAGCCACTCTTCAAGCGGAATACCCGATCGATTGTGCTGACCAGCTTTGGCGAACTTTTCCTGCCAAAGGCTGTGCGCCTTCTTGAAGACTCACAAGCGCTGTTTCAGACGGCCAGAGATGACAATGAGATGAAGGGGATTGTGAGGATCACACTGTTCCGCTTTCCCGGACACGAACAGGTGCTGTTTGAGCTTCTGACCGCGCTTCGCCCCTATCCTGAGCTGTTTATAGACTGGCGGCTGGACATGATGAAGCTGGATTCGGTACAGAACCGTATTGATATGGGGATCCGCATCGAACGCGAGCCAAATCCGAACTTTATTATCAGGCCCATCACGCTCGTTCATCACGCGCTGATGACATCGCCTGAACTTATTGAGAAGCTGGGGGCACCGGAAAACTTCGAAGATCTGCGCCAGCGCTATCCTTTCAGTGGGCTGCTGAATCCTGAAACCGGCAAAGTATTCGAATATATGCTCGATGGCGTCGATACGTTTGTACCACGCCATCTTGAGTTTTTTACCACCGACTCCCAGTCTGAGATTCAGGCTGCTTTAGCCGGGAAAGCCGTGATCCAGTCAAGTAATCTGGCCTGCAGGGAATATCTGGAAGATGGCAGGCTGGTGAATGTCCTGCCGGAACTGAAACTGGAAACCTGGCAGCTTTATCTTTACCGGCCCTATCAGGCACTTGTACCGCAGCGCATCAGGACCGTTTTTCGCATTCTGGAAGATATCTTACTCCGGCACTTCAGCTGAGTGCGTGCCCGGATGCGGCTGGCATCTTCAGACGGCGGCGCCCCTTACCAGGAGCGGTGAGTTTCCGGGTGGGTATAGCCCTTTCCCCGGTAAGTCGCTGCTCCGGGATGCACGCATACGCCAGATACAGACTTTTGTCTGCACCGGCCGGGAGGTATCAGTTAACGATTTCATCTATCCAGTCTGCAAATGCGCGAACGGCGGGTGACAGAAAACGCTGATGGGGGTAAAGCAATGTGACAGGAACAGACGACGGCTGCCAGTCGGCCAGGACTTCAACCAGCGTTCCTTTCTGCAGATGTTCTGCGACCACGTTCTCAGCAAGCTGCGCCAGTCCGAACCCTTCAAGGCACATTTTTATATAGAGTCCCGTCTCGTTAACGGCGGCCTGCCCGCTGACGGAGACAGACAGTGTTTCCGTTCCCTGCACAAAACGCAGTTCGTCCGTGCGCCGGCTCTGGCCGGAAAAATAGTGAATGGCCCGGTGATGCGATAACTCGTCAGGTGACTGCGGAATACCATATGCCCTGAGATAGTCGGGAGAGGCACAGGTGATCCAGCGAAACTGCCCGAGCGGACGGGCAACCAGCGTTGAGTTAAGCAACTCTCCGGTTCTGATTACGCAATCCACCCCCTCCTGAACCAGATCGACCTGCCGATCGCTGACGCCGATCATCAGGTAGATATCAGGATACCGGCTGCAGAACGCTTTCAGATTAGGCATAACAACGAACTGGGCTATTCCTCCGGGCATATCAACGCGCAGACGGCCCCGGGGCCGTCTGTTCGCATCGGCCAGACTGGCTTCCGTATGTTCGATCAGGGCCAGTATTTCTCTGCACTGCGCCAGATACTGCAGGCCTTCGGGGGTCAGACTGACCCGTCTCGTGGTCCGGTTCAGCAGACGCACCTGCAGATATTTCTCCAGATTTTTGATGGTGCTGGTAACCGTCGAGGCAGGCAGGGAGAGTGTTTCCGCTGCCCGCACAAAGCTTCCGGCCTCAGCCACCCTTAAAAAAATCTGCATAGCCTGAATGCGATCCATCTGGCTGCTCTCCTGAATATCCTGTGAAAGAGATAAACATCATTATTCGTTAATTGTGAATTATGAAAACGCGTTAGTCATCTTTTTCAACTTAATCGTAGGGCGTATCGTTTTCCTGTTCACACATAAAGAGAGGATGACAATGACTGATTACAAAAGAAATATTGTTAATAATCAGTACGAAAACCCGCCGGTAACGCTGATTCGCGGGGCCACCATACTGAGTATGGACGAGAATGTAGGAAACCTTGAGCGTGGCGATATTCTTGTCACTGGATCAACGATTACCGCCGTGGGACAGAACCTTGACGTGCCGGGTGCTCACGTCATTGATGCTACAAACATGATCGCCATGCCGGGGATGGTCGACTCTCACCGTCACGCCTGGGAAGGTCAGCTGCGCCGTATCAACCCCAACGCCACCTGTCTGGACGACTACAGCAACGCCACGCACTTTTCGTTCGCTAAGTATTACCGTCCGGAAGATATCTATGTGGGTAACCTTCTGACGGCGCTGGGCGCGATTGACGCGGGCATTACCACAATGATTGATAACTCGCACAACAGCCGGACCGCTGCGCACGCCGATGCCGCCGTTGAGGCCCTGCTTGATGCCGGTATTCGCGCTATCCATGCTTCGGGCGCACCGGTGGCCGGCGAATGGGATAAGGCGCACTGGCCTGGCAACTGGCAGCGCCTGCAGGAAAAATATTTCGCGGACAACCCTGATAGTCTTGTGACGCTGGGCGTCATGGCCCAGCTGGAACCCGAACTGTGGGCTGAGGCGCGCAGGCTGGGGCTGCCGATTGTCACCGAGTTCTTTGGTGCTGAAATGGCCTCCGAGCTTCAATCACTGCATCAGCAGGGTCTGCTCGGTCCGGACAATATCTTCAACCACTGCACCGCCGTACCTGATGAGGGATGGGAGATCCTGCGTGATGCCGGTGTCCGGGTGAATGTCTGCCCGCGCTCAGATTCCCACTATGGTATCGAAAGCGGAATGTTCGCCATTGAAGCCGCGCAGCGTCATGGTATCCATCCTGGCCTTAGCGTGGACAATGAAACCTCTTACAGCACAGACATGTTTATGGAAATGCGCGTGGCGTTCTATCTGCAGCGCGTGATGGGGATGCACAAGCAGCACTGCTGTGATTCAGCGCATTCGCTGACGACGCTTCCGGCTGCGCAACTGCTTAAATCGGCCACCGTCGATGGTGCTTTCTGTGCAGGAATGCAGGACAAAGTAGGCAGCCTGACGCCTGGAAAACAGGCTGATCTGGTGCTGATTAACGCGGCTGATCTCAACCTCTATCCCAATGGAAATGCGTTTGGTACGGTAGTACATGCAACCGAACGCAGCAACATCGACACCGTGATGATCGGCGGGCGCATCGTCAAGCAGAACGGCAAAGTGCTGGGTGTGGACGGTGCGCGCCTCCGCGCTGCTATCGATGAATCCCGCGCGCACCTCTTTGCGGCAGCAGGCTATCAGCCAGACATCTTCGCGGAAAAATTCCTGCCGCTGGTTCAGGCTAACTGACAGAGACGAACAGTATGAGCGCGATTTATTACGTCATTGCTTTTGCAGCAGGACTGGGGATTACGCTTCAGACGACCCTGAACAGTCAGCTCGCAAAAGGGCTCGGCGGGGACCCGGTCACCGCCGCGTTGTTTTCCTTTACAGCCGGGGCGTTCAGCCTCGGAATTTACTCGCTGCTGCGTGGGGGATTATTCAGCTCACTTGCCGCCATACCTTCGCAGCCTGTGTGGAGCCTGGCGGGCGGACTGATCGGTGCCTGTGCATTATTCAGCTACGTCGTGCTCGCACCCAAAATCGGTTTTTCAGCCCTGCTCGGGCTGGCGATTGTCGGACAGCTGCTCTCCTCGCAGGTGATTGACCACTTTGGCCTGCTGGGCGCGGTCAGGCGGCCAGTCTCGTTGCTGAAGCTGGGAGGAATGCTGGTCATGCTGGCCGGACTTGCCATCATGCTTTTTGGCGATCGGCTCTCCGCACGTTTTCTGCAGTAAGGGCTTTCCCCCGTTTGCTTCCTCGCAGACGGGGTGATTTTGGCCTTGCGCGAAGTACGACCTTTATTTATCTGAAGGATTTATATGTTTTCAATCGCAGCTGATATCAGAAATACACTGGGGGAGTGTCCCCTGTGGTGTGAAAGGACCCGCAGGCTGTACTGGACTGACATTGAAGCCAGTGAACTGCTCGCATCAGAAGAAGGTAACGACGCTGTAATGCGCTGGTCGCTGCCTGAACGCCTGGGTTCCTTTGCGCTGACTGACCGAAGTCATATTCTGCTGATGGGGCTTGCATCCAGGCTGGCTTTGTATGATCTCAATACCGGGTTTCTTACCACGGTGGCCGCCTCACCGGGAGGGACGGGTACCCGCATTGGGGATGGACGCTGTGACCGCGCCGGTAATTTTGTCTTTGGAACAATGGATGACGGTTTTCCCGCGAAAGTTATTGGTAAGTTTCACAGGCTCAATGCAGCGACACTCGCTGTTGAGACGCTTTCTCTGCCTGAGGTCGCCATCCCGAACAGCATCTGCTTCAGCCCGGATGGCGGGACAATGTACTACTGCGACTCAATGCAGGGGCAGATTATGTGCTGCGATTATCCCTCGCTGCAAAACCAGCGCATATTCATAAAAGTCGAAGGTGAAGGCGCTCCTGACGGCTCCTGTGTGGATGCAGAAGGGTATCTGTGGAATGCAGAATGGGGTGGAAATCGTCTGGTGCGTTATCGCCCGGACGGAACAACGGACTATATCCTGCCTTCTCCCTCCGTGCAGAGCACCTGTCCGGTCATTGCGGGTGATACCTTCACAACGCTTTACTGCACCAGCGCAAGCGTGGGCCTTCCTGAGCAATCAAAACATGATGGCGCGTTGTTAAAGGCTAACTCAGCAGTATTTTCCGGTTTACCTGAGAGTCGGTTTACAACATATGAAATGTAACAGTCTTGTCCTTCATCCGTAAAAGTGCCTTAACCACAAGTAATGTCGTTAGCGTCCGCTTCTGGCACAAAGCGGACCCTCAATTCGTTCAGATTGAACAGTGATATGTATCGTCTGCTTCATACAGAGTCGTAAATTGTCTCTTCAGCTGTATATCCAATCCTTCTGGTCCCTGAACATAGCATTGAGTATCGTTATGAATTTCCTGATACAGGCTGTAATCGCGGCTTTATTTACTTTTCCACGTGCAATGAGGGATGTATAGAAGTCTTTAATCTGAGGGTTATATCGAACCGCGGAAAGCATCGCCATATAGAGTGTTGCCCGCAGGCCAGCTCTGCCTCCCCAGATAGCTCTTTTGCCGCGAAGCTGCCCGCTGTCCCTGTCATACGGGCATACACCAACCAGCGCCGAAATCTGCCTGCGCGTCAGCGCTCCCAGCTCAGGAAGCTGGCTCAGGATCGCCGCCTGAGTTACTGGCCCAATGCCCTTAACTTTTTCAAGCATTTTTCGCTTTGGAGATAGCGCAGCATTCTGATCAAGCTGGTATTTTATTTCCTGGTCCAGAGTATCAATCTGTAAGCTAAGCCACGCGATGTGCTCTGTAATACCCATCTCAATATATATCCCGTTTTTTTCCTGCAGTCTGTTAGCTTCCATGACACGATTCTGTACCAGCTGACGCCCACGGGTAAGAAGCAGTGCAAGATCCTGAAGTTCTTTGTCCCTGGCAGGTCTGAATTCCGGTTTCATACGACGACCATATTCGCAGATTATCCTGGCATCGATAGAGTCGCTTTTTGCCACCTTTCCCATTGCCCGGGCAAAATTCTTTATCTGTCGCGGATTAATGACAGCAACAGGCAGATCAGCTGAAATCAGCATTGATTCAGCAAGAGAGTGATACCGGCTTGTGGCTTCCATGATAACCCCCCGATATATGAAGACCTTCCAGCTCCTTCAGCAGCTGTATGATGCCGGAGGCGGAATTCTCCAGATGTATCAGTCGCTCGCTGGTATCAATAAAGATATCTAAAGCGAACTTTGATACGTCAATACCAACAGTTGTTTTATCGCTCATTTCAGTTCTCCCTGCCTTGCAGATACGGGCTTCTGACGCACCAGGCAATTGTTCGGGCTATAGCTGAAAGTGATGCTGCGCATAGTGCTCACCCGCGGGCTTGTTAATCCCTGGATGTCGATCGCGCTGCAGCATCAGTAAAAACACAGGATAAGTTTAGTCCCATCCCGGTTCTGCTTTAAACATACAAGGATGGCGAGCGTAAGCGTCCCTTGCCGGCGAAGCGGCCCGGCTAACGTGAAGGCACGGTGCTGCCCGACGGTACGGAGGGAGCTACTCAAGGTGATGCGGATAAAACGGGATTTATATGCGTCATCTGATAAGGCAGAGGGCAAACGGCCCCTTAGATGACCAAATGCATGATGTGTTTATTTTGAAAGATAACACCTGAAGTTACTTAAAGAGATTCTCAGTACCACACATTATTGATGTATCCTTGCCCGGATTTTCAAAAGGAGCAGGTCTGGAAATGAAGTGTGGATTTTGTGGTACACACGTACCTGATAATTATACCGTCTGCACGGGCTGCCACGCTGAGTACAGACTGGAGCCAGCGAGTACGGGATGCAGACCGGCATTGCCGATGCTGACGGGCATAATCATATTATTTTGTACTCCGGCCATCAGTGAACTGGGGCTCAGACGCCCATTCATTGCAGCAACTATTTTTATAACCGGTTTAGTTCTTTTTATTGGTGGCTGGAGACACTTGAAACGTCTTCAAAAAGTGGCTCCGCGAGTAGGGAGATGGTACAGGAAAAGAATATGATTTTTGGAAGAATCAAAATTGAACCGGAACACGGCATGTCCTGGGTGTAAGCAATAAACAAAAAATCCGCCTGTAATGCGTGAACACATAACGTTCACCGAAGTAACGGCTGAGGCTCACCGGAAGCCACATGCGCAGCCGGAACGGACTGAATGTTCCGCGCTAAGCGGAGAACGGGTGAGCAGTTTTGTTGGTATCAATCTGGAGAGGTGTTTCAAAGACGCGCAGTGGTTGTAGGTGATAGCCTCGCGGGACCTCTCTACCTATAAACGTTCAAAGCCGGGCATAAAAAAACCGCCTGCCGACGGTTCATTCTCAGCTAACTTTTGGGACCATCGGGAGTCCACTCTTTAGGCTTACTCTCTGTAATATTGCCATCAGCACGGAAAGAAGCATCAATCGCATTCCGGCAGTCCTCAGTACCACGTGGGTCGGACGCTTTTTTGCACTCTTCAACTTTTGCATTGCGTTCTTTATCGTGCGCCTTATACCACTCAAGGGTCTGCGTGTCAGCATCGCAACCGGCAAGTAGGGTAGCCAGTAAACCCTGTGAAATCAGTCCTGTTTTCATCATATATTCCTTTTAATGGATTAATTGCGACGGGAATTATAGACCAACAGCGCGATCGCCCGCACGAAGCAAAGACTGCGAAAATTAACTTACTTTATTTTTGGGATATCTTTTAATCTCGTTGTATAGCGAGGTGACAGCATTTCACGTTTCATCTGCCATGAACTGTCGCGATCTCCCTGACCCGCGAAAAAGACTTTTCCTTTCCCGGATCGATTAATACCGTCCAGTGCTGCCATTAGCGCGTCTGCGTTCGCCCGCGGCTGCTGCTCACTAAACATGTCAAACTGCGCAATACCTGACTGATAAAAATCTCCCAGCATGACGCCCGCTTTAGCGTACCGATAGCCTTCCCGCCAGATAGTGCCGAGGCCGCGAAGCGCTGACTCAATGATGTCGCGCGTATCGTTCGTCGGATAATCACAGATGCGAGAGGCGGTATTCGAATATTGCGGTTCATTACCGTGACGGGCAGTGGCGATGGAGACACTAATATGCCGGCAGCGTGAGTTCTGCTCCCTGAGCTTTTCCGCAGCACGTGTGGCATAAAGCACGATTGCCTGCTGCATGTCTTCCAGTTTTGTGACTTTTTCGCCAAAAGAACGCGAGTTTAAAATGTGCTGCTTTGGTGGCGGGGCATCTTCCAGTGCAATACAGGACTCACCATTAAGCTCGCGAGTAGTGCGCTCAACAATAACGTCGAAGTTTTTCCGTATCATGCTGATGTTGCTGTCAGCCAGCTGCAGGGCCGTTGTGATCCCCAGCTGGAGCATGCGCTTGGTAATGCGCGGGCCAATACCCCAGATATCCCCGACGTCGGTCAGGTGCAGTAGTTTACGCTGCCGGATTTTGCTGGACAAATCCACGACGCCACCGGTCTGCGTCCACTTCTTTGCCGCATGATTGGCCAATTTGGCCAGTGTCTTCGTTGGTCCGAATCCTACGCCGATAATCAGCCCGGTTTCACGCCGGATTCGCTCGCGCATCTGCTGTCCGAACGCTTCAAGGGGAATCAGGCTATCGATGCCAGTGACATCAAGGAACGATTCATCAATGGAGTAAACCTCCTGACCCGCGGCCATTTCGCCCAGTATGGCCATCATCCGCGCAGACATGTCGCCATTTATGTGGAATGCAATTTAAACAAAAAAAATGAGCAACTATTCCTCATGGACTGAAATCCAGAGCCCCACTTATTCAGCCTTAAATTGCTGCAGTTTACCTCCGCTCAGAGCATAAAGAAGTGAACTGGTAAGACATAGCCGGAAAATCGATTTCCCTGAGAGGGGGTTATCTGCCACGCTTCTTCTGAAGCCCTTAAGCGGGCAATGAGTCTTATCCCTTACCACCCCCTATGCAGGAAAAATGATGATAAAAAAATACAGGATCCCGGGACTGACCGCGGTGGCGCTTCTTCTCATCAGCACCCTCGCCGGTGCCGCAGAGGCGCGCTGGACGTTTGACGGCGATATCCACAACAATTCTCTTGCTGTCAGTCCCGATGAAAAAACGGCGGTGGCCTCCTACAGTGAGCGCCCTGACGTGGTGGTTTACGACCTGGTTAACGGCAAAGTCAGAAAGGTGCTGAAGGGATACGTCACGCCCCGCAATGCGCTTTTCTCCCCCGACGGGAAGGCTGTATATCTTTCAGACAGCAGCCTCGGCGTGGTCAGAAAAATCAGCACCGGGACGCTTGACGTGGAGACCACGCTGCCGCTGGGGGCCGGGGCATTCGGTACAGCCATCAGCCGTGACGGTCAGCGTCTGTATGTGAATAACGAAGCCGCCAGCACACTCTCGGTGTATGACCTGACCCACAACCGGCCCGTTTCGGTTGTGACGGGTTTTGCTCAGCCCCGTCAGGGCATCAAAATCAGCCCGGACGGCAAAACCGTCTACGTCACCAACTTTAAGGGCGATAAAATCACCCTCGTTGACGCCGTAACGGGTGAGATTCGCGGCGAGATAACCGGCTTCAGCAAGCTGCGCGCCATTTCTGTCAGCGCCGACGGCCGCACGCTTTACGCGGCTAACAGCGGGAGCAACACCATCGCAGTGGTTGACACGCAGAAGCGCGCCATTACGGCAACCATTCCCGTGGGGCAGGACCCTTACGGTGCCGCCCTGACACCGGATAACCGCTATGTTTACAGCGGCAACCTGGGTGACAACAGCCTCTCCGTTATTGATACCGCCGCCGGTAAGGTGGTCGCCACTGTTACCGGACTGGATGCGCCCCGTCAGGCCATCGTTTTCAGTAAAGACAGTGCCCGCGCGTGGGTGCTGAATAAAGACCTCAGTATTTCGGTGGTTGACCTGAAACAGAACCGCGTCACGGCCACGATTAAAAGCCCGCCGAAGGCCTGATTCAGTCCCTCCCTCACTCCGGTGCAGTAACAGTCTTTCGCAGGGTGAGGGAGGATAAACCACTTTTACAGATTTATTTTAGCTGAATAACCTGTTTTAAAGATTTACGTCTGCATGCCTATACTGTTTCTGTTTACACAGGAGATCCCGGCATGAACGATAAAATATTTACCCTGCATAACGGAGCACGCCCGCTGAGCGCGCTGAGCAGCCCGAAAGAGGCCATACGTCAGTTCACGCCAAACTGGTTCGCCGCCACCATGGGAACCGGTATCCTGTCGCTGTCTCTGGCGCAGTTCCCCTGGCCGGTTCCGGGATTGCGCCTCGTCGCGGAAGGGCTGTGGATGTTTAACATCCTGCTGTTCAGCGTTTTTGCCGTGATGTATCTGGCCCGCTGGGTCATGTACTTCGGTGAGGCAAAGCGCATCTTCGGCCATTCAACCGTGTCCATGTTCTTCGGCACCATCCCGATGGGCATGGCGACCATCATCAACGGCCTGCTGGCGTTCGGTCTTCCCCGGTGGGGCGCAGACGTCATTCCGGTGGCGCACGCCCTGTGGTGGCTGGACGTGGCGATGTCGCTGCTGTGCGGCGTGTGTATTCCTTACATGATGTTTACCCGGCAGCAGCACAGCATTGACCAGATGACGGCCGTCTGGTTACTGCCGGTTGTGGCTGCCGAGGTCGCGGCGGTCAGCGGCGGCCTGCTGGCGCCGCACATTGCCGACACCCACGCGCAGCTCGGCATCATTATTACCAGCTACGTGCTGTGGGCTTACTCCGTACCGGTGGCGCTGAGCATCCTTGCCATCCTGCTGCTGCGTATGGCCCTGCACAAGCTGCCGCACGAAAGCATGGCAGCCTCAAGCTGGCTGGCCCTGGGGCCGATTGGCACCGGTTCGCTCGGTATGCTGGTCATCGGCGGCGATGCGCCCGGGGTGTTTGCCGCGGCGGGCATGCCGGAAATCGCTCACATCGCGCAGGGCGTGGGGTTCGTTGCCGGCATTCTCTTCTGGGGCTGCGGCCTGTGGTGGATGCTGCTGGCCACGCTGATAACCGTGCGATACTTTCGTGAAGGCATTCCGTTCAACCTGGGATGGTGGGGCTTTACCTTCCCGCTGGGCGTGTACACCGTCGCCACGCTGAAGCTGTCCACCCTCGTTGACCTGGCGTTCTTTAAAGGCTTCGGCGCGCTTCTTGTCGTCATGCTGGCCGCCATGTGGCTGCTTGTCGCTGTGAAGACGGTGCGCGGGGCATGGAGCGGGAAACTCTTTGTTTCCCCCTGCCTGGCAGGCCTGGACCGGAAGTCGTGAGTGAAACCTGCACGTCGCTGCTGGACCCCTTTCTGCGCGAGGAGCGCCTCGCGGCGATTACCGCGCCGCACGTAGCCGCGCTGAATCGCTGGGTCAGCGGGCAGCGTCAGGCCGGCGTGGAACTGCCGTGGTTTGATCCGGCCGACGGCGGGACCGGGGCCGGACTGCTTGTCCTGCTGCAGTCGCCGGCGCGCAGCAGCCCGTCACCCCGGTTCGTTTCGCGAGATAACCCGGGGCCGGCCCAGCAGAATCTGGGGCGGTTTCTGGCGGAGGCCGGTATTGCGCGCCGGGACAGCGTGCTGTGGAATACGGTGCCCTGGGTCAGTGACGGGCCGCAGAAACGGCCCTCAGCGGCGGACATCCGCAGCGGCTGCGCCTGGCTTGAGGGCGTGCTGGCGTATCTGCCCGCGCTGCGCGTGGTGGTGCTGGCCGGTGCCGTAGCGGCGCAGGCCCGCGGGACGGTCAGCTGCCTTCGCCCCGGCGTCACGGTGCTGACTATGCCTCACCCCAGCCCGCTGTCGCTTTGCACAAGCCCGGCAGTGCCGGAAAACATCCGCCAGGTGCTCCGCGAGGCACGCACTGCGCTGGCGGGCTGAGAGCGCCGCCGGAATAATACTGACAGGTTTTGCAACCGGCTCTATACTCACAGTACAGGGTGATGGCGTTCCACCCTTCCCAACCGCTCCGTTCAGGAGCTGATGACGCCTGATGTGACTCTTGATTTTCAGGAGGTGCGTCAGGCCGTCCTTACTTTCCTCCCGGCCTGCGTACTTCCCTCTATGGGGAGAGACCTGTGATACACGTTTTTGGCCACATTAATCCTGACAGCGACGCCATCTGCACGACCGTCGTCACCGCACACTGGCTGACCGGGCGCGGAATGGATGCCCGCGCATGGCGTCTCGGCGAGGCTAACCGGGAAACCCGCTTTATCTTTGACGCCGCCGGCCTCACGCTGCCGCCGCTGCTCGCTTTTCCGCTAAAGGATGAACGGGTCTGGCTGGTCGATTTCACCGAACCGGCACAGGGGCCTGACGACCTGCTCCGGAGCAACGTCGTGGGCATCACTGACCACCACCGGCTGGGCGGGCTGATAACGCAACTGCCGCCGGAGGTACATATTCGCCCGGTTGGCAGCAGCGCCACGCTGCTCTGGCTGCTGATGGACGCAGAAGCGCGCCGCATGCTGCCCCCGACGCTCGCCGTGCTTCTGCTGGGCGCACTCCTGAGTGATACCGTGAATCTTCGCTCGCCGACCACCACCGAAGACGATATCCGTTCGGCGACCGAACTGGGCGCACTGTCTGGCGTAAACCGCAGAGCCTTCGCCCGTGACCTCCTCACCGCAAAAACAGACGTCAGCGGCCTCAGCGCACAGCAGCTGCTGGACAGGGACCTCAAGGCCTTCGTCATTGCCGGCACCGACGTGCGCATAGCCCAGATTGAGGTCAGCTCACCGTCACAGGTTGCCCCCGTGATGAACGACCTGCTCGCAGCACTGGCGTATCTGGCAGACCAGTCGGGAGCTGGCCTGGCGGTGCTGATGCTGACCGACATTCGTACCGGGTTCTCAACGCTTTACTTCGCCGGGCGGGAGAGCGTTAACGTCGCCTCCTGCTCCGTACCGGGCATGCTCAGCCGCAAAAAGCAGCTTCTGCCGTGGCTTGAGTCCCGCCTTAACCAGAACGGAGGTTCATTATGACCTGCTACACCCACGCACTGATACTTGTGAACGATAAAAACGACGGCACTCTTCTGCTGAAACGGGCGGTCGCGCTGGCGCAGCCGCTCGGCATGAAAATCACCCTGGCGCACATCAGCGACGACTACCGGGAGATGAACTACGTGTCTGACAGCCTGATGGACGACGTCGTGTCGGAGGAGGTGCTGAAAGGCAAAGCGTTTATGAGTGAGCTGGCGGCCTCCGTGCCTGAGACGGTAGACACGCGGGAGCTGGTGACCATGCGCCGCGTTGAGGACGTGGAGAAGTGCATCGCGGAGCTGGGCGTGGACCTCGTGCTTGCCGGGCACCGAAACCGCTTTATGGGAATGCTCACCTCCCGCTCGGCGGACTACATCAACCACCTTACGGTGGATGTGCTTATCACTCACCTGACTGACTGAACCGGGAGAAACACCATGCGCTTTACACTGGATAACGTAACCGCCCGTGAAATTCTTGACTCGCGCGGCAACCCCACCGTTGAAGTTGAAGCCCGGACTACGGACGGGATGATGGCGCGCGCCTCGGTGCCTTCCGGGGCCAGTACCGGCTCGCGCGAGGCCGCAGAGCGCCGCGACGGTGACGCACACCGTTTTGGCGGTAAAGGCGTGCTGGATGCCGTCAGGGCGGTTAATACGGAAATCTGCCAGGCCGTGCGCGGCAGCGACGTGCGCGAACAGCGTCAGCTGGACAACATCATGCTGGCGCTGGACGGCACGGAGAACAAGAGTCGCCTGGGTGCCAATGCCATTCTGGGCGTGTCGCTGGCGGTGGCCCGGCTGGCGGCACAGGCCTCCCACGAGCCGCTGTGGCGCTACCTGGGTGGCCTGCAGGCGAACCTGCTGCCCGTGCCGTGCATGAACATTATCAACGGCGGCGTGCACGCCCGCGGTCAGGGCGCGGACTTTCAGGAGTTCATGATAGCCCCGCACGGCGCACCCACGCTGCGCGAGGCCGTACGTCAGGGCAGCGAGGTCTACCAGGCGCTGCGCCAGATCCTGCTGGACAACAACCTGTCGGCGGCAGTGGGCGACGAAGGCGGTTTTGCGCCCGCCGTGTCGTCAAACCGCGACCCGCTGGCGTTTATCGTACAGGCCATTGAGAAAGCCGGATACCGGCCCGGAGAAGACATCAGCATCTGCATGGACCCTGCCTCAAGTGAGTTTTTCGCAGACGGCAAATATCATCTGCGCACCGAGGGCAGCGCGCTGAGCGCGGCGGAAATGACGGCATACTACGGCGAGCTGATGGACCAGTTTCCCGTCATCCTGCTGGAAGACGGCCTGGCCGAGGACGACTGGGCGGGCTGGAAGCATTTGCACCGGCAGCTTGCGGGCAGGGCCGAACTGGTTGGTGACGACCTGTTTGTCACCAACGTGAAGTATATCCAGCGCGGCATTGACGAAAACCTCGCCAGCGCCGCACTGATTAAACTCAATCAGATAGGCTCGCTCAGCGAAACGCTGGACGCCGTGGCGCTCTGCCAGCGGCACGGCTGGGGCGCGTTCATGTCCCACCGCAGCGGGGAAACCACGGACACGTTCCTTGCCGACCTGACGGTGGCCCTGCGCGCGGGACACCTGAAAACCGGCGCGCCGTGCCGCGGCGAACGCGTGGAAAAGTACAACCAGCTGATGCGCATTGAGCAGGCGCTGGGTGACGATGCGCACTACGCGGGGCTTCATGCGTTTGTGCGCCGCACGTAGCACATCCGCCGGACGGTCCCCGTCCGGCACAGAAGGAATGCCTGTGGCCTCTGCAACGCTGATCCTTTTGCGTCACGGCGAAAGCCAGTGGAACCGGGAAAACCGTTTTACCGGATGGACAGACGTGCCGCTGACGGTCAGGGGGCGGCAGGAGGCCGACCGGGCCGGTGACGCGTTGCGGGCAGCGGGCCTGATGCCCGACCGGGTCTTCACCTCGGTGATGACACGCTGCGTTCACACGGTCTGGCGGGTGCTGGACCGTCTTGACCGCAGCTGGACGCCCGTGGAAAAGAGCTGGCGACTGAATGAGCGCCACTACGGGGCGCTGCAGGGGCTGAACAAGGACGACGCTGCCCGGATAATGGGGGAAGAGACTGTCCGGCTCTGGCGCAAAAGCTTCAGCGGCATTCCGCCCGCGGACGCGGAGGCTCCGGCGCAGCTGCGTCGGGATCTGCGCTACCGCCGCGTTGCGCTGGCCGACCTGCCTGCAACGGAAAGCCTGGAAATGACGCTGCGCCGCGTCATGCCGTACTGGCAGCATGCTGTGGTACCGCAGTTACGCTGCGGAAGTTCCGTTCTGGTTGTGGCGCACGGCAACACGCTGCGCGCCCTGACCGCCTTCCTGGACGGCATGCCTTACGACAGCGTGGCACAGCTGCACATCCCGACCGGCGTGCCGGTCGTATATCAGATGGATGCGGCCGCCCAGGTCGTGTCCCGTGATGTTCTGAATATTAAAAAAAAGGAGTGAACGTGAATCAGCTTTTTGCCGTCATCACCGGCGGTGCTTTAGGGTGTGTTATCCGCTGGCAGCTGGGCGCGCGCCTGAATGCGCTTTTTCCGGACCTGCCGCCGGGGACGCTGCTGGTCAACCTGCTGGGTGGATTTATCATCGGGGCGGCCCTGGCGTATTTTCTGCGCCATCCCGGCCTCGATCCGGCCTGGCGGCTGCTCATTACCACCGGGCTGTGTGGAGGAATGACGACCTTCTCCACATTTTCAGCTGAGGTTTTTGCCCTGCTGCAGTCAGGCAGCTATGCCTGGGCAGCCGCCTCGGTGCTGATACACGTGCTGGGTTCGCTGGCCATGACGGCGGCCGGATTTTATATCATGACGCTGTGTGGTTAACCCGGACCGTACGGCCTTTAATCCAGGCGAGACCTCAGTGCAGCGACCGCTGCACTGAGGTCAGACAGTTCAGTATATTGTTCAGAAGCGCTCTCTGCGGGCCTGACCCGACAGGGTTTACGCCTGTAATGCTTCTCGTAAATCCGGGGCACTGTCGTGACAGAGTTTCAGGTCTGTCTGTTCTGGTAAAGGTCCCAGCGATTGCCATAGATGTCCTCAAACACGACAACCATTCCGTATTCTTCCTCCCGCGGCTCCTGACAGAAGTGGACGCCTTTTGCCTTCATAGCATTGTAGTCGCGCCAGAAGTTGTCGGTCTGCAGGAACAGAAAAACCCGTCCGCCGCACTGATTGCCGATAAAGCCTTCCTGCCGATCGTTCGACGCGCGGGCAAGAAGAATAGCACAGTCGCTGTCAGGGTCCGGCGTCACCACGACCCAGCGCTTACCCGGCTGCGGCGTGTCCTCAATCAGGGTAAAGCCCAGCTTATCGGTGTAATACTCAATTGCACGATCGTAGTCATCGACCACAACAGCCACATACCCCATACATCGCTTCTGTTTTCTCATCTGCTGCTCCATCAGTTACGGCATCACGCCCGCTATAATCAGATTTATATCAGATACGACGTTCGGTCGTCTGTACTGACTCTGCGCTGACACCCTCAGGCCGGACATTGTAAGCATCTGATCCGTCAGGATTGTGGATCCAGTCTTGTAAGAACCCGCTCAACCTTTTCAGCATCCTGCTCCAGTATGGATCTCTCATCGGGAGTGAGCGGAACCTCTTCGAGGTAACGCCGGATGGATGCTTTACTCTCCATTATCAGCCCGCGCGCGCTGTCTTTAAGCAGGTTAAAATCGCAGCCGATGCAGGCCATCCGGTGCTGACAGCTGCTCCAGAAAGGGTTCGTGCAGTATGAGTCACCCAGATCATAGTACGTCGCGGGTCCGGTCAGACTGGCGGCTTCCGGATCGTGGTCAATCAGCACGCTTATCATATGAGAGACCCTGTCGGCTTTGACGAACGAAGCGGCCAGCTGAGTCGGACGTATACGAATATAATGCAGGGTTGACTGTGGGGATGAATGGCCGGACCACTGCATCAGCTCATGTAAAGACATCCCCCCGGCAACACTGGCCAGTGCTGTAACGGCAGAAGCACGGCCGCGGTGGCTGGTAATGGGACCGCGTGAATCTTCCACAGACATACCCGCTCTGGCGCAGAGAAGCGGAATGACAGTGAGATTTATTATGTTTCTTCCCACCGGTTTACCCCGGTTCTGAAACAGATAACGAACTTTTTCACCGGTGCGTTCATCCGTAAATGCTGCCTGCTCCTGAGGACGCTCACTGAGCCAGATATCGACATATTTTTTCACAACAGACGAGACTGGCTTAACAAAAGCTTTAGACGTTTTGCCGGCTGGTACGCTGAGATAGCACAGAGTACCGGCCGGGACAGGGCTGCTGTTTTCCTGCAGAATGTCATCCACCTGTGGGGTAACGCAGTTCATTGTCAGGCGCAACAGCTCGTTCTGTCGCAGCCCGGCATGCGTCCAGATAACCGCCATAGCCTGAAGCATAGACAGGGGATAATGAATTTCGCTCAGCAAATCTTCCTGACGCAGGTTCAGACTCGCCCAGACCAGTCTGAGCCAGACCGGATCATCAATAACGCGGGGGCTCACGCCCTGACGAAACAGCGGTGTATCAGGCGTGGACAGATGGCGGGCCGGACTGAACTTTAATCGCCCCCATCCCCAGCTTTCATAATCAAGCATAAAACGGCGAATGGCATAAACAAACCGGCTGCGGGAATGCGGCATCAGGGGTTCTCCTGAGCGTTTTGATTGTCTGCCCCCTTTCTTTGTATCCAGTGACAGCTCGTCTACTTTCAGTCTGCCGACCATTGCAATAAAGCTGGCGCAGGTTTCCATTGTCCAGTCAGAGGGCTCGCATATTTCCGGCTTTTCCCGGGCAAGCCACAGGCCACAGCGGAGAATAAAACTGTACTGAGTTTCTCTGGAGCGGGGGCGGAGTACCGACGTTTCCCGCCACATCCGGCACCACCGCGCCCAGTCAGGTGCGATACCTTGTGTTGGCTTTTCATGCCATTCCTGATAGTTACGCATTCTCAGGGGGCTCTCTATAATTCCCATAGCAGCAAGCGCACAGGATATTTTCCCCGTAGCTCTTGCGATTCCCCGGTCGTGGCAGTTCTGCCCCCGCCACAGGAGGTCTGTCGTAAAAGTTTCAAGACGCGGGTCGTTGTTCATCAGCATCAGTACACCCAGCATACCGGACATATTGTGCTTCTGATTCTGCCCGGCATATCCCATTGAGATCAGAACGTCTGTCAGCCGGTTAATTTCATGACTGACAATACTCCGGCCATATATAGCACTGGCGTACAACGACGGTGCGCCATGCACTGGCAGGCTGAGCGGAGAAGAAAACGGACCGAGATGAAAGGCAAAAGCAGCAAGCAGGGGCCTGCCGGAACAGTGTTGCTCACAGAGCGTTAACCATCTTTCCTGCGTCCACTGCCAGCAGGGCTGACCCGACCGGTGCGTTTCTGCAAGAACGGCAAGGAGGGTAATTCTGGCAAGTCTGACACTGATACTGCTTCGTGAGGCAATGTCCTGCAGAGGCAGCAGCAAATATGGCAGGGAATCTGGCCGATCGAGCGCAGCAGACCGCCGGTAGCCTGTACGTATCGCGTCTTTTTCCTCAGGACTCAGCGCATCGCTCAGCTGATAATCTGTGCGTTTGAAAGGTATATAAGTGACTGTGTTTTTTTTTCCACTCATCAGTAAGCCCCCGCCTGAAAAATAAGGCCAGCGATTTTCCTGTCGGTTTCAGCTACGGCTGCGGTTATCCGGCCAGACAGATCGGACCCTGACAGATGGATATAAATCTGTGTGGTGCGCGGATCTCTGTGTCCAGCATAAGTCGCCAGCTCATGCAGCTTCCAGCCGGCCCGAGCCAGATGGGTCAGGCGAAGATGGCGAAAGGTGTGGGTTGTAATCTGTGGAAGCCCCGTATCCAGAGCCCATCTGCGCACGGTTTTACTCCAGCTCCACACAGAAAGAGGAGTGCCGTAATTACGATCAGAAAATGAACGGAACAACGCCCCCTGTGTCCGGCCAGCCCGCTTCAGCTGCCGGAAAAGGTTTGCCAGTACCGGCGTAATGTCCGGACCATAGCACACAACCCTTTCACGCCGGCTTTTCGTTGTTTCCGGGCGGATACGGATCAGGCGATGAGCAGGGTCGATATCCTCAAGCGTCAGGGCTGTCACCTCTGCACGGCGGAGTGCACCAAAATAGGCCAGTGCGAGCATCAGCCGGTCCCGCAGGGAAGCAGCTGAAACATGTTTAAGAAATCTCAGCCATTGTTCATTGTCAGGTATTACAGGTAAGCGGGTGATACGCGGGACAAGCCCCCGCCCGGTATAAATGGCACCCGGTAAACCCGCGCGGGGTAGCGGATTGAGACTGCATATATCCTGATAAACAAGAAAGTCATACCAGAGACGGATAGCAGACAGGCGCAGCTGGAGCGTGGCACTGGCCGCAGGGTAAGGCATGCCAGGCAGCTGAGGGCGGATGTAGGCGGCGAGGTCTTCAAACCGGGCTTTTTCAGGTTCAATTCCGTTCTCGCTGCAGAACGAAAAGTAATGATGAAGGGCGCTACGGTAGGCGGTGAGTGTGCCCTGCGCCCGCCCGAGATCGGATAACAGTTTCAGCCAGCGCTCTGCCAGCAATAGGCTTTGTTCATTCGGTGGGATCAGCATCGTGTTCTCCTCTGACAGCAATATCGCTGCTCAAAGTTTACTCACTCAATGTTGCATTCCACTTAACTTACTACAGTTCGTAATTGGAACTGAACACGTGCACGCCGTTCTGCCTGAAGAAACGCTCATTCAGAAACAGCGGCGCCGCCATTTTTATCCCGAGGCGTTTTGCCTCTGCTGAACGTGCGATCACGCAGCCATCATTATTCGAAACGACGACGATAGGTTTACCCCGCAGATCGGGCCTGAATACAGTTTCACAGGAGGCATAGAAGTTATTGGCATCAGCCAGCGCAAACATGCTTATTCTCCCGCCGGTCCGTTAAAACCGATCCCGGCCACATCGGTCAGGGCATAGGCCACCACACCCCACACGGGAAGAGGCTGGCTTACATCGAGCAGCACAACGGTTTCGTCGGCATCCAGCGCCTGCAGGGCAGGAACCGGGTTAAGAAGCAGCCGCCTCAGCGTCAGCTCACCGTCAAACTCTGCAACGATAATCTGGCCATGTGCCGGCTTCAGTGCGCGATCAATGGCCAGTACAGAGCCTTTAACAATTCCGGCGCCGGCATAGTCCGATTCACTACGCATCAGATAGGTTGAGTAAGGAGAAAGATATACCAGATCGCCCAAGTTCAGGCGCGTTTCATTGTAGTTCTGAGCGGGGCTCTGAAAGGCCATTGCAATGCTCCGTTCTGACCAGCTTTTCAGCCTTATATGGTGAATCTCATGGGATCTGCGTATTCATTATGCATACGTATTTTTTATTGCTGCCTACAGTATATTTCACTATCCATGCAGCATCAGCAGTAGGTGTCTGAATGAAGAAAAACTGCACAGGGCAATAGCGTAACGACAGCTTAAATTCGTCTCTTTTTGGGAGACTGCCATCCGGGTTAATGTAGTTCAGGGCAATAAATTTTGATTGCGGAATGAACAGGATAATTAAAGAATACAGGAGCTAAAATTCTCTTCCCTGAATATACAATTGTAACGCTCGCCGCAGACACGGCTGAGGCGTACCGCAGCATAGCGAGGAACGAACAGCCGTGATGAGGAAGCGTCATATCACTGATGCCGACATGGATTGATTACGCCCGGTACATTTATTCTGCAATATGATAAAAGCAAAACTTCATGAGGGCCGGTTCACAAATCTATAGCCGCAGGCACCCTCTTATATATCCGACTCTGATCTCAGACAGTGGCGCAACCTTACGGCATCTGTATAAATATCCCCATTAGTCAGACAGATGGCATTGCTTTTACACTTCTCCGCGCGACTCCCTCTTGCCAGATATTTTCGCCTCAATAATACTGTACATATAAACAGTAAGTAACAGGAGGAATTTTATGCGCAATTTCATCAGCACTTCTGCAGTCATGCTGCAGCATATCCAGGATACCTGGTCATGAACACGGCCAGTTATGCCGCTGGCCTGACACCACTCTGGCCACCAATTTTCACACCCCGCGTACCAGTGCCTCTGTATGCCGATCCCTGTGCCGCAGGTTTTCCCTCTCCCGCTCAGGATTACGTTGAGAAAGAGCTGGATCTCAATGAACTCTGTATTCGCCGGCGTGCTTCAACATTTTTCGTCCGTGCCAGCGGGAACAGCATGCGGGATCTTGGCCTCTGTGATGGTGATGTCATGGTCGTCGATCGGGCTGAGCAGGCATCTCACGGCGATATTGTGATTGCCGAGGTTAACGGTGAATTTACGGTCAAGCGCCTGCAACTGCAGCCCACCCTGGCATTGCTGCCGATGAATCCGGCCTACCCGGTAATTTATCCGGAGGAACTGCAGCTGCTCGGTGTTGTTACCTGGTTTTTTAACAACACCCGCGCACGCCGGAGGTGATCATGCCCATGTTTGGCCTGGCCGATGTAAATTCATTCTATGCCAGCTGCGAGGCTTTGTTTCGCCCTGATCTGCGCGGTAAGCCTGTTGTGGTTCTTTCGAACAACGACGGCTGTGTCATTGCACGCAGCGCCGGTGCAAAAAAACTGGGCATAAAGATGGGTGCACCGTGGTTCCAGATAAAAAATCAGGATTTTGCCGAGCGCGTACATGTCTTCAGTTCGAACTATGCGCTTTACCACAGCATGTCTCAGCGCGTCATGACCGCGCTGGAGGAGATAACGCCCCGCGTGGAGCAGTATTCCATAGACGAAATGTTTCTGGACCTGACTGGCATTGATTTCTGCGAAGATTTTGAACATTTTGGCCGGCGCCTGCGCGCGCACGTGCTGGCCACGACAGGCCTCACTGTCGGCGTAGGTATGGGTCCGACAAAAACCCTGGCAAAATCGGCGCAGTGGGCCAGTAAAGAGTGGCCGCAGTTCCGCGGTGTACTGGCGCTGACGCCGGGCAATCCAAAGCGCACCGCTACCCTGCTGGCCAATCAGCCCGTGGAAGAAATCTGGGGCGTTGGCCGGCGCATCGGCAAACGTCTTAATCTCATGGGCATTGAAAATGCTCTGCAGCTGTCACGCGCCCACCCTGCCCTGATCCGTAAAAACTTCAGCGTGGTGCTGGAGCGCACTGTAAGGGAGCTTAACGGGGAATCCTGTATCCCGCTCGAAGAGTTCGTGCCGGCAAAACAGCAGATCGTCTGCAGCAGGTCTTTTGGCGAAAGAATTACGGCTAAAATGCAGATGCAGCAGGCGCTGTGTCAGTACGCAACCCGCGCCGCGGAGAAACTCAGAAAGGAGCGGCAGTTTCTGCCGGCGCATCAGCGTCTTTATCCGCACCTCGCCGCATGCGCAGGGTGAGATATTTTATGGCAATAGTGCAGGTGAGAGCCTCACACTTCCTACCCAGGACACACGCGACATGATTGAAGTTGCCATGCGATCTCTCGACCTCATCTGGCTTGAAGGGCGACGTTACATGAAGGCCGGGATAATGCTCGATGACTTTACGCCTAACGGCGTCAGTCAGCTGAATCTGTTCGATGAGAATAAGCCACGTGCAAACAGTGTCCAGCTGATGAAGGTTCTTGACGGGATCAATCAGTCCGGGCTGGGCAATGTGTGGTTTGCCGGTCAGGGCGTAAATACAGAATGGAAAATGAAGCGGGACATGCTTTCACCGGCGTGGACCACGCGATGGAGTGACATCCCTGTGGCTCGCGTGATGTAACCTGAACCTGCAGGGCACAGCTGACAAACGCATATCTGCTGCCCTGCCTTCTCAGGAAAATTGCTGCCATAACTCATCCATAATGATCAGGTGGTTGCCCGGGCGCTTTCCGCGGAAGTAGCGTCCGCGAGGAACCCTGTCCTTACGCGAAAGCTGATTAAGCCAGTCATCGAAGGCCGGGCGGCGCCTGCGGACGGGCCCCTTAAACATACAGGCTGACTGGGTAACCGTTTTGAAGACAATTCCCGGCTCACGCATCTGCGTCAGCATTTCCATTAAGCTCCCGGTATCCTTCATTTCTCAGAACTCTTTTTCTTCCAGCCGCCATTTGCCAGGAAGGCCGCGCGCGAAACGCAGGCCCCCCATAGTAGCTGCATGCCGATTTTGATCAGTTCACTGGCATCATGCATGAAAAAAAGCGGCACGATAAAGAGCGTGCTCAGCAGAAATCCCCATTCAGCGGCGTTTTTTCTTTCATGCGGGCTGAGTTTACTTAATCCAAAAAAGCCTGACAGTAGTTGCCTGATTTTCGTCATTATGACCCTTATTTGCATATCAAAAAAAGACTAAATCAGTACTAAAACAATGCTTAAAGAGCATCATTTTAATATTTATTTAATATTAAAATGGTTCATCCACCAACATGAGTACCTTTATCGAGCAACTGGCGTACTGCCATTCTTATGAGTGCAGCGCGTGACAGGCCCTCATGCATTGCCAGATCATCAAGCTGAGCAATAATAGCCGTATCAAATGTCACAGTAATCTGTTCACGCTGCCCTTTCTTAACACCACGTTTTTCAGGTTTTTTTCCGTCCGGAGCATCGTTAATGAATTTTTCGATATCAGCCTGTTCATGTGACGAAGGTACACTGGCTTTAGGTCTGGCAGTAATAGCCATTAAGGATCACTCCAATATTCATTTAATATTAATATAATATCTTATCAATCTTTGAATACTATAGATATAAGTTTTTCAAGCTCATCCTTAGCAGGACGTTCATGGGGTTTCAGTTTGAGTTCAACGACAGAGCGCCCGCTACCAGCTGCATTGGCAAATGCTTTACGCAGATGGAGAAGATGGTCCAGTACAGGGATCTCATCCGCATATTCTGACATAGCCGTCACCATCTCATTATTGTCTTTACTGCGCGGGTTAACATCGGCCCTATTGAGAATTGAATACGCAGGGAAAGGTTCACGTATGCTGCGAGCTTCCTGCAGCATCTTTACAACATCTTCCATCGCCCAGGCTTCAAAGCTACCAGGAACGAAAGGAACAAGGGCATAGTCCGTGAGCGTCAGTGCTGCCCTCATGGCCGTCGAATCCCTGCCCCCACATTCGATAATGACATCGTCATAATTATCTTTCTGCTGCAGAACCTGCGTTCGCAATACAGGTCCATCAGGGAAATGAGAGCAGGCAATCCCGGGCTGAACATCTGCCTCAGAACGTATAAGAATTGCTGTCTGCGAAGACCCCTGCTTGTCTCCGTCAACAAGCCAGACCTTTTTACCCTGATGGGCGCGTGCGATTGCAATGTTTACTGCTAGTGTCGATTTTCCTACGCCGCCTTTAGTATTTACGATTGTCAGAATCATATCCTTAACACCTCATATTAATATTAAAACAATATTCTTTTGGATTAATGGTCTGATGCCGATTGTAAGCTAGAGAGCCCCAAAAAACAATCACAACAACATCAATACGATTACATTTTAATATTAAAACAACATTAAATTAGAGTGTTTTTGCATCGTCTTCAGCTTTCAGTGGTCCGCACAGAGTTAACGACCTGTGAAACGAGGGCAAATACAGAAAAAACGCACAATGCCGATAACATTACGGATGACAGATGTTGCGCCGCGAAAAGGGCGTAGCTGCCGGGAGTTCAACCAGCCATAAGGAACCGTATGAAAAACCCAGCTATCAAATTTGAGACCATGTACGAAATAATCCGCGACTACTTCATCGGAGCACTGCCGCATTTTGCTTCCCAGGATGCAGACTGTATCGTTCAGCCTTTTCTTGATAAAGCCATGTCAAACACTAAAGTTCGCGGGCCGGGTTTAGAGGTGGTAAGTCGAGGTTCAAAAATGCATCCAATTGATGACGTCCTTTGCAACGAAACCAAAAGGAAGGCTTTTTTAGAGGATATCGGGGCATGTCTCAATTGGCTTGACGCTAATGATTATCTGACATGGAACGGGAGCGGAAATGGTTCGTACCGGGCGACAGAGAAAATGCTTCAGGTAAAAAAATTAGAAATACTCTAATTTATGGTAAGTATCCCGACAGCGGCCGCCTGAGCGGCCTTTGCTTGGGCTGAGACACTCAGGGATGAATCCAAATCTGGTTTCTTCGCTTCATTTCATCAAGAATTTGCTTGATGATAACGGGGCGAGTGTGTAGTTTCCCGTGTTGCTATTTGTCTCATTAACGGGTCATCCGAATTGTCTGCATAGTCCTCCTGCCGTTTGGTTTCATCCAGAACTCTGTCAAGAAAATCCCTGAGCTCCTGATCGGTATAGTTCCGCAGATCACTTTCCTTCATGGCACAGCTCCTCAGTAGTGAATTAACCTGCAGACATAAATGTCATCTGAGACCGCCAGAAATGTCAGGCATTATCAGTGCACGTGCATCCTCAGGTGTTATAGAACCGTACACCCAGCTGACGCGTCACGTCCAGCGCCATGACCTGCGTGCACCATTCAGTAGACTTCTTAACCCTGTGGCCCATCATCGCCTGAATGACTTTCTTAGGCACGCCGTGCTGCACCAGATGCATCGCAAATGAATCGCGAAACGTTTTGGTCGTAATAGGGCGGATGCTAAAGTTGACGCCTTCACGATCGGCGTCGAGCAGTAGCGCCACCTCCGGTGCCAGCAGGTAGCGGGGCATTGCTGAGTGTGATGCATTCTGAACTACATGGCAGACCGGACTCTGAGCATAATGAGTGTAAGAAAATTCACTTTGAGTATTCATTTAATCAACGATTCTGGCATGATGAAAAGGTAAAATAAATTTATGTAAGGATGACTAAATGCTGAATCTTATCGTGGTCGGCAATCCCGACAACCACAGTTTTTTTTCTGAAGATCATGGAGAGGGCGCTTTCCCGGTTTCCCGGCTCTTTGAATCCACTCCGGACTCGCTGAGAAGCAAACTTCTTCCTCTAACCAGTAAAACCTTAGAATTTCTTCAGGAACTGCCGGTCATATTTATGACGGAGCCTGAATTTGAAGCAGAAGAAGATGATGAACATGAATTAGGTGGATGGAAAAGCCATGTCAGCATAGGAAGAATCAGCAACATTAAGTTATCAGATAAAAAGCGAGAGAAAGTACTGGTATTTGACTATGTGCTAACCAAAAAAATTGGCTATCAATATCTAGCCAATGACAAAAATTATAAGGATCTGGAACTGGGCAGTTTCGGACTGAGCAGAAATTTTTGGGCAGTAAAAAACATGAGCCTTAACTACTGCCTTGATATTTTAGGCCTCGGTGCTTTCGCCCCTGACGTTCCTGCAGCAGTAACAGCTGAAGCTCCAGACAATCAAGAAAATCTTGAGGTGATTTCGGATATTAATCAGTTCTTGGGAATCATACTAAATCATCCGCAAACCGATAATGAAGATGTATTCTATCGGGGGCACTCAGATATCAGTTATCAGCTGGAACCTTCGCTTTTTCGTAAGGATGCGCAAGGCAACTATCGTTACCGCCATCACGAATCTGACATGATAACGGAGCTTCTTACGGTACAACCTGCTGAGTTTAAAGATGATCGGTACATGCTGGATAAGCTTGTACGCATGCAACATTATGGACTACCAACTCGCCTGCTTGACGTATCAACTAATCCTCTCATAGCTCTCTATTTTGCCTGTTCTAAAATAAAACGTGATGAACATGGCAACGAGATCGATGGTAATGTCATTATACTGACAACGCCTAAAAGTGAAATTAAGTTTTTTGATTCTGATACCGTCAGCTGTATTGCCAATCTTTCAAGACTTCCTTCCCGTATTAAAAGCATACTTGATACCAGCCTTCCATTACAGGCATTTAATGCTACCGAAGAATGTGGGCAACTGTTGCACCTTATTCGCAATGAAAAATCTTATTTTAAAAGCATTATTGATCCAGCCCATCTCAACAAAATAGTTTTGGTAAAAGGACGCCTCAGCAATGTGCGCATTTCATCTCAGGCTGGAGCATTCCTTTTGTTCGGTGAAAACGTTGATTTGCCAGAAACAGGCCTTAGCACACTAAATGTCCGAAAACTCGTGATAAGAAATAAAGAGCATTTAATGCGGCAACTCAGCCGCTTCGGCATCAACGAAAGCACTGTATATCCAGGTATAGAGAAAGCAGCTACGGAAATCGCAAAGCTTTACGATGGCAGGAGTTAGTCAGACGAAGGGCATATAGTGCTGCTGTATGCCTTTATATTCTGATCAAAAGTGCACTGCCAATTTTAAGTCATTAACGCACGATAATATAAAAAACCGCCCATAGGCGGTTTTTTTTTCAAAAACTCCGGGATTAACCTGGCGTAACTAAATGAAATCAGCGCTAATAAGAACTTTATTTCACTTTAGCTGAAATAAACTCGTAAGATTGCGACTGCACTTTAGTTTGTACACTCGTTCTTCTTCTTTTACGCAAAAAAGGGCCTTTGCCTACTGACTGACCTTCTACAGGATGCATTGTTTTTGTTTTAGCATCGTATCGGAAAAGTTGACCATCTCTTGGGACAGCGGCTCTTGAACCATTTTGCCTGATAGGTGCAGCGGCCAGAAACTTGCATAGTGGGCCGAGTACTTGTCTCAATCGACGCCGCTGTTAGACTTTTCCGGCTACCAATCCATTGAGGTCCGACTCTGCGCATTAAAGGTTGATAAACAGCGTCCGTATTGCAGATAAGGACTTTAGTATCATTTTGGGCAGGTCGATAGGCTGCTTCTTCAAGAACATATGCTGGAATAACCTTACCATCATGGTGAACGTACTCACCAGTTTCAAGTTTACGTTTAGCTAAACTGGCTGAAGCTTTTTTAAGTCTGCGAGTCAGAAAATCATCCAACTGATCTGCTGTTAAGCTTTCAGTAGTATTGCGTGATGATTGCATAACCCCTCCTGGCGTCGCCTAACTCGTTGAAATTTTTAGTCAACGGGATGGACTTAAATTTAAAAGGCGTTTCTCTGGCAAGGCCTAAGGCCTTGTTATAAACGCGTTTCAGTTCAGGTCTGGCTGCTTTCCAAAGATAGAGCCCCGACTTGCTCACATTGTAGTGGTCATATAATGCGCTAGCAACCCCTGTGATTAAGTCTCTCTTTTGTCTGAAATTTAACCTTACATGATCAAAATTTTCACTATCTGCAAGACTAAATGTAACAATCCAGGCACCGCTCTCAGGTATGGATATCATCTTGCCATCATGCTCAGCATCGCCAACAAAAAGCCTGAGGAAGCTTTCCTGAGAAACCTTGTTGAAACCTATGGAATAAAGAAAACCGTCAACCTTACTGCCGACCCAAAATTCCCTTAAAACATACTCATCAAGTTCGTTTTGTGTGAATGCCTGATAGGGGTCATGCGGATCTGATTCATCTGAGCTCTCTTCTTTTTCAAAATCATGCCAATTCCATTGATGCAAATCTTCCCCCTAACGACACTGAATTCAACAAAGCTCTTTATGCATGTTATCCACATAACAATCTGAATAACTTCCATCTATAAAAATACCGATAGATGAAATTGAGCCCTGCGTGAATGCTTTTTACTTTAAGTAACATTTAATGAAGCAACAAACACTATGAGATCATGACACCTTCAACCATCAATATTCAAATCAGAAAACTTACTTTTCCATGTACTAACTGTTTCCAAAACATGTTTATTAACTGAACGATTAAAAGTGGTTTGGTGTACGTAAGGTCTACCAGTTAAATGTTCAACTGCTAATGAGCTAATAACTGCGTTGGACGAAACCCTGCGGGGCACGTAAATCAACAAAATTATCATCGGCGACAACATCAATGAACTGCTCCCCGTCATCCGCGAGAATGACGACGACGCTACGAGGTTTGTCAGCATACTTCCGGGGTACCCTTCCTGAAATTTTCATCAGGAAGAGTTCCCATACAGCTGGCGACATTGAGCGTTCACCACTCTCCCAGTACTCCCAAGACCGTTTGGTCGCATAAACCAGATTCGCAGCTTGTTCCGTTGACAGTCCTATTGAGTTTCTGGCATGAAAAATCGCTTTAGGTTCCGGCCCATTCATTTTTAAGTCTCCGAAAAAAAATCACAATAGGCACAATCTACCACAAAAACCAAATGAACCTCAAGTTCAAAAAAAGAAACTATTTCGTAATTATCAATATGAGTCACTTAACGCCTGAACTTCGATAATATTCTTAGTGCTTATAGTTTCATAAATTACTGTTAGCAAGCTAATAGATTGAGTAGGTAACTTGTTGAGCGTTTTTCACTTCAAATAGGCTATTTAAGGTGGCCAATATTTATATGGCCAATATAGATTGCTTTCAAATTATAATGGCCTGTTAGAACCACGCGGCCATTTTAGGTATACTCAAATTGACCATTATCAAGCTAAGACAAGAAAGGGGGGTCTGATGCTAAGTACTAAAAAGAGATCGTTTTCGGGCACTGTGGTTCAGATTGCTCATGTAGCAACGGTCAGTGACACAAACCTGATGCTGTATGGCGTTCTGCTTACAGGCGAACCGGAATGGTTGCGCATCTGTACAACTGAAATTATGCATGCAGAGAAAATTGCATTTCTAAGTCCAGGTACCGACGTAAAAATCACTGTACGAGGTGATATTGATTTCCAGGGTGCGCTATACATGAGATTTGACTCCCTTAGTAATAGTGATCCGTCCTAACTGAAAAAACTGCCATTGAGGTCGCAATGAAACCCTTTAGTTCTTTAGTGAATGACCCACTCGATGAGACCTATCTCAACCTCCCTGGCGACTACATTGCCGAAGGTGAACTACCTAAAGAAGAGATTGAGGTGCATAAGGTCCTTGTATCGATGTATGTCCTGACAAATCGATTGATGAACTTTAATTTATGGGAACGCCTCTTTCGAACCCGCAAATATTGCTCTGCCAGCAGTCTAGCGATAAATGCACAGCGGCAATTAATGGAACTCGTTAACAGTACCCCCTTACACAAAGCTGCGCTAAGACGCATTGTGAGCGCTATGCCCGAAGACAACGGCGGCCGGGAAGCGCTTAGGGATTATTTACGTTAAGAGGATGGGACAGCTAAACCATGCAGATTGCACGTATCTATCTTCGGGTCAGTACTGATGAACAAGAACTGACGCGGCAGAACAGCATTATTGAAGATGCCCGGGGCAGGGGCTTTTATGTCGCCGGCGTTTATAAAGAAAAGGCTTCAGGTGCCCGGGCAGACCGACCTGAACTTCAGCGCATGATTGCCGACCTGCAGCCTGGTGAAGTCGTCGTGGCTGAGAAGATTGACCGCATCAGCCGTCTTCCGCTTACAGAGGCTGAGCAGCTGATCGACTCGATAAAGGCAAAGGGGGCAAAGTTGGCCATCCCCGGCATAGTGGACCTGTCCGAATTGGCCGGTAGTCACGATGGCGTGGCCAGAATCGTGCTTGAGTCCGTTCAGGACATGCTGCTTAAGGTCGCCCTGCAGACGGCACGGGACGACTACGAAACCCGTCGTGAAAGGCAAAGGCAAGGTGTGGAGCTGGCAAAGGCTTCGGGAAAGTATAAAGGGCGCAGACCGGAACCCAAAACACACGAACGTATCATTGCCCTTCGCGAGTCTGGTATGACGATTGCGCGCACAGCAACTCTTGCCGGATGCAGCGTGAGTCAGGTGAAACGTATATGGGCTTTATATAATACGGGACAGAAAACGGGCAGTGAGAACGAGTAAGCCGAAATCCGCATGACTTATGCAGCTCCAGAAAATTAGAGTCATGAATTACATGACGCTTTAAGCAGCTTTCGTATGCCGTGCTGTGAAGCCAAGAAGTTTCAGCCATCAGGAAAACAAATTCTCCGCCAGGCTGCTGGCCTCATCGTAAAAACCTGCCAGCTTCAGTTTTTCAATTATCCGTAAAGGGTAATATGGCCTCCCAACTGTGAACGACCATATCTCACTAACCTTATCGATACGAACCGGAGAGGATTGAGCAAAAATTTCTGCCATTTCAGTTTTGTAGAATGCATAGCGTCTGTCGTGATTTTCACAGAAATCATAGTAGCCGGACTCCATCAGCGCATGAAGTCCGGCCAGTTTATCTTCGGTAGCCCAGCTCTGGAAATTACTGACAGAGATAGAAAAATTTAACTTTGCCTGTGATTCTTTCTGAACCACCTCCTTCATTATGGCTGGCTGCATATGGACTTCTTCACTGCCATAAATATCATCACGCAGTTTACTTTCAAGTACGTCACGGTTCCATGCCTGCTTCCAGAAGTCATTAAGTGCGGCCAGATCACCATAAGAGAGGCCTGGAATACTGACGGATATCCCTATCTGGCGCGCCATATCCCTGCAGGCCCGGATTTTATCGATAGCTTCAGTCAGTTTCTGCACTGCCGATACTGTAATCTGATTTTATCGACAATTTGACATCATAGAACCCCGATGAACTGTTTGACCAAAGGTGGTGCGGAGGCAGTTTTTTGGCAATAGCCATTAAGTCTTCACGGTTCAGTGATTTAGTGAATGTGCCCGTACGGTATTCCCGACTGAGCCAGCCAGTTAACGTTCTTATTTTCTCAAGACTTTCATATAACAGTTTAAACTGCTCGCGCAGTACCAGAACATTTATGAGGCTTACATCTGTGAGGTGTTTCTGAGCGTCGTTACTGTAGCTGTAGCGGAAAGTTTGCCCTGTCGGGTCCGTTTCTGCAATGCAACCAATAAGGGTATCTGAGGCAGATATAAGCTCTTTGTAACGGCGGTCATTAGCAATTGCGTGCTTTGAAAAAAAGGCCCACAGGTCCTTAATATCGTGCTTATTAAGCGCTTTTTCGACATTAATATTTGCTGTATCCCGATATTTGCGCAACTTGGCCAGCCCGATCAGATCCTGTATCTGGCCTTTTATCATGAGTTCTACAGCGTGGCGCAGACTGAAGCAGATTGGATAAATCAGAGTATCCAGCGTGCCACGCCCCTCTGTAAGTCCTTCAATTAACAGATCAACACTCTCGGCATACCCGTCTGAGTAGTAGTAAATATCCGGAGCGCCATTATTACCCACGCAGGCGTTGAAAGACGCGTTTTCCTGATCGCCCCTAAACAACGCATTCCATTTCCAACGTGGTGAGACTAATTCTTTTGTTTCGTTCATTGGAGATTCCCTAACGAGTGTAAACTCAGTCGTAACGCCAGTGTCCTGCGCGTACTGACTCAATCAACATCCTGATTGTAAGAGGAAAAACCTCGCGTGGATTTTTTGGATAATAGCGGCTGAATGCTACTTCATCAGAATCCATTCCAAACGCATCGAAGACGTTCTGAAGGCATTCCGCAGCATCCTCCGGGTCAAGCTTCATGTCCAGATTGAGCGACATCTCTGGCGTGAGTGTTTTTTTCCGGAACGTCAGCAGGGAGTGGCCGTTCCACGGCTCAATGAGTGCCATTACGCGTGCCTGGGTGTTATCTACCATATCTTATCCTCCCCGCGGGCGATGGCATTGTACAGTCTGACCGAATTGAAACTGATATCGGCAACATCTCTGGCCAGAATCACCCAGCCTACGACGGGTATTGCCCGTCCGACAAAGGTGCTGAGCTTATGCGTAAAGAGAATACGGGCGGTCCGGGGCGGGTATCCCCCTACAATGGTCGGGAGCTGAATACCGAAAGGAAACCTGGCTTTAGGGAACACCCTGCGCGCTGCCCGTGAGGCATTGGAGGTTCCCTTAAGAGCATCGCGCGGTTTGTTGCGGGTGGTCAGGACATTACGTCCGGACAGAATGGCCACGATCGCGCCGAAGTCATCAATCCCCAGATGTTCGGCGACTTCTTCACAGAAAACCATGAAAAGAGCTCACCAGCGGTGAGGTTGGGTTTGCCTGCATAGAAATAGGTGTTATTGAGTTCTTCAGTCGTGTCCACTGCCAGCTCCTGCAGGTTAAGCCTGATTTATCGTCCTGACGCTTCTTAAACAATACCTTCAGCGTTCAGGCCTGACAACCTGTCAGGCACAGGATAAACAGATACGGTACTGCAGCCCTATCTCCCTGCATTTAAAAGACACCCGTATCAGACGCAGGGAAATGCAGGCATGTCTGGCTTCGCAGCAGCATCCCAGTACCACCACCGCCCGGGCCCATATTCCGCCTCATAGTGAGCGGTTTTAACCTGCCTGCGCTGCAGGTACTCTGGCGAGTTCATGCCAAAAACTTCCATCGGCAGCGCATCCACGCCAGGAACGTCCTTGAGCACAAATCCGGAAACACATCTTCTTCACCGTCGAAGCGCAGAGGCTCGATAAAGGCGCGTTTTTCCTGCCACAGTTTTTCTTCCACAGCCTCCTCATAGCCGGAATCCAGCGGAATAAAGCGTGGGCTGACAGTCATCAGCGCTACATCGATCACGGTACTGCAGCTGGACGGCCGGTTACGCCCGTCTATTTGCCTGAACGATGTTTCCGGCGGCTCTGTTTCAGCGATAATCACGACTTTCATTCCCCTGCGCCAGTCGCCGAGCTCGCGGCTGAAGCTCCGCTCCAGGCGGTGACGAACGTCTTCAGGCGGAACCAGATCAGGAAATCCAGAAAACAGCCCCAGCGGCAGCATAGTCTTCAGCCTTGCTTCACCGGCTTCACTCCAGCCAGCACAGAAACGACGATGAGTCGCCTTTTGTTCCTTTCGGCCGCTCTCATGTGTTCCCGGTTAGCGATCACCTGCGGCGTATCCTTCATGGCCATGAGCAACAGTGATTCATCCAGTGGCACGCGACCAATACGAATACGGGCAGCAGTCTGCTTCATGCGCCAGCTCACCCAGCCAGGGCTGCGTTTCTTTTTATCGAAAGCGGGGTGCCAGACATTGATACCAGACTGCTCCCACAGCAGGTGCAGAAGCCCCAGCAGGCTCATCGCGGGCCGCCGTTTGCGTTTTACCGGTTCGTCATCTGAGACGTTTTCAGCCGGTTTTACATCGGAAGGTGCCTTTTTCTGGAGGCCCGTGGGCAGTCTGACCACAATCGTGCCATCCGCTGCTGCACGGACAGTGTCCCCTAGATAAATCTCTGCCTGCCGTTCATCAGACCACACCGAATAAAACCGGCAGTCAGGTTTATGCTCATTACCCGTGAAAGCATATGAAGAAAGACAGCAGCGTTCTGTATCCCGGGAGTAGTGAACCTTCAGGCGCCTCCTGACAGGATCGATTTCTGCCGGCAGACAGCTGCAGGTCACCACTGTGGTTTTTTTGTTATCCCGGGAGTGCTTAAGCCAGCGCTGCCAGGTGGAGGTTTCATTCTGCTGGAAAGCCTCAGAGCCTCCTTCTGGCCCCGCTGACCGGTAAAGTGAACCGGGTAAACTTTTCTCTTTGTCATATACAGTCCGCTAAGCAGATTATATTTCGTATGTCGATTATGAATAGCTGCACTGTACGATTATGTCTGCCAGATATTGTTTGCTGCCATAATACATTTTTTATGCATAATATTTTAATGGGTATCTTTTTTGACCTGGACACGCAGGCTTTTTTACCTGTGACAAATGTTTTTTTGATCAAGTTTTTACGCCTACAGTTGCGCTGTGATGGCTATTGACGGCAGACGGGTAAATTTTTACTAGGCTACGCTGGTTGAATTGCCACTCTAGCGCTATTGTCCGGTGAAAACCCTCCTCAAGATTAGAAACTGGTACACGCAAAAAGGGAAAGATGACAAAATCCGACTGGCTAATGCGGTTCAGGCGCTGTCGCTCATTGGATACGCTTGAGACCGTATACGAACACCTGAAATATAAAGGTGATTTGAAAGAAGAATTCGCAATTACGTCAGCATACGATCACCGAAAAGCTGAGTTAACGGTCGGAAAGTTGTTCGATCGCGTGCCAGCGCATATATGGAAACTGGTCGAATAAAATACGGTGTGATACGGCGTCACTGTTTACTGGTAACCGGCAGTGCCCATACAAATTCTTTGTATGGGCACTGCCGGTTGAACAAGCCGGAGGCGCGTTAGCGAAAAAATTGGTTATCCACATTTGCACAGGCTCGATCCAATTATGATCCAATTATGATCCTTACAGCTCCTAATAGATCCCGTGGCCTCTCAGCCCGCTCCACATCTGGCCTAAGGCACTTTTACGATGTGTGCTGGAGGGATTAACATGTGTGCTGACGGGAGGTGTGTGTGTACTGGCGGGGTAGTAATGTGTGCTGTTGGGATGTAGTGTGTGTGCTGTTGGGATACAAGCCGTTTTTACCCACAGAAAGATCCTGTAACTCAGAGGTGAGATAAACCTATGAAAGATAAGTCATTTATTGGCGATGCACTTTACAGTGACATGGTCAGTAAAGATAAACAGCTCACAGTTAATTCTAACAACACTGTTCAGCCAGTGGCACTGATGCGCCTTGGCGTTTTCGTACCTAAACCCACGAAATCACAGGGTGAAAATAACATTGTTGATGCATCTGAACTGTTTTCACAGCTAGAAATTGCCCGGGCTGAAGGTTACGACCATATCAATATTTCAGGTCCCCGACTCGATATGGACAGCGACTTCAAAGTGTGGATAGGGGTTATCTATGCCTTCAGCCGATACGGTCTGACGTCGAACAAAATCGAACTGAAATTCACCGAGTTTGCGAAGGGTTGCGGTTTTTCTGCTAAACGCATCGACGGCAGGCTACGGCTCTCAATCCATGAGTCCTTGGGTAAATTGCGTAATAAATCAATCTCCTTCAAACGTGGGCGCGATGCGAAGGGCAGTTATCAGACTGGTCTTTTGAAAACGGGCTATTTTGATGCTGAGAAGGACATTGTCCAGTTGGAAGCCGATGAAAAACTCTGGGAACTGTTTCAACTGGACTACAGAGTCCTCCTTCAGCAACATGCCATCAAAGCACTCCCTAAGAAGGAAGCGGCTCAGGCTATTTACACTTTTATTGAAAGCCTTCCTGCTAATCCTATTCCGGTAAGTTTCTCCCGTTTACGTGAGCGTCTCTCTCTAAGCAGTTCTGTAAGCGAGCAAAACCGTACGATCAAAAAAGCACTTGAGCAGTTACAGAAGATTGGTTATCTGGAATTCTCTCTAGTCCGTAAAGCGAGAGAAAATTTCGTTATTATTCATAAACGTAATCCAAAACTGAAACCAACTGATATCTGAATGTGTGCTATCGGGATGATGGCATTGTTCATGCTATAGCCTTCCTCTTCAAAATGGATATTTCCTCTTTCCCGCCAGCACACATGATCACGCAGGGCTCCGTTCCTGTAATCCGACAGTCCATATATACAGGACTAAAATTCTTATCAGTAGCCCGTCAGCACACACTATCGGATGATTTAAGCGTATTTATTGTCCTCCCGCACACATACAAAGCCCGTCAGCACACATGATTATTTTGTGTCAGTGTAAAGACCTTCCCGTCAGCACACATTTTTTAAGAACACCAGGCATGATTACCCGCCAGCACACATGTTTATGGCTTTTTACTGGACTAATTCCTTCAAAACACATTTTCAGCAGTTGCCATGACTACCTCCCGTCAGCACACACTTTTGCATTTCTGTTGCACAGATAGCTTGCCAGCACACATATTTGTTCCGACACTTCAAAAACTACATCCATGTCTTCACTCCTGTATTGCATAGTATCTGTCATAAATATTTATCTGAATATGCTGGCCTCAAAATAAGTCATCGCCAGTTTCTCCTGCCTCGCTACTGTCATTTCTGGTGCCCGTCAGCACACATTACCGTCCAGGATATTCCTATCCCGCCAGCGCACACGCACGATTAAAGAATTTACAATAGTCTCAGCTCTCAGTTATCTCGGAATGACAATTCTTCTCTGTCCAGCCGTGTGGAAAGGATGTTAACCGTCTCAGATTCCATGACTCCTAACGTCTGCATATAAGAGGCACCGCCATCCGATTTTTAGATAAATGTGAGTGTCCTGAAAAAATCATTCCCGACACTGCGTTTCTATTACCTGCAATATCACTGTCATAAATAACTACTAACCCCAGTAATATCTGGAATTTCAGCTTGAAATAAAGTTTAAATATGTATAAAAAACAAATACTTATAGTTTTGATCGTGTGGGGTGCAATTTTGTTATTGAGTGTCGTCTATCCCTTCTAACTCTCCTGTTACTTCCTTTTTTAACCTGATTTCTGATGGAAAAAGAGAAAA